>CAZJPN010000048.1:0-26941 GCA_964547905.1 uncultured Pseudomonadota bacterium | reverse complement strand
CTTTTGAAGAATTCAATACTGCCGCCTTCCAGTGTTTTATCTTGAACCGGGAAGTTTTCTGATCCTGAATACCCTGCCTCTCTTTAGATTCAGCATGTGAAGTTTGAATTCCTGTCGATTCTGTTTTTAAGTCTATTCTTTTCACGTCCCGTAATTTGTCGTAGGTCTTTTGTTTAGGCATATCACAAACACCTAATATCCAGCCCTGTCAAAGTCAAGTTTTTAAGAAAGTATATATATTGTAACATTGTTTTATTCTTCATCAATATCCTGTTCTCCCCGTTAGACAGTAAAACGGCTGAGCGCATCTTTTGTTCCGCACTATTTGTTGATCTGAAGACAATAGTTGACTTTATTGTTGAAAATCATTATCAAGAAGATATGGAAACAAATCAAGATAAATTTGAAGCCAACAAAAAAGAACAACAGCAGTTCAGCCCGTTAAGCACTATGAAATCAGGACAGGAAGGGATTGTAAAACAGGTTGCCGGTGGAATGGGATTCATAAAAAAACTTATCAACATCGGCATACGCACCGGAACGAAGATAAAGGTTGTAAATGCTTCGGGCGGACCTATCATTGTTTCGTCCGAAGGCACAAAGTCTGCTATAGGAAGAGGAGCTGCATCGAGGATTTTGATCGAAGTTTACCAGACAAAAAAGGATGCGTCTAACGCAGGTATACATTGAAAAATTTCAGAGATTATATAAAAAACGATATATTGATAATGGACGGAGCAATGGGCACCATGCTTCAGAGATCCGGCATGTTAAACCCTGGTATGGCCCCTGAGATCTTAAATATAGAACAACCGGGATTACTCGTTAATATACATAAACAGTACATTGAAGCTGGTGCAAACATCGTAGAAACCAATACATTTGGTGCAAACAGGATAAAACTTAAAGAATTCGGACTCAGTCAAAAGACAAGGGAGATCAATCAAGCGGCAGCCAGGAATGCAAGGGCTGCTGCACAGGATAATGCATTTGTAGCAGGAGACATAGGCCCAACCGGCAAATTTCTGAAGCCCATCGGGGATCTGGATTTCGATGAATCAATAGACATATATAAAGAACAGGTGGGGGCCTTGCTCGAGACCGGGGTTGATCTGTTTTCCATTGAAACTATGATGGATATAAAAGAGATAAAGGCTGTAATGGTAGCGATAAGGGAGCTCTGTGATCTGCCTATTATGGCTATGATGACTTTTAATGATGACTACAGGACAACTCTTGGAACACCCCCAGAGGTTGCTGCTATTGTACTCGAGGCACTTGGTGCCGATGTCATTGGTGCCAACTGCAGTCTCGGTCCAGAAGGCATTTATAATGTTATAAAAAGAATGTCCAGAGTAACAAATCTGCCTCTTATTTCGGAGGCGAACGCAGGGATGCCTATACTAAAACAGGGAGTAACCGTGTTTCCCGCATCCCCGGAACAGATGACCGAACACATGGAGCAGTCCATTGCCCTTGGCGTAAGGGTATACGGAGGATGCTGCGGCACAACGCCTGAGCATATAAAACACATTGCTGAAACAGGTTTTAAGCTGCATAACAGTATAGCTTATGAGGTAAAACAGGACAATACCCTGAAGCTTGCCAGCAGAACGGAATTCAGAGAGCTTTTACTGTCAAAAGATACACTGCTTATAGGTGAGAGAATTAATCCAACGGGGAAAAAATTATACTCAGAAGAGCTCAGGTCCGGGAAGACAAAATATATTCGCGAACAGGCAATACTTCAGCAGAAAGCAGGTGCGCATGTGCTTGATGTAAATGTCGGCACGCCTCATATAGATGAGCCGTTCATGATGGGTAAAGCGATCTTTGCTGTAAATGGTGTATCTACACTCCCCGTATCGATAGATTCATCAAACATAAGAGCTATCGAATCGGGACTTAAAGCCATTGATGGTAAACCGCTTGTTAACTCCGTTACAGGAGAGGAAAAACGGCTTATTCCGACGTTAAAACTCATAAAAAAATATGGTGCATCCGCCGTAATAATGCCTGTAGATGAAAAGGGGCTGCCGAAAACAGATACAGAAAGGGTTTCCATAGCAAAGAGGGTAATAGATGTGGCCGAACGCATGGGTATAAAACGGAACAATTTTGTCGTTGATGCGCTTACGCTTACCATTAGTGCAGAACCACATGGTGTGGAAGAAACACTGAAAACAATAAGATCCGTATCAGAGCACCTTGGCTTGTCTTGTGTTATAGGACTTAGCAATGTTTCTTTTGGGCTTCCTGCGAGGAATGTTTTAAACAGTCAGTTCCTTTCAATGGCAATGTCTCAAGGTGTTGGCCTTGCAATTGTGAATGTCCTTGACGAAGATATAAAAAAAGCGTTTTTATCGGCATCATTGCTTCTCGGCAGGGATGAGAATGCCAAACAATTTCTCACTGCATTTTCAGGGCAGGCTCATACACCTGTACCTGTAAGAGCAGACAATAAAGACATATTCGCAAAACTCCAGAACGCCGTTATAAAGGGAGACGAAGAGGGCATCACAGGTATGGTTGAGGAAGCACTTTCCCAGGGGCACGATCCTCTTGTTATCAGCAATAAGGGACTTGTACCCGGCATGGATGTCGTGGGCCAGCTTTTCAAAACAGGCAAATTATTTTTGCCCCAGGTCATGCTGTCGGCAGAGACGATGAAAAAAGCTTTTGGCAGAATAAAAAAGGAGATGAAAAAACAACAGAAGGGCATTAAAAAGATACTTATGGCAACAGTCGAAGGGGATATACATGACATAGGCAAGAATATTGTTATAACGTTGCTTGAAAACAATGGTTTTGATGTTATCGATCTCGGTAAGAACGTTTCCACAGAGGAAATTTTGGAGCAGGCAAAGAAAAATAATGTTGATCTAATAGGTTTGAGTGCACTTATGACTACGACGATGACCGAAATGAATAATGTTGTAAAAGCTGTTCAACAAAACGGTTTAAGCATACCGATCGCTATCGGTGGTGCTGTTGTGACAGAGGAGTACGCCCGAGAGATAGGGGCAGCACTTTATGCAAAAGATGCAATGGCAGCGGTTGAAAAGATTAAAAACTTTTTTGGAGTACACTGATGCCGTCAAAAAAGATTTTATTGATAGACAATGATATCGAATATCAAGCCCTTATAACAAATGCGCTCGAGCCTGCAAATTATAGAATAAACATTGCGTTGGATGGCGAGGGTGGTTTTCAGCTTGCCAAAAAAGACAGACCAGATCTTGTCATTATTGCAATAGAATTACAGGATTCCAACGGTTATTTGATCTCGAAAAGATTTAGGGAAGATGAAGGCTTGAAAAACATTCCCATTATCCTCATTTCAAAGGATGCAAAACCTAAAGACTTTGAACAGCACAGAAAATTGAAAATAAAAGCTGATGAATATTTGCTTAAGCCGTTTAGCGAAGAGGTGCTGTTGTCAAAGGTACAGAACCTCATCGGTTTCCACATAACGGAAAAAGAGTTTGAGCTTATGCAAGAGCACCTCAATACGATGATTCAGGAGAAAATCCTGTTGGATGATAGAATAAATACACTTGAGAAAGAGAATGAGGATTTAAAATCAAAGTTAAGCGGTATTGAAGATGTTCAGCGTGACCTCGGAGAAAGCAAAGATGAAGAGGCTGGTTTATTAAGACAGTTGAATGAGAGTAAAGAGCATACCAAGGTGATAGACAAATGGCTTACGGAGGCAAATGATTCTAAAGAAAGATTGCAAAGGGATAATGATAAATTAACGAAAGAAAATACATACGCAAAGATGGAGCTTGAAAATGTACGTAAACAGGTAGATGATCTTAATGCAACCTTAAGCACGCTTCAGAGCAGGATTAAGAACAACAACTCTCATATAGAGAAGATTAAAGACTTGCTCAGTCAGGCTATGGCAATGCTTTCAAAGGAATAGGCTGAACAGGTATGAAGAAATTCAAGACTCAAAACTCAAAACTTAAAATTAAAGACCCAAGACTCAAGAGTCAAGAATCAAGATTCAAAATTAAAGATTCAAAATTAAAGATTGGTGTGCTTGTTTCCGGGAACGGAAGTAATCTGCAAGCGATTATAGATAGAATAAAAGTAGGGAAGTTAAATGCAAAAGTGGAAATTGTTGTATCGGACAACGAAAATGCCTATGCCATCGAAAGGGCAAAACGCAGCGATATACCCGTATATGTTGTGAATTATAAATCATACACTAAAAGAGAAGAAGCGGAAGGATACGTTATATCGATGCTTAAAAAGTATAACGTGCAACTTGTTGTGCTTGCAGGTTATATGAAGCTTATGACAAAAAAGTTTATAAATGAATTTCCGATGAGGATAATGAACATACACCCGGCAATACTTCCTTCATTCCCTGGTATAAACGTTATACAAAAAGCCATTGACTCCGGGGTAAAATTTACGGGCTGCACGGTTCATTTTATAGATGAGGGTACGGATACAGGTCCAATTATCATTCAGGCAGTTGTCCCGGTAATGGACAGTGACACAGAGTACACGCTTGCACAGCGAATACACGAAAAAGAGCACATCATCTATCCTGTGGCGATACAGCTTTTTGCTGAAAACAGACTCGTAATAAAGAGCAGGCGTGTATTTGTAGATGGTTATAAATACTCAGAGCAATCGCCTTTTATAAATCCGTGCGATCCCTGGGAATAGGCGATAATGACTGGTCGGTTCTTTGATGTTGCTGTTATTACAGAGGGTTTAAATGGCTTGCTTGCTGCGTATGAGCTTTCAAAGGCCGATGTATCAATAGTTGTAATAGACAATTACAAGCCATCGCTTGAAATAGACGGGTATATCTTTAACTATTACCCGCAGCATATATTCTCGTACTATGAATTGCCTGATCTACTCAGACAATTGCATGGAGTATTTGAAACGTATACGAGTCCCGCCTTTCAACTGATCTTGCCGGACAGAAGAATTGATATATCCTCGGATGGAAAGAGATGCATATCGGATGTAAACAAAAGGTTTAAAGGTAAAGCGTCCGGTTTTACAGAATACATCTCTGAGGAACAAATACTTTTAGAGCTGTTGTTGAAACTCAAAGAAACAGAGGCTGATCGCTCCGGTATGATGAAGAGGATCTTTAAGAGGCTGAAGACATCGGGGCTTCTGCTCAGAAAAAAACAGGAGGCACATAGAAGTTTGAAAAGACTTCTCAAAGAAGACATTTCCTCGGTCCTTTTCAATGCGGTTTTAAAACAATTGTTCCCATGGGTCGATGAAAACATTGTACTGTCTAACATGGGCATTGCTCCGCTTATATTGAGGAAAAGGTTTTATCTTGCAGGGGGCAAGGACAGCCTGAAGAGCACCATTATAAATGAGCTTATGCGGCGTAATGTAAATGTAGTACAGGATAAAGAGATCAATCATATAGATTATAAAAAATACTTTACCATAGCCTTTGATCATGAACAGTCGGTACGTTCAAAAAATATCATCGCAGAGCCTATGTATGAAAGGACACTCTCTCTGTTACCCTCGGATTCTTATAGAAAGATAAAAAAGAAATTTTATGTGGACAATATATTTGCAGGCATTCATCGTTCGTGCCTGCCTGAACTCTATAACCGCATTAACAGCGCCATTATAGTTTCGGATTATGGACAGGCCCTTTCCAACGACAACCTTATTTTTATGGATACCAATCCAATCAGTGACATTAAAAGGGCAAAAGACGAGATGGCGGCACTTACCCTGTGTACATTAATAGAGGAGAACAGCATATCAAAAATATCAGCAATAAGAAGTGCAGTCATAAAACATGTAAAAAGGTTTGTGCCGTTTTTTGATGATTTTGTAGAGAATATATATTTTACGGACCCATACATTTTATGGGACAACAAAGGCGTGGCTATATACAAAAAGGGGATTTTATTGCTCAACGATGAATTTATAAATATGTATACTTTTGATTCAAAATATGCATATATAAAAAAAAGGGTAAAAACCCTCATTTCAGATCTCTGAAGAGGCACATGTGTCCGGTAAAGAATTGACAAGAACAATAGAAATACGAAGCACCCCTGACAAGTGTTATAAAAAGATATGCGATTTCGAGAGTTATCCCGTGTGGCAGTCTGCGGTAAAATCGGTAAAGGTCCTAAAAAAGGATAAGAATGGAAGGCCAAAGCATGTGGAATTAAAGGTTTCCGTACTCAGCAGGGAGATCAGGTATGTTCTTGATTATAAGTATGATGATAAAAAACACATGCTTGAGTGGAACTATGTTGAGGGTGATCTCGAAGACGTAAGGGGTAGTTATACGTTCGAAAAAATAAACAAGGACAAGACACTCGCCACATTTACGACATACGTTGATCCGGGATTCTGGCTGCCCGACACCATCATGAATGTACTAAACAATGTATCCATGAAAAGATCCATTGAAGAGCTCAAAGATGCGGTCGAAGAAGAATAAGTATTCCGGATATATAATTGCATACACAACTGTCAAAAAAAGAAACGATGCCACAAAAATATCGGAAACGATCGTCAAAGATGGCTTAGCGGCCTGCGTCAATATAATACCAGGACTTACATCTCTCTACAGGTGGAAGGGCAAAATGGTTAAAGCAAAGGAATATCTTCTTGTGATAAAAACCCGCAAGAGCCTTGTACGATTGCTTGAGAAAACAATAAAGTCTCTGCATCCCTATGAACTGCCTGAATTTATAACCATAGATATTCCTTATGGAAGTGAAGATTATTTAAAATGGCTTTCTACAAACACAAAAGAATAAAAAGGAGAGAAACATGAGACAAAAAAGTTATTATTTTTTTACAATCGTTATTGCGATGGTTTTCGCAATAGGGTGCGGAGAATCAACAAATAGCAGTAGCACAATAGGGTATCTCCCTGGTCCGCAATTTACACTCGTTACCTCAACTACCACGCTTATTCAAACGCTCGCCCCCCTCGAACCTGCGGTAAATCCGGTCGATCCAAACAATATCCCACCGTCTGTGCTGCAAAACTTTGGCAAGGTTACAGTAAGTACCGGAGAGGATTTCCAATACAGAAATGATTTGGGAATAACAGGTGTTACACAAACCGTTCCTACCACAGCACACTCGGTTGTCTATTTCGCAGTCATAGCAGATATACATACTATAGATACGAAATCTCCGATGAGGTTCTGTGATGTTGATATGATCGGTGCGTTTCAGGGTGCATACAGACCTCAGGACCGCTATACAACGCAGACACTTGATGCAATGATAAGAACACTCGATGATTTCAGCAAAACAAAGCACTATAATTTTTTGATTGCACTTAGGGATACTGTTGATAATACATCCACGGACGAGACACGCTGGTTTATAGGTGTGCTTGACGGCAAGGGTATTACCCCGGATAGCGGGAAGCATATAGATGTTGTTCCGGGTCCTTTAAATGATCCTCATGATCCATTTCTGCCGTGGGGACTCAATAAGCAGGTGCCCTGGTATACAACAATCGGCAACCATGACGGCCTTATAAACGGCAATTTTACTGCAACAGGTCTGTTTCGCTCCATAGCTATAGGTGATGAGGTGTTCATGGGTTCTGAAGACAATTATGGAAACATAATCCCTGCAGGCACGAAGATAACACCAGATGCCGATAGGGCGTTGCTGGGTCCTGTTGCATATATGCAGCAGTTCTTTACAACAACGACTCTACCTATAGGTCATGGCTTTAGCACAACGAACATAGCCGATGGATACGGTGATTATGCATTTGATCCCGATTCGTCTGCACCTTTAAGGGTTATAGTGCTTGATTGGGAATGCAGGAATGGTGGTGATAACGGGTGTATCAGATCAGATGAGGTAAACAATTTTCTTATACCGGAATTAAATCAAGCGTATGATAACAATAAGCTTGTGATTGTTGTCAGCCATCAGTACCCTGATGCACTTGATTCACGCACAGAGATAACAGGCACTGCATTTATCAATATACTTGCAAGCTACCCGAATGTGATCCTGCATCTTGTCGGGCATGGGCATGATAACAGGGTAACGCCGCGTGCAGGCTTGTCTGCAACACAGCCAGGTTACTGGGAGATAGAGAGCTCAAGCCTTATTGATTATTCGCAGCAGTCAAGAATTATAGAGGTTGTGGATAATGGAAACGGCACGGGTTACATCTTTGCAACCATGGTCAATCACAACTCTCCGGACGGTTCTATGTCAGCTATATCAAGGTCGCTCGCCCTTAAGGATATCCAGCTTGGAGATAACACCAGTGGCGCAGAAGGTGCAACTTCAGACCGTAATGTTGAGCTTGCAATCAGAATTCCGGATAATATTGAAAATGCCTTAAAAAGTATAACCCTGCCTGCAAAGATAGAATCACAGACGACCTTAAAAGGGATATAGGAACAGGACTTTTGAGTACTGTACCGGACATAGGTAAGATCATCAAGCGTCTCAAGACGGTCTATAAACAATGGAATGTTCCCATTGTAACGTTGATCAGCAACAGGAGCCATGATCCCTTTAAGATACTGATAGCGACAATCCTCAGCCAGAGAACTAAGGATGCTGTTACGGCCAAGGCATCGGAAAGGCTTTTTAAGATTGCATCCACGCCGCGCGAAATAGCAGGTATGCCGGTAAAGCGGATTCAGGACATCATATACCCGGTCGGGTTTTACAGGGTAAAGGCCGGCAGGATTAAGGTTGTTGCGTGGGAGATTGCCAACAGATACAACGGGGTTGTCCCCGACACCATCGAAGAGCTGGTAAAGCTCCCC
The DNA here is from genome assembly GCA_964547905.1 of uncultured Pseudomonadota bacterium. Classification (GTDB taxonomy): domain Bacteria; phylum JAMCPX01; class JAMCPX01; order JAMCPX01; family JAMCPX01; genus JAJYLM01. Next base: position 18,155 of record CAZJPN010000048.1, on the reverse strand, counting down.
GGTGTTTGGAGGAAGACCGCAAACCTGGTTGTTGGCCTGGGATACGGAAAGCTGGCTATTTGTGTTGACACTCATGTTCACAGGATCTCCAACAGGTTCGGTTATATCAAAACGAAAACACCGTTTGAAACGGAGATGACCTTGAGAAAAACACTGCCTCAAAGGTACTGGATCATTTACAATGACCTGCTTGTTGCACTTGGACAGGCGATCTGCCATCCGGTGTCCCCGAAATGTTCAATATGTCCTGTTACCACATACTGCATGAAGATCGGGGTTAAAAGAAGTAGATAGCTTGCAATTGTTGGGCTAAAGTTGCTATTTAAGAGCAGGAGGTCGTTGTTATGAATTCCGTGTTTCTTTTGCTTGCAGGGCTGGGTGTTTTTGCGATCGGTTACCGATACTACTCTGCTTTTATAGCGGCAAAAGTGCTGAGCCTCGATGAAACAAGAAAGACACCAGCTTATGCAAAAAATGACGGCAAGGATTTTGTCCCGACAAACAGGTTTGTGCTGTTCGGACACCATTTTGCTGCAATAGCCGGCGCAGGTCCCCTGATAGGACCCGTCCTTGCAGCACAGTTTGGCTTTTTGCCCGGTGCGATCTGGATTATCTTCGGTGCTGTTATCGCCGGTGCTGTTCATGATATCGTGATTCTCTTTGCCTCGGTGCGGAACGGCGGCGAGGCGCTTCATAACATCGCAAGAAGATACATGGGAAGACTCAGCGGTATAACAACCGCACTTGCCACACTGTTTATCATCATAACGGCACTGGCAGGTCTTGCCATAGCTGTTGTAAATTCCATGAACGAAAGTTCATGGGGTACGTTTACCATAGGGTTTACCATACCGGTTGCATTGCTTGTAGGATGGTATATGAAAAGCCTGCGCCAGGATAAGATTGCAGAGGCAAGCGTCATTGGGGTGGTGCTTGTACTGTCGGGTGTAATCTTTGGAAGGATTATTCAGCAGTCGGCTGTTTCATCATGGTTTATGTTTTCGCGACACCAACTTTCCATTATGCTTGCAGTGTATGGGTTTACAGCGTCGGTCTTGCCGGTCTGGCTCTTGCTTGCTCCGCGGGACTATCTCAGCACCTATATGAAGCTCGGCACCATAGCGCTGCTTGCGCTGGGTATATTTATCGCACATCCCTATTTACAAATGCCCGCTTTAACAAGCTTCGTGCACGGTGGCGGTCCGATAATACCAGGCAAGGTATGGCCGTATGTGTTTATCACCATTGCATGCGGTGCAATATCAGGCTTTCATGCTCTCATAAGCTCAGGAACAACCCCGAAAATGCTCAAAAACGAGAAAGACATACGGTTTATCGGTTATGGTGCCATGGTTACTGAGGGCTTTGTCGCTTTGATGGCACTGATCGCGGCAAGTGTTTTACCGCCGGGTGATTATTTTGCGATCAATACGGCTCCGGCTGTATTTGCAAAGTTAGGAATGACCACCGTGCACATGAACGAGCTCTCACGGCTCGTCGGAGAAAATATTACCGGCAGGCCTGGAGGAGCTGTGTCTCTTGCAGTCGGGATGGCATATATCTTTGGTAATATCCCGGGACTAAAAACCCTTATGTCTTATTGGTATCACTTTGCCATTATGTTTGAAGCCCTTTTTATTCTTACGACCATAGATGCAGGAACAAGGGTTGGAAGGTATATTTTGCAGGAGTCGGTTGGAAGCATCATACCAAAGGTAAAAGAGATCTCATGGTGGCCAGGGGTTATTATAACAAGTGCCGTTATTTCCGTTTCGTGGGGATACCTTTTGTACTTTGGCAGTATCAGTACGATCTGGCCTATGTTCGGTGTTGCAAATCAATTACTCGCTGTCATTGCCCTGACCATCGGCACGACATTTATCCTTCATCACGCACCAAAAAAAGTATACAGTCTGATCACCTTTCTCCCGTTCGTTTTCATGTTTGTCGTTACCTTTACAGCAGGTCTTGAAAACATATTCGATATCTATATCAAGCAGAACACAACAACAGCACATGTTAATATTTTCCTGACGGTATCCATGCTGGTCCTTGTTTTGCTTATCGCACTTGACGGCATACGGAACTGGTTCAACATCCTTACAGGCAGAGCCAAGCCTGTAACTGAAAATCAAGTTTCAGAACAAATACCGGATGATATCAGACGTTCATTGGATAACCTGGAGTAAACCCCGTTAGGAAAGAGGATGTACGACAATTCCCTTTTTTCTCCCTCCCTCGACAGGAGGGATTAAGGGAGGGTGATAGATTCATTATTTCGTTCCTCGCAATGATGTAGTATGCTTGTCATTGCGAACAAAGCGAAGCGATCCATATGTTTGTAGGTAGTTGCTGTTACTTGTTTATTGACAAACAAATCAAATTATCTTAAATATACAATTATTATGAATACCAATTATAAGAATAAAGAAAAAATGGATAAAATGCAGAATGCTATAATAAAGGCTGCAATTAAAGTTTATGCGATAAAAGGTATGCATGGTATAAGAATAGCCGATATAGCAAAAGAGGCAAATGTTTCTTACGGACTTGTTTATCATTATTTTAAAAACAAAGAAGATGTCCTGAATGCTATATTCACGAAGAGCATAACTATTTTTTTGAAAGCAATCGAAAATGCGGCTGTTCAGGAAAAAAGCCTCAAACAAAAGCTCAATTCAATAACAACATTTCTATTTAATGCTTGCAAGGAATTTCCTGAGTTTATGTATGTAATAATGTTTGAAGTTATCTGGACGCCGAAATTCCTCGAGACAAGGAATTTCATCAGTTTTACCAAGGCGTTTACAACCTTTGAGAAGATATTGATCGAATATAGAGAAAAAGGCGAATTACAGAAAAATATAGATACAACGGTCAGCACCTATATGTTTTTCGGAGGGCTGGAGATGATCCTGACGGGCATTGTGTTAAAGGCAATACCTGTTGAAAAACCAGAGATGTTCCAGAAGCTTTCCAATAGTTTTATCGATCAATACATAAGCGGCATAGCGTCAGACAAAGAGCTCAATAAGTGAACCGGTTAACGAATGCAAACGTGCTCAGCAAAATGTCATTCCTGCGAAAGCAGGAATCCAGATGAATTGCTTATAAATTGAGAAAAACTGGATTCCCGTTTACACGGGAATGACAGCATTGTTTTTTGTCAAGATAATTATAGTTAAGGTGGTTGCTATAATAGAAATAGCACAAATTGAATGTTATAGGAATAGTAGTTCCTGCGCCATGAGGGTATATAATTAAAGGAGGTATTGTATGGAGTTTAACCTTTCAAAAGAAACCCTGGATTTTAAGGAGAATGTTTATAGATTTGGATTAAGGGAACTTGCCCCGCTTTCCCAAAAATTAGAATACGATGATAGAGAAGAATTTATTGTAGAGAACTGGAAAAAAATGGGTGAGTTCGGGTTACTTGGTTTGCCTTATCCGGAACAGTATGGGGGTGCTGGTGCGAGTGTTTTGACCTCAACCATTACAGGTGAGGCTCTTGGATATGCCGGAGTAGATGCAGGATTGCTTCTTTCCTGGGGCGCCCACATGATCCTGTGTGGGGTGCCTATATTGCAGCTTGGTACAGAGCAGCAAAAGAAAAAATACCTCCCGAAACTTGCAAGCGGTGAATGGATAGGCGGGCTTGGGCTTACAGAGCCGAATGCCGGTTCTGATGCAGGTAGTATACAAACAGGAGCGGTAAAGAAAGGGGATAGGTATGTTTTAAACGGATCGAAGATGTTTATCACCAACGGTCCTGTCGGTAATGTTTTTATTGTTGCAGCAGTAACGGATAAATCCAAGAAGACCTTTGGCATAAGTGCTTTTATCGTCGAAAAGGGCATGAAGGGATTTTCTGTCGGGAAAAAACTTTCAAAGCTTGGGGTAAGGACATCGCCTACATCGGAGTTGATCTTCGAAGACTGCGAGGTACCGGAAGAAAATATGCTTGGAGAGCCCGATCTTGGATTTGTCAATGTTATCAAGCTTACGCTTGAATGGGAAAGGAGCTGCCTGGTTGCACCTTCAATAGGCGGACTGGAACTCGGTTTGAAAAGGGCTGTTGAATATGCAAGGGAGAGAAAACAGTTCGGCAAACCAATAATAAAATTTCAGGCAATACGACATAAGATAACGGATCTTAAGATGAATCTCGAGGCTGTAAGACAGATTGTTTATAAGGTCGCATGGATGAAGGATAAGGATATACCGGCAATGATGGATGCGTCTATTGCAAAGTTGTTTGTTTCGGAGATCATGGAGCGTACAGCGTCGGAGATTCTCCAGATATTTGGCGGTTATGGATTTATAAAGGAATATCTTGTTGAGAGAGGGTACAGAGATTCGAGGCTTGCCTCAATAGGAGGCGGTACATCCGAGATACAGAGAGGCATCATTGCGCGTTCCATTCTAAATTTCTAATTGGGAGGTATTATGGATTTCGCACTTACAGAGGATCAAAAGAATTTGAAAGAATCATTTGCCAGGCTATGTGAGAAGGAGATTGCTCCAAGGGCGGAATTCATCGATAGAGAGGCTGCATTTCCCAAAGAAAGCATCGAGTTGCTGGGCAAATCGGGTTTTCTCGGTATGGGCTTTCCCGAAGAGTACGGAGGCAATCCTGGAGATTCAATAACAAAAGCGGTGCTTGGAGAGGAACTTGCAAAGGCATGTGCGGCAACGTATCTGACTGCAGGCGCTTCAGCAGGATTATTTGCAGTTCCTGTGTGGAAGTTTGGTACCGAAGTACAGAAAAAAAAATATCTTACTTCGGTATTGAGCGGAAACAAAATAGGTGCACTTGCTATTACAGAGCCACAGGCAGGTTCTGATGTGCTTAATATAAAAACGACCGCACAGAAGCATGGGAATAAATGGATTATAAATGGCTCCAAGACCTTTATAACAAATGGACCGGTTGCCGACTATTATGTTGTAGTTGCTTATACGGATAAAGAAAAGAAAAGAGATGGTATAAGCCTTTTTCTTGTTGATAATGATGCAAAGGGGTTCTCAAGGGGCAAGCCTTTAGATAAACTTGGCGTACGAGGATCACCCACTTCCGAGCTATTCTTTGATGGCTGCGAAATACCGGAGGAGAATCTTGTCGGTGAACTCAACAATGGTTTTTATCAGCTTGCAAGAACGCTTACACACGGAAGGATTGGTATGGCTGTTTACAGTCTTGGTATTGCCCAGGCATGCCTTGAAGAGTCTATGAACTATGTACAGGAGAGGACTGCATTTGGCAGAAAGCTTGCGTATTTTCAGGATATTCACTTCAAGATTGCGGATATGAAGATGTATATAGATGTAGCAAGAGAACTTATATACAAAGCAGCATGGATGCTTGACCAGGAAGATCCACAGTCTATCCTCTTTGCTTCAATAGCAAAACTTTTTATATCGGAACATGCAACGAGGATCGCAAGTGATGCGGTTCAGATCTTCGGCGGTTATGGCTATATGAAGGGCTATAAGGTCGAGAGGCTTTACAGGGATGCAAAGCTTGGGGAGATAGGGGAAGGCACCTCTGAGATCCAGAGGGCAATCATAACGAAATTTGTAGAAGACTTGTACTAGCCCAGTTTCTCAGACGGTAAATGCCATTGCAGGTTGTAACACCTGTTGTTCCGCAATAAATCCTTTTTCAAGCATGGATATAAATTTCTTTACGAACAGATGATTCAGGGCATGTCCGCTCTTATAGCTCGTGATGTGTCCTTTCAGAGGAGTTCCTATGGTATAAAGGTCGCCAAGGAGATCCAGTATTTTGTGACGGACAAACTCATCCGGGAATCTCAGACCATCCGCGTTCATTATGTCATTTTCATCAAGCACTATTGTGTTCTCAAGCGAGGAGCCTTTGGCAAGCCCGAGAGACTGCATTGTGTTATAATCCTTTAAGAACCCAAATGTCCTTGCCTTTGATATCTCGGAATAAAAATGTTCAGGGCTATTATGATATGCGTATTGTTGCTTTCGTATTTTAGGATGATCAAAATCTATAATGCCTTCTATCGTGAGTGTTGCATCAGGGCTATATTTGATGTAGCCATTGTTATGTTCAACCATAAATTCAGATTCTACCGTAAAAGAATCTTTTTTTACCGGTAGTGTAAAAACACCTGCATCAAGTATGGCCTCGGCAAATAATGATGCACTTCCGTCTCCGCCGGGTACTTCGTCACCCTCAATTTCAATTATTGCACTGTCTATACCAAAACCATGGAGTGCACTTAAAAGGTGCTCTACAGTAAAGATCGTAAACTGATCATCTCCTATGCTTGTTGCAAACATGGTGCTTTTTACTTTGTCGATACCGAGAGGTATATAACGCAGTACATTGCCAATTTTTTTGGCAAATAAAATGCTATCTCTTTCTGATGCAGGATGAATGGTTACCCTTGAAAATTCACCGGTATGTAAACCATAACCCTCACAGAGTATCTTTCTTTTTACAGTTCTTTTAAACATTAAGAATGTGGTATAAGCAAGTATCATACCACATATAAAGCTCTTATTTTTAAAGGCGTTATGAGTCTATAAATTGTAACAGGTGTGATAATAATATCACAAAGATATAATATTATGCCACATGTATATGCAGTGGTGCACCACCTACCACATGCAGGTGAATATGATATATACTCTGGCCCCCCCATTGTTTTACATTGAATACAGCTTTAAAACCCTTTTCAGAGATGCCTGTTTTGTCAGCCATCTTTTTTGCAACAAGCATGATCTTACCAAGCAGCGATTGGTCATTTTCCGTTATATCCGAAAGTGTCGGTATATGTTTTTTTGGTATAATAAGAAGATGTACCGGAGCTACCGGATGTAGATCATTTATTACCACCAAATCATCATCTTCATATATAAAATTAGACGGTATTCTTCCATTTGCAATCTGACAGAATATGCAATCTTCCATAACGTCCTCCTGACAAGAATCTGGTATCAAAACCTTTATTGAAAGGCAAGGGATTTTGACTTACAGCATGCTGTTACTGTACAAAGGGTACAGCCTTTATATCCTTCTTGAGACCGACACCCATGGTAAGGATGATCTTAAACGCCTCCTCTATGGATATATTAAGCTCATAAAGACTTGATTTTTTCACAAAGAGAAAGAATCCCGATGTCGGGTTTGGAACTGTTGGTATAAATACAGTCAAACTTTCCGGTTCCGCCATATTCACGATCTCTGCCTTACCCACAACAAACCCTATTGCATAACTGCCTGCCCTTGGGAATTCTACAAGCACGACATGATTGAACTGTTTTCTGTTCTCTGTAAAGGCATCTGTGATCTGTTTTGCCCCGTTGTAGATACCTTTGATAAACGGGGTATTGGAAAAGATATCCTCCATCAAACTCAGCAGTTTTTGTCCTATGTAATTATAGGTCATCAGTCCTATGATGAATATCAATATAATGGCAATTATAAGGCTTATACCTCGTACATGGATGTATGTCTGGGGATTTATTATGCTTGGAAGCATACCAAGCAGGCTGTCAGACCATGATATAAGGACCCTGATTATGAAGATCGTCACAATAACCGGTATAAGTACAGCTACCCCGGCAAGAAAAATATTTCTTATTCTGATACTTAATTTATCTTTTATCTTATGTATATGGGGGATTGAACTATTCAACAAAGATATCCTCTTCCGTTGATCCCTTTTCATTTTCCACGTACGAGATCAAATATGTTTTACTCTGCTCATCGAGTTCTAAAAACTTTATGCCCATTCCAGGAAGGGCATCCTGATTCGGTTCGGTACCGGGTTTATATTCATGCGACCACACGACCTCACCTCTGGCTTCGATAAGTTTAATTGCCCCTGGAAGTCTGAATCGTATGTCGAGTATCGTACCCTTTTTTAAGGGCTTACCTGTCTGGATGAGGAACCCTCCGACACTCATATCCGTTGTATAGTCAATCTTGAAATTGTCAATGCCCTCTGTCGAGAGAAGAACGGGTATGCATATTAACCGTCTCTGTTGTTTTCGCACTCGATAGAGCAAATTTAAATCATCGTTCATAGTGGTGTAACTTCTATAAGCAGACTCCTTGTCCTTGGTCCGTCAAATTCACAAAAGAAAACAGATTGCCATGTCCCGAGTACAAGCCTGCCGTTTTCGACAAACAATGATAAAGTAACGCCTATCATACTTGATTTAATATGTGCATCAGCATTGCCTTCTTTGTGATTATAATCCCTGCTTGCAGGAGCAATTCTATCGAGTGTTTCAAGTATATCCTGTTTTACAGCAGGGTCCGCGTTCTCATTTATTGTAATACCGCTTGTCGTATGTGGCACATATAAATAACAAATACCTCTTGTAAAGCCCAATTTCTTAAGCAGTCCGTTTATTCCGGCTGTAATATCAATTAACTCTATTCTATTTTTAGTAACAACGGATATATGTTTCATTTGTTCTTTTTAAGAAAATTCTTCCCTCCTGCGTCTTACTAATTTTATAATAAATGCACTCATAAACAGGATTCCACAGGCTTGCCCATGGATATCTCATACTCACGCAATTTTTATAAATATACAGGAGCATTTGAGTTGTGTCAAGGATATGCAAGGACCCGAATTTTTGATAAAGGCGGAGGGTGTCCTGTACTGGATGTTGATCTTTTTTTTATAGTATTGTAATAGCCTTGTTAAAGGAGACCCATGGTGAAGTTGAGATGCTGCATATTCAGTAATATGAACTCTGGTAAGAACAAAAGATATACATACAATAAGGATAAATTCCTGGCATTTGTTCCTAACGATTATACAGTTATAGACGTTTATTCACCTAAAGATCTATCGGCTGCGGCTCATATAATAAAAGAAGAAGGTATAAACCTTATCATGGTAAATGGTGGGGATGGAACAATACAGAAGCTGATTACGGAACTGATCAAAAGCTTACCGGAAAACAGCCTCCCTATAATTTTGCCTTTATGCGGTGGTACAACAAATACTATTGCTACGAACATAGGTGTAAGGAAAAATCCCCTTGATACGGTTAGAATTATAATGAATAATATTGAATTTTATAACCGCGGTGAAAACGCACTTGCCACATTACCGCTCAGGCCCTTAAAACTAACGGATAAGGTATACGGCACAAAATACGGCTTTATATTCCTAAGCGGTTTAATACATAAGGTACAGCAGTTGTTTTATAAACAGGAAAATCCGGCATTCAGTACTGTAGTCAATTTGGTTACCACTATGATTGGCGGGTATACAATTCGCAGTAAAAGTGTAACCAAATATTTTGATAAAACCCGAGGAGTAATATATATCGATGGTATAAAATATCCTGAGGAAAAATATCTTCTTACAATCGCCTCATCTGTCCAAAAACTTTTATTGTGGTTTAAACCGTTTTATAATGCTCATTTGAAAGGTATCGACAGGTTTTATTTTATAGCAACATCAGCGGACCCATGGGTTCTTATAAAGAATCTCAGGATATTTTCAACAGGTAAACAGATCCCTCCAAAAACGTTTAATGATACAGCAGCACATATCAGTATAAGGGCTGAAGGCGGGTATGCACTCGATGGAGAAATGGTAAACGATGAACACACAGAACTTACACTTGACCAGGGACCCGTAATAAGATTTCTCGTTGTTCCTGAAACGATAAGAACATCTTATGGGATCACCTATAGGGCGCATTTCAATGAATCCCTTGTGTCAAGGCAGCGAAGGAGTGTTATTTCTGCACTTGATGAATCAAAGCTACTGGAGTAAGTATACTATCAATCTTTCGGAGGATTTTTCTATTATTTTTAACAAAAGTATTTTTGGTTTATGTTTTTGAACGGTATTTTTCTATAAATTCTTTCCCTTGCACTATACCCGCAGAGTATGCAGTTTTCAATATTTCTAAATTCGTAGTAGCCCTTTTTACCTTTAGATCTTTTGGGGGAGCTATTTCGTTCATGCATACACCTTCCGGAGGATTTTTAATGAACTCAACTGCTTTCATATAAGGAATGGGTCTATTTTTTAACGCTGTTGCAAGGTTTGGGTATTTTCTAAAAACTGCTGAATAAATAAAAGACAACCTGGTTTTTTTCTTTACATAATCTGAATGTCTTGTACGCAAGACTGTAATATTGGTAGCACCGCGATTGAAAGCCTCAATAACAGGGATAGAATCAGCGACTCCTCCATCTGTTGCTTTTTCTGAATTGACTTCGAGTATATTCCTGTAAAAGAAAGGTATCGCAGATGAAACCTTTGTATAATGCTCTAATGTACCTATTTCGGGTTCAAGGTACATTGCCTTTCCTGTTTCTACGGATGTAGATACCACTATGAATTCCTTTCCATCTTTCTTAAGTTTGGCAAACAATCTTTCCAGATCAATGGGATATTCCTTCATGCTTATGTCCCAAAGCCAATCAATATCCATCAAGTGGCCGCCGAGTAAAAACCTCCGGATATTTATAAAATTTGAGGTTGTGGAATATTTTGTATTTATTTCATAATTTCTGTCGTTCTGATCCGCAAGGTGTGATGTGAGATTGCATGCACCGGCGGAAACACCGATGTAAAGGTCGAATGGGTCGAAGCCTGCACTGCCGAATGCATGAAGCACGCCTGCCGTAAACATGCCTCTCATGCCTCCGCCTTCTACAATAAGTGCAGATCTGCCAGATTTATTATTCATAGGTTATTTTACCCGTTAGAAAGCCCCGCCATTTGTGTCAGAAATAATATGATAATTTTTAAATTCCTTATAGAAGGGACGAGGTCTAAAACCATGTTCTTTCTAACGGGGTTTACTCTTCCTGTGAAATTTCATACCCGCTAAAAAACTTTTTGTAAATAATAATATAAGCACCTTGAAGCAACGCGGCTATATAAAAGGGTAAAACGAGTTGTCCTGCCTGAAAGAAATAGCCTGTTATGGTTGGTCCAATAGCCTGTGGTAATTGCATAGAAACCGCATTAAGGCTTGTAGCCAGGCCTCTGCGTTCGTTTCTTACCAATCCTATAGTCAATGCCTGTCGTGCACCGGTTGTACTTCTGTTGAATGCAGACCTCAAAAGATAAACAAGCGAAGCAAGCCAGTAAAATGGGATAATTGGCAAAAACAAAAGCATAATAAGACCAAAACTCCTCTGGAATACTACAGATTTTACTATTCCCATACGTTCGGTCAGTTTTCCTGTAAATAGGGCTGCTATACCTGTGACAAAAAATGTTATGGCCATTACCGGGGCTATAAAATCAGGACCTACGTGAAACTTTATAGCAAACCAATACGCCATTAAAGGACCTGTCATGCCTATTGCTGCTCCATTAAAGATATTTGCAAATACCAATTTAAATAATGCATGATTTTCTTTTTTGGATATAGTATGGCTGTCTTTATGTTCACTGCCTTTATTTCCTTTTTTATTGCCTCTGTATCCTTCTTCTGTCACTATTATCAAAGCAAGGTCTATGACAGCCAGTATACCTACGATGGCGAATAATGGACGATAGGACATTGCACCCCTGAACCAATGAGACCATAAGGCCGGTAAGATTGCGAGTAGAGCCCCAAGGCCTGTTCCGAAAAAGCCGAGTGCTGTGTTTATGCTGTAAATCAATCCACGTTTTGACGGTTTGATTTTCTCTGCAAGCCATGCCTGTTCTGCGGGAGAAAACGGCCCTGCGGCTCCATTTGCTCCACGGCCGAATCCGCCCAATACAGCGCTGATACCGATAAGCCATGGCTGTGCTGTTAATATGGCTATGATACAACTGACTATTAATATAAATTGATAAGCAAGCAAGAACGGCTTTCTTCTCAAGCGATCACTGCTTACACCGATAATGAGACTTAACAATGCGCCGAATATCCCTGCCGAGCTGAGAACAATACCTATGGCACTGCCCTTCCAGTGCATTGCATGAAGATAGAGTGTGAAATCAACCACGAGTATGCCCTGCCCAACGCTGCGGATCATGCGCGTGGCAAGTAGTCTGGCTGTTGCCGGATGTAGTTCTTTTATATCGTTGATAAACATATAGGTGATTGAATATAAAAAAGAATGTGTAGTAAGGTAGAAAAGGAAGCTATCAAAAAATCAGCATCAGCCTATCAAGCCGTTGATGATAATGCTTGTAGCCTCTTCTTCGCTCAATCCTTTAGCCATGAGAATATCAAGCTGATCCTGTTTAATCCTTCCTACACTTGCCTCATGTGTAAGCTCTGATTTTTCATTGACAACCTTAAGTATAGGAACAGTGGATACCGAAACATTTTCTCCCTTAACAACCTCGTTGCACTCGATATGCCCCCTGGTGTAGGCAGCGTTTCCGTAAGCCTCGTTTATCACATGAGCTTTTGTAAGGTCGGTTGCGAAGATTGTTGATTTCGCTATGCCTGACGAATGGTCTCCATTGAGACGCAGTATCTCCTGTATATTTATCTCATCCGTTTTTTTCCCATAGATTTTACTTTCCAGATCTGCCTTTGCGGAATCGGCAAGATCGAGATCTATAATAACATTTATTTTTCCTATGCGCGTTTTGGTTGCACTGAATTTGCTCTGGAAGAAGGCGTTTTTGTTGAGTTTGGCATAGGTTATTGTTTCGACGAAAATACCCCCGTTCTCATCGTGAAAATGTTCATCCTCATAGATGACGGAAGAATTTTTACCGATATAGATATCGCTTACCATTTTATGGTGCAGTTTTTCTATCTTTGTCAGAATACAATGCGACTTGAATTTTACCTTTACGTTGTTGCCTATAGTGTAGTTGAACTTTAACAATTGCTCGCCTTTTTTTTCTAAAAAACCCGTACATAAATGAATGGGTATGGGCATGACCGTATTGTCCTCAATGTTCACATCGATTATTACGGCACCGTCTCCTCTTGTTTTGGATTTTACATCTATGCCTTTGAGTGTATTCAGACCTACAACTCTGTTTCCGCTTACTATAATGGAAGCTACAGCTCTGTTCCTTAAACTATTGTCATGGGTGTGGTTTTCGTATAGATGAACAAGCCGATCGAATTCTTCTTCATATGCTTTTACTATATCTATCATAGCAACCTTCTTTTTTAGTCTTCTTTCGGGGTATTAATATTATCGCATTTATCGCACGTACTTCTATAGTAGTTTATGATGTCATTGCATAATCCCTTTTTAATAATCTTGCCATCGCAGATTAGGTAAGAATAATCACTGTTTCTGGCGATCTCTTCCCTGTGGGTTATAATAATTACCCCCGTACCCTGCAGTTTCAGGTACAATATGATTTCATTTATCATGTCAAGACTCATAATATCAATGCCTGAATCGGGCTCGTCCATGATGAGGAATTTGGGTTTCAGCAGAATACAACTTGCGATTTCTATCCTTTTCCTCTCTCCCCCTGACAATTTTTTATCCACAAACCGTTGCAGGTATACTTTAGGGTTGAGCCTTACCAATTCCATGGCGTTTTCAATTTTATTCTTGCTTATTCTTCCTCCAAGGCTTAGATAGTTTTCCACACTGAGCCCTTCAAAGCGTGCCGGCTCTTGCCATAGAAGGTTAATACCCTTCTTGGCCCTCTCAGTAATACTGAGGTTTGTTATGTCCTCTCCATTCAAATCTACCGAGCCCTGATCGGGTTTATAATCTTCCAATCCCATGATGATATATGCTATCGTAGATTTGCCGACGCCGTTATTGCCTATTATAGATGTGATCTTTGATTTTTCGAATTGGATTGATATATCTTTTATGATTTCCTTTGAATTTTTGGAATATCTTATATTATTCAATGCTAACATTTTACCTCGTTCACATTATGCAACAAATCAGCGTCACATTTTTGGGCTGGCATACTTGTTACCCGCCGCTATTTCATGGTGTTATTAAGCCAGCAGGCGGTAATTTAACACCTAAAACAAATACAATATTATACATAAATAAGACAATAATCAATCATATCTCTTGTTTTGTTTTTTTAAAATAGAGCACTCATAGTTTTTCATAAAAGATTGACTCCGAACCTTTTGATAATTAAATAGAAAGAGGGGTATATAATAATGCTGACAGAAGATGAACTAAAACGTTACACAAGACAGATGTTGATGGATGGATGGGGTGAAGCCACCCAGGAAAGGCTCAAGTTATCAAAGGTTTTTATTGCAGGTGCCGGAGGTCTTGGTTCGCCTGTTTCAATCTATCTAACTGTTGCAGGCATAGGCAATATTGTTCTGTGCGATTTTGATTCGCCGGATCTTTCGAATCTCAACCGCCAGATACTGCATGATCACACGAGGATCGGTATCAATAAGGCTGTATCCGCAAAGATGACACTCGAAAGGTTAAACCCAAATATAAAGATAACGGCCATTACGGATAAGATCGTTGAAGATAATGTAGATGAACTGGTGAGCGATGCCGATATCATAATGGACTGTATGGATAATTTCCCGACACGATACATACTTAATGACTGTGCTATTAGAAAACATATACCCCTTGTTTATGGGAGTATATGGGGAATTGAAGGAAGGTTATCTTTTATACGATCTCCCGAAACACCTTGTTTGAGATGTATTTTTGAGGAAGCACCTCCAAAGGAGGTTTTCCCTGTATTGGGAGCTACCCCCGGGGTTATAGGATCTCTTCAAGCGCTTGAGGCTATAAAATATCTCACCGGCATCGGCAAGACACTCAAGAATAAATTACTGGTATGGGAAGGCGAGACAACGCAGTTCAGGACATTTCCTCTGCAAAAAAATCCCAACTGTCTGAGCTGCGGCAGCAAATAACAACCGAGTCTGGAATCTGTTTTTATAGACATCCAATATACTTATGATGTATAGGCTACAAACTGGAGGAACAAATGAACAATAAATATTTTAATACCTTGTTCAGCCCTATAAGGCTAAACGATCTTGAAATAAAAAACAGGATCGTCTTTCCCGCCATGCACTTGAACTACACGCCTGACGGCTACGTTACGGATCAGATGACGGCATTCTACGAGAAGAGGGCAAAAGGTGGCGTTGGCTTAATTGTGGTTGGCGGATGTACTATAGATAAGGTGGGCGGTGGTCATTTTATGATCAGGCTTGATACGGATGACTTCATTCCGGGCATGACTGTTTTGGCAAAAAATCTCCATGCCCAGGGTGCAAAAGTATTTACACAGCTTTATCATGCCGGACGGTACGTGGCATCGTGGATGATAAACGGAGAAACACCTGTTTCAGCATCAGCAGTACCTTCTAAACTTACCAATGAAACACCAAGACCGTTGACCAAAGATGAGATAAAACAGGTTCAGCAGTATTATGCGGATGCGGCTCTGCGTGCGAAAAAAGCAGGTATGGATGGCATTGAGATCCTTGCATCGGCGGGTTATTTGATATGTCAATTTCTGTCACCCCTGACAAATCAGAGGATAGATGAATACGGCGGTACACTTGACAATAGGATGCGATTTGGTATCGAAGTGTACAAAAAGATAAGAGAGACAGTTGGTGATGACTTTGCAATTATCATGAGGCTGTCAGGCAGCGACTTTGTCAGAGGAAGCAATACGATAAACGAGACAGTCGAGTTTGCTAAATCATTGGAACAGCTTGGGATAAACGGGTTTAATATAACCGGAGGCTGGCACGAGACACATGTACCGCAGCTTACATTCTCTGTACCAGAAGGTGCGTTCTCGTACCTCGCAATGAAGGTCAAGCAGGCTGTGAAAGTGCCTGTTATAGCGTCAAACCGGATCAACAACCCAGGCCTTGCAGAAAGATTTATCAATGACGGCTGGGCTGATATGGTTGTTATGGGCAGGGCATTGATAGCAGACCCGATGTTCCTTGAAAAGGCAAGTAAAGGCGAGCTTCACGAGATAAACTCCTGCATAGCCTGCAACCAGGGATGTTTTGATAATATATTTAATGGACTTCCAGCGGGCTGTCTTGTAAACCCCATTGTCGGGAGGGAACACGAGATAAAGGTCAGCAAAACCAGAAAGCCAAAAAAAATTGCAGTAATAGGCGCGGGCCCCGGCGGTCTTGAGGCTGCTGTGACACTTGCAAAAAGAGGACATAAGGTAGACCTTTATGAAAAAGAAAAATGGATCGGAGGGCAATTTAACCTTGCAAGTGTTGTACCGGATAAAGAGGGGTTCTATGACCTTTTGCTCTATTATGCACACCAGCTTGAACATCATGGCGTAAATCTTCATCTTGGAAAGTCTATAAATAAGAATAACCTTGCAAAACTAAAAGCCGATGAGATTATTGTCGCAACAGGTGCAGCTCCGCTTGTTCCTAATATAGAAGGATTGGAGGATGGTATTGAGGATGGATATGCCAGGCTTGCATGGGACATTTTATCGAACGAGTTCACAGGCACATCTGAGAATATCGTAATCATAGGGGGAGGAGCTGTGGGCTGTGATGTTGCGTTGTATCTTACACAGGACGGTACAATGAATGAAAAAACAGCCAGGTTTTTGCTTGAAAACGATGCGGAAGATCCGCTGCTTGTTCAACAGCTTCTTAAGCAATCTACAAGGAAGGTCATCATGCTCGAGATGCTTGATAAAATTGGCAAGGACATAGGTAAGTCTACTAGATGGCCCATTATGCAGCAATTGAAGAGACGTGGTGTAAAAATGTATACCAATACAAAGGTCACCAGAATAGAGGAAGGAAAGGTTTTTGCCGAGAATAACGGAGAGACCCAGGCATTTGATGCAGGCATAATTGTTCTGGCAACCGGTGTAGTGCCGTATAATCCCTTCTCAAAGTTAAAAGACAAACGTATCCATGTTATTGGGGATGCAATGTCAGTAGCCAAGGCACTGGATGCCATAAAACAAGGGTTTGAATTAGCATTAACAATATAGGTGAATGTAATAAAAAGAAGGCATAACCATAGGATTGCTATGATAAAAAGCGAGATTTATTAACCTACGAATGTATTGGAGATAAGGGGGTTTGGGCGAATAAGCAAACCCCCTTATTGCATTTTTTGTCTTAAGTGAGTAAAAGTCACACTGGAGGTAGTTTATTATGAGAAAGGATATGGGTTTTTTATTTATTGTTTTTGTCTTTTATGTCGGAATCAGACTTGTCCCATTCTTTTATACGTTTGATAATAACAGCAGATTTTTTTTGGCTGATTCCTATGGGTACAGCCTTCTCGGCGTCAACATAGCACAGCATGGCTACTATACCCCTAATGGAGGAGAGCCGGGACTAATGAGAGCACCTGGCTATCCTCTATACCTTGCGGCAGTTTACAAATTTTTTGGAGTAAAACCTGCTATTGCCCTGTTTTTACAGATTGTACTTTCCGGACTTATCCCCATATTCCTGTACATGAACGCAGAATTGTTGTTTTCGAAGAGGGTCGCCAGAATCGCAGCCGTACTTTCCATTATCGAGCCGGTAAGTATCATATATGCGAATATTCTATTATCAGAAACCCTGTTTGTGGTTTTCCTGCTTCTAAGCACCTATTTCTTTATAAAGTCTATGAAGCATAAGAATACAAGTGCACTTGTTGTGTCCGCATTAACAGCAGGTATAGCTGCATACTTCAGGCCTGTTATACTTTACTTGCCGTTTGCATACGCGTTTATATACATAACGGTTTCATGGCTGTCGTTCAAAGACAGGATAAAATATGCTGTGGGTATTGTGCTCATAACAGGACTGACAGTCCTGCCGTGGATTGCAAGGAATTATATTGTTGACCGGTATAAAGGCTTTTGTTCCATCCAGGATATAAACCTTTATTATTGGAGGGCAGCCGGGGTTATTTCAGACACGGAGCGCCTGCCCTTAAAAGATGTGCAAAAGAGACTTAAAGATGCAGTCCCATCCGGACTCTCTCTCGCAAATGAATACCAGTTTTTGAGGGATAAGGCTGTAAGTGTGATTATACGCCATCCGTATGCCTATTTAAAGGTAATGCTAAAAGGCAGTATCAATATGCTTTTGTCGCCCGAACGTTATGCTGTATTTAAACTTGCCAATATAAAGCCAAGATTCTTAGGCGTTATGTGGCAGGGGCACAGCATACGCAAAGCAATAAACATGCTGATGTCTGATCCGTTTGTTGTATCAAGTGTTGTCATGTATCAGCTCCTGTTTACCAT
>CAZJPN010000047.1:0-12521 GCA_964547905.1 uncultured Pseudomonadota bacterium | reverse complement strand
ACATAGAATCGCTCAAAGACCTCGGCAATATTGTTGTCTATGCCTCACCCAACGGCATCCCTGTCCTCCTGAAGGACATTGCGGATATAAAATACGATGCTGTGATGAGACGGGGTATTGCGGATTACAATGGGCAGGGCGATGTTGTAGGCGGCATTGTTATTGTCCGCTACGGTGCGGACATGTATAAGATCCTGGATGATGTGAAAGAAAAGATCAAAGAGATCACCCCGTCACTTCCCAAAGGCGTGGAATTAAAGGTTGTTTATGATCAATCCCAATTGATCAAGAGATCCGTTGCAACCCTGAGAGAAAAGCTCATCGAGGAAAGTATCATTGTCAGCATAGTTTCCATCGTCTTCCTCTACAGCATCACCAGTGCGCTCGTTGCTATTGTAACCTTACCGCTTGCCATACTGATGGCCTTAATCGGTATGTACTACGCGGGTGTTTCTTCCAATATTATGTCCCTCGGCGGTATAGCGATAGCAATCGGAGCAATGATAGATGCATCTATCGTGATGATTGAGAATGCGAATAAATTTCTTGAGCAAGAACACGACCTCACCAATCAGAGGCGCGAAGAGATTATTATTCGGGCCGCAAAATTGGTCGGCAGACCCCTGTTCTTCTCCTTGCTTGTCATTGCGGTTGCATTCCTGCCTATTTTTGCCCTGACCGGGCCCGAGGGAAAGCTCTTTAAACCGCTTGCATATACCAAGACATTCTCCATGTTGTTCGCGGCATTCCTCTCCATTACGCTTGGACCGACGTTGATGACGCTCTTCATCCGCGGTAAGATTACGCCGGAAGAAAAAAATCCGCTCAATCGCCTTATGATCCGGGCATATCATCCCGTTGCATTATTTGCTCTCAAGCATAAAAGGATTATTTTGATTTCAGCTGTTTTGATTATCCTCTCTATTGTCGTTCCGTTTTCGAAGCTTGGCAGTGAGTTTATGCCGCCTCTCAACGAAGGGACGATCCTTTACATGCCAAGCATAATACCCGGTATCTCCATCACGCAGGCACGGCAGATGCTGCAGGTTACGGATAGGATCATAAAATCATTCCCGGAGGTCGCATCCGTATTTGGAAAGGAAGGCAAGGCGGATACCTCAACGGACCCGGCACCGCTGGAGATGATAGAAACCATTATTAATCTTAAACCGCAGTCACAGTGGCCAAAGGGCGTGACGTGGAAAAAATTAATTGATCAGATGAATACAGCTATCACTCTGCCGGGGTTAACCAATGCATGGACGATGCCTATAAAAGGACGGACAGACATGCTGATCACCGGCATACGTACGCCCGTGGGTATTAAGATCTATGGCGCCAGTCTCCCGGAAATGGAAAACATCGGGAAGATGCTGGAAAACACCTTGAGCAAGTTGCCGGGAACAAGGAGTGTATTTGCAGAGAGGGCAGTGGGCGGGCATTACATAAATTTTGACATAGATCGTACGGCAATTGCCAGATACGGGCTGACTATCAGCAATGTAGAGGATGTTATAGAAACCGCCATCGGCGGTATGACAGTCAGTAAGGTTATCAAAGGGAGAGAACGGTTTGCGATTGCAATACGTTACCCGCGTGAACTTCGTGATGATATCAACAACCTCAGGATGATACTTGTTCCAACCCCTTCAGGCGCCGAGATACCCATTGGCGAGCTCGCAGACATCTATAGGGTCAACGGGCCCCCCATAATACGGGACGAAAACGGTATGCTCTCGGATTGGGTCTATGTGGATTTAAACACAAGTGATATCGGCGGATATGTGGAACGGGCAAAAAAGGCAGTCAACGACGAGATCATAAAAAAGGATATGCTGCCGGCAGGCTATACGCTTGAGTGGACGGGCGAATATAAATATATGGAACATGCGAAAAAGACCCTTATGATCGTGATCCCGCTTACCCTGTTCATTGTGTTCCTGCTCCTTTACTTCAACAAACGTTCTGTAACTGAGGCTATGATCGTGATGCTCGCTATACCGTTCTCACTGACCGGCGCATTCTGGGGGCTTTACATATTGCATTACGAGCTTAGCGTCGCAGTGTGGGTCGGTATTATTGCACTTGCAGGCGTTGATGCGGAAACAGGGGTCGTGATGCTGGTGTATCTGGATGAGGCATATCACCGGTGGATCGCTGAAGGGAAAATGCATACGGAAAATGATCTGAAAGAATCCATTATGTATGGTGCTGTCCAGAGGATACGGCCAAAGATGATGACTGTGTCGGCTATCATCGCCGGGCTTCTGCCAATCATGTGGAGCACGGGCACGGGTGCCGATGTTATGAAGCGCATAGCAATGCCGATGATTGGGGGCGTGTTCACATCCGCTATCATGGAGCTCGTGGTCTACCCGGTGATCTATTTGTATTGGAAGAGAAGGACGCTGCCTAAGGAATGAACATCAGCAGGCTTGTATTTGTTCTGTAAAATGTATAACGTATAAAAAAAAGGAGGTTACTATGGCAAAACATGAAGACCCTGTATGTAAAATGGTAATCGATGAAAAGCTTGCACCGGAGAAGTACGATTACAAGGGTACAACCTATTACTTCTGTGCAAAGGGATGCAAGGATAAATTTGAAAAAGACCCTGAAAAGTATCTGACACAAAAAACAAAATAAAAAGGAGGCCACAATGACAAGATTCAACCTATCAATAAAAATACTGACCGTGATGTTGCTGGTAACAGCAATAGCAATATTTGCAGAGAGGACAAGGGCATGTAGTTCGTGTGATGCACACAGGATAATGCTCAGTCAGAACGATCAAGATATGAATAATCAGAACATGAATAATATGAACATGAATAACAATAATGCAGGTCAGCAACAGATAGTACCACAAGGCTATGCATTATCTCCCGTGTCTAACACGCAGGTCAAGATAACAAAAGATACACCTTATACAATAATCGGGGATAGGAGATACTACTTTGCCTCGGACCAGGAAAAACAAGAATTTTTACAGGACCCTCAGAAATACATGAACAGCATGCTGCCCGGGAAGGGCAATACACCACCGCCAGCTAAACCAGAATAAGGGGATGGAGCAGCGAAGCAATCCCTATCCTTGTAGATTGCTTCGTCATTCCATTCCTCGCAATGACAAACATACAGAGGACATTGAGCGAGCGGCTTAAACCGTTCAGAAGGTTAATACCCCTGGGCTATAACGCCCTCTGCCCTTTCAAGCTGTGCCAGAGCTATATTGTATTGATAAATAGTCTGTATATAGGCTGCACTGGTTGATGCAAACAGCGTCTCTGCATCTGTAAGTTCTATGATGGAACCCGCACCGGTTGTATATCGCTCTTCCGCGAGTTCAAGATTCAATTGTGCGCTGTCCATTGCCTTCTTTGATGCGGTTATACTGTTCCTGGCCTGCTGAAGGTTTAGTCCTGCCTGTTTTACTTGAAGGATGATGCCCTGTTTTAAAACATCTATCTGCGCCTCAACATTATGCTGTTTTGCCTTTAACGCTCCGTATTGTCCATACGTGTTGAACCCGGAGAATATCGGGAATTGTACACCGACACCTATTGCCCAGTTCCATGTCATTGGAGTTCGATAACCAGCCCAGTTGTACCCTCCCGTACCGACAATGGAGGGAAGATTGGATGCAATTGTCGATTTCTCGGATTCCTTTATACCCTGTTCTGCAGCATTCAGTGATTTCAATTCCGATCTGTTATCCATTGCGTTTTGAATAGCGGTTTTAAAATCTATTTCACGTGTTGTAGGTGTTATTGTATCAAGTATTGGAATGGTATCGGTATCCTTTACTCCCATTGCATTGAGCAGATTTATCATTGCCAGTTCAACGTTGTTTTTTGCCGTTATCATATTCAATTGGGCGTTAGCATAGTCTGTTTCGGCAGTTGCAACATCTATACGTGATACCTTGCCAACCTCAAAAAAACCCTTTGCCTGCTCGAGATGTTTATTGCTTTCTGTCAAAACCTTGTCGGCAACCTCCGATAGGTGCTGTGCTGCAAGCACGCCGTAATATCCCTGTGTTACATTGAATATAACGTCCGATTTTGTTGTTTGTTCATCATATTGTGATGACTTTACGGCTTGTTGCTGCGCCCTTATTGCATAGAGTCTCTGACCAAAATTGGTAAGCAGCCAGTTAAAGCCTACGGATGCCGTATAGTAGTCATAGGAGGTATTACTTTCCGGCGGTATTGCACCTGACGGAAAAATATGTGAGAACGCGGGCGGGAAAACATAGTTGTTCGTCTCCCGCGTGTATCCTCCCTGAGCGCTTATCCATGGGTACCATGCTGAACGTGCCTGCGTTAATATCTTTCTGTTTACCTCAGTCAGGGACATACTTGCCCGCAGGGAAGGCTGCTGCCGAAGAGCTATATCAACGCACTGCCTGAGGGACAGGGGTTGATCACCTTGTGCGTATGCCGGGGTATTAACAGAAAACAGCATCAACCCCGCAAATAAAACCACCGCAGAAAGATTAAGCATAGCGCCATTACGAGGAGCCCGCCGTAGGCGGATGACGAAGTAATCCTTTAATTTTGTTAGATTGCTTCGCTGCGCCAAGGCGTCGCTCTCAATGACATTAAAAAGACATTCATTATTTTTCATTTCAGTTCCTCATCCTGTTTTATGCTTCTCTTAAATTTCTCCTCGAATACAGTATAAAGAGTCGGGATAAGAAGCAGCGTTAAGAATGTTGAAACCAGCAAACCGCCGATAACCGCACGGGCGAGCGGCATGTTGGTTTCACTGCCTGTACCAATGCCGATCGCCATCGGAATAAGTCCAAGTATCGTTGCAAGGCTTGTCATCAGAATGGGTCTTAGCCTGGTTCTCCCTGCCCGTACGACAGCCTCATGAAGTTCTACGCCTTCTCCCCGCAATCTGTTTGTATAGTCGACAAGTAATATACCGTTACTGACGACAATACCGATCATCATGATAACACCCATAAAAGATTCTATGGAGAGCGTTGTATTCGTAAGGAACAGCATCCAGATAACACCTATCAATCCCATGGGCACGGAGAACATTATTATGAAAGGATCGAACAATGATTTAAACTGTGATGCCATGATCATGTAGATAAGCATGATTGCAAGAAGCAGTGCAAAAAACATACTTGCAAATGCGCCTTTTTGCTGGGCAACCTCACCGCTCATATCGATATAGAATCCCGTCGGCAGCTTCAGTTTGGAAAACTTATTTGATAGATCGCTTGCAACATCACCAAGAGGCCTCCCTGTTGCGTTTGCAGTTATATGGATAACCCTTTGTTGATACTTCCTTTCTATCAAAACAGGACCAACCTCTTTATTTATTGATGCAATATCCTTGAGAAAGATCGTTTTGCCGTTGTAGGTTGGGAGTGGTAAATTGTCCAGATACTGCATGTTGTTTGTAAACCTCTTGTCCATCTGAACTACGACATAATACTCATTGCCAGATATAGGATCCGTAAATATAGAGGGAAATATATTAAGGCTCGAGCTCATGGAGGTAAGCACCGTGTTTGCCACTGTCCTCTGGTCTACTCCTGCAAGTGCAGCCTTTTCTCTGTCAACGTTGATATCAAGCTCAGGGTAGTTCTCCCTTCTGCTTATCATAACATCCGTAACACCGGGGGTTTTACGCATGATGGATGCGACTACTTCTGCTTCACTTGCAGCTGTTGCAAGGTCGTATCCATAGAGTTCCACATCTATGGGCGCTGTCGACCCGAAATTCATAATACGAGAAACAATACCACCCGATATAAAGTATGTTTGCACCCCTGGTATTGCTCCCTGTATCCGCCTTCTTACAAGGTTCATGAGTTCTATGTCGGTTCTTTTTCTTTTATCCGGCGTTACGAGGTTCACCTGAAGCTGTGCTGTATCCGGGCCAGTATTCTGGCTCCATATTGCGGCAAAGCCGGACGGCAGGCCTTCGTTTGAGATAATTGTCTTAATATCCTTTGCAGGGACCACCTCTCTTATCATGTCCTGAAGCTGTTTTATATATTGATCTGTTATCTCCAATCGGGTTCCTATTGGTGATCGCTCTATTATAGTGAATTGACTTTCATCCGTTTCCGGAAAGAATTCCGTGCCTATAAATTTTATTAGAAGCAAAGATACGATGAAAAATCCGCCTATACTATAAACCACTATCTTTTTATGAGATAATGCCCATTGCAGGGCTGATTGATAAGCATTGTCTATGCCGTCAAAAAATGTCTTACTCCTTGCAAAGATTCTTTCATGGAGTCGTTTTGATTGAATGCTGTATTCTTTCTCCGGTTTCAGGTAATTTTTTGTAAGGACAGGTATTACGGTCAGTGAAACGAAGTATGAAGCTATCAGTGCGAAGGAAATAGTAAGTGCAAAGGGCTCAAACAATAATTTTGCGATGCCGGTTATAAAGACCACCGGAAAGAACACGGATATCGTCGTTATTGTCGATGCAAGCACAGGCATTGCAACCTCTCCTGTGCCGTCAAGCGCGGCCTTTACAGGACTTTTGCCCATACCTCTGTGCCTGTAGATATTTTCGAGTACGACAATAGCATCATCGACAAGCCTTCCTACGCTTAAGGTCAAGGCACCGAGTGTAAAGGTGTTGAGTGTCTGATGTCCTACAAAATAAAGCAGTATGAATGTAACCATTACAGAAAGAGGAATGGAAAGGGAAATGATCAAGGTGCTGGTGAAACTCCTCAGGAATATGAGTATGATTATGAAAGCGAGGATGGATCCTTGAACTGCCTCATGCATAAGGCTGCTTATTGCCTGTTTGATATATATGGATTGATCAAAGGTCAGATTAAATTTAACACCCACGGGTATATTGAGGAGATACGGTAAAAGTGCTTTAACTTCGTTTACTACATCAACGGTATTTGCACCCGGTGTCTTGTTGACCATGAGATAAACGCCTTGCTTTCCGTTTATCCTTGCGATGTTTGTCTGTGTTTCTGCGCTATCGATAACATGGCCAACATCGCTGATATGGATAGGTACGCCGTTGGAAACCTTTACCACGATGTTATTCATAGGCGGAATGGTCTTGAACTGGTTTGTTGTGAACAGGTTGTAGTCAAGGTTATTGATCTTCATATCTCCGCTGGGGAGTATAAAATTGGCATTTGTTACGGCATTGATAACATCCATAAATGATACGTTTTTTGCGATAAGTTTTTCTGGGTTTAAGTCAACATTGATCTGGCGGATAAGCCCACCGTTGACCGTAGCGGATGCGATATGGGGCAGATGCTCTATCTGCGGTTCGATTACATTCGTTGCAAGGTCGTTCAACTGCAGTCCGTTCAGTTTGTCGCTGGAGACCGTAACCATACAAACGGGAATATTCGATATATCAAACTCAACGACAAACGGCTGCTGGATGCCCGGAGGGAGCTGGCTCATGATACGCTGAATATTTTCTATAATATCCACGGAGCCTTTATCTACATTCGCTCCCCAGTTGAAAAACACCATAACCATAGAAAAGCCTTCTTTTGATGTCGATTGGATATAGGAAACGTTGTTTACGGCAGAGACAGCCTTTTCTATAGGATACGTTATGGCCTGCTCAACATCAGCAGGACTTGCACCCGGAAACAGCGTGCCTACAACTACAACGGGCATCGTTATGTTCGGAAATACATCTATAGGCAGTTTGTTGAGACTCGTTGCCCCGAGCACGATTGCTGCTATCGCAAGCATCAATATGGATATTGGGTTTTTGAGGGCAAATTTGGACAGCGGCATTTACATCACACCATTCCCTGTTTGTTGCACTTTCACCTTCTGACCATCGTGTATTGTGTCTTCACCCTGTACCACGACCTCGTCAGAGAGGCTTATGCCGCTTTTAACTTCCACCATGCCGTCTGATTCTATACCCTCTTCTATAGGAACGAGTTTTGCAACGCCGTTGGAAACAACAAAAATGGTTTTGTGATCATCCTGGTTTATGATGCATGAAACAGGTATGGCAAGTACGTTTTTATGCATCTCGGAAACTATATTGACCTTCGAAAACATGCCCGGTTTCAGCAGGTGGCCGGGATTTGCTATATCGACCTCAGCGGCCATGGTTCTGGTTATAGGATCGAGTGCAGGTGCAATGCGGCTTATACGGCCGCTGAATATCCTTTCCGGGTAAGCATCCGTTACCGTCGTAACAGGCATACCCACATGGATATCTCCTACACTATGTTCCGGAATATTGATCATGATCTTAACCGTGTTTATATCGACCAGCACCAGCAGTGGGTTTGCAGGGACCATCTGTGTCGAACCCGGTATGAGTGTTCCAGGATCAACATACCTGCTGGCAATATAACCGCTGAATGGTGCCCGTATGACAGCATAGCTCAGGTTGAGTGCTGCAAGATTTTTTGCTGCTTTTGTGACATCGTAATTTGTTTTTGCCATATCAAGGTCATTTTGTGCTATAAGCTGTTTTTTTATAAGCTTTTTTGCCCTTTCATACTGAATACTCGCGTACTCAAAATTCGCATTTTCTTGCTGATACTGATCCTGTAAGTCCTGATAGTTTATAACAGCAAGAACCTGGCCTCTTTTGACGCTGTCCCCTATATCCACCGGGATCTTCTCAAGGTATCCCCCGACACGTGCAAAAATGTTCGCCTGCTGGTATGCCAGAATACTCCCTGTCAAGGTTATAGTGTTTTTCAAAGTTATTTGTTTTGGATGCTCAACCGTTACAAGATCCGCTGTTGCGACATTAATTGAGCTTTTCTTCGTGGTTTTTATTCTTATGATAACGATGGCCAAAAAGATCAGGATAACTATGATTGCACCCAATAATTTTTTATTTTTCATATCTTTTTTGTTCCTTTTTATACATTATTTTTTTCGTTGCCAATAGAAAATCGTTCTCTACTTATGAACTTAAATTCAATTTGTGAACAGCAATTTCTAATTTATTGATAATGAAATAAAAGTCAAGCGTTTTAAAAGGAAGGGGCTAAGAAAAATGCAAGAGAAAGGCAGCCGGTCACCGGCATTAAATTATTCCGCAGGCTCTTTTATAGGTACAACGCAGTCCTCTTTTAGAGTGGAAAAAACGACCATGGTGTATGTCCGTACGACGCCTGTTATGCCGCGCAATTCCTTGATCAGTTTCTCAAGGGTGGTTGTGTTCCTGGTCTTCACTTTAAGGAGTAACGTATAATCTCCTGTAACATGGTGGCATTCGAGAATATCCTCATTAATGCCGGCAATAGCCTTCTCAAAGCTGTCAATGTACTGCGGATGTTCGATATAGACCCCGATAAATGCAGTTACATCGATACCTAATTTTTTTTCGTCTATGACCGTCACATACCTCTTTATGATCCCTTCCCGTTCGAGTTTCTTAACTCGATCTATGACAGAAGGCGGTTGTAATTTTACCTTTTTGGCGATGTCCCTGTAGGTGGTCCTGCTGTCCCTCTGGAGGATGCTTAAGATCTTTGTATCAATCCTGTCTAATGTATCGGGCATGGCATATCCTTATAAAATTAGATTTTTGTGTCGATTAACCTTATTAAAATAGGATAATCCGACATTGCTCCAATGTCAAGCGATAATCTTTTTCGTCCGAAGCATCACTTGCATTACTTTAGGTAGGGAAGCTTATAAATGAATTTTAGCGTCGAACTATCTGCATTGTTTGACTTTGTGTGGGTAGCAGCATTAAAATATGAGTTATAATTATTCAAAAGGGCGAAAACAATGCTTGAAATGATTTTGAAAAAAATTGCGGGTACAAAAAATGAGAGGGACCTAAAAAGGATATACCCACTCGTTGATGAGACCAATGAATTGGAGCCTTCCATATCCGCACTGTCTGACAGTGCGTTAAAAGAAAAAACATCAGAGTTTAAAAAGAGGCTCGAAAACGGTGAAACACTCGATGACATTTTAGTTGAGGCATTTGCCGTTGTACGGGAGGCAGCAAACCGCTCCGTACACATGCGGCATTTCGATGTCCAACTGCTTGGAGGTGTCGTACTCCACAATGGTAGGATTGCGGAGATGAAAACAGGCGAAGGTAAAACCCTTGTGGCGACCCTGCCTGCATATCTGAACGCACTCGAAGGCAAGGGCGTTCATATCGTCACGGTTAACGATTATCTTGCAAAACGTGATGCGGAATGGATGGGAGAGATCTACAAATTCCTCGGGCTCACGGTCGGGGTCATTGTCCATGACCTGGATGATCAGCAAAGGCAGGCGGCGTACAACGCCGACATCACCTACGGCACGAACAATGAGTTTGGATTCGATTATCTCAGGGACAACATGAAATTCGATATAAAGGAAATGGTGCAGCGGGATTTAAACTACGCCATCGTCGACGAGGTCGACAGCATACTGATAGATGAGGCAAGGACGCCGCTCATCATATCCGGTCAGGCCGAGGAATCTACCAGTAAATACTACACCATCGACAAGATAATCCCGAGGTTAAAACTCGAACAGGACTATACCATAGACGAAAAACAAAGAAATGTTATTCTGACGGAAGAGGGAGCACTTACCGTCGAGAAGCTCCTCGGCATCGGGAATATCTTCGAGCCATCGCAGATGGAGACCCTACACCATGTGAATCAGGCATTGAAGGCGCACGTTATCTTTAAGAGGGACGTGGATTACATGGTGAAGGAAGAAGAGGTCGTTATTGTCGATGAGTTCACTGGAAGGCTTATGCCTGGAAGAAGATGGAGCGACGGCCTGCATCAGGCAATCGAGGCAAAAGAAGGCGTAAAGATAGAGAACGAGAACCAGACCCTCGCAACGATAACATTCCAGAATTATTTCAGGATGTACAAAAAGCTTGCCGGTATGACAGGTACGGCTGATACCGAGGCAGGTGAGTTCAAAAAGATATACAACCTCGATGTCAATATCGTACCGACCAACCTCCCCATGATCCGCATTGATAACCACGACCTTATCTACAGGACACAGAAAGAAAAATTCAACGCAGTAATCGAAGAGATCATCGAGCTGAACAAAAAGGGCAGACCCGTACTTGTCGGTACCATCTCCATAGAAAAATCAGAGCTGTTAAGTTCTATGCTCACACGGCGAGGCATAAAACACCATGTACTAAATGCAAAATATCATGAAAAAGAGGCCATGATCATTGCCCAGGCTGGCAGAAAAAGCTCGGTAACCATAGCGACAAATATGGCCGGAAGGGGCGTGGACATACTGCTGGGGGGCAACCCGGAGTTCATGGTAAAAGAAAAGATCAAGACCGGCGATGCAAAACAGGAAAATTTCGATCACCTTTTGGAAGCTGCAAAATCGCACTGCGACGAAGAAAAGAAAGGGGTCATCGAACAAGGGGGGCTCCATATAATAGGTACGGAGCGGCATGAGGCCAGGCGTATAGACAACCAGTTGCGAGGCAGGTCAGGCAGGCAGGGAGACCCGGGCTCGTCAAGATTCTATATGGCACTCGAAGACGACCTGATGAGAAGGTTCGGTTCGGATAGGATCTCGTCGTTCATGCAGAGACTCGGGATGTCCGAGGGCGAACCCATAACGCATCCTTGGATCTCAAAGGCCATAGAGAACGCACAGAAAAAGGTTGAAGAACACAACTTCGAAATAAGAAAACAACTGCTTGAGTACGATGATGTGATGAACAAACAAAGGGAGGTCATCTATGCGAAGCGGAAGGAGATCCTGAGAGGAGAAAGGCTCAACGAAATTATCGTGGAGATGACAGAGCAAACGATTGACGACATATTGCACAAACACATAGAGAATCCGGACAGGCCCGAAGAATGGGATTTCAACGCGATCAATAATGCACTGGACGGTATGCTCTCCATAAAGTTGGAACTATCGGATGAACAAAAGCTTAACACAACAGCATACGAGCTAAAAGACATACTGATAAAGAAGGCAAAGGAATATATCGAAGAAAAAGAAAAAGTTATAACAGAAGCTTCATTCGTTGAGCTTGTAAGGTTTATCTTTTTGCAGGTACTTGACAGCAACTGGAAGGACTTCCTTCTCAACATGGACCACCTGAAAGAAGGCATAGGCTTGAGAGGTTATGGGCAAAAAGACCCTCTCATTGAATACAAAAAAGAGGCATTCGATATGTTCCAGCAGATGCTCAATCAGGTAAGGGAAGAATCCATAACAAGGCTTTATAAGATCCAGATACAAGAAAAAGAGGAGAAGAAATTAACGCTTACCCAGAGAATGCCGTTGAAATTCAATTTGAATCTCACACAGGCTGCAGGCATGGCGGCAGCACCTGCGGCA
This sequence comes from uncultured Pseudomonadota bacterium, assembly GCA_964547905.1. Lineage (GTDB taxonomy): Bacteria > JAMCPX01 > JAMCPX01 > JAMCPX01 > JAMCPX01 > JAJYLM01. Next base: position 219 of record CAZJPN010000047.1, on the reverse strand, counting down.
CCGCCACCACCTGGGCAGGGTGTAACCGCGCCCATAAAAAGAGAGAACAAAAAGATTGGCAGGAATGACCCGTGCTGGTGCGGCAGCGGGAAAAAGTACAAAAACTGCCACGGGAAAAACGCGTAAACCCCGGAGAAATTCAAGACTCAAAATTCAAGATTCAAAATTAAAGGAATCACCTCCACCCGACCCAAGCCCCGCTTGGGTACCCCTCTCCCG
>CAZJPN010000046.1:0-76951 GCA_964547905.1 uncultured Pseudomonadota bacterium | reverse complement strand
GGGCGAAGTGAAATTCTCAATAGTCATGAGATTGGAACTGCCGGGACTGAGGTTGACATAAGCCTCACCAACCAGTGATGCACCCTGATATGCCGGTGCTGGTGTTGATGGCGCCTGTCCGCAGCGTGAGAGTAAGATTGCCACACTTAAAAGTATAATAGGCAGTAAAAAATACTTTGATAGTTTTTTAAGACCCTGTCTTTTTGTATCCATGTTATCCCCCTTTTTCAGCCTCAAGCCGCTGTCATTTCTGGTTCAACTTTCAAAGGCGGCTTTGCATTTTTTTTCATTTACCTGTATTTTTTGCATTCATCTATATACAAAGAAAGCCCCCGCCTCCGGTGGGAGCTTTCTACAATTACTTAAATGTTTTGAAAAATGTAGCGCCTGAAACAGCGGGCACAGTCAACAGTGTAACTTCTGTAAGAGAGGAATATTCCTTAAGCTCAGGTTCAATAAATGTCTTTTTCCCTGTGTGAATAATAATACCTGTCGCATTATGCCCCTTCGAAACTGGTTTCACAGTTTTTTTATTCAGTTTTTTCCCTGACATTTGTCTCCTCCGTTATATTGACTATACATAACTAAAAATTTGTGTCAAGAGTTTTTTCTTTGCCGCGACCTTTCTTTTTTATTTCCCTCCCTCGACGGGAGGGATGAAAGGGAGGGTGAAAATAACTAAATCACCCCCACCTAACCTCCCCTGTCAAGGGGGTGGAATAGAGAATAAAAGGGGAAGGGACTCAAGGGGTGTTTTTTCTAATCCATTCTACAGCATCTAAGATGTCCTTGCCGATGTAAGCTGGATTATGCCTGCGTGGATCGAGTTTTTTAAGCTCCTCATTCCCGTAACCCGTCAGCAGGAGTATGCCCCTGCCGCCAAAGTTGCGGGCAAGCTCTATGTCCGTAAGCTTGTCGCCAATCATATACGCACCCTGAGCATTGACACCGAGCTCTTGAACAGCACGCATGATCATGCCGGTTTTCGGCTTGCGGCATTCACAATCCTTTTTATATTCGGGTATAACAGCCTCTGGATGATGGGGGCAGTAGTACAGCCTGTCGATAAGAATGTCCTCTTCCCTTAACATCGAGAGCAGGGCATTGTTTATCTCTATGAGCGCTGGTTCCGTGAGCAGGGCTTTTGCAACGCCTGCCTGATTGGAAACGATAACTATCCTGTAGCCCATGCTTTTCAGCATCTTGAGAGCCGGTATTGTACCGTCATACAAGTGGAGTTGTTCAACCTTTGTAAGGTATCCATCTTCCCAGTTTATAGTTCCATCCCGGTCAAGAAAAATTACTTTATCCATGGATATGGTATAGGTACATCTGCAAAAAAATTGCAAGAACCTCATCCTTTTTTTGTGAAAAAAATAGTGGGGATTTCTTAACCCTCTCTTCTTGAGACTGTGTCACAATCACTTTTTATTTCCCTCCCTTGACGGGAGGGATAAAAGGGAGGGTGATAAATTCCTTAAATATCAACGACTTTCACCCCCTCTCTTTCCCACCCATCCCCCGGATGGGTACCCGCGGCAAGGGGAAGAGGTGTTTTTGTACATTGTGACACAGTCTCCTTAGGAGAGGGCGGGGGTGAGGTCTTCTTAACTTTTATCGATAAATCATGAATTTAATTATCTTGTATATGAAATCGTACACACATCTTCCAAATTATACAAAACCATTGATTCCTCTGGCACGTAAACTTCGCCGGGAAATGACGGATGCCGAATATAAACTCTGGTCGCAAATTAGGGACAACCAGCTTGGAATAAAGTACAGGAGACAAGTTGTGTTCGGTCTTTATATCCTTGATTTCTTTTCTGCAAAGGCAAGACTTGTCATTGAACTTGATGGTGGCCAGCATAACACAGAAGAAGGTATTATTAAAGATCAAAAAAGAGATGCTTCCTTAAAAGAAAACGGCTTAGAAGTATTAAGATTTTCTGACATTGAAGTATTGCAGAATACCACTGGTGTTATGCAAACTATTTATGAAAAAATAAAAGAAAAAGTTAAAGACTAAGACCTCATTCTATCCTTCCCCTAAAAGGGGAAGGAACCGGGAAAAGTTAGAATATCAACGCGGTACCAGCACCAACGTGGTAAACCTGTCCGGCGAGAAATATTTTTTGATAACCGCATTCACATCGCCTCTCGTTACCTGCTTTATAAACTGAGGAAATTTATTGTAATAATCCATACTGCGCTCGAACAATTCATTGTAAGCAAGCATATTCGATACGTTCAATGCCATTTGTTTGCGGCTGTCGTAATCCGAAAGTATGTATCGCTTGCTGTTTTCAAGCTCCATATCGTTTACACCGAGGCTGTAAAGCTTCTCAAGCTCGGCTCTTATGACCTCAAGCGATGCGTCAACCTTCTCCGGCGATGTCGAGGTGTATATGCCGAACCAGCCTTTGTTATTCAGCTTTGCTTCTCCAATGGTCTGCACTGCATAACATATCCCGCGTTTGTCCCTTAATTCCACAAACAGCCTGCCGCTCTGGCCCCCGAGTATCTGATCGAGGAGCATCAAAGCGAACCTGTCCTTATGGTTGACCGGTACAGTAAGCGTGCCTGTTATGATATGCGCCTGGTTCTTTTCCATTTTATACTTTTCCGTCTTTATCGCATACCGTGGTGTCTGCAGGTCTTGATAAGGCGGCATGTAATTTTTCCCTGTTTTTATCATGGAGAGATACCGTGCAATCTTTTTTACCATATCCAGACTGTCCATATCGCCGACAACCGAGACAACGCCGTTCTTTCCCGACACAAGCCTTTGATAAGCATCTATGAGATCGGGCCTCTCAATCTTTTTAACGGTATTCTCATTACCCTTTTCCGATAGGCTCAGGGAGGACTTGCCGTATAGCTGCTTTAAAAATGCATTCTTTGCCTGCATCCCAATATTATCCTTGTCTGTTCTTATATCGGCCAAAACGTCTTTTTTAATCCGTTTGATCTCATCCCTGTCAAAGGTTGAATTCAGAAGCATGTCCGCAAACAGGCTCAACCCGTCATCCGTATACTTATTCAGAAATTCACCGGTGATGCCGAACGATTGTTTTGTTCTCACGGAGGAAAACATGCCTGATATGTTGTCGCTTTCCCTCTCTATATCGCTTTCTTTCCTATAGTGCGTGCCTTTCTTGAACATCATGGACATTACATTGATAAGCCCTGTTTTATCTTGAGGCTCTTCTGTTATGTCACCAAGAAACAAGGAGGATAACGCAACTATCGGTATCGTATGCTTTTCTTTCAGTATAATGCGCAGACCGTTTTCAAACGTCGCTACAAACACGTCGCCTGCATGCTTCAGCGTGTAGTCCATGCCCGTACTTGCAGGATGAATGATGCTTAAATGCTTTTTAGCATCCGCGGTCTTCTTGGGCAGTAGGGTAACGACATTAAGCCTGTCGGGATTGAGATATTTATCTATCGCATTGTCTATTGTTTCTATAGTTACACTGTCCACCCTCTTCGTATAATCCATGATGTAGTCAAGCCCGCCCATCTCAACAACAGCCTCGCCTATCTTCATCCCACGCTGCTTGACCGTTTCAAGATCGTATATAAACATGCTTTTCAGCATCTGTTTTGCGCGTGCTATCTCTTCATGGGTCGGTAATTGTATACCGGCATCGTATATAGTGTTCATAATATTATCCAATGCTTTTTTCAGTTTTTCCGGCTCTGTAGTGCCGCTTATACTGAAAAATCCCGAGTACCTGTTTGCGGAATGCGAAACCATGATGCTGTCAACCAGTCTGTTCTCATTTTTTACTATACGCGGCAGCCTCGATGTATCATTGCCTCCGAGGATGTATGACAATACCTCCAGGGCAAAGCTGTCATCGTCTGTTACGGGCGGCGTTATGAACCCCATTGCATAGTACGTATCCTTCACATCCATGCCTTTTACAATACTCTGCTGATGTATTTGTTCCGGCACCCGGGGTCTTATATGTTTAATGATGCCGTTTGATTTCATGGTCTCGAACGCCTTATAAATGCCCTGCTCCACCTGCTGTTTCGGAATATCACCTGCAATAACAATACTGATGTTGGAAGGCGCATACCATTTCTTGTAATGGGTAAATATACTGTCCCTGTCAAATGAGCTGACTGTATTTTCGTACCCTATGATAGGCCTGCTGTAAGGATGCCCTTTATATGCGAGCGAATAGAGTGTCAGAAACAAGGTCTGGTATGTATCATCCTTGCCTCTCTTGATCTCATCAAGCACAACCTCCCTTTCCATCTTTAACTCGTCTTCATCGAACGAAGGATTGATAATGGTCTGTGCAAGCACATCCATAGCCCTGCTAAAATAATTGTTTTTTATCGTTACATAGAATACGGTCTCTTCGAAAGATGTGAACGCATTGATGTATCCGCCAAGTGATTCTATCTCTTTTGCAATGACTGCTATCTTTTTATTCGCTGCGCCCTTAAAAAACATGTGCTCGATTAAATGGGATATACCTGCTGATTTTTGTGATTCATCGGCACTGCCTGTATTTACCCATGCCTGTATTGATACAAGCGGCGTATCCGGCACATGATCGTAAAAGACCTTTAGCCCGTTCGGAAGGCTGAATGTTTCTATTGTTTGATACTTATTCGTCCCCGTCCCGCCTACGGCGGGAATTGTGTATAATTTTGTGTATAATTTCATAATACCTCCTTAAAAATATAAGGTTCATTATAGGAATATGTGTAGTTGACACGGCAAGTCAACCCCGTTAGAACCTCCGATGGAAGGGATGCATCACTTCCAGAATACCATGGTATATACATTTTCTACCATGGTCAACTGTTTGTAATGAAAAAACTTATTTTTATTATATTTCAATAGGTTGCTAATCTTATATCCAAAGTTGCAGAGAATTAAAAATTGAAGATTGAAGAACCCCACCCATCCTCCTCTTGGTAAGGGGAGGCTTTCTTTAATCCAAAAAATGCATTTGTAAAACTTGTCCTCATGAAAATGGGGATAGGGAAGTTTGGGTAATGAACGATGACCCTGCGTCTCCGCCAGAGGCGGATCTTCTCCAAAGGCGAATGAGCCTTTGGCTCAAGTCCTATGGCTGAAAATAAAGGTTATTGCAACTTTTGTATCAGCATACCAATCGCTGTGTTTGTTGTTTCCTTTCGATTACCATCTCTATCTTTTTGAAAAATAAACCTTTTTACCTCGATATCCTTACTGTTAGCAACGGCAATATAAACAAGCCCTACAGGCTTTTTTGCTGTGCCGCCATCAGGCCCTGCTATGCCTGTTACTGCAATGGCGCAGTCCGTATACATAAGCCTTTGGATACCGCGTACCATTGCCTGCGCAACCTCTTTTGACACAGCACCGTGTTTTTCTATCAATTTTTTGCTCACACGCAAGACCTTTATCTTTACCTCATTGGAATAGCTCACAACACCACCAATAAAATACCGTGAGCTGCCCGGGATGTCCGTTATGACCTTTGCAATCATCCCGCCCGTGCAAGACTCCGCAGTTGAAATGGTTTTTTTGTGTTTGAGGAGGAGTCTGCCTAATTGTTGTGAAAGCCCGTTCATACATTGCACCTCCTATGATTCTTTACCGCATACCGTAGTGATCCTTGTCTGTCTTTCCCACAAAAGAATGCCCTCAACCACGATACGGAGTGGGAATCCAGAAGGAGTATTAAGAAAAAACTGGATTCCGCATCAAGTGCGGAATGACGGGAAAAAACTGTAGTATTCCAAAAAATGCATTTGTAAAATAGGAGAGTTTGTGTAATGAGAGATAACCCTGCGTCAAACAAAGATATTCTTCGGATATCCGAAAAAAAGAAACGGAATGTGAGTGCATAGAAACATACAGAGGACATAAACATTTTTTATAGTAAAAAATCTTTATTTCTTAGGTGGATCGCAGGGTTGAACGAATGAACAAACTCTCCTATTGAATTTTTTGGGTTACTCATTGGTTTCATCCACCCTGCCCCTGGATGCCTTTTTCATGGATGTATTTTTTTTATTCTCAAGCATCTTCTCTTTTGCCCGCTTCGAACGTTTTCTTTTCTGCCGTCGTATCTTTTCAATCTCCCGCCGGATCCTGCTTTTCTCACCGAGTACCATCTCCTCGATCTTATCAACCAGAAGTCTTCTCGCAAGGAACCTGTTCACAGATTGGGATCTCTCTTTTTGCATCTTCACCTCGATACCTGTTGGTATATGTTTCAGATAAACGCACGTTGAGGTCTTATTGATGTTTTGCCCGCCGTGCCCCTGGGCGCGGATAAATTTCTCTACAATATCCGTTTCTCTGATACCAAGTGCTTCCATCCTTTTTATTAACTCTTTTTCTTTGTTCTCACTTATCATAATAAATCATATAGGTCTTACAAGACCTATTTCCCCTTCAGGTTGACAGATTACCATTGTTTTGACATAAAGGAAAGCTATGGCAAGGGTAATTTCAATAGCAAATCAAAAAGGCGGCGTTGGTAAAACAACAACGGCTGTAAACCTTGCTGCAAGCCTTGCTGTTGCGGAGAAAAAGGTGCTGCTTGTAGACCTTGATCCCCAGGGTAATTCCACGAGCGGGTTCAATATAGATAAAACAACGCTGGAAGGCAGTATTTATCACGCCATCATAGGCAAAAACAAGGTCTCGCAGATTATAAAATCCACAGAGTTGACGTACCTAAAGATTGCACCCTCAAACCAGGACCTCATCGGGGCTGAAATAGAATTGATCAATGTGATATCGAGGGAGACAAGATTAAAGAATGCCCTGAAGGATATCAAAGACCTCTATGATTACATAATCATTGATTGTCCTCCGTCACTGGGCATTTTAACGGTCAATGCCCTTGCAGCGGCAGACAGTATTATTATTCCGCTCCAGTGCGAATACTATGCCATGGAAGGGCTTGGTCAGCTTATGAAAACCGTGGAGCTTGTAACGGAAAACATAAACCATCTGCTTGAGATAGAAGGTATTTTGTTGACAATGTTCGATCCGAGGAATAATCTTTCCTTTCAAGTAAAGGATGAGATAGACAGGCATTTTGCATCCTTGAGATTTAAAACGGTTATTCCAAGGAGCGTTCGGTTGAGTGAGGCACCAAGCTTTGGTAAGCCTGCATTACTCTACGATATAACGTCAAAGGGTACGAGAAGCTATATAGATATGGCAAAAGAATTACTTCAAAAACATAATAATAAAGGAACTGCTGAGCATGGAAAAAAAGCATAATGCCCTTGGCAAAGGACTATCCGCCCTTATACCTGTAAAGACAAAAGAACTGACCACAAGAGAAGGTTATTTTATTTGTCCCGTATCAAGGATATCGGCAAACAAGAACCAGCCGAGAAAGGCGTTCTACGATAATACCATCGATGAGCTCGCCCAGTCCATACAGGCGAACGGCATACTCCAGCCTCTTGTTGTAAAACCCGAAGGCAGCGGTTTTGAGCTTATAGCCGGAGAAAGGCGTCTCAGGGCAGCAAAAAAGATAGGATTGAAAGAGGTGCCTGTTATCATAAGGGATGTCAATGACAGGGATCAGTTGTTTCTTTCATTGATTGAAAACCTGCAGAGGGAAGACATCAATCCCATCGATGAGGCAGAAGGGTACAGAAAACTTATAGAGGGTTTCAGTCTGAATCAGCTTGACGTCGCAAAGAGGGTGGGTAAGGATAGGGCCACTGTTGCAAATGCCCTTAGACTTTTGAGGCTTCCCGAAGAGATCAAAAACGCAGTTCAAAACGGCAGTGTAAGCCCCGGTCATGCGCGGGCAATACTTGGGCTTTCTACTGTTGAAGAGCAACTGAGACTTTTCAGGAAGGTCCGCGAGGAAAAACTCAATGTGAGGGCCGCAGAAGGATATGTAAAAACAAGATCAAAAAGGACAAAGCAGGCACCTCAGGTAAAAGAGGTTATGGCACAGGTGACCGCAATAGAGGATGAGTTGAGGAAGATATTTGCCACAAAGATCAAAATAAACCATAATGGGAATAATGGGTGGATTGAAATCCATTATTCTTCTTTTGATGATCTTGATAGAATTTTAAACACGGTAAGGGGAGTTTAGGAGGTTATATGTTTGATAAAAAAGAAAACGATGTTAAACTTGAGGAGATTCACACTATTATAGGCAAGGAGAGCTCTTTCGAAGGAAAACTTGTTTTTGACGGCGTGGTAAGGATAGACGGCTCTTTTAAGGGTAATATACAGTCAAAAGGTAAATTGCTTATAGGGGAAACCGCTGTCTTGGAAGCCGAAATAGAAACCGGTTCTTTGATACTGAGCGGCGAGATCAAGGGTAATGTCATTGCATTTGACAGGATGGAAATAAAGAGCAAGGGAAAGTTTACGGGAAACATAAAAACCCCTGTTCTGCTTATAGAAGAGGGCGCCTCTTTTAACGGCACTTCTTCGATGGAATCACAAACGATATCCTCTCTTGTAAAAGAATCCGAATAAATAAAAATGGAACATGCTTCATCTTTGGCGCCTGCAAAGCTCAATTTGTTCCTCTATGTAACCGGTAAAAGGGATGACGGTTATCATACTATACTGACACTCATGCAGAAGGTTTCTCTTTACGATAAAATAGATATCTCTCTCAAAGAGGGCAGTGCCATAAATATACGGGTTATGGGTAGGGGCGGGTTTTCAACCCGCCCCTACAACAATACAGCGACAGCCAATGGTATCCCTGTTAATGAAAAAAATACGGCTTATCTCGCAGCAAAGTTTTTTTTTGAACGTAAAAACATAAAAAAGAAACAGGTTAACATGATAATAGAAAAGCATATTCCGGTTGAATCCGGCATGGGCGGGGCAAGCAGCGATGCGGCATGCGTTTTGATCATGCTCAACAAACTGCTGCCTTCTTACACCGAACCGGAACTTTTCGAGTTATCGAAGCGGATCGGCTCGGATGTTCCTTTTTTTATGACGGAGGGCAGCGGACTGGCAAGCGGCAGGGGAGAGATCGTCAAAAAGGTTGAGATCGAGGGTCCTTTATATTATGTTGTTGTAAAACCGGGGTTCGGTATCTCAACACGCTGGGCATACTCCCAGTTAAAACCATTGACAAAAACCGTGCTACCGTTTATGTGCGATCTTGATTTCTATGCAAAAGATGATATTATGAGATGTCTTCAAAACGACCTTGAGACGGTAACGGAGGAACATACTCCAGAAATAAAAATGATAAAGGAGAAACTTTTACAGAAAGGTGCAAAAGCCGCGGCCATGACCGGAAGCGGGTCCTGTGTTTTTGGTATTTTCTATGAAGAGCGGGAAGCGGAAAAAACTTTTAACAATATTTCAAATGACTATACAACGGTTTACAAATTAAGAGGTATATAACATAAGGAGGTAAAGAGTATGGAAATTACAGAGGTAAAGGTGTTCCCGGTTAACGAAGAGAGACTAAAGGCGTTTGCTACGATAATCTTTGACGGTTGCTTTGTCATACGAGACCTCAGGATCATCAACGGTAATAATGGTTTGTTTGTAGCCATGCCGAGTAAAAAGATGAAAGACGGCAGCTACAAAGATACGGCTCATCCACTGAACAACGAAACAAGGCAAAAAATAGAAGACACTGTTATCGATGCTTATAAAAAAGAGCTTGAAAAAGGCGATGCCGCAGTAGCGGAGGTAAGCAAGGCAGAGGCATAATTAAAGGTTTTTAGCCAGAGACCAATGGTTTTTTGGCTTTTTTGGGGCGTAGACAAGCGGTAAGTCAGCAGACTTTGGATCTGCCATGCGGAGGTTCGAATCCTCCCGCCCCAGTTAGGATAAAGATATGAACGGCAATTTAAAGATATTTAGCGGCAATTCAAACAAAGAACTTACAGAGAACATCTGTAAGGACCTTGGTTTGAATTCTGGTGATGCAATGGTAAAAACATTCAGCGACGGAGAAAGCAGGATCGAGATCAATGAGAACGTAAGAGGCATGGATGTTTTTGCTGTTCAGTCAATCTCGATACCGGGCAATCATCACATTATGGAACTGCTGATAATGATCGACGCACTGAAGAGGGCGTCTGCAAAAAGGATCACCGCTGTCATACCGTACTATGGTTATGCAAGACAGGACAGAAAGGTAAACCCCAGAACACCGATATCGGCAAAGCTTGTTGCAGACCTGCTTACAACAGCCGGGGCACAGAGGATTTTAACGGTTGATCTGCATGCCGGACAGATCCAGGGATTTTTTAACATACCCGTTGACAATCTCTATGCAATGCCTGTGCTGCTTGAATATATAAAAGGGCATATACATAATGACATCGTAGTGGTATCCCCGGATGCGGGCGGTGTCGAAAGAGCAAGGGCATTTGCAAAAAGGCTGGATGCATTTATTGCCATCATCGACAAGAGGAGACCGAAACCGAATGTCTCCGAGGTAATGAACATCATTGGAGATGTAAAGGATAAGGATGCACTGATAGTTGACGATATTGTTGACACAGCGGGTACAATAACGCAGGCTGCGGATGCATTGATGAAAGAAGGCGCAGCAAAGGTATATGGATGTGCGACACACGCGGTCCTTTCCGGGAATGCGGTTGAGAGGATAAAGAACTCACAGATGGTCGAACTTATCGTAACCGATACTATCAAACCAAACGACCATACGGCCGCATGCAACAAGATAGTGGTGAAAAGTATAGCACACCTGCTTGCAGAAGCTATCATGAGGATACACGAAGAGACTTCTGTAAGCTCGCTGTTCGTATGAATAATAAGGAGAATACAATGGAAGAATTGGTAATTAACGCAACATTAAGAAAAGACTTCGGCAAACAAAAGGTAAGGGTTATAAGAAATAACAAAGAGGTACCGGCTGTTCTATACAGTAAAAACCACGATACCATACACATTTCTATCCCGGTTGAAGAACTAAAAAAAGTTTTAAAGACAGGCTCAAACGAACTTATAAAGATAAATATCAAAAATAATGGTGAGTCAAGCCAAAAGATTGCATTGCTCAAAGAACTTCAAAGACATGTAACCACGGATGAATTGCTGCATGTCGATCTCTACGAAGTATTTGAGAATCAGTATATCAAAACAAAGGCACCGGTGCTGGTAACAGGGAAGGCAAAGGGCATCGAGCTCGGCGGTATACTTCAGGTTGTCGCAAGAGAGTTGAGTATAAAGTGCTTGCCTACTGCCATACCAAAACATATAGAGATTGACGTAACCGAGTTAAACATAGGACATACGCTGCATGTTAAAAATATCAAGCCCATTAAAGGGGTTGAGTTCATAGACAATCCCGAGGCACCTGTTGTTCACGTCATGGTACCTGCCAAGGAAGAGGTGGTTCAACCGGTTGCTGCTGCTCCTGAGGCAACTGCTGCAGAACCAGAGGTAATCAAGAAAGGCAAGGAAGCCAAAGAAGGCGAACAGCCCGCAGAAGAAACTAAAGATACAAAACAGGCTGCACCTGCTGCAAAGGAAAAGGCTGAACCGAAAAAAGAAGCAAAGAAAGAATCGAAATCGAAATAAACCCTTTCTGAGCCAAAAAATGCGGTTAAACAGGAAGAAAATCGGTAAAGCAAACGGAAGATATGCGATCCGCTGCGTCATTCACGTGAAAACGGGAATCCAGAGAAATGAAAACGTCATTCCGTATCAAGTACGGAATGACGGAGAAGTGCTGCGATTTTGTTTTTAGTCAAACAAACGGTCCCTGTGTAAATGCGTTTATTGGGTTTACATAAAACACACAAACCTGCACTTATTGTTGCTGGCCTGGGAAATCCGGAAAAGAAATACCTTTATACGAGGCATAATGCTGGTTTTTTGCTTTTGTCCGTAATTGCAGACAGGATGGGGTGCGAGATCAAGAAAAAACAATTCGATTCATTGACAGGATACTGGCAGGAACGCGATGTCCTTCTCATGATGCCTCTGACCTATATGAACTTGAGCGGCATTGCAATCCATGCTGCAATGAAGAAATATCATCTGACACCGCGAGATATAGTCATTTTACACGATGATATGGATATACCCGTGGGCAGGGTAAAGTTCAATTATGACAGGAGCAGCGCAGGGCATAAGGGCATTGAGTCTGTCATCGAAAAGCTGGGGACAAGGGAATTTTACAGGATACGGATAGGGATAGGAAAGCCGGCTCATGACGATACCATAGACTATGTATTATCCGAGTTCAATGCACAGGAGTCGAAGGCATTGGAAGAATTGTTCGATAAGATCCACGACGGGCTGATGATGTTCATCGACGGTGAACGACAGAAGGCGATGGAGTTTGTAAACAGGATAAAAGGGGGAATAAATGGGATTTAGCTGCGGCATAGTAGGATTGCCAAACGTGGGAAAGTCAACCATATTCAATGCACTTACGGCATCAAAGGTATCTGCAGAAAACTTTCCATTTACAACCATAGAACCAAATATTGGAATTGTGGATGTTCCCGACACGCGCATAGATGTTCTTGCCGGCATAGATAAATCGGAGAAAAAGATATACACAACACTCAAGTTTGTTGATATAGCAGGCCTTGTAAAGGGTGCATCAAAGGGAGAGGGATTGGGAAATAAATTCTTAAGCCATATACGCGAGGTCGATGCCGTAGCATACGTAGTACGGTGTTTCCTCAACAAAGATATTATACATGTAGAAGGGGATGTTAATCCTTCAAGGGATATAGGTATTATAAATACAGAGCTGCTCCTTGCAGATTTAGACACCGTTGACAAGAGGCTCGAAAAGGCTGCAAAGGCTGCAAAAAGCGGAAACAAAAAACTTATCGAAGAGGCTGACTTTTTCAAAAGGCTTTCGATGCATTTGTCCGGCGGTAAAAAGGCTATAAACATGCAAACGAGTCTTGAAGAGCAAGGGCTTTTGAAGGAGCTTAATCTTCTATCATCAAAACCTGCCATGTACATAGCAAATATAACGGAATTCAATGAAACCGACAATTCCTCCGCGTATAACAAAGAAGAGCAGACGTATGTGAAAGAGGTAGAGACCGAGGCATTAAAGGAAGATGCCGGGGTTGTTGTTATATCCGGGAAATTGGAGGCAGAACTCGCGGAGCTTGATGTCAAGGAACGCACAGAATACCTGAAAGAACTCGGCATCAAACACTCGGGGCTTGATGAAATGATAGAAAAGGGATACAGGCTGCTTAACCTTTTGACATTTTTCACATCAGGTCCCAAAGAAGCGCGTGCATGGACAATCGTTCAAGGCACAAAGGCACCTCAGGCAGCGGGCAAGATCCATTCCGACTTTGAGCGAGGCTTCATCAAGGCCGAGACCATTTCATACGATAACTATGTAAAGGCAGGATCCGAGGCTGCTGCACGCGAGCAGGGATTCCTCCGCATAGAAGGCAAAGATTATGTGATGCAGGAAGGCGATGTTGTGTACTTCAGATTCAATGTGTCGGGAAGATAAAAGAATGTTTTCGGTGGATAAATTTTGCGGGATGACATCGTCAATTCGTTTTATACATAGTCAGACCTTTTTATCAGACCATTTACCGGTTTTCCTTCGATAAAGTCAGAAATATTTTTTGCAGCGTACTGTAGTGCTTCTGCAAGTGCTTCTTTAACAAGGGCTGAATTGTGGGGAGAACCTATCACATTGGGAAGGTCAAGGAACGGATAGTTCATTCTGAATACACCGGATCTAAAAGGTTCAATCCACCATGCATCAATGCCTGCTTTAAAACTCCGGTTTTTTTTAAGGTGTTCATAGAACGATTTTTCATCTATTATATCTCCCCTTGCGACATTCACAAGTATTGCATCGGATTTCATCGATTTAAGTTCCTTTTCTCCTATTATGCCGCTTGTGTGCTTTGAGAGTGGTAATGCAATAACAAGAATATCGGATTCCTTAAGAAGCGTGGCCATGTCCTTGAGAGTTCCTATAAAATCCACCGTTTCGTTTGTTTTACCCGATGTATTGATAGCGTAAATTTTTGCTCCAAATGGGCGGATCAGCCTGGCAACAGCCTTCCCAATACCACCAAACCCAAGTATTCCACAAACACTGCCCTTTATATATCTGCCTGTTACGGTATGATCGAACTCGAGATTTTTCAACTTCATATGTTCGATCAAAAGATTTTTTGAAAGGGCGAGTATCATACCCAACACGTGTTCTGCCATTGCATCCGCATATGCACCTGCGTTGCTCGCAACTATTACATTTTCCGGGATAGACGAAAAAGGTATATGATCCGCACCGGCTGACAAAAGCTGCATAAACTTAACACCGAATAAAAGCCTTATCTCATCCTGTGAAAGTTCTCGCTTGATATTCCAGGTAAATAGAATAGACGCATTTTTAATCGCATCAGCACGTTCATTTTTAGAAAGCCCGCCTATAAAAACACTCCCGGGTAATATCTTCTTAATAAAAACTATGGCTTCCTCGTCTACTGGAAATGTTACAACAATATTGTCCATAGAGATAAATTTAATCCGAAATCTTATAACATCAATACGAACCTAAAAATGCATTGAACGAGTGGGCAAACTTACCCATTGAATTTTGTGGTTAAAGATTAACTACCTGCTTTTTATCTGCCACGGTCACCGGTTCTGTATCGGACTCCTCATATTCGTGAAGTACTGCCATACGATTTACAATGAAACGGTAAGAGAGTACGAGCAAAGTGATAACTCCAAGAGTAAGCATGATCTCTGTCCACTTAGGGTAGTATCTTTCGGAAGATGGAAGATACCAATTGAAGGCAATAATGGACACATCAAGCCTGTTTAATATAACACCAAGCACTGTTAAGACACCTGCAAACCGAACAAGTTTTGCATTTTGATTCCTTGCCGCATACAAAAACATCATAGCTGGAACAAGGACAAAACCTAAAACTTCAATAAGGTATAAATATCCATAGGATGTGTTTAAATAGACCCAATTTTCCGAACGTACAAGATCGAACACCTTCAATATAAAATATATGAAGAGTGCTGAGGAGGCTGCTTTACCAAGACCGATGGTAAGCTGATCAAATTCAGCGTGATCAAAATTTTTTACCTGGTTTGCAAAAAATCTGTGCGACAGAGAGCTTTCGACGATAACCATGGCAATACCTGCAAAGATGGACGAGAGCAGGAAGAATATTGGGAGTAACGGAGAGTACCATAATGGATAAAGTTTCGCACGGGCAGCAAGATACAATGCACCAAGTGCGGATTGATGTCCGGCTGCTATAATAACACCGAAAATAACAGCCCATATAGTCAATTTGCTGAAAAAGTCTTTCCATTTCTTAAGATTGAGCCATTCAAAGACTACTGGACTAAATTCAACGATGGATATGTTTATATAAAGGAAGAAATGCCATCCTATTAAAAAAAGTATTGATGAGAATCCCCATGACCATACCAGAAGATAAGGAATACGATAATATCTACCAAGATCAAACATCAAGGCAAATACTGCAAAAATATATCCAAGAAGGCTCGAGACGATTGCTGGACGAACGAATGGATGATATTTTTTTATTCCGAATAGATGGACTGCTGTACCAAGGGTAAGACCTGGAGCTGCAAGGGCAATGCCAACAAGGATATCAAATCCGATCCACAATCCCCACGGATAATTATCCGAAAGATTTGTTGATGGACCAAGTCCATAGATTATTCTATAAACCATAATTGGAACCGACACAGAGAGGATGAGAACGGCTATAAGGTTCGTCAGAGTAAGGTTGCTCTTTATATACTCTTTTGGTGTCATTCCCAGCAGTATTTTATCCCGAAACCATGAATTTGTATTTTCCATACGTAATCCTTCCTTTTTATAATCTATGATTTTTTTTCGTTGTCCGAAGATTCTCCGGTGTGTTTTTCATTCCTGTGATCGTGAAGCTTTGAGATAGCGTAATAAGCTCCAAACACAAGTGGCCATGCACTTACCATTTCTAATATCTTAACACCTAACAGGTAGCCTTTTGTGAGATCAGGAATAGGCGTCTTTCCGATATTCGTCTGAAATCCTATTTGATTGAATTCTACAGGCGAAAGATAAAGCCAGCTTGTTCCGCCCACCTCGTGTTCACCATAAACATGGTTGACATACCTACCTGGGTTGTTGTCTATCCGGTCGTGAGCCATTTTGATCAATTGGCTTCTACTCCCAAATGTTAAAGCTCCGGCCGGACAGATTTCTACACATGCAGGCATTTGTCCGTTCACAACCCTATCGTAACACATGGTACACTTTGTAATTTGAGGATGAAAAGCGGAATAATACTCATACGCAGGAATACCAAAGGGACAGGAAACCATGCAGTATCTGCATCCTATGCATACATTTGGATTGTAGATCACCGGGCCTTCGGGTGTTTTTCGAAAGGCATCCACAAAACACGCATTAAGACATGCTGGATCAACGCAATGCATGCACTGTTTCTTTACATAAATAGGGTCATGCTCTTTTTCCTCAAAACGATTGACTACCGTGAAATTGCCGGCATGGGTCCTCCTTACTTCATTAAAAACAGAATTTTTTTCATTGACCGATGCTTCAAACTTTTCTATAGGCTGATTTGGATTTTTGTTCCAATTATTACAAGCCCATTCACATCTCCGACAGCCAATACAAAAGGTTGTATCCACCAATATACCGTAAGGCTCTCCGCTGAGATGTTGATTTTTCTTCTCTTCCCATATCTTCCAGTCTCTTTCGTTCACTGTATTGTTCGTAAAAAATTTTGAGAAATCCTTTTTGTCCGCTGCGTGTGCAATACTACTGCCGCCAAGCAGGGTGATGCCGGCAAATGCTGCGGTACGTTTCAAAAACTCTCTTCTGTCAATGCCCATATTCAGCCTCCATCATTGCTTTTATCGTTAATACTTTTTTCTCGGGGTACTCACAAAGTAATAGAACAATATGAATATAAACATGGTTAGAATGGCTATGAGGTATTCATAACCTATCGGTGTAAACAACTGTTTAACTATATACATTTTTGTCTCCTTATTTACTTTGATCGTTTTTTGCAAACGCGTGACAATCCGTGCACGCCTTTGGTTTTTTAATTTCCATTCTCTTATGGCACTGGATACACATCTCGTGGTAAGCGGCAAGAAGACGTAGACGGTTTAAAGCTAAAGGCTCGAAATACTTGCTATGGCAATTACCGCAGGATGGTGGTTCATCTTTTTTAATCTGTGCATCAACATATCCATGGTGGTGGCATCCTTCACACAGTGTTTGAATGTTTCCATGGAAGTATGTCGCAAGTTTGCTGCTATTTGAAATCTCAGCCAATTTTATCAGGATTTTTTCATGCGGGTATTTAACAGGTTTAAATTGGCTTTCAAGCTCTTTTATAATTACTTCCTTCTTGACTATATTGGGATTAAGACCGGTGGTTGTTAATGTCGCAGGCATTGCAACCCTGTTTAGACCATTATGGCATCTGGAACACATCTGGTCTGAAGGTTCTTTCGCAACGACGGATGGGCGGTGGCATCCGGAACAATTCTTTGCTGTTTCTTCGATCTTATGGCATCCAATACAGCTCTTGTTGGAAAAGATATCGTGATATGCATCTACTGTGTTGATACCTCCACCGTTAATACTGCCGTGTAATGTATGACACCTGTCACAGTTGTATAATGTTTCATGGTGACATGCCCTACAACTATCTACATGCTGTTCATGAAACGCATGATCGAATGGAACAGACTTCATCTTCGAGTCCTTAACATCTATAGTACACGTTGCAGGCTGACCAGCCTGGGGACGTGGAACGCTCTGAAGTTCTTTCGACGGGAGAGGCTTTCTTTCATGGCATTTATAGCACAAAGTTGGCCCGGCTTTATTTGCGCCTTGTTCTTTAGCTATAGTTAGGTGACAGTTTAAACACCTCATATGAGCAGCGGTTTCTACCGATAGGTCTTTTTGAGTTGTAACACTCATATCGGCAGCAAGCAGAGGACTCTTTTGTGCACCAATATCATGGCAATCCTCACATGCCCATGTCCTGTCTATTTCTTTGCCGTTTTTATAAACCACCTCATAGATCAGTTTCCTTTGCTCCTGGTTATACTGGTGATGGCAAAGAGCGCAATTTTTCTCTTGAGCCTTTTGTCGTATGGCCTTTTTTTGGCCTACGCTGAGATTATCGGATTCAAATTTAACAATAACCGGTGATTCAAGATTGAGGGCTTGAAGTTCTTTGATCTCTTTCATCTGCAGTTTCTTTGTATGGGTAGCGTGGAGTTTAAAATCAAAATTTACTTGAGGATATTTAAATTGTGCTGCATTGATATCTTTAACATGGCAGTTGCCACAGGTAATAGGCCCCGCTTTTTTACCTTCTTTTGCTCTTTTTTCGTGACAACCTATGCATTCTGTATGATATGCATCCATAAGAGCTTTTGGTGATGCTTTGTTTATATCCTTAATATCTTTAGGAAAGGTAAAATTTATTAGATTGTGACTTTTATTGTACCATGGATGACAGGTATCACAACCCTTGCCTTCTTTCCCAAGAACCTCTGTATGTTTGTCATGATCGAAGATTACTGCCGGATATTCCAATGTTTTAAATACCTTTATGTTTGCAATAGCAATTTTGTCATCATACTTTGTTTTTACGATTTTTTCCGCGGGGATAGTTACTGCTTCGGAATGAACGAGGCTGGACATGCTTATAAAAGCAGCCACCACCAATCCTAAAACTGTTATGAAAATGAACCGATTCTTCATTACATTCCTCCCCACCTATTTCTTAGCCTTCATCTCTTCAGGCACTTCAATTGCATCAACAAGAATATCACTGATAAACTTCGCATGCATGCTAAGCTTGTAATATCCGATTATGTCCTCTATGCCGCTGTGGCAATTATGGCATGGCGTAATAACTATACGTGCGCCCGTTGCCTTCATTTGTTCTGCCTTGACACGGTTTCCTTCCATGCGTTTGAGCTTCCATGGGGGACCGCAGTTGATGACACCTCCGCCTGCTGCACAGCAATAATTGTGCTCTTTGTTTGGCGACATATCCCTGAAGTCCTCACAGATCGCATTCACAACATACCGCGCCATGTCATAAAGTCCTCTGCCCCGCATTACATTACAGGGGTCATGCAGGGTTACGGGTTCCTTGAATTTCTTAACGACTTTTATTCTTCCCTCTTTGATAAGCTCATAATAGAATTGGATCGCATGTATTACCGGGATAGGAGGCATCTTCCAACCAAACCACCTGTTCCCAACATCATACACGGATCTAAATGCATGTCCGCATTCACCCATAACAATCCTTTTTACCTTGAGCCGCACAGCTGCATCAAAATGTGCCCTTTTTACCCTTCCCATGATCTCTTGATCTCCGGAGTACATAGCCATATCGCTGTTATCCCAGCCGTCAAAAGAAGGGAACGTCCAGTTAATACCGGCAATATGCATGATCTTGGCAGCATTACCTATGAGCATGGCAAGAAACTTCGGCTCTGGCCCAATAACAGAATACATAACATCAGCACCTTCTTTATCAAGGGGAATATCAAGATGCTGTATCTCTCTTCTATAATCATCTTCCTGCCAGAATAAGGTATCAATCCATTCATCCTGCTTCAGCCACATCTGATTCATGGTAACTGCATGACTGTGTGCAGTGTCCTGCAGATATTGAGGCGTTACACCGAGTAAATGACATATACGTCGGACAGAACTAATAATATAAGCAATATCAATGCCAAAGGGGCAGTACATGCTGCATCTACGGCATAGATTGCACTCTGTGTACGCTATCTCAGCCATTGCTTTGATAGAATCTGGACTTACGCGGCCTTTTTTCTTCAGTATCTCCCACATGGTTTGTTTGACCTTACCTACAGGAGAAAAATGCGGATCTCCATCATGCGAGAGATAAAAATGGCATGCCTCCGAGCACAAACCGCAGTGGATACAGGTTGAAACATACGCGTCCAAACGAGCGCCACCCATAGCAGCCAATGCACTGTTTATAGTTTTTTCTATTTGTTCAGGAGTAAGTTTCTTTGCACCTTCCTCTAATCCAAAATCTATTATTTTCTTTACTTCTTTCTTTTCCGCTGCTACTGCCATTCCATACCTCCATAGCGAACTTGATTCATTGTACTATGCATGTTTTACCAATCCCTTGCATGACGTATCATGCCAAACTCAGAACCTGTGTATGCCCTTGTAAACACGGAAAATAGCATGTGTGCCAGCCTGGTAAAGGGAATCGCCATCAACATAATCTCTCCAAACAAGATATGAAGTACTATCAATGCCTTATAAGGAAGAAACAATTGATGATATGCTAAAAACCCGGTAAAAAATGGCAAAAACACAATTGCAAGTATAAAAAAGTCGGAGGGATATGTGACGAATTTGACCTCTTTTGCAATAATCCTTCTGAAGAAGAAGAATACACAGGAAAGTATCACGATCAAGGTCATAAAATCTGCCAGGCCTTCCGGCAGGGTCCACCATTTTATATGCCATGATCTGAACCATAGAATATTATGAGCCAATAGAAATATCGGAGTTGCTATAAGGCAAAAGTGGAAAAGAAATGTTACTGTAGTCATGATGGGGTGTCTCCTCCAATTTACAGTACCAAAAGGTGTAGCCCAATGTGCAATGGATCTCAGACTATATTTAAGACTCATATAGGGTAAAACTACAGCTTCCTTTTTTAAACCCGAGATTATCACATATATTCTATAAGCACTGCCTAAAATAAATACTATGAAAGCAAGCCATACCATCGGACCGCTGACAAACTCATAAAAACCTTCGCTCAAAATAAATTTCATGGTTTTATATTCTCCATTCCTAAATTTCGTCTAATGATAAAACATACCTATAATACTTTCCGCCCTTTATGCACTTTATCAGCAGCTTATCTCCATGGGGGCTGAATATCGGTGACCAGAGAGCATCAAAGAAATTTTTACCCGGCTTACCGTTAACAACGACACAATATTTCCCATTGATTTCGGCCTTTGCCGCTACAGTATTCCCATCCGGGCTGAACACCGGATCCCATATCATATCGAAATCCTTTTCCCATGGAACGCCGTCAACCACAATTGTCCACCTGTCATTTCCTTTTATGGCATGGAGTGACGACCCCATGTTCATCGGATCTTTTGATTCCTTTGCAATTGCTGCCACCCGTTTGCCGTCCGGACTGAAGACAGGGGGTAAAACTGTATCGCTGAATGTTTGTCTCCATGGAATCCCGTCAACAGCGATTGTCCACCTCCCAAATTCAGAAGCAACCACGGCAGCTATTCTGCTGGCATCAGGACTGAATTTAGGGTTCCATACCTGAACAAATGTTTTCCATATTGGTTTCCCGTCCATTGCAAGTGTCCAACCCTGCGAGAGCTTTACAGGAGCAATAACGGCATTATTCTTTTGACTGAAGATCGGTTCCCACACGCACTTAAATGTGTCGTTCCACATATTCCCATCTACGATGATTGCATAATCATAAAGATTTATCCTTGTTTCTGCCGCAATATGTTTGCTGTCGGCGCTAAATGCGAGTCCCCATACGTTGACAAAGTTCTTGTCCCATGGAATTCCATCGACTGCAACAGTCCAAACACCTTTTTGAAAATTAACTATATCCGCCTCTGCAAGCCTTTTAACGGCAACAGATGCAGCAGTTTTTGTTCCATCAGGACTTATGAAAAGATTCCTTACATCTGAAAACCCCTGTGTCCATGGCTTGTCATCTAAACATACTCCATACTGATCATCTTTTTTTATGTTTACGCCAATATTTTTACCATTCGGTCCTATCTGTAAATTCCATACATAATCAAACTTTTCGTTCCACTGAAGCCCATCGACAACAACGGTCCATGCATTATCTCTTAATACAAGACATGCAGCCTTATCTTCACTATTGAATTTCAGCGACCATACTTTTTCAAAGGTTTCGTCCCATTGTTTGCCGTTCAAAGAAACGGTAAACGCTCCATCGTTTGTCAAGACGATAGACGCTATTTTTTCTCCATCTTCGCTTATATTGGTTTGTCGAACCTCGAAGTACTTGTCTTTCAGCTCATCTACATCAGCAATAAGCTTTTCTTTCGTATCCCAATCCAATGAGAGTCCAGTGTTTCTTTTAGGAACAGGTGAAGCTTCCTTGTTTGATAAGGAAGGATCATGCTGTTTTGAAGTTGGTTGAACTTTTTCTGATGATTTTGGAGTTACTTCCATTCAATGCCTCCTGTAAAGTATGAGCTTTATCTAATCTTTATATTGAGTCCCTTTTCGGAACCAATTCAGGATTTTTGCAATTTTTACTGCTTTATAAGCTTTAATAATTTTCAATCCGTCTTTCATTTTTAAATTAACCCAATATACTTTATAAGCTCATCTGCAAAATACATGCTTGCATGTTTAATGTCAAGAAATTTTGTATACAATGTACAACATGCCAATATGTATTTTAAGGAAAAAACTTATGAGGAGTAATGATTGTTATCCACATTTTATATTGTATTCCTGTAAAAAATCTTATATACTACTTAATTATAGGAGGATGGCTATGAAAACAAGATTTGTTTTATTTATTGTTGGTTTGCTGATACCGCTGGTTATGGTTTATTCCGGTTGTACCCCCGCAAGGCAAACGACGACATCACCATATCCCTCCATACACTTCGACCAAGTAACTTATAATTTTGGCAGCATCCAGAAAGGACAAACAACAACATATGATTTTAAATTTACCAATACCGGAAATGGTAAACTTGTTATAAATAACGTAAAACCGATTTGCGGATGTACTGCGGCACTTTTATCGTCTAAGGAGTTGTTGCCGGGAGCAACCGGGGTAATCAAAGTTACCTTCGATTCTACAAATTATCTGGGTCCTGTGACCAAGACTATTACTGTTACGGACAACGATCCCGAGAAACCTGTTGTTATGCTTACCATTGCCGGAGAGGTAGTTACGGATATTATGGCAGACAAAATTGCATTAGTCTTTGGATCCATAAAAAAGGGAGAAAGATCGCAGCAAACTATAAATTTTTTTATATCCAATCCTTCGGTTAAGATTACATCGGTAACGTCAACGAAGCCATATATAAAGGTATCAACTTTAAGCCAGTCCATATCTCAGGAAACTATAAACGTATCGGTATTGCCGAATGCAGGATTCGGTCCATTAAATGCCGATATAATGATATTTTCTTCAAGTAAAAAACAACCCGTTTTAAAAATACCGGTGGTAGGTAATATTTCAGATATACCATGATTAAAAAAATAGTTGACTTTTAAAATGTATATTGTATACACAAAACATTATGGGACTAAGACAAATTGATTTACAAAAGAAACAAACACTGAGGGAACAAATAGCGGATGCTATAAGGGATGCTATAATAAAGGGTATTCTTCAGCCCGAAGAACGTGTTGCAGAAGCCGAAATGGCTAACAAGTTCAACATAAGCAGAACGCCTATCAGGGAAGCTATACGGCAGCTCGAAACGGAAGGGTTTATAAAGGTTCAGGCGCACAGAGGTGCTTATGTTGCCCCTATTACAGAAAAGGATATACGGGATTTTTATGAGATAAAAAGCATACTGGAAGGGCATGCGGCAAAGCTTGCCTGCAACAGAATGAGCGAAGATGATATAAAAAAAATGGAAGATCTCAACAACAGGCTTGAAGAGGCACATAAAAGAGGTGAATGGCGGCTTGCATTTAAGCTGCACAATGATTTCCATGATAAATTCCTGCGTAGCTGCGGCAATGAGAAACTTTATCAATTGCTTCAATCATTAACCCAGCAGTTCCAGAGATTCAGGATTGCACTAACGATGAGCGGAAAGATCGAAGGTTCTATAAGCCAGCACAGGGAAATAGTAAATGCGTTTCGTAAACGCAATGCAGACCTTGTAGAAAAACTGGTCAAAGAAAATGCAACATACGGAAGCGAAACACTAGTATCGGAAATCTTGAGACGCGGACAGGTGTAAAATGGGCGTTTTGTCCACCGAGGTTTTAGTACTCAACAAATCGTATCTTCCGGTACACGTAACAACCGTAAGAAGAGCTTTCATATTGCTTTATGAGGGTATTGCGAAAGTAGTTGACAAACAATTTACAATCTATGACTTCAAAAATTGGGCAGAATTAAAAGCAGAATACGGTGACGATGTGATCGGTGTTGTTCAAAGGGTGATTAAGGTACCGAGGGTTATTGTGCTTGTTGCTTACGATCGCATACCTAAAAAGCATGTCAGATTTTCAAGGTTAAACATATTTGCACGAGACAAAAACACGTGCCAATACTGCGGAAAAGGATTTTCAAGAACCGAGCTTAATATAGATCACATCACACCACGTTCTATAGGGGGATTAAGCACGTGGGAGAATGTGGTTTGCAGTTGCTTTGAATGCAATAAAAAGAAAGGCGGGCGTACGCCTGAACAGGCCGGCATGAAATTAATAAAAAGACCGAAAAAACCAGAATGGACGCCGTATGCCGCATTTAATTTCAAACATATCATTTACGAAGAATGGGCGCCGTTCCTGAACATCGTAGATGCATCATACTGGAACGTTGAGCTCGAAAAGTAAATATTGTATTGCATTCAAAAGTCAATGTAAGACATGCATCTCAAGAATAACAATTAAAGGAATGCCGATAGAGTTATAAATCGATGTCCGATGTGCTTGCATGAACATATTTTTACGGATATGCTGATATAACTAAATAAAACATTTATGCAGCAGGGTTGCAAATTGATACATTGAATGATTTAATTGGTTTAAAAGAATAAAGGGGGCTTTATGCCGCTAATAGATAATGATGTTGATGCGAAAAGACTTGCGAGAGCAATTGCCTCTGATCTCGCCCTGTATAATCAGGAAAAAGTAAAACAGGGTATAGAGAATGACAGCTTCTATGAAGTAATGAAGGATGAAGTAGAAGAAGGTAGAGAGCTTTTTTTAAGTAGATTATCACCGGAATTCAAGCAAAACAAATCTATATTGCAACTTTATGAACGAGCAATAGTCGATGTTATCATCAAGCTGACAGGCCAAAGGATAAAGTCAAAAATCTGGTAGTATGGAGCAGATATATGATCAACTTTTCTCTTGTGATGAGGATAAAGGGAAAAGGCTTGATGTCTTTTTGGTAAACAGGCTTAAATCAATCTCAAGGGAACGGGCCAAGACACTCATATTTAGGGGCAAGATCTCTATAAACAGCATTATAATTCAAAAACCCGACTATAAATTAAAGAGCGGTGAGATCATACAGATAGGAGCACTGGATGAAACAACGGTTTTATCCCCCCCCCCAGAATTCATTCCACTACCTATAATGTACGAAGACGAACACATAATAATATTGAATAAGCCTGCTGGAGTGTCAACACACCCTACACCTACAGTCATTCACAACACCGTCCTCAATGGGCTTCTCTATATGAATAAGGAACTTTCCGATATGGGGGATCCAATGCGCCGCGGTATCGTACACAGGCTTGACAAACAGACCTGCGGCTTACTTATAATAGCCAAGGATAACGAGTCGCACATAAAGCTTTTACAGATGTTTAAACAAAGGACCATTCATAAAACATACATTGCTGTCACGTATAATGCAATGACAGAACAAGCCGGTCTCATAGATAACATGATATGCAGGCATCCCGCCGATCGAAAAAGAATGACAACAAAAACAACGAGGGGGAGAAGGGCAATAACTTCTTTTCGGGTTATAAAAAAATTTAAAGACGCAACTGTCGTAGCACTATTTCCGGAAACAGGGAGAACGCACCAATTGAGGACACAGTTGAGCGATAGGGGGTATCCTATCGTAAACGACACTGTGTATTCAAAGAGGAAACCGGCGTTTCGCAGCCTCGAACTGCAGAAAATGGTTTTCATGCTTGACGGCATCGCATTATTTGCTTATGCAATAAACTTTGTGCATCCGATTTATGGTAAGCAAATGTCTTTCTCTGCTCCTTTTCCTTTATGGTTAAAAGAGGTATTAAAAGAAGATGAACTATATCAAGGCGGATAATCTTGGGCAGTTCTTCGCGGTAGAACATGGATTCGGAACAGCAAGTTCCCGGTGGCCCGAAGATATCATATTAATGTCTCAGAAACATACCAATAATGTAATAATAATAGAAGACGAGAATGGAGACTATATACCAATTGCCGATGCTATGTTGACAAGAATACCGAATAAGCTTTTGGGGGTTAAAACAGCGGACTGTCTCCCGATTCTGCTCTACAATCCTGCTGTACAGGTAGTTGGCGTTATTCATGCAGGTTGGAGGGGTTTGGCAAATGGAGTCATATTAAACACCATCGATAAAATGCACGCATTCTATAGTGCAGCACCAGAGAACACTTATTTTTCAATAGGACCCGGTATATGCAAAAACTGCTACGAAGTTGGTAGGGAAGTGATTGATAGTATTAACGCTATAACAGAGGTGAAAGATGCATTTACTCAAACATCGAAAAGCAAGGGAATGCTTGACACAAGGGCAATAGCAGACAGGCAGATTCAAGCGGCGGGTGTACCAAAATCCAATATATTCCATGTTAATCTCTGTACCAGATGCTCTCCCGGGTTTCATTCGCACAGGACCGGCAGTAAAGAAAGACAGGTGTCTTATATCAAGATACGGTAATTTATCCGGCAGTAACGTACAAATAGTATTTACATTGTCTATGAAAGGCACTATATTATAAGGATGGAAAATACCTTGAAAAAGAGCAGATACAATGTACTTGCATTCCTGTGTATAATAATAGGGTCGTTGCTGCTACTTGAAAATTATGGATACATAAGCGGTGTATATAATATATGGCCTGTTTTTCCTTTGACTTTCGGTATTGGTCTTTATATGCTTTATAAAGACAGGGGGGGAAGGGATTCGCTTTTACTTGCAATGGGTATATATCTTATACAGTTCAGCGTACTCGCATTTTATGAAAATTACACTTCGTGGACAACCATGTCTTATCTCTGGCCGTTCTTTGTAGGTTTTCTTGGGGTATCATTTTTATCCATATATATAAGTACAGGCAGGGGAATTATTTTTTTTCACCTTGCAGTATTTCTTATCGGTTTATGTGTTGTGTTTTTCCTTATATTTTCTGTTGATTATAGATTATGGCCGATTTCATTGGTATTATTTGGAATAAGTATTTTATTGATAAAGGAGTTTAACAAATCATGAAAAAAGTTTTGTTCGTAGAACCAAAGGCAGTCGAGGCAAATGTATTCGCAAAATTTATGAACCTGCCGCTTATGGGACCCCTGTATTTAGGTACTCTTATAAAGGCTGCAGGTTTTGATGTTAAGATAGTAAACGAGAATTTACTTGGGAGAAAGTTGACCATGAATGAACTCGAAGGCGATTTCCTTCTTTTAACCTCTCTTACCTCAACTTCCGAGAGAGCTTATGAACTGGCAAGACAATTCAAACAAAAAAACCCAAGTTCCGTTGTGATTATGGGAGGGATACATGCAACATTCCTTACGGAGGAAGCGGGTAAATATGTCGACTATGTGGTAACAGGAGAAGGCGAGGATGTGATTGTTGATCTTTTAAAAAACGGCTCCGACCAGCGTGTTATAAACGGTAAATTGCTGCCCAAGCTGGATAACATTCCACTCCCGGATTTTAACCTGCTTGTTAACAGTGAAAAGATGCGTATTACACCGATTATGACATCAAGAGGCTGTCCTTATGACTGCAATTTCTGTTCCGTAACAAAGATGTTTGGTCAGGGATACAGAACCCTGCCTATTGACAGGGTAATAGAAGAACTGAGGCAGGTAAAAACAGATTTTGTTTTCTTCTATGATGACAACCTTACTGCAAACGTTAACCGCACGCACGAGTTGATGGAGCGTATAGCAAAAGAAAAGTTCAAATTTGACTGGTCTGCACAGGTTAGGACAGACATTACGAGGTATCCTGATCTTATCAAAGACATGAAAAAGGCAGGCTGTGATACCGTGTACATAGGTTTTGAATCCGTAAGTAATGCGACCCTGAACGGGCTCAGTAAACATCAAACCATTGATGATATACAGCGTGCAATAGATGTTTTTCACGGTAACAGCATCCGTATACATGGTATGTTTATGTTTGGCGGTGACGAGGACGATAAGTCAATATTCAAGGAGACGGTAAAGTTTTCGATAAAAAATAGGATAGACACTGTTCAATATATGATCCTAACGCCTTTACCGGGCACTGAAACATATCAGAAGATCGAATCAGAGGGAAGGCTCCTTCATAAGATGTGGCATTACTATGATGGGCTGCACGCTGTGTTTCAGCCTAAAAACATGTCGCCGTTCGAACTGCAACAAGGAATGCTTGATTCATTTGAGGAGTTTTATTCTTACACAAGGTTGCTCAACGAAGCATTAAACATTATGTATGACAAAACTATCGGAAAGGCGGTTGGTTTGATCAACTATAAGCCTTATATAGCTTCTACACTGGTTATAAAGTTTATTGGTAATCATATTATAAAGAGGTGGTTAAAGCTCAATAAGGATTATATGGCATACCTTTCTCAAATAAAGGTAAGCATGAAGAATTCTGCAGAGGCTTTACATCTCAATATGTTTTAAGAAATGTACTTTAAAGACCTCAGAGCATACATCTCTGCCCTTGAAGACAGGACAGAGATAAAAACAATAAGCAAAGAGGTTTCTCCTTTACTCGAGGTCGCGGAGATTGCAGACAGGATGATCAAAATAGGAGGACCCGCATTGCTGTTTAAAAATGTAAAGGGTAGCCTGTTTCCGCTTCTCATGAATATGTTCGGCACTGAATCAAGGATGGCTTTTTCGCTCGGTGTTAACGGCTTGAACGATCTACAGAATAAGATGAAATCTTTACTTGATCAAAAACCACCGGAAACACTCTGGGAAAAGATGAAGATGCTGCCAAGGCTAAAACAGCTCTCGGATATGCTTCCTAAAATAAGTAAAGATGGACCATGCCATGAGGTTATTATAAAAGATAATCCTGATCTGAATATGCTTCCCATCGTAAAAACATGGCCAATGGATGGGGGTAAATTCATAACTCTGCCTCTTGTTTTTACAAAAGATCCATTAACCGGTGACCGCAATGTAGGCATGTACAGGATGCATGTTTATGACGGCAAGACAACCGGCATGCACTGGCACATGCACAAGCATGGTGCAGCACATTTCAGGAAATACAGGCAACTTAGCAAAAGAATGGATATTGCCGTTGCGATAGGCATCGATCCCCAAACCCTGTATGCTGCGACAGCACCTTTGCCGGACGGCGTTGATGAAATGGTCTTTGCAGGGTTTTTGAGAGAGCAGCCTGTTGAGCTTGTAAAGTGTATCAACTCGGATATAGAGGTTCCGTCATACGCGGAGTTTGTGCTCGAAGGCTACGTTGACCCTGATGAGCTTCGCACTGAGGGACCTTTTGGAGATCATACGGGCTATTATTCAATGGAGGATCGATATCCTGTTTTTCATATTACAGCAATAACGCACCGCAAGGATGCGATATACACTGCAACAATCGTCGGAAAGCCGCCAATGGAAGATTGCTTCATCGGCAAGGCTACGGAAAGGCTTTTCTTGCCATTGATCCGGAAAATCCTTCCCGAGATTGTTGATATAAACCTTCCCATAGAAGGAGTATTCCATAACATGGCGTTTGTCAGCATAGACAAATCCATACCGGGACACGCACGCAAGGTGATCAATGCGCTCTGGGGCCTCGGGCAATTTATGCTGACAAAGATCATCGTTGTCTTCGATAAGGATGTAGACATCCAGAATATAAAAGATGTTATCTGGAGGCTTGGCAATAATGTTGATCCGCAGAGAGATATAATAATCCAGCAAGGCCCGGTCGATGTGTTGAACCACGCGGCGCCTGAGATAGGTTTCGGCTCAAAGATGGGTATCGATGCCACGAAAAAGACCGCAGAAGAAGGTCATAAACGTGTCTGGCCGCCTATCATAGAAATGCCTGAAGAGATAAAATCGCTTGTTACAAAAAACTGGAAGGAATACGGACTCGATTGAAAAGATACACCTATAAGCAGCTCTCAAACATTGATAAATCGTACGTATGGCATCCCTTTACCCAGATGAAGGCTTGGGAAAATGAAGAAATTCTGATCATTGAAAAAGGGAAAGGAAATTATCTGATAGATGTAAACGGCAGAAGGTATCTTGACGGTGTGTCTTCTCTATGGGCAAATGTTCACGGTCATAGAAACAAAAAGATAGATGCCGCCGTACATAAGCAGCTCAAAAAGATTGCCCATTCTACATTTCTTGGACTCAGTCATCCGGGTGCAATTATACTTTCCAAGATGTTAATAGATATAGTACCCGAAGGATTGGAAAGGGTCTTTTATTCCGACAGCGGGGCAACGGCTGTGGAGATCGCAATAAAAATAGCACTCCAGTACTGGTTCAATATCGGCAAACCGCAAAGACATATATTCGTTTCATTGAACAATGCCTATCATGGAGATACAATAGGCTCTGTGAGTGTAGGAGGCATAGGACTGTTCCATTCCACATACAAACCCCTTTTATTCAAAACAATTAAAGCACCCTCGCCCTATTGCTACCGGTGTGAGCTCGGGCTTGACTATCCTTCGTGTAAACTCGCCTGCGTAAAAAAGATTGATGAAATCCTCACAAAGAATGAAGACAGGGTTGCGGCTCTGGTGCTTGAACCAATGATCCAGGCAGCAGGAGGGTTTATAACCTCACCGCCCGGCTATCTGACGGCTGCAAGCAGGATTGCAAAAAAACATAATGTTTTATTGATT
Source organism: uncultured Pseudomonadota bacterium (assembly GCA_964547905.1). Taxonomy (GTDB): domain Bacteria; phylum JAMCPX01; class JAMCPX01; order JAMCPX01; family JAMCPX01; genus JAJYLM01. Next base: position 46,070 of record CAZJPN010000046.1, on the reverse strand, counting down.
CTTGATGAGGTAGCTACAGGGTTTGGCAGGACCGGGAAGATGTTCGCATGCGAACATGAGGATGTTAAGCCTGATATCATGGCTGTTGCCAAGGGCTTAAGCGGCGGGTACCTGCCCCTTGCAGCAACATTTACAACACCGGCAATCTACAATGCATTCCTCGGGGAGTATGCCGAGAAAAAAACATTCTATCACGGTCATACGTACACAGCCAACCCCTTGGCAGTAGCTGCCGCTATAGCAAACCTCGAACTATTTAAAGAAGAACGAATCATACGGAAGATCCAGCCGAAGATCCTGCTTCTAACCAGGGGACTGAAGAAGATAGCACGGCTTCATCATGTAGGTCAGATACGGCAGCTTGGCATGATGACAGGCATAGAGCTCGTCCTGGATAAGAAAACAAAACAGCCCTACCCGTTCGAACAGAGGACAGGCGCAAAGATATGCTCCGAGATAAGAAAATACGGGTTCATCCTGAGACCGCTTGATGATGTTGTCGTTTTAATGCCCCCGCTCTCGATTACAGAGCCGCAGATCATGCATCTGCTCAACGCCGTTGGAAAGGCAATCAGAACAGTTACAGAAAAATAAGTAAAGGAGCAATTATGGAATTTGTTAAAATTGCCGGTACAAATATCAAGGCATCGAGAATTGGTATGGGGACATGGGCCATAGGCGGGTGGATGTGGGGAGGAACAGAAGAGCAGACATCCATAAAAACCATACTCACTGCACTCGAATCCGGTATTAACCTCATCGATACCGCACCTGTATACGGGTTTGGACGTTCAGAGGAGATCGTTGGAAAGGCGCTTGCAGAATACAAAAAAAGAGACAAGGTGGTCATTGCAACAAAGGTTGGGCTCGAATGGATTGACAGCAGGGTTTGGCGGAACTCGAGCAAAGAGCGCATACGAAAAGAAATAGAGGATTCACTGAAACGTCTCAGAACCGATTATATAGATATCTACCAGATCCACTGGCCGGATCCGACTGTTCCTTTTGAGGAAACAGCGGAAACTATGTTCCAGCTTTATAGGCAGGGAAAGATCAGGGCGATCGGTGTAAGCAATTACTCCATCGAACAGATGGATGCATTCAGAAAGACCGTCACAATCAACATTGCACAGCCGCCTTACAACTTATTTGAAAGGGCAAGTGAAAATGAGATACTTCCATACTGCAAGGGCAATAATATATCAGTACTGGCATATGGTGCACTCTGCAGGGGACTGCTCAGCAACAGGATGAAGCCGGATACAAGTTTTAAAGGAGATGACCTTCGTAAGATCGATCCGAAGTTCAAACAGCCGCGCTATGGACAATATTTGGAAGCTGTTCAGGCACTCGACGAACTGGCAAAGAAAAATTACGGGAAACGGATAATCCATCTTGCAATAAGATGGGTGCTTGATCAAGGTGCTGACATTGCACTCTTAGGTGCGAGAAAACCGGAGCAGTTAGAACCGATCAAGGAAATAACAGGTTGGTCAATCAACGAGAACGCAAAAACAGCCATTGATAAAATCCTTGAAGATACGATCAAAGATCCCGTTGGACCTGAATTCATGGCGCCGCCTGCACGGAAGTAGAATAAGAACAGTCAAACTGGGAAAAAACAATTAAAACCCGGAATCAAACTTAAATAACAATTGCAAAATGCAATAGGGAAGTTTGCCATAAATCTAATTAGCCGCTCGGGTACCCATCATTCATTGCACAAACTCCACTATTTTGCAAATGCATTTTTGGGGATATCCATGCGATGTATCAAAAGGCAGGATTGCAATACCGTGGGTAGAGCTAATTTAAGCTTAAAAAATGCTTTTGAAGATTTGGTATTTTATTGCAGGGGGCGGGATTGAAGCCCGCCCCCTGCCGATATATTATAAAGCTCTCTGCACGATCTCCGCTATGTCGAGCACCTTGACGTTGTCTTCAACGCCTTTGTCCTTGACGCCGTCGTCGATCATGGTCATACAGAACGGGCATGCGGTTGCTATCACATCCGGGTTCAGTGATAATGCCTCTGCGGTTCTTACCCTGTTGATACGGTCGCCTTCTTTCTCCTCAAGCCACATCCGCGCGCCTCCTGCGCCGCAGCAGAAGCTGTTTTTATGGCTGCGTTTCATTTCAACCATCTTTACCTGCGGAATAGCAGCCACAACATCACGCGGCTCTGAATAGATATCATTGTGCCTGCCAAGATAGCACGAGTCATGGTAGGTAACGGTCTTTTCCATAGACTTTACCGGTTTCAGCCTGCCCTCATTGATAAGCTGGTTTATGAACTGCGAGTGGTGGATGACCTCATAATTGCCGCCGAATTCCGGGTAATCATGCTTGAGCGTGTAATATCCGTGCGGGCATGCCGTTACAATCTTTTTCACCTTGTACTTGTTCAGTGTTTCTATGTTCTGCTTTGCAAGTGCCTGAAACGCATACTCATTGCCCGCCCTTCGTACCCAGTCTCCGCAGCAGGTCTCTTCTGTGCCGAGCACAGCAAATTTAACGTTTGCTGCCTGCATGAGCTTGACAAAAGCGATCGCAATCTTTTTGTTCCGGTCGTCATAAGCGCCTGCACACCCAACCCAGTAGAGGATCTCCGCATCGGGCTGTTCTGCCATGGTTTTAACGCCAAGGCCTTCTGCCCAATCAAGACGTGCATCAGCACCGAGTCCCCATGGATTGCCGTTGGTATCATTATTCCTGAACGTTGCGGACAGTTCCTGCGGCATCTTGCTCTCGGTCATTACAAGATACCTTCTCATGTCGATAATATCTCTGATATGCTCGTTCGCAACAGGACAGATCGTCTGACACGCACCGCACGTTGTACATGCCCATAGCTCCTGTGGAGAGATGGATGTGGCTGTGTTATGCGCTCTGGGATGCTCTTTTTTGAAGGCCATGCGCTTCTCGCCTTCGGCATCATCCGCCAGCAGCGCTGTTCTTTGATCGTCCGGCAGCTTTTCATCCGCTTTTAACTTCAGCATCTTTGGGCCGTTCGCCTTCATGTTTTCCTTGATGTTCAGGATAACCTCCCTCGGCGAAAGGATCTTGCCTGTATTTGCCGCCGGACAGTCATCCGTACATCTGCCACATTCCGTACATGCAGGGCCGTCAAGCAGTTGTTTCCACGTTAATTCCTCAAACTTCGAAACACCGAAGGTTTCAACACCCTCTGCCTCGAAATTTATGGGCTGGAGCTGCATTGTTTTATCGGTAAGATTCAGGAAGAAGTTATTCGGTATTGCACCAAGCAGATGCAGGTGCTTTGAATTTGGAATAAAATCAAGAAAGAATAAAAGCATGAGCACATGCAGCCACCATATTACCTGGTATGTTACAGGGGACAAGGGGTGCATAACATGGAAAAGCTTTATGTACGTACCTGCAAAAAGCATCCAGTTTACCGCTCCAGATACAGGCTCTTCAGGGTTTACACCATTGCTTATGTTCATTGCAAACAGGGTGAGCATAAGCCCGATAATAAGTCCGAGTATCAAGTAAGAGCCAAAGTGATAGTTAAGTTTTTTTGGATGTTCTATAAACCTCCTCAAAAGGGACATTATCATCGCAATGAGAACTGCTGCTGCCATAAAGTCCTGGGAAAAAACAAATAGATTATAAAGAGGATAACCTAAAAACTTAAAGGTAAACCCCTGCACCAATCCTCCAACAAGTATCTCTATCTCTCCGAGCAGCAGGATCATAAATCCCCAGAAGATCATAAAGTGCATTATGCCTGCATACAGGATGTCACCTTTGGGGCGCTTGAAATTGGCAAGCTGGAAGATTGCATTCCGTATCATCATCCATGTGCGCTTGCCGATTTGATCAAACCTGTTTTCAGGCTTGCCAAGAAGAACAAATCTTGCCAGTGTGACAACCTTGTAGAAGAAATAGCCACATGCTACAATCAAGGCTATGGCTACAAAAATTGATTTCATGCTACCTCCCTGTCAGCAGGGACAATTTACCCCGTTAGGGACACTGCCTTTAACGGGGTGAATGAATTGCCCTTGCTCTATTTGTTTATTTATTTTACTTTCTTTATTTCTTCAACCAATTCCGGGACTGCCTTTGCAAAATCGGCAACAAGCCCGTAATCCGCTATCTGAAAGATCGGTGCATCCGGGTCCTTGTTTATCGCAACGATTGTCTTTGAGTCTTTCATACCTGCAAGGTGCTGAATTGCGCCGGATATACCGATTGCTATATAGAGGCTTGGAGCAACCATCTTGCCTGTTTGCCCGACCTGAAGATCGTTCGGTACCCAGCCTGCATCAACAGCAGCCCTTGAAGCCCCTATTGCAGCACCAAACAGGTCTGCAAGCTGCTCTATGGTTTTAAATCCTTCAGGCCCTTTCAGTCCTCTTCCGCCGGATATAACCACACTGGCATCCGTCAATTGCGGTCTGGTTGATTTATGTTCTATTGTCTCAAGGGATTTCGCCTTTAACGCGCTTTGATCTATTTTTACGCTGACCGGTATGACCGGTGATGCCTTGTCCATAGCAGCTGCATGTGCAAATGCTGTTCCTCTTACCGTCGCAACAATGACATCCGCACTCACCTCGACATCCGCTACCATGCTTCCTGCCCACATTGCCCTTGTGAAACCTGAAAACTTTCCACCTTCAGTTTTTATTGATAGTATATCGGATACCATACCCGCTTTGAGTTTGACAGCCAACCTCGGGAGAATGTCTTTTGAAAAGGCCGATGTTGTTGCCAGGACAAGCCCTGCTGACTGAGATTTTACAGCCTCAAATGCCGCAATTGCATAAGCCTCTGCTGTATACCCTGCAAGAGAAGCGTCCTCAACAGCTATGACGCCGTCAGCGCCAAAGTGTGATACCGATTCTTTTGCCTTATCTATGCCTGAGCCAATCACCAGCAAAAAAGATTTTCCTGCGGTAGCTTTTGCCGCATCAATACCTGCCTTGACCGCGGAAAGGCTCTGCTTTATCAGTTCGCCGTTTTTATGTTCGCATAGTATTATTACATTACCCATTTTAGCCTCCTCTATATGACCTTTGCTTCGTTCTTTAATTTATTTACAAGATCCTGAACAGATTCTACCTTTACCCCGCCCTTCCTCTTCGGCGGTTCTGTCAATTTTTTGACGGTAACGCGCGGTTTCACCGCAACACCGAGAGCATCAACGGTAAACTCTTTTATGGACTTTTGTTTTGCTTTCATGATATTCGGTAAAGATGCATACCTTGGCGTGTTCAATCTCAAGTCTGCTGTAATAATACACGGCAGTTCAACCTCTTTGACCTCAAGCCCGCCGTCAATCTCCCGTGTTACCTTTGCCTTTTTCTTATCATCCGAAATCTCTACTTTTGAAGCAAATCCTGCCTGAGGATATCCGAGCAGTTCTGCAAGCATAAAACCCGCTGCCCCCATATCATCGTCTACGGCCTGTTTACCGAGAATAATGATTTCTGGTTTTTCCTGCTCAACGACCTTTTGCAGGATATTTGCAATATCATAAGAATCATAGCTTCCGGTGTAATTGACAAATATACCCCTGTCCGCCCCCATTGCAAGTGCAGCTCTTATCTGTTCCGTAACCACTTTGTCTCCAATCGAAACCACTACAACTTCTCCCGTTTGTTTTTCTTTTATCTTCAATGCCTCTTCCACAGCGATCTCGTCAAATGGATTTACGACAAACTTTACACCCTCTGTTTGTATCCATGATCCATCAGGCTTTATCTTCAGTTTTGCCTCTGGATCGCTTACCCGTTTTACAGTTACAAGAATCTTCACTGTTACCTCCTCTATGTTTATTTTTTTATAGCTATGCCATTTATCAAAACTTCCGTGGCATCATTGCTTAACTTCTCGATCGAATACTTCGAATCACCCGCAAGAACCCAGATCAGAGTCAGTTCATCAAGTGCGCCGAATATCATCCTTTTCAGTATACCCGGCATCAGGTGCTTTGCTACCACTCCCTTTGTCTGAGCATTCCTTATAATACCGGATATAATATTCAGATATTCTTTAAATTTTATATTTTTGTACTCCTTTATGAACTTATTACTCTGTCTTAACTCAACAGATATAACCTCTGCAAGGAATTTGTCCTCTTTGATCAGTTCAAAATGAAATTTTATAAAAGTGCGCAACTGTTCGATAGGGTCATCTATACGAGAGAGCTTTTCTTCCACCCTTTGTATAATCTGATTCATGCTCTCCTCGAAAAGGGATACGAGGAGTATATCCTTGTTCTTAAAGTAAAGATATATGGTGCCGTCAGCTACATTGGCTTCCTTTGCAATATCCGATATGCGGGTATTGTAAAACCCCTTCCTTGCAAAGATTTTTATAGCCGCCCTCAATATTTGTTCGTGCTTGTCATTTCTTTCATGATTAATGGTATTTTTCATACGGTATTAGTATATTGAATGAATAGTCATTCATTTTAAACCTTTTGTCAAGGTGATCTTTACGGAGTGTTTTATCCCGAATATGCCAGTGGAGCCTATAGGGAAACCGTGAGCACGATCAACCGCAAGAACATAGCGTCATGAATAACGAAACGCCATTTGATAAATTGCGAAGAGTTGTTCACCTCTCTTATAATGACTTGAGGTAAATCGCAATGGCATTTAATTGTTCTTTTGTTAAAAGAGGATGGTCCGGCATAACGTTATACACGTCTTTTCCAAGAAGAACTTCGTGACCGCCGGGTTTAAAATGCTTTCCCGGAGTGGCAATCTGTGTTTCGAGCCAGCTTATGCTATGCTCCCTTACTCCTTTGTCGCTTAAATCCACGGACATTGTGCCTCCTACTCCATGTATGGAATGACAGGACAGGCAGTCCTGCGATTTAACCAGTTCCATCCCCGTAGCAGTTGGCGAACTCGAAGCGGTGGGCTTTATTTCTCCGCTCACGGCACTGGCGGAGTATGGAGGAAGCTCAGGCGGGCTTATGACAAACGGTGGACCGTAAAGTGATTCCAAAAAGGCAACCAATTCTTTTTCTTCCTGTAAGGTTAAATGCAACGGCTTCAGCATCTTTGACTTGTTTGGTACGTTTATGCCCCCATCTTTGTTGAAGAATTCAACTACATTCAATAATCCCTGTATTGCGCCGTTATGCATGTAATAAGGACCAACCGCATCTATCAGACTGGGCGTTCCGAATTTGTCCATATCGGATTTTTTGTGGGTAACGAAATATCTTCCGAGGTCCCTGTTTATAGCATTGGAGTCTTTTACGCCGGCTTTATAAGCAAAGTAGTGTCTTGCAGCTGCATTGAGTTTTTGCTCTTCTCCGGTTAACTGAAGTTCCGGCACACCTAATGCGTGAAAACCATTATCGGTGAAAAACGGTCCATAATGACACCTTATGCATCCGGCTTTTCCGGTAAATAATTTAAAGCCGGCGAGCGCTTGTTTCGATAGTGCATTTTTGTCTCCGTTCACATAGCTGTAAAAAGGGGTTTGCGTGACGACTATCGTTCTTTCGAAAGAGGCTATTGCTTGAGCGACCATATCGGGCGTAATCACATCGCTATGGAATACCTGTTTGAACATTTTTCTATACAGAGGTATTTCATATAATCTTGCTACCAAATAGTTCAGGTGCATGTTCATTTCGAACGGCGCACCGATAGGGCCCAGCGCCTGCTGTTCGAGAGAGCTCGCCCTTCCATCCCAGAATAAATATTTTAAGTATGCCGCATCAATTACCGAATCGGTTGCTCTCCAGTGCATAGTCGATGGGAAGGACAATGACAGCCTTGTTGGGGAAATGAATCCTGTCGCAGGAATATGGCATGTGGAACATGCTATTGCGCCGTTGCCCGAAAGTCTCGGGTCAAAAAAAAGCATCTTTCCGAGTTTTATTTTCTCCGGTGTCTGTGGATTATTTTTAGGAACCGGCACCGGATACGGTTTAAAGCCTTCTAAGCTTACAGCGAAAGAACTCGCCGGTTTAAAAAGAGACAATAAAACCAAAAAAGCCGTGGTGAAAAAAATGATTAAAAATACACTTCTACTGCCCCGGAAATAGGTTTTGTGCAGCATAACAACAAACCTCCCTTATAAGTTCTTTACCTCGTTAGAAAGCCATCTCCTTTCTAACGGGGTTTACATAATTTAATGACTTATTTTAGGTACAATGTATAATTTATTTAAATTTTATTGTCAAGGTTTGGTAGGTGTCAAAGGATGCTAAAGTGGTAAAAACGGCTGGCTTTTTTAGGGTGCAATGCTATTATAGGTTTGTATGACGGAACAAGAGCTGTGGAAAAATATTGTACACGATCCATCTAACGAGGATCAGCATCAGCAGTATGCAAACGCATGCGTGGAAAATGATCTTGAAAAAGAGGCCTTGCAGCGTTACAAAGAACTCCGGAACACCTGTCCTGTAATATCGGATAAGTTTATAAAACAATTAACCACAGCACTCGAGTTCAAACTTATGCCCAACCCTCAAGCAGAAGTTCAGGGCATGGCGAAAAACAGTATTTTAGGACGGCTGGGCAGTCTGGTACATTCTCTGCTGCTCACGGGCATATTTTCTTTTGGATACGGATTAATGAAAAAATCGTTGTTGGAATTGTTGATAGGCGTTGTTATGATTGCGGTGTATATCAGTTATATAACAAACAGGCCAAATCCTATAAACAGAGGATAAAAAACTGCGTTCAAAAAACAGCTTACATATAATTGACACTGTATTCATGTTCTGTTAATAATGATACATACTGCGGGCGTAATTCAGTGGTAGAATGCAAGCTTCCCAAGCTTGACGTCGCCGGTTCGACCCCGGTCGCCCGCTATCTTTACCGTAAGAGTTCAACGTAGTTTATCCCAAAAAATGCAAGAGGAAAGGTTGCTTATTTACTCAATCCTGAGATTCATGTTTAACAATAAGTCTCTGTTTTTTAACAATTGTCTAATTTAGCGAGAGTTCCCCACCTGTAAGGGTGGGGGTGAGAGCAGGGAACCGCAAAGCGGTTCGGGCAAAAAGCCCGAAAAGAATGATACCACCGCTGTAAGGCGGTGGAGATTCATTAAGATGCTTGACTTTGGCTTTATAAAAGCATAAATTACAAATGCAACTAAGTTGCATTTGTTGAAAGATGAATACAATAATACAGAATTTAAAAGACAAAGGTTACAGAGTAACAAAGATAAGAGAAGGTATTATTGATATACTGTATGGCACACAAAAGCCCCTTACCGCGATGGAGATAAAATCAGCACTTGAACAGCATGGTTTAAAACCCAATAAAACAACAATCTATAGGGAGATATCTGCTTTAAAAAAAGAAGATATTATTCATGAGATATTGCATGGGGACGCAAAGGTCCATTATAAGATATGCCCTGCCTATAACCATATACATCTTGTATGTGTGAAATGCCACAATGTTGAAGAAATAAGGATTGGCAGTCTTTCAAGGTACGATAAGCTCGCTATGAAACAAAAAGGGTTTGAAGGTAGAGGGTATGAAATAGAATTGTTTGGTATATGTAAGAAATGTAAACAAGGCGATAGGGAAAAAACCCATGAAACATATCTATAAGTTTTTCGCAATATCAGTAATTACACTAATGACTGTTTTAGGACTCCTCCATCCTTTATATGCACAGGAGAAAAAGATAAAGGTAGTTGCCAGTTTTTATCCGTTAGCTGAGTTTGCAAGTCGTGTTGGGGGACATTATGTAGATGTAACGAATATAACACCTGTCGGTTCAGAGCCGCATGATTATGAACCAACGCCAATGGATATGAAAAAGGTATATGAGGCAAGACTTTTTATATTGAACGGTGCAGGGGTTGATCCATGGGCAACAAAGATAAAGAATGACGTTGTAAAAAAGGGCATAGTAATTCTGGAGATGATAAGTCTCGTATCACCCATGAACGGACACTATCTCAACAATCGTGATCCTCATGTATGGCTTGATCCAGTAACAGCTAAAAACATGGTGCAAGAAATAAGCAAGAGCCTTAAAACAATTGATCCTGAACATGCCCAATACTACGAAACTCAGACAACTATATTTGTTGAACAATTAAACCGGCTCAATAACGATTATGCGCATGGCCTTACATCATGTAAGCTTCATGATATCATCACATCTCATGCTGCGTTTAATGACCTTGCAAAAAGGTGTGGGTTCAACGCCTATTCTATTGCAGGACTCTCACCTGAGGAAGAGCCATCACCTAAAACTATGTCACAGTTAATAATCTTGGCGCGTGAGAAACACATCAAATATATATTTTTTGAAAGATTGGTCAATTCAAAGCTTTCTGAAACAATTGCCCGCGAGACCGGGGCTAAAACGCTTGTACTCGATCCAAGAGAAGGATTAACTACAACCGGAATAAAAGCTGGTAAGAATTACCTTTCTATCATGAAGGAAAACCTTGCAACCTTAAGGCAGGCAATGGAGTGTAAATGAACAATGATGTTTGCATAGATATTCAGCATGTAAGCTTTTTATATAATTCTGTGCCGGTTTTAAAAGACATAGGTTTTCAGATTAAAAAAGGCGATTATATTGCTATAGTTGGTCCCAATGGTGCAGGGAAAACAACCCTATTGAAGATCATCACAGGGCTTTTGAAGCCATCATCTGGTAGGGTGCTTATTTATGGTGATGAGGTTCGTGTATCCCGGGATAGGCATTCCATAGGTTATATACCCCAGAGTTCTCTGTCTGCACCGCTTCATTTTCCGATAACAGTTGAGGAAATGGTAAAGATAGGAAGAATACCGAAGCTTGGTATAGCTCGATGGATGTCTAAGGAAGATAAAGAGGCGATTGAATGGGCAATGAAGGCAATGGGTATAGCAGGATACAAAAAGAGAAATATTAACAGCCTCTCCGGTGGGGAAAGGCAGAAGGGTTGTTATTGCAAGTGCACTTGCTGGCAAGCCGGAAATCTTGCTCCTTGATGAACCAACCGCTGGTGTAGATGTAGTTTCTCAAGAAGATTTTTATACTATACTTACGAGCCTCAATAAAGATTATGAAATAACAATTCTTATGGTGAGCCATGATAGAGCAACCATTGCAAAGGAGGTAAAATGTATGGTCTGTCTTAATAAGGCACTTATCTGTCATGGAGCACCAGAGGACATTATCAAAAGCAAGTATATAGAACAGCTTTATAGCAAAGAGGCTACCTTTATCCATCATGAGCATGCCTGATATTGTTACATTTGATTTTATGATAAGGGCATTCATTGCCGGACAGCCCCTCTCATCGGTACATTTCTTGTAGTTAAGCGATATACTATTATGTCAGATACGCTTGCCCATGTCTCTCTTACCGGCGTTGCTATTGGTATAATCACGAGGGCAAATCCTATCTTAACAGCCCTTTTAACAGCCATCATAGCTGCACTCGGCATAGAGCTATTACGATGGAAGAGTCGTATATCAGGAGAGTCCGTGCTTGCTATCTTCCTCTATGGCGGCATGGCAATAGCAGTGGTTATTATAAGCGTTTACAGAGATTTTACTATAGACATATTCAGCGTGCTGTTCGGGAGTATAACGACAACATCCTTGTCTGATCTGTATGAGATTGTTGCAATAGCCATGAATACAGTAGGAACATTACTGATAGGTGCGCTTATGGTTATTCCTGCTTTAACAGCAATGCAGATAAGCAAGAGCTTTAGCCAGTCTATGCTGCTTGCTATTCTTGTATCCCTTGTTTCTGTTTATGCCGGTCTTTTTATATCTTACTATATTGGTGGTGCAAGCGGTGGAAGCATAATATTGGTATGTCTTACATTATTCATAGTAAGCCTTGGTGTGCATAAGTATAGGGAAACATAATAAAAAAACATGAAGTGCTTTCTCAAATACAAGATACAAGAACCTTTTATAATAATTTTATTATACTGTTATTAAAATTGTGTACGTTTGTATGAAATCGTTTTCCTTAGAAAAAGAACCAAACACATTAATTTCAAAAAAGTTTGGACAAGCCAAATAACGGACTTGAAGAATTGCAAGAACCAAATGTAAAGAAAAGTATAGCTCATCTCCATTAGCATCTTATTTATCGGAGCGGTTCAAATGGTTTTAGATTCAGCATGTATTCCTTGCATAATAAATCAAGCCTACAATCTTTCCAAGCTTACCACGATGGGCAATAAGGTCATTCAATTGAAGATAATGAAGAAGGTGTGCAGCGCTTTAACCCATAGAGACGAACACGCACCGGCTCCATTGTTCACATTGACCATGCAAAAGATCGTTGAGAATGCTGTCGGGAGGAAAAATATTTACAAGGATGTAAAAAAGAAAAGATTGTTTGTTTTTTAAAAGCCCATTAAATGGGCTAATAATCTATTTTAGGGAGGTAAAACAATGAAAAGCGTGTTTATTGTAGGCTGTGGTGCATATATGGATTCTACCTATGGATGTCCGGGAGAGTGGCGATGTCTAAAGGCAGCGGCCTTTGGTGAGTCTAAAGTTCATGAGCCTGTATAAGTAATTGGTTTCGTACGCTGTGAATGCCCTGGAAGGGCTTTAATCCCAAATATTCAAATGAGCATAAGGCTTTCTGAAATTGTTCCGGATGAAATATACATCAGCAATTGCATGGCAGAGGCCAAGATAAGCTGTCCTTATATGTCTATTGATAAGGCTGTTGACCTGATAAAGAACGATATAAAGGTTCCCGTTGTTGTTGGTACGCACGATTATAAGATTCTATAGCGTGTTATACTATTTAAAAAAAGATTTTCCTCCTGCATCTTGCGTGGTTAACATAAAAATCGGTTATCTTTGATGAAAGAGGAAATCCAGTTTTTTTGGATTTCCTCTTCAAAGTGTATTTTTTATGTTAATTAATCTTCTTGTGGCAGAACCACCAATCATAGCAATTGTTTTTCTTTGGCCTTTCCTCTGCTGTTTTGACATCTGATGCCGGACTGATGATGACTTCGTCTTTTATCAGCTCATTGTTAGGCCAGTTTGCAGGGATTGCAACACCATATTTGTCTGCGGTTTGAAGAGCCTTAATGACCCTCAGTATCTCCTCAATATTCCTTCCAATTTCCTGAGGATAATAAAGAAGCAATCTCAAAACACCTTTATCGTCCAGTAAAAAAACCGCCCTTACAGTATTACTACCTTTGCCAGGGTGGATCATGCCTAGAGACTCGGCAATCTTGTCCCTGTCATCTGCAATGATTGGAAACTGAATCTCTACCTTAAGTTCATTTTTTATCCATTCAACCCATTTAATATGAGAGAATACCTGGTCAACAGAAAGACCGATTAGCTCTGTATTGAGTTTTTTGAAGTCCTTCCATAACTTACCTCCCTTTTATTTTATCATTATGTGAAATTATAACAGCCCTAAGCCGGAAGCCACCCGGTCACCGTAGTCTTTGTCTGCCTTACGAAAGTGGTCAATCTGGCGGAGCTGAATGTCCTTTGGCACTTGTTTCATCGCTCGCACGATGTTGCCGATAAGTTGCGCCTTTTGATCTGTACTCATGAGCCGGTAGAGATCCCCTGCCTGGTTGTAGTCGTCATTACCCTCACGATGGTCGTAGCGGTCCGCATCCCCGGAGATATGAAGAGGCGGTTCTTTATACTGCTTATCGTCCACCGGTCCGTCAAAGCTGTTTGGCTCGTAATTGACTGTGCCGCCATAATTGCCATCAAAGCGCATATGCCCATCCCGATTGTATGTATGCACAGGACATCGCGGCTTGTTTACAGGGAGTGATGCGTAGTTTATCCCGATACGGTAGCGATGGGTGTCAGCATAGGATAACAGCCTTGCCTGGAGCATTTTGTCGGGAGAGACGCCAAACCCCGGCGGTAAATTACTTGGCTCGAACGCTGACTGCTCCACTTCTGCAAAGTAGTTCTCCGGGTTGCGGTTGAGTTCCATTACCCCTACCTCAATCAGTGGATAATCTTTATGTGGCCATACCTTTGTTAGATCAAAAGGATGTATGCTGTAAGTCTCCGCATCCTTTTCAGGCATAATCTGTATCTGGACACTCCATTTGGGATTCTTGCCTTGCTTTATTGAGGTAAACAAATCGCGCCTATGGAAATCCGGGTCCTGTCCTGCTATTCTCCCGGCTTCTTCCTCAGTCAGGCATTTAATGCCCTGCATAGTCTTGAGGTGCCATTTCACCCAGTAACGTTCGCCCTTCTCGTTCCATAGGCTGAATGTATGACTGCTATAGCCGTTCATATTTCGGTAGGTGGCGGGAATGCCTCTGTCGGAGAACAGTATGGTTACCTGATGTAAGGACTCAGGCGACAGACTCCAGAAGTCCCATTGCATGGTGTTGTCTCTCAAACCGGTTTGAGGATCTCGCTTTTGGCTGTGAATAAAATCCTGAAACTTGAGCGCATCCCGGACGAAGAATACCGGCGTATTATTGCCAACCAGATCCCAGTTGCCCTCTTCGGTATAGAATTTGCACGCAAAACCCCGGGGATCACGAACCGTGTCGGCTGAACCAATTTCTCCGGCAACGGTGGAGAATCGAACAAACATTTCACAGGAGTTTCCTATCTTGGAAAATAGTTTGGCACGCGTATATTGGGAAATATCACCCGTTACCCTGAAAACGCCGTATGCCCCGGCGCCTTTTGCATGAACAACCCGTTCCGGTACCCGTTCCCTGTTGAAATGCGCCATACGCTCCATGAGCTCGTAATCGGCCATAAGCACCGGGCCGCGTGGCCCCGCGGTTAGGCTGTTCTGATTATCACTGACAGGCACACCGGCATCCGTTGTCATTGTTTTTCTTGAAGATTTTGACATACTTACCTCCTTTTTACTAATTGTAACTATTCTAAATTAGCATTGTGCAAAAAAATGCGCTTGTCAATGGTTTTTTAAAGGATCTATTCGCCTCTGCTCACAAAACAAAGCTCCTTTGGCTAAAGGATATTGCCGTTTTAATATGCGCTATTTATTCCTTGACACTAATAGAGAAATTGTCCACGCAGAATACTATGAAAGTATTGCAAGCAGTTCACAGGTGTTTTGTTTCGTATCGTTTCAAACTCTTTCTTCTTTTTAGCGAATGAACAACCTTTCCTCTTGCATTTTTTGGTTAATGATGTCCGGGTGAACCTTTCGGATAGCCTCTCTACAACGTCATTATAATCGTATATCAAAAGACCTGAGCAAGACCCATTTTTTCAAATGTAAAGATCTTCTTATCCATAACCTTCAGCTTCTCAGCTACTTCTACAGGAAAGGGTATGCGGTTTAAGACATCACTTTTTACATCGAGCCCGGCTGCAATCTCTAAAAGCACAAGTCCGTTCTTTCCAAGCTCAAACACCGCTCTCTCTGTTATATAGACGACATTCTATTTGATCTTTTTAGAGTAATCCGCAGAGAAAGTTATCTGTTCGACATTCTGAACAAACTTTGGTGTTCCCTCTTTCAGTATCTTTATGCCATTACTGTCAATTGTGTACTCTGCATGGTCAGCAAACTTTCCAAGAAAAACAACTTTCTTGGCTGTTTGTGTAATATCTATAAATCCACCAGTACCAATGATTCTACCCTGAATCTTTGATACATTTACGTTTCCCTTTGAGTCTGTCTCGGCAAAACCGACAAAGGTGATATCCAGTCCGCCGCCTCCATAGAAATCAAACATGGAGGCTGAATGCAGTATTGCGTGTGGATTGATAGAAGCCCCGAAACTGGCACCACCTGCAGGTGCCCCTCCCCATGGACCTGATTCAACAGTCAAAGTAAAATCTTCGATAATGCCTTCCTCCTCAGCTACCTGTGATACCCCTTCCGGCACACCAAGCCCTCTATTTACAACAGCACCAGCTTTGAGTTCATATGCTGCTCGCCGTGCCGGTATAATATCCACACCTGTCCACGCGGCGGGGTAATGCCGACGCTTAATTCCTTTATCTTCTTTGCAAGTACCCATGGCTGTGGATGCTCGATATCTCCGTTATAAGCCGGGTTATAAGGCTCTATAAATGTCATGTGTTGTTCTTCATACACAACTATGTAATCAACCAGCGTTCCAGGAACAATGACATTCCGCGGATTAAGTGTGCCCGCAGTCAACCTTTGAGCCTCAGCGATAACAATACCCCGGGAATTGTGTGCTGCCATGGCAAGTGGAAGGTCATCCGTTATTGCTGCCTCTAATTCGCACGATATATTTCCTCGTAGGTCTGCTGTGGTTCCCCTAATTACCGATACATCGATAGGTATGGACTTATAAAACAGGTAGTCCTCTCCATCTACCGTTACGACTTCAACAAGCTTAGCTTTGGAGATTGGCGTCATAGCCGATCCTTCCACTCGTGGATCCACAAACGTTCCTAATCCGATCTGTGAAACTATGCCAGGTTTCTTTGCTGCAATAGCCCTATATAACTGTGCCATCTGACCTTGCGGCAGGTTATAGATCTCTATATTTTTTTCCTTCGAGTGCCATTTTAAACACTTCCCGTGCAGTGTCAATATGACCCCCAATGAGCCGATTGATCAAACCTTCGTGTGCATAACAGTTGGTACCCATGTGGAGTGCGTAACCTCCCTGACCCGCTGCAAAAAGTACCGTGAGATCCTTAGGGTGATTTTCCTTTAAAAATCTGTCCTCTATTGACTGATCGAACTTTAAGGATTTATTAATGCCACCAATACCGGAGCTTGCTACACATGCACCGTCTGGTACTAATTTTGCAGCTTCTTCAAAGGTTATGACTTTTGCCATTGTATTCTCCTTTCTTATAGAGAGGTATACTATTCATAATAGTTCTAATTCCTCAAAAAAGTTCTCCAAGTAATTGGCAAGCCCGGCAAAATTATCATTACTTGCTTCTTTGAGCATTAAGAGCAAACTGGTATGTTTTAAACCAAGATTGTCGGAGATTTCATTTATTATGCTGTTTTTTTTCAAATCTGAAAGATTATATTGGTTTAAACTTTTATTGATTTCCTGAAGAATAGCAATAAGAATAACAGCAAGTTTTATGTGTCGGTCTTTAGGTTTAGTCGAGTAGTTTATCATTTTAAATATATTTTCAATTAGCTTGTTTCTTATGTATCTTGCATAATAATCCGACAATTGTTTAAATGTTGGCATTGTAAATATCTCCTTTTTAAAGGAGATTAAGCGCAAGTTCTATACCATTTTATAAAACAAGAATGTTCTTGAGTAACATATTATCTTATAAAAACAATTGTACGCTTCGTTTTTTTAGCATAAAAAGGATGGATAGTAAGACGCTCTCACCTGGGTGAAAACACGCAATTTTTAACCCAAAAAATGCATTTGAACACCCCCCCTGTTAGAAACGGTGTGGATTGAACGATATCCACGTATGACAGCTTTGTAATAATTTAGTATTATGCGGTATGTAATAGTGAGAATTTTCTAACAGGGTAAACTTCCCTATTGCATTTGTGGGTTAAGATATCTTTTCCCAAATACTGTTTATTTGCTTTGCAATGCCGTCGCTACAGTAACAGATAGGCGGGATACCCTCTGATATCGCCTCGCTCATACAGGACGTAAATGGAACATGTCCTACGACCTCAACACCCTTTTCTTCGCATTGCGCTTTGATACTCTTTGAGTTTTCCAAGTTGAGATCGTACTTATTGATCACTACCTTTGTTTTTACGTTGAAATGCGCTGCAACCTCTATAACTCTGAGCATATCATGTATGCCGGATAGGGTTGGTTCTGTTACAATCAATGCAAGATCCATGCCTGATACAGATGAAATAAGGGCGCAGGAAATTCCTGGAGGTCCATCAATGAGCACGTAATCTTTATGCTGTTCTTTTGCCAACGCTTTGGCTGCATGCCTTATTTTTGAAACGAGTTTGCCTGAATTTTCTTCGGCAATCCCCAATCTTGCATGCATAAAAGGTCCATACTCGGTATCGGATATATACCATTCACCTGCTATCTTCTGTTCCATCTGTACAGCTTCGTACGGACAGATACGACTGCATACACCGCACCCTTCACACGATAACCGGTCTACAGTGAAATTGATGTCTATAGCGTCAAACCTGCATACATCAAGGCACAACCCGCACTCCGTGCATGCGTCCTTATTTATAACAGCTATTTTACCGCCTTTAAACTCATGCTTCTCTTTGATAGTGGGATGTACCATGAGATGTAGATCTGCAGCATCCACATCACAATCAACAAGCACCTTATTTTTTACAAGTGCCGCAAGTGAAGCGGTTAATACGGTCTTACCTGTTCCACCTTTTCCACTGACTACAACTATCTGTTTCATAACTGATCCCAAACCTTGTTTATTTGTACATCAGACCTTCTGTGTCATCATGGTAATCGTATCAAATAGCCCTTGAAAACTATTCCTATAATCAGGCATTATATTTAGCATTGGTATACCCTTAGAATATGCCTCTGCTATCTTCCTATCAAAAGGTATTTTCATCAAAACGGGTATACCTTCTTTTTCACAGTATTGTTCAACCTTATTGTTGCTCATGGTTGCACGGTTGATAACAACGCCGAATGGAACCTTCAACTCATGAACAACATCAACGGTCAACGCCAAATCATTAAGACCAAACGGGGTTGGCTCTGTGACCAAAACGCAAAAGTCGCTTCCCTTTACTGCTGTAATGACAGGACATGATGTCCCTGGAGGGGCATCGATAATTACTGTCTTTCCGGTATTGATATATTTTTTAACCTGACGGATAAGCGGCGGTGACATTGTTTCACCTATATTGAGCTTGCCCTGAATAAACTGCAAATTTTCTTTTTCTCCTATTTCAATAACGCCGATCTCCTTATCGACCTCTACCATTGCCTTTTGAGGACAGAACAGTGGGCACGCACCGCAGCCGTGACAGAGTTCAGGATAGACCAATACCGTCCCCTTTTTATTCACCCTTGGAGGAATAACCACGACAGCATTATAAGCACAAACCTGTCTGCATATGTCGCAGTAGTTGCAGGTATCCTCAATAACCTCGGGTATTGGAATATAAGCGGATTTCTTTTCGGTAATATCAGGCATGATGAACAGATGTACATTAGGTTCTTCTACGTCGCAGTCAACAAACTGAACATCATGAAGGGATAAGGCGAGATTCACTGCAACAGTTGTCTTACCTGTTCCGCCCTTTCCACTCGCAACAGAGATTATCATAAAACCATTTAATGCATCTTGGGGTCAATGCATTAAACCTGTACCGGATTTCTGTGTGGTTTTCAGTTTCCCTGCTTTGTAATCTTCTATCACCTGTCTTATATTCCCGGATACACCGGTATACATCTCAACACCCGCGGCATTTAATGTTTCAGATGCATTTGGACCAACGCTACCGGTTAAAAGTGCCTTCACATTATTAGATACGATAAACTGACCCGCTTGAGTTCCTGCCCCGCCTTCAGCATCAGCGTTGGCATTTTCTAATGCCACAAATTCAAGGGTGTTCGGATTTACAAGTAGAAAGTATGGGCATCTGCCGAATCTTGAATCAACCTCGGCATAAAGATCCGGGCCCTGTGATGTTATACAAATAAGTGAGGCCGCATCCTTCAATGCATGGGTATGTTCATGGTTATGTCCGTGTTCATGTTCGTGCTCGAATAACTCATGCATATTACGGCCGCCTTGCAGTTCGCCTGTAATGAATTTTTCAAGGGTGTGTTTGATGTCTCCGCTTACCCCTACAACCGGTTGAATGCCGAACTCATTAAAAAAGTCTACTGCCCTCGGTCCCATACCTCCGGCTATTATATAATTTACACCCTTTTGGTGTAAAAATTTTGGTATAACACCTGGTTCATGACCTTCAAGCCCGGGGTTATCTATTAACTCTTTTTTTATAATCTTGCCGTCTTCAATGTCAACAATGGTATATGATTGACATCTACCAAAATGTGGCGATACGAAATCACCGTCTGTAGCTATCGCTAACCTTATCTGCATAACTTCCTCCTTATTTTATGCGAACACTCTTTTATAGGAAGATAAGCATATGCTCATAATTAGTCAAGTGCTTCGGCATTTTATGATTATGAACCGGAAGTGGCAGGAAGGTGCTATTTAACTTGAAAATTGTGAATTACCCGCGACAAAGGCGGCGGTTTCATTTTGGCCAAAAGCCGTCATTCCCTCGAAGGCGGAAATCAACTTCTTTATTACTTTCGTACAAGATTGTCCTAAAGATAATTTTTATAATCTATCCATGAAAAGACGTTATCTTTTGATTCGATTTCATCAAGAAACATATGTTCTATCCGATTGCGTTTTATCTGATCATAGAGTTTTGTAAATCTCGATATGTGCACTATGAATCGTTTTTTGGCGTACGCAACCATAGTGCCTGAATTCATGATGAACGGCCAATCGCTTGATTGTACAAGCAGCAGTTCTCTCAATGCCTGGTTGATTGCCCTGTGCTGTTTGAGCGATACTGTGGATGTATGCATAAGTTCATTCATCCTGTCCTGCGCTATATGTATGTGCCTGTATATCCAATCGTTCGTCCCGTTAAGCCATACCTCATGGTATCCTTTATCACCCCAGCTCGACTGGGAAGGCTGTGCAATCTGGTTATCCGGGTACTCCTTGAGATACATGTCCGGTGTTATTGCCTTTACAGGTCCGTTTATCTCGTGGAGCTTCCTGAAAACCTGTTCGAGGAAATCCGGTCCTTCAAACCACCAATGACCGAACAGTTCTGCATCATACGTTGCTATGATAAGCGGTTTGCGATCCATGATGCCGGCAAGATATTCGATGTGTTTTCCACGGTTGAAAATAAAGTTACCCGCATGCGCTATTACTTTGTCCCTTGCCCACTGAGGGACATACGGCTGCTTTTGATCCGTTTTCCCGGTGATCCGGTAATATTTTATACCGAGGTTTGAACGTGATCCGTCGCTGTGCAGGTAAGGCTTTACATACTCGAAATCGAGGTCATAGCCGACATCCCTGTAAAATTCCCTGTAATCATAATCCCCGGGATAGCCTTCTTTTGCACTCCAGACTTGTTTTGCAGACTGAATGTCCCTGCCAAAAAAATTTACGCCTGCATCAGAGCAAAGAGGTGCATAAACGCCATACCTTGGTCTTATGGATGCATTCAATATGCCGTGTGCGTCAAGGAAGGTATACTTTATGTCATATTTATTCAATACATTATCGAGTCCCTCTATGTAAGCATCCTCAGGAAGCCATATACCGTTTGGTTGCGTTCCCAGATGGCGGATATAGGTATCAAAACCGACGTGTACCTGAACATCCTGCCATTTCTCATCCGTAATAAGCGGGAGGTATGCATGCGTTGCTGCGGATGTTACGATCTCAACCGAACCCGCCTCCATAAATTCTTTGAAACCCGATATGATATTCCCATGGTACTTGTTTTCGAACATATCCATATAATGGATAAACCGGTCGTGGTACATATTTGCAAGAGGATTTATAGATGGATCATTTGCCGTGCGTCTTATTTCTTTTTCGCTTAACTCTATAAGGTTCGACAGGTACCGCCTATACCTTTCCATCAAAAGCTCATCCCTGAGCATCTCAAGCAGCGTTGGGGTAAGGCTGAGGGTTATGTGAAAATCAACCTTATCTCTGGTTAAACGATCAAACACGTCAAGCAGTGGAATATATGTTTCTGTTATGGCTTCGTAAAGCCAGTCCTCTTCAAGAAAATCATTGTATTCAGGGTGTCTGACATAGGGGAGGTGAGAATGAAGAATGAGTGCAAGGTATCCGATCATTGTTTTCTTGATGTTATATTTTCCCTGACGTAAGGAGTTACCCTTTCGTACGTAGTGTACGATTCTATAAATGGGTTTGTTTGCTGATCCATGGATCTATTGCCAGCACCGGTGTAGCTTATATCCGAGGGCCATGCACGCGGCGTCTTTACCGTGTTAGAAACAGCTACAATACGGAATTCTCCTCCCGGCTTGATGTATCCGAGTTCGCTTCTTACTGTGTCAGCAGGTTCCGGCAGGTTAATATACCAATTATTGGAATTACCGACATTGATGCTTGCGTACAACCGATCACTCTGTCTGTATACCTTGAGTATTAACGACTTGCCTGCAACAAGCGACCTGTCTACTTCCCAGTAAACAAATATCCACCACGGATCTCGCGGCATCAGCACAAGCTTGGATATTCCATTATAAACCGGAAGGACTTCTTCTGGTTGTAACTTGGCTGCTCCATGTTTTATAGCTGCATGTGGTTGAGGGCGAGGATGAAGGCTTTTCACTTTATTCTGTTTTTTCCCTCTCAATGTTGCGGATATTGCTCTGGATCTCGTAGAAAGAACAATGGCTTTAATGAGGTGCTGTTTCGTCATTGTCCTTTTAAGACTTACCTTAAGCTGCTTTGCAAGCCTCCTCAATTCTATTATGGACAATACCTTAAGGTCTTTGCTCTTCATAATTATAAACATACTACTTTTATACTTTATGTCAATCACAAGGAAACCCAACAAACCAATCGCAGATGAAGTGCTCCTCAAACTTTGAATATTCTTATTGCATAGGTCATTTATATCATGTATAGATCGATACAACATGCATACTGATAACGAAAGCAGGAAAACGAAAAGGGTAAAAACCAGGCTGAGGGTGAATTGCAAGAGTGAAGGCATTTTCTTTTCTGACTTTACAAGAGATGTTGGCCTTGGGGGAATGGGGGTAGAGACAGCTACCTTGATCAGAGCGGGGACTCTTGTGGAATTATTCCTCCACCTTCCGGATGAAAAAGATCCACTCATATTAAGTGGAAAGGTTATATGGGCTAAAGTAAAAGAGGTTAAAGAAAAAACGACATCAAATGTTGTCATAGGTATACAATTTGAGAATATTGAACAGGAACATCGCAATAAACTCAACAGTTTTATAGAAAATCATCCCATTGACAACTGATTCGTATCCACCAAAAAATGTAAAAATCGATCAGGATAACTGTAAGCCGGATTTTGTTCATTATGGCTATTTATCTGGGACTGCCATTGCTGGCAGCCTCAAGCAGCCGACCCGCAGGCATCGGACGGGCAGCCCTCAATCGCCTGCTTATTCGGTTTTGCTTCGGATGGGGTTTACATAGCTGCCATGTTCGCACACAGCACTGGTAAGCTCTTACCTCACCGTTTCACCCTTATGGCGTCAAAGGCGCCACGGTTTGCTTTCTGTTGCACTTTCCTTATGCCGCCTACGGCGGCACAGTCGCTGTTAGCGACCATCCTGCCCTTCGAAGTCCGGACTTTCCTCCCTGTTGTACCTGAAGGGTAAACAGAGCAGCCATCCATTATCCTGATCAGTATTATTTTAAACTATATTGTAAAAGAGTCAATACTCCGAATCAAATCATGTAAAATCTAACCATACCCGAAAAATGCGATAGGAAAGTTTTTATAACGCAGTGTTTTTCTTCAGGGCTGTTACAAGCAGAGTAACTGTATGTACCACTTTTACGTTTAGATCTTGTTCAATCAGCATGGCGGATATGTTTGCCATGCACCCCGGACAGCCAGTTGCAACGATTCCAGCGGTTGTTGAGCGTATATCGTCAATCTTTGCTTTTGTGATAGCTGTTGAGATTTTGCGATGTTTTATATTGAATGCCCCTCCAAGCCCGCAGCACCTGTCCGGAACTTTCATCTCTAAAATTTTATACCCTACCTTTCCTATGAGTGTTCTTGGTTTCTTTGATACACCCATACCCCTTTTGAGATGACAGGGATCATGATAGGTAATCAACTCGGACGCGGGCTCTGCATTTGTGAATATACCTTGATCTACGACTTCTATTATATCTTTTACCTTTTCAGCGAATCTTTCGGCCTTTTTTTTATCTTCAGGATCATCAAATAAAAATTTATAGTAGTTTGTCATCATCGAGCCGCATGAGCCGCATGCCGTAACGACAATATCCGCAGTATCGAACAATGACATAACGGTCCTCGCCTGTTTTGCTGCCTGCTTTACATTTCCCATACTCAATGCCGGCAGTCCGCAGCAAGCTTGATCCTGAGGGATATATGGCTTTTTACCCGATGCCTCGAGCAACTTTACAGTATCTTCCGCAATATCATGATTGATAAAATCAATGAGACACCCAAGGAAAAATCCTGTTTTTGTTTTACGTGTATATCTATTTTTTTTTGAGTTTGAGAACTTTATACCTTTAATCTCGGGTATAATGCGATTCGCGGGTAAGCGATAAAATATACCCGATTCCGAATCCAATTTTTTTCCTATCGCCTGTTCGGTTAAAGAACCGAGCTTAAAACTTACGCCCGTTTTTGCGAAGACAACTTTTGTAAGGGCGGTTTCTATGAGTTTGTTGCCTGCATAATCTGCAAGTTTTTCTCGTGCGGAAAGTACAAGCAAATCTGTTTTAACATTGTTGGGACACACTTCAACGCATGCAGTACACAAAAGACATTCTGATATGAACTTTTTTGTCCTTTTCGAAGGTTCGAACATATTCTCAAACAGTGCCTGAACCAGCGTTATCTTACCACGCGGTGACGCACCTTCCTCATTCAGTTCATGAAATACCGGACATACCGACCTGCATTTACCGCATTTCACACAAAGAGAATATTGATCTTCATGGTTATAGAACATCATAAGAAGCTGTCAGAAGAAACGTGCTGGATTTGCTCGGCAAATCCAGCAACAATACATATCTATAGTAATTTTGGAGTAATTTTGATTTAGTTTATTACTGCAGATTACCCATTTTTACGCGGGCAAATTCTATTATCTATATCCTCCGCTTCTGTTGTTTCCTCCTTTAAATCCGCTTTTTCTGTGTCCTCCTCCGTAGTCGCCGCCTTCCCTCTTTTCCATCGGCTTTGCTTCTGCCACTCTGATGTTCCTGCCTTTGAAATCAGTACCATTGATCTGCTCAATGGCTTTTTTTGCTTCTTCGTCATTTGTCATCTCAACAAATCCGAAGCCTTTTGAGCGTTCCGAATATTTGTCCTTGATTATGGAAACACTCTGGACCGCACCGACTTTCCCAAACAGCTCCTTTACTTCGTCTTCTGTGGTGTTAAATGACAAGTTGCCTACATACAGTTTTAACATTTTTTTCTCCTTTGTTTAAAGTATGACTTTTTTGAAAGTTAACAATTTAATTATATAGCCTGTACAATAATATCTAATGAGGAAAGGTTCTCAACAGAAGATGTATCCGTGATCTCCTGACCAAGGTATTTTGCCTTTACAAACCGCCTGAGGATCTTTGCATTACGCGTTTTTGGAAGTTCACTAACGAATTTTATAGTTTTGGGCGCTGTTGATTTGCCGAGTGCCGAAGCTACAAATTGTATCAGTTCAGCCCTTAATGCCTCCGATGATTCATAACCGGATTTTAGTATAACAAAGCAAACAAGTGCTTCTCCTTTTAGTTCATCCGGCACACCTATTGCTGCTGCCTCAGTTACTGCCCTATGGGATACAAGTACGGATTCAACCTCGGCAGGTCCGACACGTTTCCCGGCAATCTTTATTGTATCGTCCGATCTACCATGTAAAAACCAATATCCGTCTTTATCAATTGATGCCCAATCCCCATGCACCCATACATTTTTCCATCTGTCCCAGTATGTTTCCATATATCTTTCGTGATCCCGCCATAAACCTCTTGTCATACTTGGCCAAGGCTTTTTGCAAACGAGCTCACCTACAGCATCTCTCACAGGTTTTGCTTTATCATCAAAAACATCTGTAGCCATACCAAGCGAAGGCCCTCCAAGGGAACATGGTTTTAATGGTTTGACCGGATGTACCGATAAAAAACATGCCCCGATTTCAGTACCACCCGAGAGGTTAATAATAGGGCATCTTTCCTTTCCAACATTCTTGTATAACCACATCCACGGCACCGGGTTCCATGGTTCACCTGTAGAACCGAACATACGCAAACTTGTGAGATCATGTGCATTCGGCCATTGATCACCATTACGCATAAATGCCCTTACCGCTGTTGGAGAGATACCGAGTGTTGTGATCCTGTGGCGTTCTATCATATCCCAGAGTCTGTCAGGCTTTGGCCAATCCGGTGCGCCTTCATAGAAAAACAGCGTTCCTCCCATTGCAAGACCGCCTACAACCTCCCATGGTCCCATAATCCATCCCATGTCGGTAAACCAGAAGAGTATATCCTGATCCTTCATATCAATCTGAAACGCTATTTCTTCTGCCTGCTTTACAAGAAATCCCCCATGAACATGCACTGCGCCCTTTGGTTTGCCTGTCGTACCTGAAGTATATATTATCATCCATGGTGTTTCCGACGGTAATTTTTCCGTTCTGGATATGGTTGGTTTGTCGTTCACAAAGTTATTCCAATATATGTCTCTGCCCTCTTTCCATGGTATATCAATACCGAGTCTTTTAAACACGACTACACGCTTTATACTCGGGCTCAGACTCACAGCGGTATCAGCGGTTATTTTCATCTCCACAATACCGCCTTTTCTGTAGAAACCATCCGCGGTAAAAAGCAGCTTTGCAGATGCGTCGTTAAGCCTTGATGCTATTGCCTCAGGGCCATAGCCGGAAAATATAGGGATAAAAATTGCACCTATTTTTGCTATCGCAAGAAGGGCAATTGCTGTTTCGGGCAGCATGGGCATAAATACACCAACAGCATCACCTTTTTTAATGCCGGAATTTTTAAGTCCTTCAGCAACCCTATTGACCTCTCTATAGAGATCGAGGTAGGTTAGCTTTCTTACCTCTCCGTTTTCACCTTCCCATAATAAGGCTATTTTATGCCTTCTGTATGTGTTTATATGCTTATCTACACAGTTATGGGTAATATTGATCCTGCCGCCTATAAACCATTTTGCCCACTCAATCCCTTTGCCGGTATCAACAACTTTTTTGTAAGGTGTGTACCATTCAATTCCAAGGAACTTATTTGCAGCATCCCAGAACCAGTCTATATCATCCTGTGAGCGCTTAATGAGGCTGTCGAAATTCTTGATTCTATTTACTCTCATGAATGCGAATACATTACTGTTTTCTACTGTTTTGTCAAACCCCTTCCAGTAAAGCCTCTTTGCCAATGCAATATTCTCCTGTAAAAATCATAAGAAAACTATATTATTCGAAATAATAAAAGTCAACAAAGAACTGTATCGATGCATATTGACAGGAATTTTTGACCCGTATTAAAGTCCGGAGGCTATACAGCGTGTAAACCGAATGCCTCACCCGGCTCAAGTATAACGACAGATTCTTCTATCCCGTTATCCCTTGCCGATTCTTTTAGCCGTTTTATAGGTTCATCAAGCGGCTCCAATGAAAGCTTGAACGCGCCCCAATGTATCGGAATCATGATTTTTGCCTTTAAGTACTGCATTGCCTTTATGGAATGTTCCGGTGTCATATGGTGCCCCAATGCTGACCATGGTTTATATGCACCGATAGGCAGCATGGCTATGTCAAGTCTGAATATGTCTCCGATCTCTTTGAATCCCTCAAACCAGCCTGTGTCACCGGCAAAATATATCTGGTACTCTCCGTCTATTACATATCCCTGATAAAGACTGTTGACCATCGGGTTTCTTCCCTTGAAATGGTTCGCAGGCACTGCTATAATTCTCAGTCCGTGAACAGTGGTTTGCTCCCACCACGCAAGCGTCCTCACATCATTAAATCCATAACGGATGAAATACTTATTAAGCCCCTTTGGTACAATAACAACAGCATTTCTATTAAGCCTCCTCACGGTCGGAAGATCGAGATGATCGTAATGCCCGTGAGATATTAGTATCAGGTTAATGGTTGCTAATTGCTCTTGTGTAAGCCCTGGTTTGTTTTTTCTGCGGATGGTCCATATTCTCTTACTTAAATTAGGGTCTGTAACAACAACAGACTTTCCCATCTTTATCAAGACAGTGGAATGACCGCCATATATTATCTGTTTATCCATACAGTGCAATATAATCCTTATGATCTCATTTAAAAACCCTTAACAAAAAATACTATTGCAAACGCCGATACTGCTTGACACACTATATTAAATAGTATAATCGAACAAAAGACATATTTGGTCGAACAAACGGAGTACTATAAATCTATGAATAACACGTTAAATTTTGATAATAAAGTAAAAGAAAAGATAATCGATTCTTCGCAAGGCATTTTTGCACGGTTTGGTTTTAAAAAAACTACCATGGATGAGATCGCCCTTGCTGTAAACAAGGCAAAGAGTTCTATTTATTATTACTTTAAAAGTAAAGAAGAGATTTTTCAAACAGTTGTCGAAAAAGAAAGTGAAGCATTAAAAGAGGAAATATCAAAAGCAATCGAGCAAGAGATTACGCCGCAAAGGAAATTGTATGTTTATGTCAAGACAAAAATACTCTCCTTTAATCATCTTGTCAATTTTTACAATGTATTAAAAGATGAATATCTCAACAAACATTATAAATTCATCGAGAAGATGCGAGAGAAGTATCATCAATATGAATTTGAGGTTATAAAGGGAATCCTGGACAGCGGGATTGAGCAGGGTATGTTTGTTAGCAATAACATCGATGGTACCGCACTTGCCATCACCACTGCATTAAAAGGTTTAGAGCATCCGTGGTTTGAGAAGTATGATGTTTCAAAAATAGAAGACAATATCAATAGATTGATTGATATCCTGTTCAAAGGTATTAAAAAGGAATAATTTTTTTGTATTTCGTTCGACTATTAAACTGGTTTGGTCGATATGTTTGCAAATAAGATATATAAAATCTAAAAGGGGGGTAATAAAAATGAGTAGTACCGGTAAAAATGTGAGAAGCGTTAAAAACACAAAAATCACCTCTGAGATTAAAAAATTTATGCTGCTGAACGGGATAAGGTTGCTGACAAACAAAAATTTGGTGAGAAACGTATTGTTGAGTGCAGTCAACAAGGGCATTAAAAACTCGATTCATACCTACGAATTCACATACGGATCAAAATCAGAGTATCTGTCAAATGTACAATCCCAGTTCTTTATCAATCTGTTAAGACAGGGTTTGAAAAATGTGGACAGGGGATATGTATCAAAAGAATATGCCCAGAGCTTCGTTGAAAACCTTGTTAAACCTCCTCTTTATGGAGAGGGAGTTAAGGAAACAATCGATGCTTACAAAAGCAAGCACGGTGTAGAACCGCCGGGGTTTGTCCTCGTTTCTCCCACCCAAAAGTGCAATTTAAAATGTACGGGCTGCTATGCTGCAAGTAATCCATCAACACTCGCTTCATTACCTTACAATGTTGTCGAGAGGTTAATAAAGGAGATGCATGATATGTGCGGCAGCAGGTTCTCAGTGATCTCCGGTGGAGAACCGTTCATGTGGAAGGACGGAACCAAGGATGTGATATCACTTGCTGAAGAATTCAAAGATACATTTTTTCTGGTTTACACGAATGGTACATTGATGAGTCAAGAAAATTTGAAAAGGCTAAAAGAAACCGCAAATATGACCCCGGCTATATCCGTAGAAGGCTATGAAGAACAAACCGATAAGAGAAGAGGCAAAGGAATCTACAAAAGGATACTTCAGAGCATAGAGCAACTCAAAAAATATGGAGTTCCTTTTGGTGCATCCGTTACTGCAACAAAAGAAAATATAGATATACTCATGCAGGACGACTTTTACGAATACTGGTTCGAAGAATTAGGCGCGACTTACATGTGGATATTTCACTTAATGCCCATAGGCCGGGCTAAAGATACGATGGATCTTATGCTGACGCCGGAGCAAAGGCTTCGGTTTACCTTAAAATGGGAAGACATTTTATTCAAAAAGGGTTATTTTGTGGCTGATTTTTGGGATGCAGGTCCTGGATCGCGTGGCTGTTTAGCCTATGGCCGCCCCAGCGGATATTTTTACATAGACTGGAACGGCAATATAATGCCTTGTGTGTTTGTTCCATTTTATAAAGATAATATCTACAATCTATATAAGCAGAATAAGACAATTACAGATGCCTTGATGAGCGATCTGTTTGTAAGAGGAAGAAAATGGCAGTCGGATTATGGATACATGAAAGATTCACCAGGAAACTTTTTCACTCCATGCGCAATCCGCGACAATCATCGTGTCTTTAGGGAAGAAATCCTTACCCCCGATGCAAAACCGGAAGATGAGAATGCAAAATTAGCCCTTGAAGATCCGGAATATCTGAAAAAGATGGAGGAGTTCGACAAAGAACTTCAGCAAAAAATGACACCTTTGTGGGAGGAGAGAATGAAAGTTGAATAAAGAATTCTTGTTTCGGTACAGTACAGAACCATACTATAAAAACAGCGGTGAGTAACTCACCGCTGTTTTTATTTCTTTGCGTTAATAACTCGTCTGTACGAGTATATAAAAGCAGGTATGGCTACTCCAATCATAAAGAACGTTATAAGTGTATAATCCGAGATAAAGGGCAGTTTTATATCAATACCCGCAACAGTTAATATACCCGCTATGATAAAAAGTAGACCTCCAAAGAATAATGTTCTGCCGCCTGTTTCAGCCCCGATCTTTTTTATATCAGCCTCTGTAAGAGAGTGTACCCATTTAAGGGACATGCCAAATAATGCACCTACGATGAGCAGCATCAGCATTGTTCCGATACCGAAAAAAAGACCCGGCAAAAAACCAAACCACACGCCCGGCATTGCCGGCGCAGCCACTGTATTAACAAACAATGCAAATCCTCCAAAGCCAAAGCCGGCAATAAATCCATGAATAAGTGTCCACCTGATTGGAGGTGCAGATGTTTCAGTCTCGCAGTCCGCACATTTTGCGCCCAATATATTTAAGTTTCTTTCCATACGATTAACATCCTCATGATGGTGACCAAGCAAATGCAGATGTGGGTATATATTCTTTTTAAGCACGATTACACCTGCAATAAACATTACAAGGCCAACTATTAAATAGATATACCTGTTTACAGTAAAAACAAAAGGGGCAAGCGCAAGATAGGCAAGCTCGGATATTATGGTCCGTTGGACAGTAAATGCAAGTGAAAAATAAAGCCCTGCTTTCATACCCTCTTTGCCGCTACCGCCACCAATGGCATAGCTGAAGGTTATAGGCCAGGTATGCTCATCAGGCAGTATGCCGTGAAGCAGGCCGAACAGGAATGAATATGTAATGGCTATAATCGGGTTCATGAATAAAGTAAGATAATACAGGACAATATAATTTGCAATAACCACACGAAAGGTATTATAAACACGGCATGGGACATGAAAAGAAATTCCCTTTCATAGGTATTACCGCGGATACTGGGGAGATAAACAACCGCCCGTCATTTTTTATTTATAAAGCTTACACGCAGGCTGTTGAGCACGCCGGCGGAATACCCGTTCTGCTTACCGACACAGCAAAAATACAGGGGCTTGTTGAACGGATAGACGGACTCGTTATCACAGGCGGTAACTTCGACATATCCCCTGCCATGTACGGCGAACAGCCGGTTATGGCCCTTCAGACAGTTCCTGAGAGGACCGCGTTTGAAGCAGCGGTTTACATAGAATCCTTAAAAAGGGGCATACCGGTGCTCGGTGTATGCGGAGGTATGCAGCTCATAAACGTTATAGCGGGAGGCTCGCTCTATCAGGATATAAAAATACAGGCACCCAAAAGCTACGACCACTCAAAAGGCGAGCATGGTATTGCAATCACACACCATACAACACTACATGCCTTTATCAAGAAGGACAGGACAACCATAAACACGAGCCATCATCAAGCAATAAAAGAACCCGGTAAAGGGATTACCGTTTCTGCAAAAGCCGATGACGGGATTATAGAAGCCATAGAACACAGGGATTTCCCGAACGTACTCGGTGTCCAGTGGCACCCGGAAAGAATGGGACAGGATATGCTGTCAATCTACAAATGGCTTGTGACCGCGACATCGGAGCGCAGGTAGGCACCGTACAACTCTTTATCGCTTTTTTAACCTGTATATCTTATATCCGGGTATAACTTTTTCAAGCTGGTAATGGGCATGGATATAGCTTATAAGCGGCTCGTCAGGAGAAAATACTCTTGGATCGTGCATCCACCATCCAATATGTTTTTCAAAATTAATAGCATTATCTATGATAATAAGTTCTGTATGATTTGACTTTAATGCATGGATTACAGACATTGCCTGCTCTCTTGTGTTGTAATATGGTGCATAAGTATTTAACGGTGTAGGATTGTCTGCGCCTGTTAGCATGTAAAGCGATGGAGACCAGTACAGCACAAAGATATATTTCGGGAATTTTATAGGAAGATCCTTTAGAAAAGGTAACGGGTATGAAATATCATAAGGCAAGTCCCTGTAGTTTTTATACATTTTTACCTTTCCTATAGGCGTTTGAAATGCCTCTACTGCATTTTCAGGCCTGTAGTAAGCCAAAAAAAGCCTGTATGTGTTGTAAGAAACAACAAGTGTTATTGAAATAAAATAGAAATAAAAAACAGCCCTTACAAGCCTGCTGCTCCAGAAAGGGGCGTATTCAAATATAATAATAATGGCAATCATATAAACCGACAAGAAAACCATTAAATGGAAAGCTGGGGGATTCGGCAGAAGGCCCGCTATAATCCCGGCACAAAAAAATGACACAAAAGCCGTCAGAGATAATTCGCGTGTTTTAGGTTTTCTTACTTTAGCAGCCGCATATACAAGAGCCATGAGCGATAACAAAATACCGGAATATGCAACAAAACTATAAATTAAACCCATAATAAAGCCGTTACTTGAAAGCTCTTTAATCCAAAGCTTTAATAAGTCCGATGGGGTAGATAGATTTATTGCCCTGTAATGTGAAAAAGGCCAGACAAACGAATCATAGATAAATGCACTGAGGCTTCCTGATAAGGCAAACACGATTATAACAAAGCATATTGGTATCAGAAAACCGGAGGTATAATACATCACACTTCTTAATAAAACCCGCCGCATATCAGACCTGCTCTGGTTGCTTTTTTCTATGTCATTCCGCACTTGATGCGGAATCCAATCTCCCTTTGTCGTTCTGAGCAGAGCAAAAAATCTCTGGATACCTGCTTTCGCAGGAATGACGCGGAAGTCTGGATTCCTGTTGGGATTTATCCCGTTTTTCGCGGGACGGGAATGACTCCCGATATGGTACCAGATGATAAATAGCACCAACATGCCAAACAGTGTAACCCCTATACTCTGTATAAATAAGAATGCACCTGCTGTTGCAAGTCCTGAAAAGAACCATTTATGGGGTTTCACAGCATCCTGTGTTACAATCTTTACCCCTGTAAACAATACAAGTACTACAGGCAAAAGTATAAACCAGTGATGGCTGACATAGTAAACATAGGCCGAATAAAGGGAGAACAACAATCCCGGCAACAGGCTGAGCCATTTGTTTTTAATGATATCAAATGACAGGTATACAACAAAGAAGATACATGCGGCGTTTGACAGTATAACTGCCCAATGAGCAACGGACAGTTTTAAACCGAAAAGATAGAATATGCCTGCAAGCAGATAGTCCGTTCCCGGTGTAACAAAATCAAAGAAGTTCTTATAGAGTAGTTGCCCCTCAAGGATTCTTTTTGCACCGTATATTGCGATCCACGGATCCTGATCGAACATTACAAAACCAACATAACGCATGGAAAGGACAATGTTAAGGATGGAGAAACCAAAAGCCGTGATCCAGTTTATATGTTTTTTT
This sequence comes from uncultured Pseudomonadota bacterium, assembly GCA_964547905.1. GTDB lineage: Bacteria > JAMCPX01 > JAMCPX01 > JAMCPX01 > JAMCPX01 > JAJYLM01. Next base: position 12,341 of record CAZJPN010000046.1, on the reverse strand, counting down.
TTAAAATCAAGCATGTGACTTCTCTACCGTAAACCAACAGGTAAATTCAGTATTGCATCCTTCATGCAAGCTATCATTGAAAGAACACTGCAGATTACAACTTTAAGATTTCTGTTTTAAACCCAAAATTGCATTTTGTGTTCAAATCGCCAACCTCAATATATCGGTAATCGCTTCTTGCGTGTACTCCTTCAATCTCCATTTTCGTGCCAGCATAACAGCATTTTGTGCAATTTTACCTAAATCCGATACCGGTATATTTATCTCTGATAGCCTTATAGGAGTTTTTATGGACTTAAAGAAATTTTCTAATGATTCAATAGCTTGCTGCGCAGTGTCTCTGTGGAACACTGCCTTACCAAATTGAGTTATTTTGTCGGGTTTCTTTCTCATACTGTACTTAAGCCATGCTGGAAAAACTATCGATAGCGAAGCTCCATGCGCGATATCATAAATTGCACTTAGAGAATGCCCGATCATATGGTTTGGGAAGCCATAACTACCAATACCGGCAGTGGTCAAACCATTCAATGCTAAGGTAGCAGCCCACATAAAATCGGCCCTCGCATTGTAGTTGTTCTGATCATCCATTATCATATCCGTACTCTGAATAAGCACTCTTATAAGCACCTCAATAAAGCCATCTTGAATAAGCGTGTTGGATTCGTCCTGAGTAAAATAACCTTCAAGAAGATGAACCATCGCATCCACACAACCATAAGCAACATAGTTTTTAGATACGGTGTACGTGTTTACCGGATCTAATATAGATATTCTTGGAAACAAGGTAACCGAATTAATATTAAACTTTTGTTTGGTTTCTTCTTTTGTAATCACGGCACCGGAATTCATTTCAGATGCCGTAGCTGCAAGTGTCAACACCACATAAATAGGTAATGCATCCTTGATTTTAGCCTTGTCTATAAAAAAATCCCACACATCACCATCATAGTAAAATCCACAGGCAATTGCCTTTGCTGTATCTATAACACTGCCTCCGCCTACGGCCAGCAGGCAATCTACCTGTTCTTTCCTTGCAATTTTGATTGCTTCTTGTACAAAGCTTAAAACAGGGTTTGATTTTATCCCGCCTTTTTCGATGAAATCAACATGGCTGCTCTTTAATGAATTTACGACCTTTTCATAAATGCCGTTCTTTTTTATGCTGTCTTTACCATACAAAAGCAGGCATTTTTTGTCCTTTAAATATTGACCGATTTTTTTAGTTTCATCTTTTCCAAAGATAATTTTTGTAGGATTATAAAATGTGAAATTCTCCATTTTTACCTCCCTCCAATCGATAAACAAAAAACATTTGTAAACCCCGTTAGAATGTATATTCCATCCGTTATAAACGAATCATTCTTCATAAGATTACCAATATAATTTTTATAAACACGGATGCGTCTTTGCAGTGGATTATTTTACCTGTAAATCTTTACTGATTACCTCCAGCAATTGCCTGCTGTTGACCGGTTTGGTTAGAAAATAATCGCATCCGCTCCTCATCGCGCGTTCTTTGTCTTCCGGTTTGCCATGGGAGGTTATGATTACAATCTTTATATGTTTTAACTCATCATTGTTCTTAATGAATCTACATATAGCATCTCCGTTAATTTCCGGCATGATAAGATCGAGCAGTGCTATTTTTGGCTTTTCCGACTGAATTTTTTTGAGGGCTTCTGTACCTGTTTTAGCCTTTATGATCTCATAACCGGTTTTTTTGAGAAGGATCTCCTCGAGCATAAGTACTGTATCCATATCATCCGCTATAACTATTTTTTCCTTATCAGACATGCATCCTCCTGCACTCCATAACTGAATAATACATTTTTATATAATCTGCAACACCATTCAGTTTGCATGAAATGGGACAGCGCCCTATTTTCTTTTCATGGTAACTGTCCCTGTCATTATACTTGAACAAGATTTAGTATGCCGAACAGTACAAAATAAACTGAAAAACCTGCGAATATAATACCGCTGATAATGGTAATCACCCTGAATCCTTTTGTTGATATGAATCTTTTCATAAAGCTGAAGGAGAGTGCAACGATGCTGTACCAGACAAGGTCGGCCAGTATATGCCCTGCATAAAAAATGATAATGCCCCTGATACCGTATTTAAAAGAAAGCACAATGTAACTTAAACCTATGGTAACCCACCACACAATCCAGTAAGGATTTGATAAAGATGTAACGATACCGGCAACATAAGCAGAACCATTCAGAAGCCTTCCGTTGCCCCCTGTTGGAGCATTGCCAGAGAATCTGAATGCCTCATAAGCCATCCACAGGAGTGTTATGCCTCCTATGATACCGATGCTACCCATCACTGTATTATTTTTTAACAGCTCACCGGCCCCCAAATAAAGCAGTATCACAAGCAAAGCCTCAAGTGTCCCATGCCCCATAACAATGAGAGGCCCTGAGATAAACCCCTTTTTACTGCTCATGAGCATGGTAGCCGTAAACATTGGTCCCGGCATCATGGCACCGGAAAAGGCGATTATAAAAGAACTAAAAAATATGCCTGTCAAATTCATAAAGTAGCAATAGCATGTATATGAGAAGAATTAAATATACCTGCAAAAACAGATGTGCAAGCCTAAAATGAATTATTGCTTGACATTAAAAAGAATAGCATGATAAAAAATTGATAAATATATCAATACAAAGGAGGTGAATGAAATGCCGGAGTTTCCAAAAACAGTTAAGGAGCTTTTTGAAAAAACTATCCCAGATAACATTAACAAGGATATCGAAAAGGCAAAGGGACTTAACGCAGTATATCAGTTTGACATTACAGGAGCTGAAGCAGGCACATGGGTTGTAAATGCTACGCCTGCGAAACAAGGGGTATCAAGCGGTCCATCACCTGATGCTAAATGTACCATTACCGTTGCAGACAAAGACATTTTAGACATTGTATCAGGAAAGTTAAACCCACAGATGGCTTTCATGTCGGGAAAATTAAAGATCAAGGGCGACATGGGGCTTGCGTTAAAATTACAGAACGTATTAAAAGCAAGTTAATCCTTCAGCGATGGCGCCTTGGCGCCATCGCTATTTTTATACCGATAAAATATCTTCTTTAACCCGAAAAATGTAATAACCATATACCACATTGGGATGATATTTTATATTGCAATATGCGAAAGATATCTTCTATAATAGGGGTATGAAACTCCTTACTACCAAAGCAATAGAAGAACGTTTTTTAAAATTTATCAAATCTCAGAATATGTTCTCTGAAGGGAATACACGCAAAGTGGTATTCAGAGAACGGGCTGTCAAAAAGCTGCGCGCGGGCATTGGGGTTTCAGGCGGACCCGATTCCGTATGCCTCGCACTGCTTATGAAGCGTTATCAGAGACAGTTACATATCGATCCTGTTGTCATACATGTAAATCACCATCTCAGAGGCAAAGAGTCTGACAGGGACGAGCAATTCACCAGGAACCTATCAAAAGGCATACTCGGATTTGAATGCGTAACCTATGATGTCCATCTTACAAGGAAAGAACTGAAAGGAAACTCACTCGAGGCACGGGCACGGGAGAAAAGGTATAAAATTTTTGAACACTGCATGCACTCATTAAAGCTCCGCACCATAGCCCTCGCCCATACCATGAATGACAATGCAGAGACCGTACTGATCAACATGCTCAGGGGAACAGGCATTACCGGTATCAGCGGCATACCCCCTGTAAGGGAGGGTTTCGTAAGACCCATGCTCGGTCTTTCGAGAGAGAATGTCCTGCGTTACCTCAAACTGAAAAACGTACCCTCTGTGACGGACAGCACCAATGAACTGCCGGATTATCTGAGAAACCGGATACGGCACGAAATAATCCCGAACCTGATGCAGCTTAATCCCGGATTTTTAAACCATACACTTGCCCTGTCCGATGATCTCAGGGAGATAGATACGTTTTTAAACAGGATTGCACAACTGGCTTACGCGGATGCAGTGCATGAGGATAAAAAAAACATGCTTTTGCTGCGTCTGGAAAAGCTCCTTGCCTATGACAGCCTTGTGGTAAAAATGGTCCTCCAGATCGCCGTAAAGCATATACTCGGTACGTATTACAACCCGCGAAGGGAGCATATCGATTTTATCATGGATATGCTGGGAAAGACGAAAGACAATTCCGCGCTCCTTGATATGTTTCCGGAATCGCTGACAATTTATAAAGATAAGAGCTACCTGATATTGGACAAAAGAGATAAATCTTGACCCTCGATCCCGTTGTCCGGCATACTTTCTGCCGATTACTATTGATTATTTTGAATAATTTGCTTATTTTTAGTATTGAGGTAAAGAATGGATAATAAAAAAGATAATAAGCCTGTAAAACAAAACAACAACAATAAGTATGCCGGTCTTTTAAAAAATCTTGGGTTGTGGATTGTAATTTTTATAATAACCGTGATCCTTATAAGGTTTATCAACCAGCCGACCCAGCAACAAGTAAAAATTTTAACCTTTAGCGAATTTATACAATCAGTTAACAGCAACCAGATCAAATCGGTGGTCATAAAGGGTAATGAGATATCCGGTGTTACGCAAAGCAATCAAAACTTTACAACGTATGCAGCCGAGGACCCTAATCTTGTGAAAACCCTCTTGGATAAAAATGTTAATATAACCGCGAAATCAAAGGACGAGGGTTCTATTTGGAAAAGCATCCTGATAACGTGGGCACCTTTGTTAATAATTTTTGTACTGTGGTGGGTATTTTTTACGCGTCAGATGCAATCGGGTACCGGTAAGGCCATGTCTTTCGGCAGAAGCCGTGCAAAACTTATGAACGAGGGCTTACAAAATATCACGTTCAAAGATGTAGCAGGCATAGATGAGGTAAAATCTGAGGTACAGGAAATTATAGAGTTTTTAAAAAATCCGCAGAAGTTTACCAGACTCGGTGGAAGGGTGCCAAAAGGTGTATTGCTCATAGGTGCACCGGGCACCGGCAAGACTTTGCTTGCAAAGGCGATAGCGGGCGAGGCAAAAGTGCCGTTTTTCAGTATAAGCGGTTCTGATTTTGTAGAGATGTTTGTGGGCGTTGGTGCTGCCCGTGTAAGGGACCTTTTTATGCAGGCAAAGAAGAGCGCCCCCTGTATAGTATTTATAGATGAAATAGATGCAGTGGGAAGATACAGAGGCGCAGGCCTTGGCGGAGGACATGATGAACGGGAGCAGACGCTCAACCAGCTTCTCGTAGAAATGGACGGATTCATAGCGAATGAAGACGTGATAATGATTGCTGCAACGAACAGGCCGGACATACTTGACCCCGCACTCCTAAGACCAGGAAGATTCGACAGAAGAATTGTTGTCCATTCCCCGGACCTAAAGGGCAGAGAAGAGATCCTTAGGGTACACACAAAGAAAATCCCTCTTGAAACAGATGTAGACCTCAACATAATAGCAAGGGGATTGCCAGGAGCAACAGGTGCTGATCTCGAGAATGTTGCAAACGAGGCCGCTATCCTTGCTGCAGGAAAATCTAAAGAAAAGGTTTCCATGCAGGAATTTGAACAAGCAAAAGACAAAATACTTATGGGTGTAGAACGTAAGAGCATGATTATAGGCGACATGGAAAAGAAGTTAATCGCCTACCATGAGGCAGGCCACGCCCTCGTTGCGAAATCCCTTCCAAACGCTGACCCCATCCACAAGGTTACGATCATACCAAGGGGACTTGCACTCGGTCTTACCTTACAGCTCCCGACAGAGGACAAATACACGGTTTCAAAGCAGCACATCCTTACACTGATAACCGTACTTATGGGCGGCAGGGCTGCAGAGATGCTTGCTCTCGGCGATTCATCCACAGGGGCAAGCAATGACATTGAAAAGGCAACAGAACTTGCAAGAAAAATGGTATGTGAGTGGGGCATGAGCGACAAACTTGGTCCTATAACCCTGGGAAAGAAGGAAGAACTCGTTTTCCTCGGTAAAGAAATGGGCCGGCAAAATGAATACAGCCAGTCCACGGCGGTCGAGATAGATGACGAGATCAAAAATATTATTATGACGTGTTTCAATAATGCCACCGAACTTTTGAAGAAGAAATTCGACATACTGAATAAATTTGCAAACAAACTGCTCGAAAAAGAGATACTCGACTCACATGAGATTGATGCCATTGTTAACCCTCAGTAGCAAAAATTTGCATCAATAAAAGTATGAAGAAGGTTTATCTTTTAAATCCTCTGTCCCCGAGAGAGATTGTTTCAAACTTTAAATCATTGGCAGTACATCCCGAAGGGATAGATATTATGGATAAGAAAGCGGTATTCTATACGTTTAAGATTAAATCTTTATCCTCACCTGCTGCAAACATATTAAAACAAGAGGCATTGTCTGCGGGTGCTGAACTTGCAACAGCATGGAGCGTTATAAAGGATCCGGACATTCTTACGGATGCGATACTAATGGGTACATACAGACAGATAGAGATCGTTTCTGAAAAGATAATGTCCCAGCAATTTGGATTATCCACTGTTGCGGATGAATTGCTCACGGCTATAAAAAACCTTTTTCATCAACATCGAATCTTAAGATATAAGGATTCATCCCTGAATTTTATGGATGGGCCAAAGCTCATGGGCATTGTAAACGTAACCCCGGATTCTTTTTCCGACGGCGGCAAATTCTTTTCAACAGAAGCTGCCGTCGAGCATGGGATGGCACTCTATGAAGACGGTGCGGATATATTGGACATAGGTGGAGAATCCACAAAGCCCGGGAGCGAATCAATCTCCTCCGAAGAGGAGAAGAAACGTGTCATATCGGTTATAAAACAATTGAGAGCAAAGATACAAATACCTATCTCTATAGATACAATGAAGGCAGATGTGGCGGCTGAGGCTCTGGAAAACGGTGCCGATATAGTCAACGACGTCAGTGCAATGAGTTTCGACAATGCTATGCCTAAAGTTGTAAAAAGGTATGGTGCCGGTGTTATACTTATGCATATCAAAGGCACACCAAAAACAATGCAGATAAACCCGGAGTATAATGATGTTATCGAAGAGATACTCTCATACCTTGAACAGCGGGCAAGATACGCGATGCAGATGGGTATCGGTAAGGAATACATTGCCATTGATCCCGGCATAGGTTTCGGTAAAATGATAAAACATAATCTGTCAATTCTAAAAAATATAAAGGCATTCAGGGTATTGGGATTTCCTCTGCTTATCGGTGCATCAAGAAAATCATTCATAGGTAAGCTTACAAATACAGGCGATCGCTTGCATGGATCTATTGCTTCAGCGATATGGGCAGCAACACACGGGGTTGATATTATAAGGGTTCATGATATAAAGGAAACAAAACAGGCGCTTTTAATGACACATCATATAATGGATGTATAATGCATAGTTTTATTTATAGCATTATTAAAAATGCAGTCGACATCCTTATAGTAAGTTATCTTATATACAGACTTTTGCTCATGTTGAAAGGTACAAAGGCTGCACAGGTACTCGTTGGTATTTTCATTATCTTTGGAGCATATATAATATCGAATATCTTTAACCTGACAGCACTTCACTGGTTATTGAACAACTTTATAAGTTCTATTGTATTGATAATTATAATTGTTTTCCAACAGGATATAAAGCGCGGTTTAGCTTATATGGGAAAGGGATACTTTAAAAAAGGTAATGCACAAACAAATGAGTTAAGAACATGTGTCGAGCAAGTTACTGAAGCTGTAGTAGAGCTTACAAAAACAAAGACCGGGGCCCTCATTGTGTTCGAGAGAAACATAGGAATAAAAGAGATAATAGATACTGGCAGGATACTCGACGCCATTGTAACCAAGGAATTGCTTTTGACAATATTTAATACTCATGCGCCGCTGCATGATGGTGCAGTGGTAATAAAGGGGAAAAGAATCATTGCTGCCGGATGTATGCTCCCTCTTTCTCAGGATATTCAATACCACCCAACGTACGGGACACGACACAAGGCGGCTTTTGGTCTTTCTTCGGAAACCGATGCTGTCATTATAATTGTTTCTGAAGAGACGGGCAAGGTTTCTATAGTGGTTGACAAGAATATAACCGTTTTCGAACCACCGGAAACTATGCAGCCTGAATTGCTAAAATTATTAGGAATAACTCCATGAGGAAATTAATAAAACTTATTACGAATAATTTTACGTACAAGATACTTGCTATCCTTATAGCTGTATTCCTGTGGTTCTTTGCACATAGCGAGAAGACATCCGAGGTTACCTTAAAAATACCTATACTTATTAATAACATGCCCGCAGATGAGGTTATTATAAACAATATTCCAAGGTATATAGAGGTTACACTGTCAGGTCCTTCGTCAACCGTATTCAACTATGCCAATAGTAAACCGGTCTACAGCATAAATTTGATAAAAACAGACGTGGGCAATTACATATTCAATATCTCTCCTTCGGAATTCAATCTTCCGAACGGGATAAAAATAGATACTGTTTATCCAAACAGTATAAATATATCCCTTGATAGGATAGTAAGCAGAACAGTGGATGTCGGGGTCTCAATAGTCGGTAATCCACCGGATCACCGCGAACTGAAAGGCATTATAACCGAGCCTGATAAGGTAACTGTAATAGGTCCATCTACAATTATAAGCAATATAAACGTTATTATGACAATACCTGTGGATATAAGTAAATTCAGAGATACCATTACCCTTATGGTGCCTCTATCTACGTCAAATTACAAAATGGTAACGGTACAACCACAGGCAATAGTTGTAATATTCAAGGTGAAACCTTCATGAATAAGCTTTTTGGGACGGATGGAGTAAGAGGAACAGCAAATACAGAACCCATGACCATTGAGACCGTATTAAAGCTGGGTAAAGCTGCAAGTGCTATTCTTGCAAACGGTAAGGCCCACCACAAGTTCGTCGTTGGCAAGGATACAAGGTTGTCAGGATACATGTTTGAAATGGCGTTAACGGCAGGCATTACATCCATGGGTGGAGACGTAATTCTGACAGGTCCATTCCCAACACCCGGGATTGCATTTCTAACAACTGAAATAAAGGCTGATGTGGGTATTGTCATATCAGCCTCGCACAACCCATATCAAGACAATGGAATAAAGTTTTTCGGTCCGGATGGCTATAAACTCAGCGATACGATTGAAATGGAAATGGAGAAGCTGGTTCTTTCTGAGAGTAATATAAGACCTTCGTTGCCGGATGAAAGGATAGGTAAGGCATACAGACTTTCTGACGCTGCCGGCAGATACATCGTTTCTTTAAAACATTCGTTCCCAAAACACCTGTCATTGTCAGGCATAAGGATAGTCATTGACTGTGCCAATGGGGCTACATACAAGATTGCACCTACCGTGTTTCAGGAACTCGGCGCAACTATTGCGGTTATTTCTACTTCGCCAAACGGCAAAAATATAAATCATAATTGCGGTTCTACACATCCGGAATTCCTGTTAGCAGCGGTAAAAAAGTACAAGGCGGATGTTGGAATCGCATTTGACGGTGATGGAGACAGGGCAATCTTATGCGATGAAAAGGGAAATATTATAGATGGTGACGCTATACTCGCAATGAGTGCAGTTGAAATGAAAAAAGAGGGAAGACTGAAGGGCAACGGTGTGGTTGCAACCGTTATGAGCAATATAGGGCTTGAACTTGCCTTAAAAAAAGAAGGCATAAGGCTTGTGAGGGCAAAAGTCGGCGACAGGTATGTTCTCGAAAATATGCTGAAAGAAGGATATATCCTCGGAGGCGAACAGTCCGGCCACGTGATATTCGGGGAATACACAACGACCGGCGACGGGATTATAACTGCGTTACAGGTACTTTCACTGATGGTTCTTTTCGGCAAGAAATTGTCAGAAATTGCAAAGATAATGGATAGATATCCGCAGGTAATTGTAAACGTAAAGGTATCCAAAAAAGTACCGTTCTCAAGTATACCGGAGATAGAAAAAACAATACAGATGGTATCGAACAACCTCAGGGATACAGGGAGAGTACTCGTAAGATACTCAGGCACAGAACCAGTTGCAAGGGTTATGATAGAGGGGCAGGATCAAAAGCTCATACAAACCTATGCGTCGGGGATAGCAGAGGTAATCAGAAAAAATATGGGTACTGAAGAGTAACAGTAGTTTTTTAAGCCTGTTTCTTCAATTCCTGTATTTTCTTTTCTTTGTTCTTCTTGCCGGATTTTTCCAGCATGGGCCAGAGCATGGGTATGCTCCACGGCCACATAAGTACAAGCCTTGCTATGATACCCTGCGAATGAGGCACATACACCTCTACCTTGTTTTTGAGGATGGCTTTTTTTACTGCCTGTGCCACGGCTTCAGGCGTCTGAGCCTTATCAAGGAAGGACATGGGCGAACCGCCGTGCGTTGCCTCGTAGTGTAGCTGTGGAGTTTCTACAGAATCCGGAAGAAGGGTCGAAATGCTTACACTTGTATTCATAAGTTCAAGCCTCACAGCGAGATCAAAACCCCTTATAGCAAATTTTGTTGCTGAATAGATTGCAGAGCCTGGCTCGGGGACAATACCTGCCATGGATGCCGTATTGACAATATGTCCAAAGCCCTGTTTTTTCATAATCGGAATTACCTCTTTTGTCCCATAGATAATGCCGTATAAGTTTATCTGGATCTGCCTGTCTATATCCTTATATTCAATTGCATCGATATCATTGGGAAGTATAATACCGGCATTATTGTGAAGTATGTCTATCCTGCCATACTTTTGTACAGCTTTATTAAGGAGGCCCTTTACCATTTCGAGCTTTGTAACGTCTGTCTGCACTGCAATTGCATCAACGCCTTTTGATGTTAATTCGGCTGCAAACTTGGTAATCCCTTGTTCATTGATATCCGCAAGCACCACCTTTGCCCCTTCATCCGCAAACATCTGGATAACAGCCTTGCCAATACCGCTTGCGGCACCGGTTACTATAGCAATCTTATCTCTAAATTGCATATAAGTACCTCCTTTGATATTTCAATCAATTATACCACTTTTTAAAAAGTTGTAAATATATTTGTTAACCGCTATATTGAGCTTTCTTAAAAGCGTAGGCCGGATTATATATATGATAAATTATAAAAATTCCATTATAGAATACATCTCATCTGCGTATTATCCATACAAAACTCCGTCGTCCGAGTTTTTCTTAAACTATTTCCTGGAGCATTTTGAGGGGATCGCAGGTATCTACATGTACGGCTCAATGTTGAACCCCATGCTGTCGACCCCGACAAGCTTCCCGGATTTTTATATTATTGTTGATGATTATAAGAGATTCTACAAATCAAGTATCCACACCGCGCTCAACAACATATTACCTCCGAATTCCTATTTCCTGAAACTGAATGACCATGGTACTCCCATGCCCTTCAAATACTGCGTGCTTGATAACCTAGCACTGGAGCGCACCACGCAGTACCCGAAACTGAAGGATTTCTTTATAGTAGGCAGGCTCGCAAAACGTATCGGTATACTCTATGTCAAGGACCAGGCGTTTTTATCCGGTTTTCTTGAGACTATTTACAACGCCATGCAGTTCAACGTAAGGTTCGCCCTGTCGGAAATGGCAGGTGAGTTTACGCTCGATGATTTTATCATACACCTGCTTGGTCTGAGCTATAGGGCCGAGGTACGCACAGAAACCGAGAACAAAATAATAGACCTGTACAATAGCGAAAAAACTTTCTATCAAAAACTATACGGCTTGTTCCTTGAGCAGGAGTTCCGCACAGGCGAACTGCAAATAAAAGATGAAAGTTATGTGACAACAAAGCCCTATTTTACCGAAGAGTTTACAAAGAGGTTTATTAAAAATTCACGGAAGAGGGCTGTGTGCCGGTTGCCAAAAAGTATCTATACGTTTTCAAATTATGTCGATTATCTTGAGTTGAAAATAGAGAGAACAACCGGTGAAAAGCTGGAACTCTCGAAATGGGACAGAAGGTTTCCCCTGATCTTCGGCTGGCGCCACCTGTTCAGGCTGTTGAAAAAAAAGGCATTACGGTAGAGCGGATTGAGACAAGCCCCGTTCAAATAAAAGGCATTCTATTATTTCAGACTGTGTCATAATCCCGCCCTTCACTTCTTTTTCAGGGCAATCAGCGTCACGGTGGCCGTTGCACATTGACGTTCCCCCCAAAAACCAGAGCACTTGCACTTAGGAGACTACCCCTTAAAATTGTGTATTCAAGATTTTAAGTTTCCTTCATTTCGAATCTTAAGTCAAACAATTGTCTCAGTTCATAAAGGCATTCCCGTAATTGCCAAATAGGTTTTCTCTCCCAGAGGTCTTCAAGATTCA
>CAZJPN010000045.1:0-34682 GCA_964547905.1 uncultured Pseudomonadota bacterium | reverse complement strand
TGCTCAGATAAAACGAGCATGTGAACAGCTTGGGCTGCCATTTTCACAAGATGCATTGAATGATGCTTTAGCTCTTATCGAGGAAAGGCTCAATGTATTTAAGACACAGATATTTGAAGACAATTGGTTGGTAATCTTCATAGATGCATATCATGCAAGACTGCGGGCACAGGATAACAAAGTTATAGAGATATCTTTATTTAGTGCAGTAGGAATAACCATGGATGGTAAGAAACATATTCTTGGGTTCTGGACATACAAAGGTTCTGAGAGCAAGGGATTTTGGACAGAGGTATTTCAACAACTGATCGGAAGAGGGGTAAGCCGGGTACTTATGTTTGTAACAGATAACTTCCCTGGCATCAATGATGTGATAAAGAAACTATATCCGTATTCAGATCATCAGCTTTGTCATGTGCATCTTGTACGCAATCTGGTCAGGAATCTTACCAAGAAATCAGCTGCACAGGCAATACAGGTTACCAAATTAATAAAACAAGCGCGAGAAGAGACAGAAGGAGAGCAGTACTATGACCAGTTGTGTGAGATTATGCAAAAAGAAAAGCCTCAACTTGCAGAATTCTATCGTAAGTTAAAGGATAATTACCTTGCGTTTCTGAAATACCCCCAATCTGCGAGAAAATTTCTCTATACTACAAATGCAGTTGAATCAATCAATGCCGGTATAGAAAAGATGAGATTAAATCTTGGGGGATATTTCCCCTCATCAAGGGCATTGGATGTAAACCTGTTTATACAGCTGGTGAATCTTGAAGACCTCTGGGAGAGAAAACCTATTTGGCAATTACGGGAATGCCTTTATGAACTGAGACAATTGTTTGACTTAAGATTCGAAATGAAGGAAACTTAAAATCTTGAATACGCAATTTTAAGGGGTAGTCTCACAACTGGTCCTGAATTCTGGCCATACAGCGGTCCGGTATTTCCCGGCGGAGGAAACTGGTAAGTGTGAGTTAAAGTGTTCTGGAGTTATAGAGTTGAAGAGTAAGGACGGGGTATTCCCGCCCTTACTCTTGCATTTTCGGGTTTAAAAATGCAGCATCCTTTTATACTGATTCAATACATCCACAAAGAGCGGTGAAATCCATGCTAATACAGGGGTTACGATGATGGTACTGAGGAGGCTGTACAGTATCATGCGTTTTTTGTCAGCTCCGAGGGCCTGAAACACGAGCACAACTGCAAACGTTCCAAGGATAAAAGGTCCAAGTACAACCGAATAAAGAAGTCCTTTACCCTGTATAAACTTTGTGATTTTTTGTCCACGCTTCTTTTCTATATAATTTTTTATCCATGGGATATTACCGAACCGGTCTATGAATAGTACCATGGCGATTGCCATGACAAAGTTGCTTACACCGGATACAAGGGACACAAGGACTATGGGGAGGCCGAACTCCATACCGAGCGGAATTGCTACCCCCCTGCCGGTGAGAGGATTAATCGTGGCAAGAACAACCGCAAGCCATTTATCAAAGGGTGTCATTTTTTTTCATCCATACCTACAATGTAAGCAAGCAAACAAAAAAGGGTAATGGTTATCATACGTAATCACGTAAAGGTAACGCCTTTTTGATCCTTTTCAACCCTTTCATAAAGCTCCTGCGTAAGACTGAGTACGTCTTCAGGCTGGATTGCATCGAGGCACTTCAATTCATACTTGCAATTGCGCGGTACACACTTGCCGCATCCTACGTCCTTTTTAACCCAAACATGAAGAGGGTTGTTGGGCGGCTCCCAGCTTACAGGGTCACTCGGACCATGGATGGTAATCGTTGGTGTTTGCATTGCAATTGCTATATGCTTTACACCATTGTCATTGCCAATATGCATATCCGCATGTCTGATTATAGCTGCAAGCTCCTTGATAGACTGGGTTTGCGGTGACAAAAACGGTTTATATTTCATCATATACATAACCTGCTGGACATACGTCTTCTCGCCTGGTCCCCATAACAGGATCAGCGATGCCCCAAGCTTGTGGATAAGCATGTCACCGAGTTTGGCGAACCTTTCCGGGGCCCATTGCTTATATGCCCTTCTGCTTACAACAGACATTGTTATCAAAGGTACAGAATCCTTCTTTATACTGGATACAAATTCCATAGAAAACCTCTCAGCAGCCTCAGGTATAAAAAGATCCAGCCCATAACCGTCCCCATCAACACCTATGGCTTTCAACAGATCGTATTTAAAATCAACACTGTATTTTGGGTTGGGATCCCTGTTTACCACTATATTGTACGCGTATGTACGGAACCTGAGATCATAGCCAAGCCTGTGCTTTGCATTTGAAAACCATGTAATGAATGCCGTTCTCGGGTTGCAAAGATAATCCAGCACTATGTCGAATTTTCTTTTTTTAATGTTCAATAAAAATCTTGTGTACTCATTTGTAGGCATTGCTTTATCAAGCAATATAATCTCATCAAGGTATGGATTATAGGTGAATACATGATGATTAGACGGCGTTGTAAGAAATGCGATGTATGCATAAGGCCTTGCCTTTCTTATGCTCCTTATGATTGGTGTTGTAAGCAGGTTATCCCCTATCTGGCCCGTATGTATGATTAAAAATCCACTGTGTTCTTTTATAGTTTCCATATATGTACCTTATTCACCCAATCACTTCCTATCTCTTCCAGCCTATCACTCCCATATAAAAAAGCTCGGTCGATTCTGCAAAAGAGTCTAAAGAAAATTGTTGCTCTACGAGCTTTCGGGCGTTATAACCAAAAACCTCCCTTAGCTCCTTATCCTTTAATAAGCGAATGACGGCATCTGCCATTGCAACAAAATCTCCAGGTTTGACGACAAAGCCTGTTTTTCTATCCTCTATCAATTCGGATATATCGCCTACATTTGATCCAACAACAGGAGTACCGCATGCCATGTATTCAAGCGTTATACGCGAATGTTTTTCCGAACCCACGGAACTTACGACGCCGATATCAAGACAGGCTATCAGTTCTTCGACATTATCCACATAACCAAGAAACAATGTCCTTTCAAGTACACCTGCCTGCTGCGCCATAGTTTTTAAGTCTTCTGCAGAAACGGTATCATCCACGCCGGCTGTCACAAAAAATGTATTTTCAACATCACTATGAATAAGCTGTGCAGCCTTAAAAAACACGTCATGGCCTTTCACAGGCGAACGTCGTGCTATATTACCTATGACATAAGCATCAGATGGTATATTAAACTTCGATCTATTTTCCGACTTACTGCTATTGCGTTTGAATCTCCCGGTATCGACACCGGCATGTATTATCTTTACCCTGTTTTCGGGCAATTCTGTAAACGATTGAACTGCCTCTTGATCGGGCTTGTTCGCCACAATAATACCGCTCATAATTTTATATGAAAATTTGTTGAAGGGATACGGTTTGATCCTTCTTGAGTCAACTCGCGTTCTTATCAGTTTATACCTCAGACCAAACAGCACTTTTGATATAACGAAAAGGGTTTGGGTGTGAGCCGTATGAACGTTGACAACCTGCACATCATTGTACACAGTTCTGAAACTACGCTTTATCGTAAATAGATCCGAAAAAAAATGCAGAGGTTTGAAACTGAGCATGGATTCCACCTGCAGGTTTAATTCAAGTGCTTTTTTGTATGAAGGTGTATTCTTCTCGCATACTACAATCACATCATGTCCTCGTTTCGACAATGCATTGGCAATAGTGATGCAGTATTCTGCCGCGGCATTCCACCATGGTACATTTATAACTTCCACAACCTTCATTTGTTTCCCTTTTTGATCTCCCATGCCTTTGCATATTTCATAAACACATGAAATGCCGATACACCTGCAGCAATAAATCCCTGGATGCCGTCCATAAAACCTTTTTTGAGTATAAACATCTTAAAAAACATACCAACAGGGTGCGTGAGCATATCTAAAACACCTGCACGCCTTCCAGATTTTATCAATTCTAATGAAGCTGCGTCCGTAAAATAATCAAGTTTTCGTATGTGGTGAGATAGATTTCTGAAAGAATAATGAAGTATATCTCCGTTCAATTCACAAACTTTTCCATTAACTCTGAGGGCGTCATGTGGTTCAAGTCCTCCCCATGACGCAAATCCTTTTCTGACAAGCCTTATCTTTCTGTCCGGATACCAGCCGGAATGAAGCATCCACCTTCCAAGGTAATATGTTTTTCTCGGCATTGAATAGGCATCGCAGGTACCTCTCCGGTTTATTATTGCATCTTTAACTTCAGTTGTTAACCGATCCGATAACTGCTCATCTGCATCCAGAGAGAGTATCCATTCTTTCGTTGCAAGGGATAATGCGTAATTTTTTTGTGGTATGAATCCATCCCACTGTCTGCTGTATATCTTGTCTGTGTATGATCTGCATATCTCAACTGTTTTGTCCGTGCTGAACGCATCAACAACGATGAGCTCATCTGCCCATGCGACTGACTCCAGGCATTGTTTGACCCTGTCCTGCTCGTTCTGGGTAACAATTACTACAGATAGTTCAGACATACCTATACACTTTCCTCATTATACATGGATTTATCTTTTACGAGTCTTAGAACTGCTGATTCTACTTCCTCAACAGTAATGTCTTCCATGCACCGATGGTGTCCATACTTACATTTTTCAGAGCCGTGCAGGCTGCATGGTCTGCACAGAAGCGCCTTTTCTATCACGACACATCTTTTTCCGGCAGGGAAAAAACCGAACTCACGGGTGGTTGGCCCAAACATTGCTACAAGCGGCGTACCCGCAGCCTCGGCAAGATGCATAAGTCCCGTATCGCTGCCGACAAATGCATCCATTGAGGATATTGCATAAGCCGTATCCCTCAGATTACAATCCGAGATGTTCAGGATCCTGAATTCGGAGGATATTTCCAACAAAGCTTCTCTATCCTTTTCATCTCCTTTACCGAAAATAAATACAACATCATAAGCTCTGCGTTCGAGCCTTTGTGCAAGTTCTGCGTAACGGCTCATACACCATTTTTTCGTATCCCACTTTGCACCGGGAGCGATGCCGATTATCCTGTCTTTCAGGATACCCGAATTCTTCAAGATACTGCCGCCCCGTCTCTTTTCTTCCCTGCCAAGAGCGAACCACGGTGCCTCCGGAACCCCGGGGATATCGAACGTGCCCAGATACCTCTGGAGTACCCGGGGGAATGATGATAATTTAATGCCCGTTTTGACAAAGACCCTCCGCGCAAACGCCCCTTTCCTGTATCTTTTTTTTACGGCGGTTTTCAGAAACGGCAGCATCAGAAGGGTCCTCGGGCTTGCGTGCAGGTCTGCAATGATGTCATACTCCTCCCGGTTGAGCGTTTTTATAAAGGGCACAACCCCGGTTTCATCCAGATACAGCACCTTCTTAAAAGGGGAGGGGGGCGTAAACAGCGCTTTATATTCAAGCTTTGTACCGAGGTCTATCTCTGCATCGGAAAATCGCTTTTTTAATGCCATTGCCACAGGCATTGTTAAAATTACATCCCCGAGTGAACTGAATCTTAAAAGCAATATTTTCATTTTTGGAATAGATTGGCCCAGAGCGTGTTGCTCTGAAAAACAAACTCGTTGCACCCACTGCATATCGGTATCTCGTTATATCTGCCCTGGAGGTGCAATTGTCTTAATTTTTCCATTTTTTTACTATGCCAGATCTCCTCGATTGTTTGCTCCATGATATTGCCCAAAACGATCGTGGAATTAAAGTCCATACAACAGAATGCTATGTTTCCATTATAATTAACAATCATTTCCCTCCATGGATTCTTGCAGGGAAATGCAAATTTATTCATATCGACTTTAGGCGTATTTCGATCAGGCAAGATCCCTGTCCATGTGTTGTAATGATTCACATAAACAATATCGGCAATACCTGTCCATAATTGCTGAAACGGCTCTATCTCCGCTTTTGTCAAATCCATTTCTATGATCGTAACGGATATCCTGACCTTCGAGTGCAGCCTGTTTCTCGTTTCTATAAGGGGTTTTATGTTGCCGGTTACCGTTTCGAATTTCAATTGTTTTCTTACGCTTTCGTACGTCTGTTTCGTAAGACCGTCAATATCTATATTTATCTTGTCTATGCCTGAAACAAGCAGCCCGGATGATAGTTTATCATCCAAAAGCTGGCCGTTTGTACTCAGATTCAATTCAACATCCGGCAAAGACTTCTTCACATACTTTATAATATCGATAACCTTTGGATGCAGCAAAGACTCACCAAACCCAAACAGATTGATCTTTTGAAGAGGCTTTTTGTAGGCGTCCCTGCATAATTTTTCTACAACATCCATACTCATATTGCCTATCTTTCTCGTAAGCTGATCTCTAGGACACATGATGCATTTTGCGTTACAGGCATTCGTGAGCTCAAGGGATATAAGTTTCGGGAACTCGAGTCTTTTACGTAATATATATTCTCGCAGAGGTTTTCTCAGAGGTCCAAACAGTCTTACCGCATTGTTAAACTGCAATTAGGTTCTCCATCTTAGCCAAAACGTCTTCTACTCTTATTGAATCCATACAATCATAATGTAAACATTTTTTATCACAATCGTACCGTTCTTTACATGCTGCTTCTGGTTCTACTATGGCAACATTATGAAGTAAATAGGGAGACCATCGTGTTGCGGATTGCGCCTTTATCGGTGAAAATATGGCAATAGTAGGTCTGCCGAGTGCCGCAGAGATGTGCATCGGTCCGGTCGACGGCCCTATCATCGCCTTTGCAAAGAATAGGACCATTTTTAATTGCTGTAGGGATAAGATACAACACATATCTTTAACATACGGATTATCATAAAGTTCCGCGGTTATCCTGTTGACCGTTGTATGATCGATATAACTACCTGTTATAACCACAGGTAGCTTGTACCTTTCTGTTATAGCCTTAATCAACAGCACATAGTTTTCGATGGACAGATTTTTTGCAGACCCTCCCATACCCGGATGAACAACGAAGTAGTTGAAAGACTTAACGCCTTGATTCAACAGGAATTTCTCGCAGCTATCCTGATTGTCTGAAAGGTATACGTGTGGTTTTACATCCATGTCATCTATGCCCAGCGGCTTTAGAAGCATAAGGTTATAAGCAGCCTCATTGTATTGAGACCCTTTACGGTGCTGTTTTATAACATCGGTCAGTAATGCATAGGAATAAATTCTTGAACCAGGTCCTATTATCCTTTTAATACCTGCAAGCCTGACAGCAAGTGTAGGATAGAACGACATGAACAATTCGACAGCGATATCGATATGCTTTTGTCTTAGTGTTTTTAAAAGGGCTCTTGTGCCGCTCAATCCTTTATGAACACCTTCAGGATCGTAACTTATGTATTCATCAACAAATGGATTATCGCTTATAACGTCTATGATGCTCTTCCTTGCCATTACCAGTGTATAGGCATTTGGTATATGCTTTTTTATCGCCTCAAAGACCGGCGTTGAAAGCACGAGATCGCCTATTCTGTCTGTCCTGCTGATGAGAATTCTCATGCATCCCCACCCGTCATTTTCTCTACGGCCTTGAACACCGCATCCGGCGTAATGGCCTTCATACAGAGGAAATGTCCCTCTGGACACTCCATAGGACCGTGTGCCGAGCATGGCCTGCAGTAAAGCCCCTTACTCTCGATTACCAGAGTATTCTGCCTTATGGGTGCAAAGCCTTGTTCAGGAACAGTCGGACCGAATATTGCCACGATCGGTGTATTGACGGCCTGAGCAACCTGCATAGCACCATTATCATTTGTTACCAACAATCTCAGGCTGGAGAGCAATTTTATAAGCTCTTTTAAATCTGTTTTGCCAACCATGTCATTTACTTTCACACCTGCAATAGCTTTTATTTTATCTGCGACCATTTTATCGTTACTGCTGCCAATAAGCTCTATACTATAGCCTTTTTCGTCCAATTGCCTTATCAAGGTTGCATATCCATCTTCTGTCCATTGTTTTGTCCCCCATGTCGAACCAGGCGCTATGCCAACGAGTTTATCATTCCTTATAGCGTCTTTTATTTCAAGCGATGGATAACGTTCTCCTTTTGCTACGTGTATCTGGACTGGGTTCAGTAAAGACAGTATACGATCAATCTCGTGCATGCCTTTATCCCTGTTAACCCGAACATTATAAAATGGTATTAAATGCGGCAGACTATAGCCTATTCGATTGCCTGCGCCTGAAAATAAAGAGATAATGCCTGACCTCAAAGATCGGTGCGGTGATATAACCGTATCAACATGGTAAGTCCTTACCTCCTTAACCTTATCTAATAATGCCTTAATACCCTTATCAATCCCTTTTTTATCGTACACTATAACCTTATCTATAATATGCTGATCATCGAGCAAAGATTTGCCCACAAGCGTTGTAAGAAAAAGCAGCTCAATATCCGGCCTATATTTTTTTAGCGCCTTGAGAAGTGGTAGTGTCAGTACTATATCGCCAAGGAACGCTGTCTGGATGACAAGAATGCGCCGAGGCTCATTTGGAATGTTCATTCAGCTTTATCGCCTCATCAATGAGCATGACCGGTATATCGTCTACTATGGGGAATTTAAGATTACACGTATGACACACAAGCCCAGATTGGTCTTTTCCGAGTTCAAGCGTCCCTTTGCATTTTGGGCATGCAAGTATGTCAAGCAATTCTTTACGTATGGCCATTTCCAAGACTCCTTCATAAATATTCTGTATTGCCTACCTGTATAGCAGATTTGCGTCAAGAAGTATAATGCTCTTGCCCAGCCAAAGCCATCAGAGCAGACGTACAGGTCTACTCCTACACTCTATGCCAACGACGGGACTACCTTGACTGTAGAGAGGCCAATGGGATATGCATATACTCAAGCCGGTCTGTAACCGGTTTCTATGGAAAATATACAAACAAAATATAGTGCTTATCGATGGGTAGTATTGATTGTATTCATGTATGTAATCGCACTCAATCAATTTTTGTGGCTTAATTTTGCCCCTATAGAAA
Source organism: uncultured Pseudomonadota bacterium (assembly GCA_964547905.1). Classification (GTDB taxonomy): domain Bacteria; phylum JAMCPX01; class JAMCPX01; order JAMCPX01; family JAMCPX01; genus JAJYLM01. The sequence continues at coordinate 25,676 of CAZJPN010000045.1, read as the reverse complement.
TAGTCGTCCGGCAGCAGTTAGGTATCGGGGTGTTTGAGGTCGGCCTGCTAGCCTCCATCTTTCCAATACTCAATACAGTACTGTCTGCACCGGTTGGCTCTCTGCTTGACGCAAAGGGCTTTCGATTCACGGTCTCCATCGGCGTCATCATCATGGGCATATCTGTATTGTTGAGATTAAAGTATAATTCATATCTATGGTTGTTTGCAGGGCAACTCGGTATAGCATTAGCCCAGCCCTTTATTTTGAACAGTGTGTCTAAATTTTCATCTATATGGTTTGACAGAGATGAAGGTGTTATTGCAAACGGGCTTGGATCTATGGCGATGTTTATCGGTATGATAGCAGCCATGGTCATTACCCCTCTACTCGTCAGTAGCAATGGTCTCGGGCATGTACTGTATATTTATGCAGGAATAACACTGCTTGGCAGCATCCTTTTTCTCTTACTCGGTAAGGACAACCCTTCCCTTATTTCTACTTTAGCAAAAGAGGAAAGGAAATATAGTAGTAAGAATGCGTATAAAAGTATATTAAGCATGAGAGACATGCTCATCCTTATAGGAATAATGTTTATAGGTATCGGATTTTTCAACGGACTTATGACATGGATAAATGAGCTTCTTTCACCGAATGGTTTTACAACAATTCAAACCGGCACTATCGGAGGCGTTATGATAGGAGGCGGTATAGTAGGAGCTGTTATCATTCCTCTGCTTTCTGACAAGTTCAAGAGAAGAAAACCATTTCTTATACTGGCAACATTGGTTGGCGGAATAGTAATGTATCCATTCCTTAACACCCGCAGTATAACATTAACAATAGTTCTTGGTGCTATGATTGGGTTTTTTATAATATCTCTTTTACCCATTATACTGCAGATGACTACGGAGATTGTCGGTGAAAGGCTTACCGGCACTGCAACAGGCCTGCTTATGCTTACCGGTTCTGTCGGTGCTGTTGTTGTGATATATCTCATGGAAGCCATTAAGAATATAACAAACAGCTTCCACAACTCTCTATGGCTACTTCTGGCATTCTTTATTGCAGCTCTTATACTCTCGATTCTTATAAGGGAAACACATCCCGACCATGCAAAGGAATATTTAATGCAGGAGAGGGACAGGCAATGAATGAGGTGATTGCTTACGGGACAGAGGTAAAGATAGAATGCAGTTAGCAATAAGATATTATGCATTTTTACGAAAGCAACACAAATTGGCTGGGGGACTAGGATTCGAACCTAGATAGGCAGATCCAGAGTCTGCAGTCCTGCCATTGGACGATCCCCCAACATGGTTGCGTATGTATATAATGTGTGTATGTTTTATTGTCAATAATAAGAATTCTTTTGTTGAAGGCAGTTTATTATTCGCCAGCCCATACATGAAACATTTGTTAACCCGAAAAATGTATTTACAAAACTCGTCCTCGTGAAAACCGGGATAAGAAAGTTTGTGGAATGAACAAACTCGTCTATTGCATTTTTCTATTTGGTTTGACATTTGGTCCTCTAACCCGTGATCAGGGAGGGCATATTATACAGGGTACAAAGGTTCAAGGTAAAGCCTGCACAAGTTCAATACTTGGATGGGTGGCGACCGGTGATGCAAGTATCCTTGCTGCCGAACAAAATGCGCTTGAAAAAGTACCTGGTGCAACCAAGCTTACAAACGTTACAGTAGACTACAACACAACGAACATCCTCGGCATTTATTCAACATTCTGTACACTGGTAACGGGTGTACCTATAAGGTAAATTACACATTTGAGGCGTGTCTTTGACACGCCTTTTTTAACCCATTATTGCAATTCCTAAAACATTTTAGAACAGCGATTGTGTGAAGAAATAGATATTTGGATATGATATGATTGTCGCAAAGCTACCGGTACTCCCCAAATACCTCTTTTAGAGTACCGGAGATCTCTCCAATCGACGCATACGTCTTTACAGCATCGTATATATAGGGCATAAGATTTTCTTTTGAGCCTGCCGCTTGTTTCAATCTCTTCAGTGACTGTTCGACTGCCTTGTTATCCCTGTTCTTACGGATGTCCTCAAGCCTCTTGACCTGCTTCTTTTCTATCTCCGGATCAACCTTCAATATGCCTATTTCTGTATTGTCATGATCCGTAAATTCATTGAGGCCGACGATGATATTTTCCTTTTTTTCGATAGCCTGCTGATATTTGTAAGCGGATTCCTCGATTTCGCTTTTGAACAAACCGTTCTGAATCCACTTTATCGCTCCGCCTGTTTTTTCTATCCTGTGGAGGTAATTGTTTACCCTCCGTTCTATTTCGTCTGTCAGTGATTCAACCGCATAGGAACCTGCGAAGGGGTCTACAAAGTCTGCAACCCCGGACTCATGGGCGATAATCTGCTGTGTCCTCAATGCGAGTTTTACAGAAGACTCTGTAGGAAGTGCGAGGGCTTCATCCCTTGAATTGGTGTGCAAAGATTGTGTGCCGCCAAAAACAGCGGCAAGCGCCTGAATGGTAACCCTGACGACATTGTTGTCCGGCTGCTGTGCTGTCAAGGTTGCGCCGCATGTCTGTGTATGAAACCTCAGCATCATGGATTTTGGATTTTTTGCATGAAACCTGTGTTTCATGATGTCCGCCCATATCCTCCGTGCTGCCCTGAATTTTGCTATCTCTTCGATAAGGTTGTTATGAACACCGAAAAAGAACGAAAGCCTCGGTGCGAACTCATCGATATCCATACCAGCACTGATACCGCTTTTTACATACTCAATGGCATCGGCGAATGTGAAAGCGAGTTCCTGTACGGCATTAGCCCCTGCCTCTCGTATATGATAGCCGGAAATACTTATTGTATTGAAGTTGGAAACATGCGATTTGCAGTATGCAAAGATATTCGTTGTAATGCGCATTGAAGGCTCCACAGGAAATATGTATGTTCCTCTTGCTATGTATTCCTTCAAGATATCATTCTGGATCGTGCCCTCAAGTTTATCGTGCGTAACGCCTTGTTCGTCTCCCACAGCCATATACATCGAGAGCAGTACAGCGGCTGTTGCATTGATCGTCATCGATGTGCTGACCTTATCAAGCGGTATGCCGTCAAAGAGGATCTCCATATCCCTGAGCGTATCGATGGCAACACCAGCACGTCCAACCTCATCGGCACTTACCGGATTGTCCGAGTCGTACCCCATCTGCGTCGGCAGATCAAAAGCGACGGAAAGCCCTGTTTGACCCGCCTCGAGCAGGAGTTTAAACCGCTGATTCGTTTTTAATGCATCGCCGAAACCTGCATACTGTCTCATAGTCCAAAATCGCGTCCTGTACATAAGCGGCTGAATGCCCCTTGTGAAGGGATATTCTCCAGGAAAACCGGAAACAGTATTATAATCCGAAGATTCTGTATCAAGAGGGGTATACAATGATTCTATATTTATTTCAGAGGAAGTGATGAACACTTTTTTCCTCTGTTTTGTTGTTTCTTGGACTTGTTTCCATTTGTCGAATCTTCGTTTTAATTCGTTATGATTATTATCTTTTGCCATAATTACGCCCTTGTATCTATATCAAGCAAAGCAGCATTATTTTCAACCTTATCTCCGACCTTGACATATATACCGGTTACAATACCATTCGTAGGTGATTTCAGCTCATTCTCCATCTTCATGGCTTCAATAACTACAAGCGGCTGGCCTTTTTTTACCCTGGCATCCTTTTCCACTTTTACCGCAATGATCTTACCCGGTATCGTAGCCGTTATTTTGAAAAACTTTTTATCTTCGTGCTGTTTCTCTTCTTTGTCTTTGATAATGTCGAATTGGTTTTTAATCCTTACAGAATAATTGTGCCCATTCACACATACAGTACCGGTTGTTTTATTTTTATAGAATATAACATCATAAGACCTGCCGTGACTTAGAATAGAATATACGCTTACATTGTTGTTATGTTTTATTAAAGATACTTCGGCGGAAACACTCTTTCCGTCGACCAAGCACTTATAGGTATCTTTTTCACCTGCTATAATATCGACGGTATGTTCGACATCATCTATATCTACACTCATCTTCATTTTTGAGATTACCTCGTATAAAATATTTTTTGATTATACATGGCAACCGCGAAAAATACAACAAATAGAATCATCTTCGTTAACACTAAGAATGCAATAGAATAGTTTGTTCATTCGTTCGCCGCAAGGAAAGAGTTTGAGGCGATGCGAAACGAAATATTAACGAACTGCTTGCAATACTTTCATAGTATTCTGCGTGGACAACTTCTTTTTCAGAGTCAAAGAATAAGAACGCATGTTGTGATAATAATTCCGTTTAGCAAAAAGAACGTTGTTTTGTGAGCAGAGACGAATAACTCTTTCCTTGCTCTATAATCACTCGCCACACGAATTTTCCTCATGTGCAAATGCATTTTTGGATTAATTAAAACAATGTATTCCAAAGCTGCTTTACATCATGCCTGTCCACGCACCATTTTTATGAATGCATCCTCGGAAAGGATCTTCAAATCAAGGGAGCGGGCTTTATCGAGTTTTGAGCCTGGTTGATCTCCGGCGACAACATAATCGACTTTTTTGCTTACCGATTCCGTAACACTGCCTCCGTTTTGCTCGACGAGCTGTTTTGCCTGATCACGCGAAAGTGCAGCGAGACCACCTGTAAAGACAAACCTCTTGCCTTTCAAATGTCCGGTAACCGCCCTTTCATAAGGGTTGGTAATGTTGATGTATGCTCTCAATTTTTTCAGCAACACCCGGTTTTCTTCCGTGTGAAAGAAATCATATATGCTCTCAGCTATCTCCGGGCCGATGCCTTCGATCTTTTGCAAATCATCCTTTGACACCTTTTCAAGTTCATCAATGCCTTTAAACTTCATGGCAAGTGTCCTTGCTATGTGTTCCCCTACATGCAGTATGCCGAGGGCAAAGATAAACCTGTCAAGTGGTGCATCCCTGCTTTTCCGGATGGCATCTATGAGTTTTTTTGCAAGCACCTCTCCCATCCTCTCGATAGAGATGATGTCTTCTTTTTTTAGCCCGTAAAGCGATGCTACATCCTTAACTATGCCTTTATCGACAAGCGTGCCGACCCATTTTTCTCCAAGTCCTTCAATGTCCATTGCACCCCGCTGTGCAAAATGACGTATTCTCTCTTTGACCAGAGCAGGACATGAAATATTGATGCACCGGTAAAATATATCGTCTTCAAGTTTTTCTATCTTAGAACCGCATACAGGACATTGAACAGGCATTTCAAACGGTGTTTCTCTCCCTGTCCTCTTTTCTTTCACGACGCTTACCACCTCCGGTATAACATCGCCTGCCCTTTCCACGATGACCGTGTCACCGATTCTGATATCTTTTTTGTTTAATTCACTCTGGTTATGCAGAGTCGATCGCTGTATTCTTGCTCCTCCTATGTTGACCTGCTCAAGAAGTGCAACAGGTGTCAGTATACCTGTTCTGCCTACCTGAGGTATGATATCGAGTACTCTTGTCATTGCTGTCCTCGGTTTGAACTTGTAAGCTATTGCCCAGCGCGGATTGCGTGAAACCTCACCGAGAGACCTCTGAAGAGACAGGGAATTTATCTTAAAAACAACGCCATCGCATTCGTATGGCAGCTTATCCCTCATCTTTTCAATATCCGAGAAATACTTAAAAACATCCTCTTTTGTTTTCAGCAATTTATTGTGAGGATTTGTTTTTAATCCCCATGCCTTGAAATGCTCAAGCATCTCCAACTGGGTTTTGAACTCTATACCATCGCAGGCACCAATCGCGTATAAAATTATATCGAGGTTGCGCTGCGCTGTAATCTTTGGGTCAAGCTGCCTGAGGGAACCTGCTGCCGCATTCCTTGGGTTACTGAATAAAGTTTCTCCGCTCTCCTCTCTCTGGGTGTTAAGGTTCAAGAAATCCTTTTTGTTCATGATTACCTCTCCACGTACCTCGATCCTTCCTGGAGCCGAATATTTATCCTCGATAAAATACATGGGGACAGCCTTAATAGTTCTTAAGTTCTGTGTTACATCTTCCCCCACATAACCATCGCCCCTTGTAGAACCGGCCATAAACACCCCGTTTTCATAAACAAGCTCAACGCCGAGTCCGTCGAGCTTGGGCTCACCAACAAAATCATAAAATCCTTCTCTGCCGAGAAACCTGTTTATCCGATCCACGAACTGATCGAACTCTTCGTTTGAAAAGGCGTTATCAAGGCTGAGCATAGGAACGGTATGTTTTATCTGGCTGAACTTCTCGAGCGGCTTTGCGCCGACCCTCTGGGTTGGAGAATTCGGATCGAATAACTGCGGATACCGCTCTTCAAGGTCTTTTAACTCCCTGAAAAGACGATCATACTCATTATCGGAAATCTCCGGTAAATCAAGTACATAATAAAGATAGTTGTGGTGATCCAGTATCTTTCTTAGTTCCTTTATTCTTTTTTCAGCCTCGTGAAGATTCATGTGATTTTTCTATTTTAGCATACTTTATTTCATATAACAAAATCGAATCAAGGAATCCTTTACCGCACCAAAAATAGCAGTTTTTATCTTGTTTGACTTTAAGTATAAAATATTATTTAAGATAAGCAATGCCTGGGTGGCGGAACTGGTAGACGCAAGGGACTTAAAATCCCTCGGGGCTCAAACTCCATGCCGGTTCGATCCCGGCCCCAGGCAATTGTTTTTTAGAAGGAGGTTAATATGAAAAATAAAGTTACATGGCTTGGACACGCGAGTTTTAGGATATCAAACGACAAAACAATCTATATAGACCCATGGCAGTTGAAGAAATCCGAACCGAAAGCAGACATAATACTCGTAACACATGATCATTTCGATCATCTGTCGGTTCCGGATATAAAGAAAATAGCCAAAAAGGATTCTATCATAGTAACAACACCATCCGTAAAACAGCAGGTCAGCGGTGATGTAAGGGTAGTTAAACCCGGGGATAAACTGAGGATAGGAGACGTAGAGATCCTCGCAGTGCTCGCCTACAACCCTTCAAAACCTTTTCATCCCAAAGACTCAGGTAATGTTGGATTCATAATAACGATGAACGGAGAAAGTATTTACCACACGGGTGATACGGAATTTATCGATGAGATGAAATCTCTAAAGGCTGACATACTGTTGGTTCCCGTTGGAGGTAAATACACATCCGATGCCGATGATGCGGCTAAGATTGTTAATGCTGTCAACCCTAAACTTGCAATACCGATGCACTGGGGAACTTTAAACGATGTTGCAGGCAGGGAAGCGGCAGAAAGATTCAAAAAACTTGTCAAATCGCCGGTTGAAATCCTTACGCAGGAGTCATAAAGGGTATCCGCAGTAAGACCGCCGGGAATCGCAAGCTGGAATGAGGGGTAAAGATAATTTGTTTCAATAATAAAAAAAGGAGGTCTCAAAATGAAAAAGTATCAGATGTTTGTAAACGGTAAATGGGTAGATGCAAAATCGGGTAAGACAATGAAGGTAATAAACCCGGGCAATGAGGAGGTTGTGGCTGAGGTTCCTGCGGCGGATGTAGAAGATACAAGGGAGGCTATAAAAGCTGCGAGAAATGCATTTGACAGCGGTGTATGGGCAAGGCTCGAACAGAAGAAACGTTCGGATATGATGTTGAAGGTTGTTGATGGACTTATAGCTAAACAGACCGAACTCGCCGAGATAGAAGCAATAAGCTCCGGAGCTACGATAAGGAAGGCTTCTATGATAGATACCCCCCTTGCTGTGGAACATTTCAGGCATTTTGCGGAACTTGCATATAAGAAAGACCTCTTTGAACCTCTGCCCTGGATAAATTTCCCGTCCGTAAGCTGGAATTTTGTAATAAGGGAACCCATCGGCGTTGCAGGACAGATCATTCCATGGAATTTTCCTCTGCTGATGGCTGTGTGGAAGATAGCTCCTGCAATAGCAGCAGGAAACTGCGTTATACTGAAACCGGCAAGCTACACGCCGCTTACTGCACTTGAGCTCGCAAAATTAATAGAAGAGGCTGGCATCCCTGCAGGTGTTGTAAACGTAATTACCGGGTCAGGCGGGGTTGTGGGAGAAGAGCTTGCAAGTAACCCTCTGGTGGATAAGGTAGCTATTACAGGTTCCACATCGGTTGGTAGCAGGGTTATGGAGCTTGCATCGAAGACTGTTAAAAAGGTTACACTCGAGCTTGGAGGCAAGTCCGCAAACATAGTACTGTCGGATGCAATTTTGGACGAGGCGGTTGACGGTGCGCTGTTCGGTACATTCCTCCATTCCGGTCAGGTGTGTGAATCCGGGACAAGGCTGCTTGTTGATGAAAAAATCTATGACAAGTTCATGGATAAGCTCATAGCAAGGGCCAAGGGAATCAAGGTTGGGTATCAGATGGATTATGAAACGACCATGGGGCCTGTAGTCTCTGCAAAACAGAGAGAGACTGTAGAGGGTTACATCAAGGCAGGTATTGATGAGAAGGCAAAACTTGTGCTGGGTGGCAAGAGACCTGCAAACATGAAAAAGGGATTCTATATCGAACCTACGATTTTCACTGACGTAGATAACAAGATGAAGATAGCACAGGAGGAGATCTTCGGACCGGTCCTCTCCGTGATCAGATTCAAGACCGTTGATGATGCCATAAAGATTGCCAATGACAGTATGTATGGACTTGCCGGAGGTGTCTGGTCGAGTGATATACCTCATGCAATAGATGTAGCAAAGGCAATCAGAACAGGCACCGTATGGATAAACGATTACCATCTTCTCAACGCTCTAGCACCCTTCGGTGGCTACAAACAGAGCGGTGTAGGGAGGGAGCTTGGCACTTATGGATTTGACGAATACACTCAGATCAAACACATACACGTGGCTGTTGCGCCGCGTAAAGCAAAGTTCTGGTACGACCTTGTGCTGGATTAGGCATGAAACACTCAAGACTCAAAATTCAAGAGTCAAGATTATGAAGGAATTCAAGAGTCAAAATTAAATATTCAAAAGGGGCGGGATATCCTGCCCCTTAATTTATATTGATATATGAAAAAGCCTCACATAAAACTAAAAGGGTTAGAAACGGTACAGGAGATTTCTTTCAGTGACGCTGATTTTTCACTGTCGGAAGCAGAACTGATGCGTCAGCTCAATGAAAAAAAGGGCTACAGTCTTTATCTCGGGGTTTTTACGAAAGAAGAGGTCGAAAGGGTGTTGAGAAGATCCCATATATCACAACAACTGTACAAAATAGGATTCACCGATCTATTGCTTGACATAAACACCGATGATCCGCACAGGCATATATTAAGGGTATACTTTGGCAAAAAGGATAAGTCCCATCTCCTTATAGAAATCATACTCTCGGAAAGTATATTCAAACCGAAGATTATGTACCTGCCATCATTCAAATACGGCAGTTATAATATGATGGTTATAGAATGGCTTATACTGCAAAATCCGCTTTCACAATTTACGAAAGAAAAGGCTCAACTTCCAGACCAGCAATATCCTGGCCTTGGCATAGCAAGGCAGGTAGCAGATATGTTGATAAAGGTTGCAACTTACCTGCATAAGGACGGAATACTGAATTTTCCCCAGTATTATCATAATGCAGTAATCTATTCCGAGCTTTTCAAATTTTACAATCCTTACATGCACGGCATATTAAAGGCTCTTGAAAAATCTTTATCGAAATATACACTCGCTGATGCTGCTTATGCCATGTCGCTTGGCTGTGTAAAAAATTTAAAAGATGGAGAGATTTTTAAATGGAAAGCTGAAGAGTTGATACTTCCATTATCCGGCGAACTGAAGAGGTACTTCGAATCCAAGGAGTATGGAAATATCCTGAACAATACAATGAAGGAATACTCCTTTGACATTGATTTGGCGCTCTACAGATCAAAGACTACTCACCAATAGCAGTAACAGTAAAGGAATCTGCAGCAGGATCGTAAGATAATGTATATTTTTGTTTGCCGGTTTTATCTTTAAAAGTGGTAATATTATCCGTGTTGCTCTTTGCCTCGTTCATTATAAATTTAAGATAAAACAGGTTCTCTTCCTTTATTCGTTTTAATTCTTCGAGTCCTTGTGGATCGCCAATTAATTTCATAAAATCTCATATCTTGTGTGACTGTCACATGAACCATCCAAAAACTTTGCAGCGCAATTTCTTTGCTGTCGTCGGCAATGGCGATATGGGGAGCTGCTTGTTTGACAGCCGCTAATTTTTTACTCCTTTGTTATAGTAAACTCCACCCTCCTGTTTTTTGCCCTGCCTGCTGCCGTATCATTCGATGCTATAGGGTTCATCATACCAAAACCTTTTGCTGTCAATCTATCCGGTGAAATACCATCCCTGATAAGATATTTCATAACATGTTCTGCTCGCAGCTTGGATAATCTTAGGTTGTATGATGGAGAACCGACATTATCCGTGTATCCCTCTACCCTTACGTTAATGTCCGGGTTATCCTGCAGCACCTGAGCAATCTCATTCAGTAATGAATATGAATCTTCAAGTATTGTTGCACGGCCTGTTTCAAAGTGTATGGCTTCCGTGATCTCTATCTTCTTCTTTGCCTTCTCAAGTATTACCCTTGGTTTCTTCTCTGCAGCCGGTACAGGCGGCGGTGCTGCCTGCGTCGGCTCAAGGGTAAAGTTAACGATGGTTTTAATCATATTTTTTATCTGGATATTTATAGTTCTGGAAACATAGCCTTGAGCTGAAACCGTCATTTCATAACTACCGGGCGTCATCTTCACAAAATAAACACCTGTTTCCGGATCCGTTGCAGCCGGAGGCAGTGCGGTATTGTTAAAGATGATAACCGCTGCCAATGGCCTGCCCGTCGTATCAGTCACCATACCGGCAACCGCACCGATCAGCGTAAGTTTTTTCATAGCTATTTCCTGCGTGATGGTCTGACCCGTAACTATCATACCCTCCAAAGCCACGGGCTGATAGCCCTCTTTAAAGAAATCAAGCTTTACCGGACCCGGATTCAAAGGGCAGCTTGTAAAGGTACCGCTGTTATCCGTAATAATATTGGATAGATCCGTACCCTCAAATTTTATGACAACACCTGAAATGGAGATTCCGCTATTTTCATCGAGAACAACGCCTGTTATCTTACCATTTTCAGGAGGCGGAGGTGCTTGAACTTTTTGTATCACAATCGTTTCTCCGGGAAGTATAGTGTAGCTTGCACCTATTACAATATCCCATAAAGGAACAGACCTGACGTTTACCTTGGTACCGGGTGTTATCGATGAAGGTAAGGACTCCACCTTTGTTATACCTATATCTACGGCAGCATCTATCGCTAATTCTCTCGATGGTGTAAATCTGAAGCCGGGTGTAACATACTGCGGCGACTGATCGTACCGAAGATGCGGTAATGAAGAATCCTGACCTGTATTTACAATCTGGTTTGTGTAGTACTGAATAAACGGCGTTGCATAAGGGCCGGGGAACTCAAGGTCCGCTGCACCGATTATCTGGTCGTCATGATAAATGCCGAGGGCGTATTCTTCCTCACTGCGGGGGATGCCTATGGAATACATCTGTGCCACTGACGTATATTGACCCAACGTATAATTAGGCGGCTGTAAAAGATATCTTGAGTGATCCCATTTATACCCGATATTCACATTCAGTCTGAAAGGTATGTTCTCTAAAGCATCAAGGTCGATTGTCCACAGCAGCCTGGCTCCAAAGCTTGTTGCATTCCACTGATATCCAAGCGAATCCGGACTTGTAAGAAGTTGCGAGAATGCATCCAAACCGATTGCAAAACCAGGAGATGCCAGAAAGCTCAACTTAAGACCACCTGTAAGATCCCCGAGTGATTGGTAAATGTCGTTCCTGCCTGTCGAGCTGTTTTTTATTGTCTGTGCTGCACTCGATTCATTGATGAATAACTCCAGCCAATCTGTTGCGCCGTAGGTTAGATTAACATTACCTTCCACTCTTTGATTGATGTCTCCTGCTGTATTCAGTAGATCTGTATCTCGAAAATATAAGCCATCTACCCCGAACATTGCACCGGTCTGCGGCAGACTTTCGGCAGATATAACCCTCATTATTCCGGTCTCTCCCTGCATTGCAGGTCCCATTGGTGATGCGGCATAAGCTGTTGAACTTAAAAAAATTATTACTGACCCAGCTATAAAAAACAGAACATTTCCCATACAACCTCCTCTGTAACACCTGTATTCTACTTACAGGACAAATTCAAACCAGTCAAGTATGAAGTTTTGAATCTTGGATATTGAATTTTTAATCTTGAATTCTAATTTTAGTTTTGAATTTCGAATGTCTTGATTTTGAATATTGAGTTTTGAGTCTTGAATTTCTTCATACTCTTACGTTCAGCATTTCCATGACTTCTTCTGAATACCCCTGTCCCTCATTCACGATCAACGGAGGAACAATACTGAGTTGCTTTCCGCCACCTTTCTTCGCAAGCATCAAAAATGTATCCGCGGGTTTCCTGTTCTTTCTGTGTATAAATCTTAACACTTCAACACCGAATCCCTTTATACTCAAAAATATCTCGTCTATCCTGGAGGATGTGAAAAGCATGATCAAATAACCTCTTGGCTTAAGAAGATACCTCGCAGATTTAAAAACGGCATCAAGGGTCAAACGCTTATCATGATGTGCCGTGCCAACCGCCTGTCTTTTATTTAGCATACCCGTTCCGTACTTATAAAATGGAGGATTTGTTATAATAGTATCAAAGGACTGCGGTTTGAAAAGGTGCTGAAAATTATTAATATCATCATTCAGAAATAAAATCCTTTCCCCGCAATCGTTTATTTGCCTGTTTTTCAGGGACAACCCGTAGGATACAGGGTCTATCTCGATACCGGTAATATGGGTAACCGTCCGGCTCTTTGACAATAGAATGCTCATCACACCTGATGCAGAGCCTATTTCAAGCACCCGGCCATTTGCATACTTCGACGCAAAATCATACAGGATTATAGTGTCGATATTGATCCTGTAGCCTTTCAGCGGCTGATAAAACCTGAACTCGGAACTTATGATACTATCGAGGCTATGTTCCACTTTCCCATGAAGCAAGGTATTCTCTTTGCTTTGGTGTAAGTGTGTCGATCTTTATGCCGAGCGTTTTTAATTTTATTACTGCGATGTTTTTGTCGATATCTTCGGGTACAGGGTAAACCTTTTTTTCAAGGCTATGTGCATTATCTTTTAAAAACGCAACAGAAAGAGCCTGGTTTGCGAAGCTCATGTCCATAACACTTGACGGGTGTCCTTCTGCTGCCGAAAGGTTGACAAGCCTGCCGTCTGCAAGAACATATATTGCCCTGCCATTCGGCAGAACGTATTCCTCTACGAAATCCCTTATATCTTTGCGTGACTTTGCTATGGATTTGAGTGTTTCAAGATCAAGCTCCACGTTAAAATGCCCTGAGTTCGCAACTATCGCACCGTCCTTCATATTCAAAAATGCCTGTTTTGTTATTACAGCTATATCCCCGGTAACCGTAACGAATATGTCTCCGATCTTTGCCGCTTCATTGATAGGCATAACATGGTATCTGTCCATAACAGCTTCCAGAGCCCTTATGGGGTCAACTTCCGTTATGACGACTCTTGCCCCCATGCCGTTCGCACGCATCGCAACCCCTCTGCCGCACCAGCCATATCCACACACGACAAAAACCGACCCTGATATGAGACGGTTTGTTGCACGTAAAATACCGTCTATGGTGCTCTGACCCGTTCCATAACGGTTATCAAAAAGATGCTTTGTGTATGCATCATTGACGGATATGATAGGGTATGAAAGTTTTTCCTCTTTTGCCATGCTCCTCAATCTTATAACTCCTGTAGTTGTCTCTTCCGTTCCTCCTATCACTCGATCAAGCATAGCACCTTTTTTAGTATGGATCGTGCTTACAAGATCGGCTCCATCGTCCATGGTGATCACCGGGGATGAGGCAAGTACGGAATCTATATGCCTGTAATATGTCTTTGTATCCTCGCCTTTAATGGCAAATGTGGGTACATCAAAATGTTTCACCAAAGAGGCTGCAACATCGTCCTGCGTACTCAATGGGTTTGAAGCGGCCAGGACTACATCTGCGCCACCTATCTTCAGAATCCTCATAAGATTTGCGGTTTCTGTTGTAACATGCAGGCATGCCCCTATTTTTAGACCTTTCAGAGGTTTACGTTTTGCAAAGTCTTTTTCAATAAGCTGCAAAACACCCATCGATCGATAAGCCCATTCGATACGCTGTTTCCCGATCTGCGCAAGTTTTATATCTTTTACATCGTAACCTTTCATCTGTTCACCTCTTTCAAAAGAGCAGCAATCTTGTCTGTCCTTTCCCATGTAAATTCTTTTTCCGTTCTACCGAAATGTCCATAAGCCGCGGTCTTCCTGTACTTTGGCTCTAGCAGCTTCAGTTCTTTTATGATGCCTGCTGGATCCATTCTGAATACTCTTGAAACAGCCTTCTCTAATAGTCCATTTTCAGCCTTTCCTGTTCCAAAGGTATCTATCATAACGGAAACCGGATCCGGAACACCTATTGCGTAAGCAAGCTGGATCTCGCATCTGTCGGCAAGGCCGGATGCCACAATATTCTTTGCTATATACCTTGCCATGTATGAACCGCTCCTATCCACCTTCGATGGATCCTTACCTGAAAAAGCACCGCCACCGTGTCTGCTGAATCCTCCGTAAGTATCAACAATAATCTTCCTGCCGGTAAGCCCTGTGTCTCCATGGGGACCACCTATTACAAACCTGCCGGTTGGATTTATAAAATACCTTGTCTCTTTTCTTATAAGATTTGCGGGGATGACCTTCTTTACGACCTCTTCTATGATGGCTTCTTTTAATTTACTGTTGGAAACATCCTCCGAATGCTGAGCTGCGATAACAATCGCCTGTATACCCACGGGCTTATTGTTCTCATACTCGAATGTAACCTGCGATTTTCCATCAGGCCTTAAAAACTTAAGCGTGCCGTTTTTCCTTGCCTCTGCCAGCCTCTTAACAAGGGCATTTGCATACGATATTGGAGCAGGCATAAGTGTTTTTGTTTCGTTTGTAGCATACCCGAACATCATACCCTGATCACCTGCGCCAAGCTTGTCCTTGCCTCTGTTAACGCCCATTGCAATATCAGGGGACTGCTGCTTTACAGAAACGATAACACCGCACGATCTCCAGTCATATCCCATCTCAGGATCGTCATACCCTATATCCTTTATTACCTCTCTTGCAATATCCGAATACAAGAGATTACCTTTTGTAGTTATTTCGCCTGCAATAACCGCAAGCCCTGTTGTTACGAGTGTTTCACAGGCAACCCTCGAGTATTTGTCCTGTGCAATTGCCGCATCAAGGATCGCATCCGACACCTGATCCGCAAGCTTATCCGGATGCCCCTCTGTCACGGACTCGGATGTAAACAAATATTTGTTCTTCATTCATATCTCCTTTTATTATTTTTTACCCGTTAGAAAATATTTCTTTATATACAAAATGCAAAAATTGCAACTAATATTATCATTGTATTCAGAAATTACAGTCAAGCACCACTTTCATGTGTCGAGCTGTTTTATCTGCTGCAACGGTTTAAACAATTTGAACAGCTTAAATCTGTTTTCTTAAACTCTCCATGTAGCTTTCGAGTATAAACGTCGCGGCAAGCATATCGACGACTGATTTTTTCTTTTTCAGTTTAACCCCTGAACTGTCGAGTATCTCTTCAGCCTGTACGGTTGTGTATCTTTCGTCCCATTCAACCACGGGAACAGGCAGATGCTGTTTTAATATCGATATGAAAGCGTCCACCTCTTTTGCCTTGCTTCCCTTCTCTCCGTTCAGCATATATGGCATGCCAACGATTATTTCCTCTACATGGTGGGACACCATCACTTCCTTTATCTTTTCGATATCGTTTTTCAGAGACGATCTCTTGAAGCTACAGATACCCTGAGCAGTTATACCAAGTGCGTCGTTAACAGCCAGGCCCATCCTGACATCACCGTAATCTATTGCAAGCAACCTTTTCATGAATAGTAAAACTTACAATGAAGCCGTTTAAAGTCAAGCATAAGGTTGATAAAATTCGTGGGAATGCTTAAACTTGGAATCATGACGGAACAAGAATTGTGGAAAAGTGTTCAGGTCGATCCATCGAACGAAGCACTGCATCAGCAGTATGTAAATGCGTGTGTCAAGTACAACCTTGAAAAAGAAGCCCTGGTAAGATACAAAGAGCTGCAGAATACCTATCCTGCAATATTCGCCAAGTTCACAAAACAATTGACAACAGTGCTTCAGTTCAAATTCATGCCTGCTCACGGCAGTACCGATGAACTCAAACCGAAGCAAAATCTTTTGGTTCGATTGTTTGGGCTTGAATATTCCATTTTATTAACGGGCGTATTTTCTCTTGCCTATGGCATAATAGCCAAATCAACAATACAAACGGTGATAGGTGTCGTGATAACTGCGGGGTTTATGGGTTATAAGTACGTAAAGGTAAAGCAGGTAAAGCGGTAAGCCTGTGTCAAAAAATTACAAAGGACTTTGAGCAGTTTAAACCGTTTCAAGTGTTTAAATCGTTAAGAAGGTGGATCGCACGCCCTTTCTCTTCAGACGGTTACCCACCCGAGCGAATAAACAAGCTTTTCTATTGCATTTTGGGGGTCAAGTCAAGCATCGACAGAAATTCTTTATTGAAAGACGGATCATCGGCAAGTTCGATATGTTTTATATTCGATAAAAGCATGTCCATATCGACTGCCGGCTCATTGATAATAAATCTTTTCAGTCCCGATATTACACTGTCGCCTATAAAATAGGTGTTTCCTGCCAAGTATGATGGAATCATGCCTATGAATGTCAGATCATCGGGATTCAAATAATTGCCGAATGCACCTGCTATAAAAAGCCTTGAGGGCTTAAAACCGGTTTGCCCGGTTATCAATTTTAATCCTGTTGCTATACTCGCTTTTGCAAGTTGGAGTGCACGGATGTCCGATTGATAAAGGCATATCTCGCTATCGTAGGACTTGTAGAGGATAAATGTCTGCTCACCATCTTTTTTTATTATTCTGAGAGATAGGTTATTCTGAATGCTCTCCGCATCGAGCAACTCGCCGGATTTCGTAATAACACCCGCCTTCACAAGTTCTGCAACTATACGAATAAGTCCTGAGCCGCATACGCCTTCGGGTTCGGTATCGCCCTTTACAGAAAGTGTTAGCTCATCATTTATAATGCGTATGTCTTCAATCGCGCCAGCCTGCGCCCTCATGCCGTGTTTTATCTGCCCGCCTTCAAACGCCGGTCCTGCCGGAGCCGAACTTACGCGTATACCCGATTGATTGCCAACCGCAATTTCGGCGTTCGTTCCAATATCTATTAACGCAATAATTTCATCGGATATATCCATACCGCAGGCAAGTATGGATGCTACAGTATCACCTCCCACAAACCCTCCTATAATAGGGAATAATACCACATCACCGCTTGCAATGCCTAATTTCTCTTTTAAATAAGGAACATGTCTCATGCGGGTGAATACCGGTTTGTACGGCGCTTTTGCAAGACTGGATACATCCGTCCCTGAAATAATATGCTCCATGGTTGTATTGCCGGCTATATACGTTGATTTGATTCTGTTTGCATCGATGCCTATCTGCAAAAGCATTTTATCAATTTCTCTTGCAATGGCACTCACCGTTAATACGGTCATTTTTTCAAGGATCCATGCGTCAAGGCCGGCATCGATCCTCGAAACAACGTCTGCCCCGTATATCCTCTGAGGATTTAGTATGCTGTGCATTGCCATGATTGTTCCGTCGGATAGGTTTATGAATGATATAACAATACTTGTTGTTCCAAGGTCTATTGCCACGCCTATATCTTCAGGCACTATCCCATAAGCCGCTTTAACCTGCTCTTCCATTTCAAATGGTATTGTTATTGTAAGGTCCCGGTGTATATGCCTTTTTCTGCACGCAAGCCTTGTACCCGTGCTTATTTCGGTATTGGATAAAATAGCCATTTCAACATTATCCGGTGGAAGCTCTCCCTGGACATGAACACGGCATTTGCCGCATCTGCCAAGACCGGCACACGGGGCATCGATTGCAACACCTGCCTGAACAATAATCTCAAGCAGATTTCCCGGCTGTTCGGAGTATACCGTTAGCTCTTGATCATTGACGATAATTTTGGTTTTAATAAACATAATGTATGTATAACAAATTTTATCGAAAAGGGACAACCAAATCTCTTTTACGTATTTGCATTGATTATTAATTTAGTCTGTTTTATATTATAATGAACTTATCTTATGTAAACCGAGACTAAGGAAAATTTAAAAATTAAATGGAGATAGAATGAGCAGATTATCGATGAAATTGGTGTTACTTGTATTTTTGTTTTTTTATACAACTACTGCTTATGCCGGGTTTTACCCTGGGATAGGCAGCGATGTATCTTTTACAAATCAGAACAACACGTTTTATACTCTCTACGGTTCGCTCGGATATACGCCTCCGGATAAGACATATATGGGCATTGGCTATACGCATGAATGGAATTTTACACAAACAGCAAACGCACAGGAGTTCCATATTATAAGTGCGAGCCTTTATCATAAGGTGGGCATGAATTGGAATCTTGGAGGCCTGGTAAATTATACCTTCGGAGCAACGTCGAACACCGGGGGCTATTACTCCATAGCTTTGAGATTCGATCCAAGATATGCTGTTACCGACAAACTCAGTGTAGGAGCAGGTCCTTTGTACTATTATATTAAAGGATACGGTAACTTCATAGGGATTTTTGCCGGACTGTATGTATACCCTACATACAACTGGTTTGCCTATCTCAAGGGTACTATAGACACATCTATTGACCCTGATATTTCCCAGCAGGACACGGCCCTTGATATGGGTGCATCCTACATAATAGATAAATATATTGGTGCATACGCAATGTACAGATTGTCTACAGGTATAACAACATATCCTGCAAACAATTTTTACAGCAACGGCGGGAGTAATTCTGCAAGCAGCGGTATAGGCACGATGGCAATGGGCGGCACAGGAAGCGGTATGCCCGGCTCTTCAGGCAGCAGTTCAATGAGTCACAGCCCATCCATTAGTTATATCACAACTACTATTTCTACCTTTACAATTGGATTATCTTTGATATTTTAGAAACTAATGCGTGTAATTTTAACCCCGTTAGACGGAGCTTTCTAACGGGATTAATAAAAAGGAGGTAAGATTCATGAAAAAAGTATTAACGGGTATCTGGGCAATAGCGTTTGCTGTTGTATTAACAGGGGTAACCATGGCTGCAGAACAGACTGCCACACAGACAAAAAATAAAGTAAAATCACAGGTAAATACCCAGGCACAGGTTCTGAATAAAGAACGGTTGCAGTTAATGGAGAAGGCGGGCGGGCTTGATGCAAAAACTGTAGAGACAATGGTAAAACAACACTATGGCGATGGAGAGATCGTGATTGCAGGAGCGCTTTCAAAGGCATCAAACCAACCGTTGAGTCAGATCCTGTCCTTAAAGAAACAGGGCATGGGATGGAGCGAGATAGCACAGAAATACAATTTGAAACTCGGTAATGTCATGAAATCAGTTCATGCCAATATAAATGCATTTGAGAATCATGCAAAACGAACGGGTGACAAAGCTGCTATAACTGCTTCAAATAACATAAGAAATGAAATCCAGAACCAGGAAAGATTGAACATGAAAGAAATGATGGAGAATCGCAATCAACAGATGCAGCATGAAATGAACATGAACGAACAGCAAGGTCAGGGTATGCGTATGAACGAACAACAGCCTAACATGAATATGCATAAGTAATAAGAAACTCAAGATTTAAAACTCAAAATTCAAAATTAAGAATTCAAGACCCAGAATTCAAGAAGGGCTGATTTCGATTCGCCCTTCTTTTTCTACTTTATCGCATTATATCACAAGAATACTTTTTATAGCACTGTCCCAGCGTGAAAGGAATCCCCTTCTTTGAGCAACAGGCATAGAAGGCCTGAATGTTTTGTCTTCCTTCCATACATTCTTAAGTTCTTTTATATCCTTCCATATACCTGCAGACAGCCCTGCAAGCATAGCAGCACCAAGAGATGTTGTTTCTATATTTTTTGGTCTTATAACAGCTATGTTCAGTATATCAGCCTGAAACTGCATAAGAAGATTATCCCTGCATGCACCACCATCTACCTTTAAGTAGTTAATCTTCTGACCCGTATCCTCTTTCATCGCCTCGAGGAGCGTATATTCCTGCAAGGCAATACCCTCAAGTATAGCCCTTGCTATATGAGCCTTGTTGGTTCCCCTTGTTATACCTGTTATAATACCCTTTGCATCGGGCTTCCACCATGGAGCGCCAAGCCCGCTTAAAGCAGGAACAAATACAACACCACCGCTGTCGGGTACACTGGATGCGAGTGCTTCTATATCATCCGATCTGTTTATAATGCCAAGCCCATCTCTTGCCCATTGTACTGCAGCACCGGAGATCATAGCACTTCCTTCAAGAGCGTAGGTTACCCTATTCTTTATCTGCCACGCGATCGTCGTTAACAGTCCATGTTTTGAATGAATAAATCTGTCGTATGTATTGAACAGTACAAAAGAGCCTGTTCCATAGGTTGCCTTTACCGTACCGGTTTCAAAACAAGCCTGTCCAAAAAGTGCGGATTGCTGATCACCAACCATACTTGCTATTGGTATGTTGTCCGGCAGGAATCCCAGTCCTTTTGTATAACCAAATATACCTGACGTTGGTTTCACTTCGGGCAGGATATATCTTGGAACATTTGTTATCTTAAGCAGATTATCGTCCCATTTAAGCTGTTTTATGTTAAAAAGTAACGTCCTCGATGCATTGCTAACATCGGTTGCATGACTCACTCCGCCCGTTAAATGCCATAGCAGCCATGAATCCACGGTTCCGAAAGCGATTCCGCCTTTCTGTGCCTTACTCTTCAGCCCCGTTATCATGTTGAGGAGCCACATTATCTTGGTTGCTGAAAAATATGGGTCGAGTAAAAGCCCTGTAGAATTTCTGAAGAGCTTCTCATATCCTTTTGCCTTAAGTTTCTCTACAATATTGGCTGTACGTTTGCATTGCCAGACGATTGCGTTGTAAACAGGCTTGCCTGTCTTTTTGTCCCATAGGATGGTGGTTTCCCTCTGATTCGTTATGCCTATAACCGCAATCTTATGCGGATCTATGTTTGCCTTCTGAACAACATTTTTTATACTATCATAAGTAATTTTTAAGATAGTATTCGGATCATGTTCGACCCAGCCGGGTCTTGGATATATTTGAGGAAGTTCATAACCCGTGCTTGCAACGATATTGAGAGATTGATCTATCAGCAAAGCCTTCGTGGATGTAGTGCCCTGATCAACAGCAAGTATATACTCTGTCATAGCATATTCTCCTCGATATATACTATTTATCCAAATTGCTCGTAAAAATCAAGAAAAAGATATGGTGGAGGGGGTTAATTGTTGAACGGTTCTTCGCGCCAATACAGGAGCGTAAAAGAACGGCTCTGTCTGTTCCTGTAATATACCGCTCTTATGATATAGGTTACGCCGTCTTCAATAATACCTATGCCGTCAACTGAAAAATAAGCACTTTTAACATCTATATAGCCATTAACGGCCTGCACCTGCGGGTTATTCAGGTCAACGCCTATCTTGGAAAGTTCACTGGTAAAATCACCTACGGCCATAAACGGTTTTTGTTCTCTTGTCGATATTATATCTTGCACCTGGGAATCGTCTAAACTATACATCGCTGCGAGAAGTACAGGGGATGCAGTATTTACATTGATTTTGAACGGTGAATTCGGGTTGTAGTATTTAGGAAATACGGTAAAAATCGGGCTGTCCATTGCATCCGTCGGTTGTAACAATGGTTTGCCGTTCACATCAGTCTTTCCCATAAGTACATTGAAGGTCTTATCATCGATACCTTTCATCATCTTTAACTCTGTTATTGAATCCAGGGGCGCATCCTTTGCCATGTACGGTGGATTAAGGCTTTCATAATATTCACTCTCAGCTCCGTATGGCCTTGGTAGTTCATCCGAATCAATCCAGTCTTCTATTACATCAACGGTATTTGGATCAAGCTTAAGCTGTTCAAACAGCCTTCTGCATATACCGTCGAGTGTCTGGTTTGCGGTAATTGTATCCGAGCCTATAAGCGCGTTGAGATCGAATTTTCCGGCCTCATCGCTTATAAGTCCTCTCATAACACCTATGTTTTTATCTTTCACTGTTATAGGAAGCGGAAAATCGGCAATCTGTGACCATAACTGGGCATTCTCGTTGAGTTCCCCGATAACCTCATAGTCTGCATTAGGACTGACATTGAGATCTGAAAGCAGGATCCCCTTTTCTATCTCGATAGCTGCAAGTGCTATACTCCTTGCCTGTTCGCTGTCACGCATACGCATGGTGATATCAATATTAACACGGGTAGTGTAGGCGAACTCAACAACCACGGCAACGAGTATAGCCACTATAAGCAACACGATGATCAGAGCTTGGCCGCGTTCGTTCTTCACTGTGCCATCCTCAATCTGATTATCTGCCTGAACGTAACATCAACGCCATTTTTATCTTTTATCACGAACTGGACAAGCACCGCGTAGGGTAAATAGTTTGTACCCTGTAATCTCGTATCCCATTCATCAAGCCATTGTTTTGTATTCGGATCGAAATAATACAATTCAAAACTCACAATAGAGCTTGTCAATACAAATCCTGTTCCCTGAATCAAAGGTCCGGTTATAAAAAAAGGCGTTTCTCTATGAACAAGATAAACGATATCCTTGTCCTCATTGATTTGCGTATCATATCCTATTGCCGCATAATCTGAACCGGCCACACCGCTGCCAAGGGGTATATCAACGTGGGACATGGTCGTAAAAAACAGCTTGTCCATAGGATTACCGTTCCATTCGTCTTTTATACCTACAAAATAGGTATAGGGGGCTATAGTCCCTGCAGGTGTTACATCAAGGAATGCAGAGTTCAGCTCCCTTTTTAAGTGAAACATGATCTGATTGCCAACCTGGTACACTTCGTTTCGCCGTTCCACATAAGACTTCGCTTTAAACGCAGTAAAAAAAGAGAGGTACACAAACGTCATGATAACCGCAAGTATCGCCATAGCTATAAGAGCCTCAAGCAGGGTAAACCCCGTTAGAAGCCTATCTGTCGGGAGCTGCTTTGCTCTCATTGAAGCGCTACTTCCAGGAGTGAAGGCTTCTAACGGGCTAAACCCTTTTGTTTTGTTTCCTTTCAACCTCATTGTCACAATTTTTAAATACTATCACAAGACGGATATAAAAAAAAGCCAATGCCCCCCTGCTTGGATAAACACAAAAAATGCATTAAAAACCTTGTACTCTTTGAAAGGGATAATAGAAAAATTTGTGTAACGGGTGACGGTGTACCCGACAGAAATGGAATTGTTGTTCGTATTTCGGGTTAATAACGTACCTCGCTCATCTTGAGGATCCTGTCTATACGGAATGTCCTGGTTTCGTTGCGTTTGTGACAAAATGCCTGCACGCCGATATATTTTTTTCCGAGGTATTTCATCTCACCGACAGCAATGGGTGTTATTACCCGTATGGATTTTGTGTCGTTGTTCTTAAGGTATACGATCTTCAGTGCCTTTTTCTCCTCGATGGCGCTCTCGAAGAGCTTTATTTTATCATTAACCGGCAAGAGCTTGTCCGATAGCTTATACTGGTAATCGGTTACAAACCTGACTATCCGCCAGTCTATGAAAATGTGTCTTTTCTCTACAGGGTTTTTAAGGATAATGCCTTCAAGGCTCGTGCATCTGCTGAGGGCCACGTACATCTGCCCTGTAGCGAATGTGCCCTTTCCTATATCTATTACAACCTTTTCGAAGGTTTTTCCCTGACTCTTATGTATGGTCATTGCCCATGCAAGCTTTATGGGGTATTGTGTAAACGAGCCGCTGACCTCAGACTCGATCTGCCGTTTCTCTTTGTCATACTGATAGTCGAAAAGCTCCCATTTGTAGGGTGCAACATCGACGATGTCCCCGGTCGTCAGTTCGACGGTTACGAGGTCTCTATCGCCGCTCTCCTCGTCTGCGGCGATTATCCTGCCGATGCTCCCGTTCACCCATCTGCCGTAGGGATCGTTGTTGAGCAGCATTACCTGTGCGCCGATCTTCAATTGAAGGTTGATCTGCGTTGGCAGTGCGTCCTGTTTAAAGTCGCCCTGAATCTTGCCTTCATAATACAGGGTATCCTCTTGTAATTGAGAAAGATGCTTCATGTTTATCCTGTCGGATGCCTCGTTTGTGGATGTCAGCCAGACATAAAAACCGTTTACCGTAGCCTCGACATCTGTATCGATATCCGGCTGACATCTGCTGTTCAGCCCCCGAAGCTCTTCATCGGTCACGGAGTTGTTGCGGATTGCATTGAGCAGTGCGATAAACGATTCGTCCTTCTGACGGTATATCTTTTCAAGCTCGACAAACTCCATTTCGAGTCCTTTCATGACCTTTGCATCGAAGAAGAACGGGCTTTTATAATGATCCTTGAATGCCTCTTTTCCCTTGCCCCTGACCACGGGGGGAAGCTGGTACAGGTCCCCGATGAAGATCATCTGTATGCCGCCGAACGGGGCACGTTTGTCCCTTCCGTTCAGCCTCAGGAATTTGTCCATGCAGTCCATGAGGTCGGCCCGCACCATGGAGACCTCGTCGATAATGACGGTGTCCAATTCCTTATAGATGTCTTCATTACGCCTGAGCTTCTTTATGGACTGGAGCGTGACGTTGGGCTTAAAACCGAAGAAAGAGTGTATGGTCTGTCCCTTTACGTTCAATGCAGCTACACCCGTAGGGGCGAGCACAACGATTTCCTTCTTTGTATTGCTGCGGAAATAATCGAGGAGCGTGGACTTGCCGGTTCCTGCCCTGCCGGTGACGAACGCATGACGGTCCGTCTTTTCCATCACATCCAGGGCTTTTTTAAACTGCTCGTTGAGATCGATCTTCTTTGTATCCATAAGTTTTTCCAGTCAACACCGTATATTTTCTACACGTAGTACATCCGGCCTTTTGTCGCAAGCACTCCGATAGTTAGTCCCGTTTTCGAATTGTGTTTATTGCTGTGACGATCCGCATGGAAAGTACACTGCGTTTCTGCTCCCGCCTTCCCGAACTATCAGGCCTGCATCAAGCAGGTTTTTGAGCATGCGGTTCATGCTGCTTCTCGGGATACCAAACCGTTCCATGCAATCCCTTACATCGGCGTTTTTCTTCTCCTGTATGAATTGCAGCAGCTCTTTTTCTTTGTTCATTCTGCCGTTTGTATTTGCTGCGG
The DNA here is from genome assembly GCA_964547905.1 of uncultured Pseudomonadota bacterium. GTDB lineage: Bacteria > JAMCPX01 > JAMCPX01 > JAMCPX01 > JAMCPX01 > JAJYLM01. The sequence continues at coordinate 226 of CAZJPN010000045.1, read as the reverse complement.
AAAAAGATCGGCACATACTTGTTAGAAGCAGAATAGAGCAGAATAGAAGCAGAATAGGGGTCACCCATTTAAAGTGCACCTGTCACCCATTTAAAGTGCACCTGTCAAGAGAAAAGTTCATCCCTATCGTGAGAAACGGAGTTTCTCACGGCTGTTCCATACTTTGGTGTTATCACCATCTCTACCATTGCCGTAGTTTCTTTGTGTTTGTGTGTCAGTAATTAGT
>CAZJPN010000044.1:0-34337 GCA_964547905.1 uncultured Pseudomonadota bacterium | reverse complement strand
TGGGTGACCCCTTCTCTCTCTTGTAGGTTGATATATAAGGGTCAATCTATTTTCCCTTATAAACTAACCAACATAGTATAGGTTTAGTCCACTTTTGAATTTTAAATGACATTGCAAATAATTATTATTGACATATACGACATATTATACTGTACTAAAATTAAGAATTAACCTCCTTGTTGTAATCACGTTTCATATGAGCAGGCTGATTTTAATATGTATTCCGCTCAAATCGGAATCGGGTGCCGATTTGCTCCGGAATATACAGATTTACCAGGCACATTCTCAAGAGGACATTTCCCTGCAACAGATTCTACGGTAATTTTTATATTGTAATATTTTTGTTCCGTCATTTTTAACCTCCATTTATCTCATAACATAAAGCTTCCACCATTTACGGGTATATATTCACCTGTAATGTAGTCCGATAAGGAAGACGCAAGAAAAACTACCGCACCTGCAATGTCACCGGGCTTGCCTACCCTTTTGAGCGGGTTTGCATTAGCAGCCCTTTTCAGGTTTTCTTCAGGCTGTCTTGAAATAGCATCGGTCAGTGTAAGCCCGGGACCAACCACATTAACGGTAATACCATGCATACCAAGTTCCATTGCCATAACCTTTGCAATACCATCAACAGCGGATTTTGCAGCGGCATGTGCTGAAAATCCGTACCCGGGACGCCTTGAAAGTCCACTGCTTATAAAAACGAGCTTGCCTTGTTTTCTTTTAATCATATCCTTGAGTACTGCCTGTGAACAGTTATAGAGAGCTTTCATCTCTCCTGTGATCTTCGCATTCATATCCTCCCATGAAAGCTCTATAAAAGGCCTAACAGGAAAGCTTATGTTTGCATTATTTACCAGGACATCTATTTTTCCATATTCTTTCATTGCTGTATCCACCATTATGTTTACCTGCTCCCGTTCCCTGACATCAGCCTGAACTATGATACCGCTACCGTTGTTCTTTTTGATCCCGTTCATCAGTTCTTCTGCCTTTTCTTTGTTGCTGAAAAAATTGATGATTACAGTTGCACCATGATAAGCAAGGGCAGAGGCAATGGCTGCTCCAATACCCCTGCTCGCACCTGTTACAAGTATTACCTTATCCTTTAATCCAAATTCCATAATGTCTCCTCGTTTTATTTAATTATAATTTCGTATTCGGTTTGTTTTTTTCTACTATATCGTACAACGAACACTCCTTATCTTTAAACATATACTTCAAATTACACTTTTTTACAAACTACCGATGCCGGGCTATTTAAAAACGTTAACCCGTAAAAATGCAGCTGGAAAGCTTGCTCATTCTCTCGCTGCAAGAAAAGAGTTTAAAACGATGCGAAACGAAACACCTATGAACTTCTTGATTTTCTTTCATAGTATTCTACATACAATACTTCTTATCAGGAGAAGAGACAAGGCATTTATAACAAACGGACCCGGTTTGCAAAAGAGCTTTGTTTCGCGAGCGGAGACGAACAACTCTTTTCTTGCTATGTTTCACCCACTATGTAAACTTTCTTATTTTTGAAACGCATTTTTCGGAGTTAACTTAAGAATTTTCAAACCACTTTGTTGATTCTTGTATATTCTGTGTTATAATTAGTTTTTATAATCTTTAAATTATAAAATGTTTCACGTGAAACACTATGAAGATACTCCATTACGATACTGTTTATGATATTATTGTTGTAGGCGCCGGGCATGCGGGTATAGAAGCCTCGCTTGCAGGTGCATGCATGGGGTGTAAGGTGCTCCTGCTTACCGGTAATCTTGACACCATAGGTTATATGTCGTGTAACCCTGCCATAGGAGGACTCGCAAAGGGGCAACTTGTTAAAGAGATAGATGCACTTGGCGGGCGGATGGCGAAAACAACGGATTATGCCGGTATACACTTCAGACGGCTGAATATGAATAAAGGTCCCGCTGTCAGGGGCAACAGGGCACAGTGTGACAGGGTTATGTACCGCACAAATATGAAAACGGTTATAGAACAGCAGGAAGCTATTGACCTTAAACAGGCAATGGTTACAGGCATCATTGCAGAAGATAAAACCGTTAAAGGTGTGGAAACATCGATAGGTCTTAACTTCTACGGGAAAACAGTAATTCTTACTACAGGTACATTTCTAAACGGCCTTATACATATAGGCTTGACACATTTCCCGGCTGGAAGGGCAGGCGAACCCCCTTCAATCGGCATATCCGACAGTTTGAAAAATCTTGGTTTTACAATAGGCAGACTAAAGACAGGAACCACACCGCGACTTGATGCTAAAACTATCGATTTTTCAGTCTTGGAACCACAATACAGTGATAATCCGCCCATACCTTTTTCTTTTTCTACAGAAAAGATTACAAATCCTCTTGTCGCATGCTACATGACATATACCAATGAGCAGGCGCATAATTTTATTCTTTCAGGCCTTGACAGATCGCCACTTTATTCCGGAATTATTAAAGGGACTGGTGCTCGATATTGCCCTTCAATTGAAGATAAGGTGGTAAAATTTAAAGAAAAATCAAGGCATCAAATCTTTCTTGAGCCTGAAGGCTATCAAACAAAAGAGATATATCCCAATGGACTTGCAACAAGCCTTCCATACGATATTCAATTAAAAATGCTAAGGGCAATAAAAGGATTGGAAAAGGTCGAAATCATGAGACCGGGTTATGCAATCGAGTATGACTTTGTTGATCCGACTCAGCTTTATCCAACGCTTGAAACAAAACCCGTTTATAACCTTTATCATGCAGGCCAGATAAACGGGACATCCGGTTATGAAGAAGCCGCAGCACAGGGAATCGTTGCAGGCATAAATGCGGCATTAAAGGTCAAGCGAAAAGAGCAACTCATAATAACCCGTCAACAGGCCTATATAGGGGTACTTATAGACGACCTTGTAACAAAAGGTACACAGGAGCCATACAGAATGTTTACGTCAAGGGCTGAACATAGGCTTATTTTAAGAGAAGATAATGCTGATATGCGTCTAAGCGAAATAGGCAGGTCGATAGGGCTCTTAAGTGAAAAAGCCTATAGCCTTTTTGTTCAAAGACGTGAACAATATAATGATATGCTTAGGAAGCTTCAGTCAAAAAAAATAAAGGGTGAATCAGCAAAAAGTATATTAAATCAAGCTGGTTATACAGACATTTATGATACAACAACCCTTTATCAGCTTCTTAAGAGACCTAATATAACTATAAAAAATCTTGAAGTAATAGAGCCATGGCTTTCTCCAATAAGTAGTTCAATAAAAGATGCTATAGAGGTAGAAGTTAAGTATGATGGTTATATCAAAAAAGAACTTGAGTTTATAAGCAGACTTTCTAAACTTGAGGATACCAGAATACCGGATAAATTTATATATAATAACATTCCAGGCTTATCCACAGAAATAAAAGAAAAACTTAACAAGTTTAAACCGATAACCCTTGGTCAGGCATCGCGCATATCCGGTATAACCCCTGCAGCAATAGCCATACTCGATGTATATATAAAAAGATACAGAACACCACAAACCCCGGCCTCAAGAATTCAATAGGAAAGCCGTACCTTCGCGTGAAGTATCTTTCAAAAAGTACACGGTATCGGTAACGCTTTTTCGTAACCCAAAATTGCATTTGAAAAATTTGTCCTCATGAAAATGGGGAATGGGGATAGGAGGTTTGCTTTGCGTAGTGAACAATACCCTGGCGTTCTGCGGAATCCAGGGAAAAAAATAGAAACAGGATTCCCTCTGGAGTTTATCACGCCGAAGGCGGGATGGGAATGACAAAGAAGAGAATAGCGTATTCTTGGGGCTAATTCTATAGACAAAAACCATTCTATGCTTATATAATATTGATATGCCAAAATATCAGCCTACCCAGTGGTTTGAAACGCATACGTTTCATAGTCAGGACTTCTCAAATCTCCAGTCCCTTTTGTTGTTGAAACAAAAGAGAAATCTGAAGATCAGTCTTTGTTTGCCGGCACTGAATGAAGAGGCAACCATAGGTAATATCATATCTACATTAAAGCCTGTACTCTACGATGACATCCGATTGATTGATGAAATAGTAGTGATCGACAGTGCTTCAAGCGACAGGACAAGGGACATCGCACAAGCACTTGGTGCAAAGGTTTATCTACACAAGGACATCATGCCTTCACTCGGCACATATAAAGGCAAAGGTGAGGCATTGTTCAAAAGCTTGTACGTGCTCGAGGGTGATATTGTTGTCTGGATAGATGCCGATATAAGAAACATGGATCCAAGATTTGTTTATGGGTTGATAGGTCCGCTCTTGAGAAACGAGCATATACTGTTTACAAAAGGATTTTATGTAAGACCCATACTATCGGGAGACGATATTAAACCTGTAGGTGGCGGCAGGGTTACAGAGCTGCTTGCCAGGCCGCTTATAAATGCCTTTTATCCCGAACTCGCAGGTTTTATACAACCCCTTGCAGGGGAGTATGCAGGATTTAAGCATGTATTAGAGCAAATTCCTTTTCCCACGGGCTATGGGGTTGAAATCGGAATGCTTATATCCCTGCTGAAACTCATCGGTATAGATGCAATGGCGCAGGTTGATCTTGAGATGCGTATACACAGGAATCAAAGATTGACAGACTTGAGCAAAATGTCTTTCGGCATACTTCAGACATTTATAAAAAGGCTGGACGAGGATAAAAAGATCGAATTTCACGAAAGGCTTCATACGGAATATTTTCAATCCCTGCTCTCATCAGGCGTAAGTAAGATAGATAAATTGGTATTGGAGGAACATGAACGTGCACCCGTTTCATCGGTTAAACCTACGACAGAAACACAACCATTACAACACGGGAAGGTTTCGGCAGAGCAGGGAGATTTTGATATTATTATAGGAATACCGAGTTTTAACAATGCAGATACTATTCCACATGTGCTTGAAGCCGTTACTGTCGGGGTAGAAAAGTATTTTCCAGCAAGCCGATGCATAATAATCAACTCCGACGGCGGGTCCACCGATGGAACCCCAGACATAGTGAAAACATTCAAACAAAGAAGCCCGAATATCGTATACACTACACATCCTCTGTTTACTGTTCATAAACTCTCTATACCGTATACAGGCATTCCCGGTAAAGGCAGTGCCGTAAAACTTGTACTCGAGAAGGCTGTAGAATTTAAAGCAAAGGCATGTGTGCTTGTTGACGCTGACCTCCGTAGCATATCTCCGGAATGGTTGGAAAATCTGCTTGGCCCGGTTATTTACAATCAATACGATTTTGTTGCACCATACTATTCGAGATATAAGTATGATGGTACTATAACAAATATGATTGTTTATCCCCTTACAACCGCACTGTACGGCAAATCCCTCCGCCAGCCAATAGGTGGAGATTTTTGTATTTCCCAAAACCTTTTTAAGACATATCTGGAACAGTCGGTTTGGACTACGGATATAGCGAGGTTTGGCATAGATATATGGCTGTCTACACTTGCCATTGCCGGGGGATACAAGGTGTGCCAATCTTATCTCGGAACCAAGATACACAAAGCCAAAGATCCTGCACTAGATCTTGTAAATATGTTTATGCAGGTTATTGGGACAACATTTATGCTTATGGAAACGTACGATAAGGCATGGGTTGGGTTAAAAGAGGTTAGCCCAATCCCTTTATACGGCTTTGTATATGAGGCAGTACCCGAACCTATCAGCGTAGATGTTGAGAGATTGCAGAGACATTTCGACGAAGAACTTCCTGAGATTGACAATATACTGCGTATGATCTTATCAAAAGACGTATACGGTAACGTTATGTCATTGATACATAAAAAAGAGTTCCCCGACGATCTCTGGGCAGCAGTTGTATACGAATTTGCAAATGCTTTTCATAAAAAAAAGATAGACAGGACATCATTATTGAAAACCATGGTGCCGCTTTACCTGGGAAAGGTTGCATCTTTCGTATACAAGACGCTTTATTCATCTGGGCCGCAGGCTGAAGAATCTGTAGGAGATATTGTAAAGAGCTTTGTAAAACAAAAGAATTATCTGGAGGAGTTATGGAAGGAGTGAAAAAAAACCAAAGACCTAAACATTCCCGGTGTGAAAAGCACCTGAGAGGATACGATAATATCTTTTAAACAAATTGAATTAAAAGGAGGAATACAATGGAGTTTTTGAACACAATAATTATAGAGCCTTTTGTCGAATGGTATCACACAGTCGTTAGCTATATACCGAATATCATGACGATGCTGTTTGTGATCATAATAGGGTTTATACTTGCATGGCTCTTAAAGAGAATCTCAAGACTTTTGTTTAAGCTTGTAAAATTCAACGAACTCGGAGAAAAAGCAGGGCTTGCTGTAATATTCAGCGATAATTCTCTAAGCGTGATTGGAGAGAGATTTGTATATTGGTTTGTAGTGTTCGTTTTTCTTATGCTTGGACTCAGCGCCTTGAAACTTGCACCAATTGACCACTTAATAACGGGTTTTTTCCTCTATCTGCCCAAGCTTATTGCGGCAGTTGTTATATTTATTTCTGGTTATTTGCTTGGAGATTTTCTGGATCGTATTATGGTGCTTGCTGCAGTCGGTTCACACCTTCCGCATGCAAAGGCAATCGGCAAATTAACAAAGCTCGCGGTTGTCATCTTCTTTATTTTCCTTTCTCTTGATCTACTGGAGATAGGAAAAAACGTAATCGTAGCGGCGTTTTCTATAATTTTTGGCGGCGTTGTATTGGGACTTGCAATAGCATTCGGCTTTGGTGCAAAGGACATTGTAAAGGCATGGCTTGAAAAGCAGATAAAGGATTCCAGTAACCATAAAGACGACGGCATATCTCATTTGTGATGGCCAACTTTGTTTCTATTCACTTGCAATTTTTAAAATCTATCATATTATACTATACTATTTAAAGCGGGGCGTAGCTCAGCCTGGTTCAGAGCGCTTGCCTTGGGAGCAAGAGGTCGGCCGTTCAAATCGGCTCGCCCCGATGTTGTATGTTTGATTTGTTTGCAATTGAGATTTTATTTTGAGAGATGTGCCTGTAGCTCAGTTGGATAGAGCAACAGCCTTCTAAGCTGTGGGTCGCGCGTTCGAATCGCGCCAGGCACACCATTTAACTTATCATACCTGGCTAAGCTTCTACACCATAAAAAGCACTTCAACTTCAGATGTTGCCGGGGTAAATTTTAAATTCCTTATAGCTTATAGAAATGGCGCGGTTTAAAGCCACATATTTTCTAACGGGGTTTTCTTGCCACGTAATGTGCAAAATAATGATTATAATGTAATTATGGGAGTTTTTAAGCTACAGATACAAGAATCAAAAGAAAAGATGCACTTAAGGAGGTAATTTTTACTATATGTACAAGGATATAAATGGCTTCAATATGTTTTATCGGGAAAAGGGAAGCGGGATTCCCTTGCTCCTTATTCATGGATTTCCATTGACAGGAAATATATGGGATCCGCAGATAGACGTACTGAGCGCGAAAGTAAGGGTTGTTGTCCCTGACCTAAGGGGATTCGGAAAGTCCGAAGTCACGGAAGGTACCTACTTCATGGAGCTGTTTGCCCATGACCTGAAAGGCCTGCTTGATACACTCGGCATTGAAAAGGCCGTGTTTACGGGCATCTCCATGGGTGGATACATTGCCTTCGCGTTTTACCGGTTGTTCCCCTCGAGCGTAAGGGCATTGGTGCTGCTTGATACAAAGGCAGGTGCGGATTCCGAAGAAGGCAAGAAGGGAAGAATGACCCTGGCACAAAGGGCGCGGCATGGAGAGATGGATAAGATCGCGGATGAATGGGCAGGAAGATTATTCGCTCCATCGACCATAAAGACAAGGCCGGAGGTTGTACGTACGGTGAGGGACGGAATCTTCCATACCTCTCCCGAGGCAATAGCAAATGCATCCCTTGGCATGATGGAAAGGCAGGATTCAACCCCGCTGCTCAGAGACATAACCTGTCCTGTTTTAATCATAGTCGGAGAGGAAGACAGGATTGCGCCGGTTGAAGAGGCAAGAGCAATGGCAGCGAAGATAAAAGACGCAAGGGTCGAGGTCATAAACGCTGCAGGGCATCTTACCTGTCTTGAAGCGCCGGAAGAAGTGAACAAGATCATGCTTAAATTCCTGTCAGATCTATGATGAGGTAAAGCAAAAAGGGATTGCATAGCTTTGACCAGTATTCATAGCTGTATTCTGTTGCTTGACTGTATACCATTCTACGGTACAACTGAACTATGAAAACAACGCACAAAATCATTAGCGGGGATTCACGATGGATGAAGGAAATTCCGGATGAGTCTGTTCATTTAATAATCACCTCCCCACCTTACTGGCAGTTAAAAGATTACGGCAACAGTCAGCAGATCGGATTCAACGATTCTTACGAAGACTATATAAACAACCTAAGCCTTGTCTGGAACGAATCCTATAGAGTTTTACACAAAGGTTGTCGTCTCTGTGTGAACATCGGCGATCAATTCGCCCGTTCTGTATATTATGGCCGATATAAAGTAATCCCCATAAGAACAGAAGTAATTAAATTCTGTGAAACAGTAGGGTTTGATTATATGGGATCCGTCATCTGGCAAAAGGTAACGACATGCCATTCAACTGGTGGCGCTACGGTTATGGGTTCATTCCCTTATCCGAGAAATGGAATTATTAAAATAGATTATAAATTCATTCTTTTGTTCAAAAAGTATGATATCTCTCCAAAACCCAGCTACGGGCAGAAAGAGCAATCACGCATGACACAGGAGGAATGGAATCAGTATTTTACCGGACATTGGAATTTTGCAGGAGAAAAACAGGATAGCCATCTTGCGATGTTCCCGGAAGAATTACCCCGCCGCCTTATCAAGATGTTCAGTTTTGCAGGAGACACGGTTCTTGATCCATTCCTTGGAAGCGGAACAACTTCTCTTGCCGCAAAAAATCTGAAGAGAAACTCCATTGGATATGAAATTAACGAAGAATTTCTGCCTGTAATAATAAATAAACTTAACATAGAACAGGGAACCGTTTTTCACGATACAAATTTTGAAGTAATCAAACAGAACACACAAAATATAGATTGGAAGGAACAAGTACAACGACTGCCTTACCTATTTAAAGATCCTATAAAGTTTGACAAGAAAGTAGACCCAAGAAAACTAAACTTCGGATCAAAGGTGGATGATTGCAAAACCGTAGTAAAAAATTATTTAAAGGTAGAGCAAATCATTTCTCCCGCTGAAATTATATTGAATAATGGACTAAAAGTACGGTTGCTTGGCGTTAAAGGAAGAACGGAGAAAAACAGGGAAGCCATCCAATTCCTGCAGGAAAAAACAAAGGCGCAAAAGGTTTTTATAAAGTTCGACAGCACTAAGTACGATGATAAAAATAATCTGCTTTGCTATCTCTACCTATGGAACAAAACATTTATGAACGCCCATCTTATCAAAAATGGGTTAGCCGACGTCGATGTAACTATAGATTTTAAATACAAATCAAAATTCTTAAACCTGCAATTTCAAACAAACTGAATGATAGATGAAGATCAAAATCAGCACAAAAGAAATCCGGGAATATTTAGACATTGAATCTCCTGAGTTTCCCAAGTATGTGTCGCCGTTGATCAACCTCGCCAATCAATACGCTCATGGCACCAGACCAGAAATCGTCGGCCAGATGAATGAGCTTATTCAGGAATTTGAAGGAAGAACACTCTCTGAATGGGAAAAGTGGTATTTGAAAAAAGAGCCGCATGCCATAAGGAACGCCACAGAAAAAATTGTGGGGACGCTGGACATACTTCGAGATGCACTGGAAAAAGTTGACAGAAAGATGGTTGAACAATGGGTAAAGGATCTGGTGATTGTAAAAACATTCGCTGGTTTAAGATTTCAGGAAGCAATATTAAAGAAGGGGGGCAGAGATAAAAGGGATGAATTGCAGGCTTGCAAAACCTGACGAGGAATCACAAGGTATTGACGGTTTTATCGGAGATACTCCTGTATCTATAAAACCTACAACTTATAAAGTAAAAGTTTCTCTACCGGAACATATAAAATTTAAAATCATTTATTATGAGAAAACAGATTATGGGATTGAAGCTGATTACGGTGATATGTAAATAACTTTTACCCCGGCGTTAGACAATTATTTCGTACTGCTTCCTAAATGGCTGTTATGTTTACGGTAGTTACAAGGTAGGCTTAAAGGATGTGGCGGATCGTCACTACTCTTTATCCCGGAAGGCATCTCGCATAAGCCTGCTCTGTCTTTCAAAAGCCTTGCGCGGGTCTCTCGGCGGCTCCTTCATCAAGGTAAGCTCCTGGGTAATAAGCCTTGTAAGGTTCAATACATGTGCTTCCCCTTTTTTCATCTCTCTCTTGTAAAGAGGACTATCGGCATTTATGTAGATTATGCTGTTCTCAAAGAAGCTTTCGGGTCCATCTTCGCCAAAATGATCAAGACAGCATGAAACAATACCGTCTATAAATTTCATTCTTTTTATAATAGCATCGGGCGTCAGTTTTTTCACCCTCGGCCCACGTTTCATTGTCTTTTTAGCGGGGATTGTCTCCTTCGGTACAGTGCCCTCGGGTTTTGATGCATCGGTTTCCTTTTTATCCGGGATCGGGAGAGGGCCGAATGGGGAAATGTCCGGATTATGCATAAGCGACATTTCAACCCTTCGTAAAGCTTCTTTTAAAGCGCGGGTAAGCTTTATCTTTTCACCCTTTATCATGAATTCCTGAAACTCTACCTTAACCTCTTTCATCACCTGCTTCATAGTGTCTATGAAAGTTTTATATTCATCTATTTTTCATCTGGATGTAATCATCTCTTATAAGTACCTCTACAAGAGTGGCATCCGCGTCATAGGCATTATTAACGAGTTCTCTGATGAGCTCTATACTTTCCGTATAGAGCTTCTCACCTATGGTTATAATATGGCTCTTGTCTACTGTTACAGAAAAAGTTGTTTTCATAGAACTGTGGTTTAGTTTAAATCAACCTGAAAATCAAGGGCTCGACGGATTGCTGGAGAATTCGCTTGTCTCAAAGCTCCGGAAGCTGTGAACAAGCTTTCCTATTGCATTTTTTGGGTTTAGCTTTTCTTTCTTATCTTTTCCAGGTACGCCTTTATAATCTTTTCGTATCCGATGTCCTTGGGTATGTAATAATGTTTGTCTTTCAGCTTGTCTGGCAGGTACTGCTGTTCCACATGCCCGCCTTCGTAATCGTGAGGGTATTTGTAGCCCTCACCGTAGCCGAGTTCTTTACCCAATTCTGTAACAGGATTGATAATATCTTTTGGTATACTAATATATCCATATTTTTTGATATCATCCTTTGCCTTCAGATATGCCTTGTACGATGCATTACTTTTGGGCGATGAGGCAAGATATGCGACTGCATGGGCTATCGGAATAAACCCTTCCGGCATACCCACGGTCTCAAATGCATGGAACGCGGACACTGCAACGGTGAGAGCTATTGGGTCGGCATTCCCGATGTCCTCTGATGCAAAGATGATCATACGCCTGAGAACAAACCTTGGGTCCTCCCCGGATTCCAGCATTCTTGCAAGGTAATAGATCGCAGCATCCGGATCTGATCCTCGCATACTCTTTATGAAAGCGGATATTGTGTGATAATGTTCGTCTTCTTTTCTGTCATAGGGAAGGAGATTGGATTCCGAAAGTTTCGATGCATCCTCAACCGATATTGCCCTGTCCGGCTTTTTCAATGCAACGCCTGCAAGCAGCTCAACGGCGTTGAGCGCCTTCCTGCCGTCTCCATTACTCCTGACAATGATATAATCCAGCGCGTCTTTATCGATCTTAATATTGTCCTTGCCAAAACCATTCTCCGTATCCGAAAGCGCCCGTTCTATAATGACCCTTAATGCGTTTTCATCGAGCGGCTCGAATACCACAAGCGTTGTTCTTGATAGTAATGCTCTGTTCAGTGCGAACGACGGGTTATCCGTGGAAATACCGATAAACACAATACTGCCGTCTTCAACAGAGGGCAGAAGCAATTCCTGCTGCGAGCGGTTGAGGTGCTGCAATTCGTCGAGTATAAGAACAAGTCTCTTATTGGACAGGGTATAATCCTTTGCCTGTTTTAAGACCTTATTTATCTCCTTTGTGTTTGCGGAGACTGCTGTCATATAAACGGTCTCAAACGCAGGATTGGATGTGATGATCCTTATAAAGGAGGTTTTCCCTGAGCCAGGCGGCCCCCAGATGATCATTGAAGGCAGCACACCAGCCTCCAGCCTCTGCCTCAGGGGCTTACCAGCGTCAAGGACATGTTCCTGACCGACAAGTTCACCAAGGGTCTTTGGTCTTAATTTATGAGCAAGTGGCTGTTCCATATATTTGTATTAAAATTTATCTTGTTTTATACTATCAAAAAATGCAATAAGTAGGAAGCAAATATGAAGATAGCACTTGTTGTAAAAAGCAAGAAGTCGGCAGAGACATACAAGGATATAAGGAATTACATCGCCTCTCTCGAAAACAGGGGTATAGAGGTTGTTATGGAAGAGAGCATGGCCGATACTGTGGCTCCTCACATTGTCCGTTTTAAGGAACGCGTGCCGGATAATGTCGACGTTGTCGTGGTGTTCGGGGGCGACGGTACGTTCTTGTGGGCAATACGGTTAATAGCAGAGCGTCATATTCCCATCATTGGCGTAAACATAGGCGGTCTCGGCTTCCTTACGGAGATCACCATGGAAGAGCTTTATCAAGTTACGGATCTTGTTATAGCGGGTAAGGCTGTTCATGAAAGAAGAATGCGCCTCTGTACACAGGTCTTTAACGGCGAGAGAGTACTGATTTCTTATGATGCACTCAATGATGCCGTTATAACAAAAGGAACAATAGCAAGGATGATCTCCATTAAGACGAGCGTTGATAATAAATACCTCACCACCTACAAGGCAGACGGACTTATCATATCGACATCAACCGGTTCCACAGCGTATTCAATGGCAGCAGGCGGCCCCATTGTTTATCCTACAACAGACACCATCATCTTGACGCCTATATCCCCGCATACGCTCACCAACAGACCTATTGTGCTGTCATCGGACGCGGTCGTTGAGATAGAACTTGAGACAGAAGAGAAGGACATAGTCATAACGCTCGACGGACAGGTATCGAGCCCCATAAACAAAACAAACAAGATTAAAATATCGAAGTCATCGAATTACACGACGGTCATAAAATCCCCCTTCCGAAATTATTTTGAGATCCTCAGGGAAAAGCTCAAATGGGGCGAGCGATAGATGTTGAAATCCTTAAGGCTGAAGGATTTTGCAATCTTTAAAGACATCACCGTACAATTTTCAGAGCACCTGTGCATCATAAGCGGTGAAACCGGCGCAGGGAAGTCCATCATGGTCGACGGTATGCTTATGCTGCTCGGTACGCGTACGGACCCCGGTGTTGTAAGAGACGGAGCATCAGAGGCTGTTGTAGAAGGGCTTTTCGAAATAAAGGATAAAAGTCCTGCCGGAGTGTTCCTCCAGGCGCACGGTTTTGAGTTTCATGATGAGCTTGCAATTAAACGCATTATAAATGCACAAGGAAAAAGCAGGGTCTACATAAACGGCTCTCCTTCGACACTCTCCATGTTATCGGATTTGACAAAATTGCTGGTTGACATACACGGACAGCACGAACACCAAAGCCTTCTTGACGAAGAAAACCATTTAACCCTGCTCGATGCTTATGCAGGTACGGATATGTTGACAGAACGTGTAAAGGCATCCTTCATGGAATTGATAAAAACTATAGCTCATTACAACAGGCTTCAATCGAACAGTGTAAACTTGAAAAAAGAAGAGGAGCTGTTAAAATTCCAACTGTCAGAGATCAGGGCAGCAAACTTAAAACTTGAAGAAGAGGCCGTACTGGAAAAGGAGTACAATATCCTGTCAAATGCACAGCGTCTGATTTCCGAGCTCGATACGATATATCAGGCCATCTCCGGTGATGAAAACGGTGCAGTTGCAAACATACACAGATCCTTAAAACTTATGTCATCACTGCAGACTATAGACCCCTACCTCAAGCAGTACGCTGACAGGCTTGAAGCGGTATCAGTCGAACTGAAAGATATCTCGTCGGATCTAAGCTCCTATGTTTCAAGGATAGATATGGACCCGCAGAAGCTCAATCAAACGGAACAGCGTATCGAGCTTATCGAAAGATTGAAAAAAAAGTATGGTAAAACAACGAGAGATATAATCGAATATTCGGCGGCCATCGAAAAACAAATCGGCACATTGAAAAATACGGATGAGGAGATCGTAAACTTGCAGCAGAAGAGGATGCAGCTTGAGAAAGAACTGTATAGGGATGCCGAAGAACTCTCAAGCGCGAGGAGGTATGCCGCAGCCGGGCTTGGCAAAACAGTTGTGCAGGAGCTTAAAACACTGGGTATAAAGGATGCGGTATTTGAAGTCAGGGTAGAGCCCCCCGGCAAAAAAGACACCGTAACAATACAGGGGAAAGACATAAGTTCCGACGGTATGGACAGCGTAAGGTTTTATTTCTCCGCCAATTTGGGATTCCCCGCAAAGCCACTGACGGATATTATATCGGGCGGTGAGCTTTCAAGGACCATGCTTGCCATTAAAAGGGCATTGGTCAAGGCATCACCCGTTCCTGTGCTTGTGTTCGACGAGATAGATGCAGGCATAGGCGGGACTACAGCGGAAATCGTGGGCCGAAAATTAAAAGAGCTGTCCGGTTACCACCAGGTCATCTGTATTACGCATCTCCCTCAAATAGCGGGATTCGGTGATTATCATATAAGTGTATCAAAGCATACGTCATCCGGTAAAACGGATGTTTCCGTACAGGTGCTTGACGAAAAAGGCAGAACAGAGGAGATTGCACGGATGCTGTCCGGTGAGAGTGTGACAGAGCTTGCAAGGAAGCAGGCAAAAGAATTTTTAAAATATGCAAAGGAGAAAAAGTGATACGTAAGGCAAGGATGGGAGATGTAAAGGAGATGCAGAAGCTCATTGATGTTTATGCGAAAAAGGGTGAGATGCTCCCGCGCTCATTGCTTGAAATATACGAGAATATCCGGGACTATATTGTCTATACTCTTGACACAGGCGAGATTGTCGGCGTGTGCGCCATGCACATCTTCTGGGACGGGCTTGCAGAGGTACGCTCGCTTGCGGTGAAGCAAGACCATACACATAAAGGTATTGGTACTTTGCTGGTAAAGTCGTGTATAGAAGAGGCAAAAGGGTTCGAGATAAATCAGATTTTTTCCCTCACTTACAAGTCGGGATTTTTCGAAAAGCTCGGGTTCAGGATCGTTAATAAATCCCTCCTTCCGCAGAAGATATGGAGCGATTGCCTGAAATGCCCGCAGTTCCCGGACTGCAATGAAATTGCGCTGATCCTTGAATTGAACGAAAAAAACTAAAGTAAACGTGCAATAGGAAAGTTTGTGTAATGCGCAGAGAGGGAAGAGTTTGAGACGATGCGAAGTGAAACACCAACGAACTGCTTGATACTCTTTCATAGTAATCTGCGTGGACAGCTTCTTATCAGCAGGAGAGGTAAGGTATCAATTTGTTATAAACCCGGTTCATAAAAGAGCGTTGTTTTACGAGCAGAGGCGAACAACTCTTCCCTCTTTCCTCCGCTTCTCTTCGTGTATGATCTCCCTCATACACATTTTACCTGCACGTGCATAGTATATGTGTATGCAGTTAGCAACGGATAAATCTCCAAATTTGACCGTGCCGTACAGGTACCTGTTTGCGGGTATGGTGATACTCATTATTTTATCTGTGGGTATTATCGTGAAGGCCCGGGCATTTACCCTCCACGACTACAGCTCTCCGGTCCTTTTACCCCTGACCCACCTGCTAACGCTTGGCTGGATAACCATGACTATCATGGGTACAATGTTCCAGCTCGTACCGGTTATAACGGAGAAAAACCTGTTCAACGAAGCCATTGCCAGGGTGGTTTATTATATCTATCTGGTGGGTGTGGCCTGGCTTGTCTATGCATTTGCAACCAATACGCCTGCTGAGCCGGGCGCAGGCATTATCAGCATTGCCATTATCCTCTTTCTGCTCGATGCTGTACTGACGATACACCCCGTTAGAGGACGAGTTTATCCGGCAGCCGGAGATGGACTCAAATCGCCGCAGGTTTCAAATGGCCATAACAGTCTGTCGGGACCACAGGCTATCTCTAACGGGGTAAAGGGCAAAAAGAAGCCGGACCTTGCAGTCTCGTATGTTGCTGCGGCACTGGTTTTTTTGTTCTTTACGATCGTATCCGGTTCGTATGCCGCATTCGGGCTGCATCATGCAATCGCTTATAATCCCCTGACCCTGCTGTTCCTGCATTTCGCCGCTGCAGGCATTGGATGGGTTTGCTTCATCGTTATCGGGTTTTCATTCAGGCTTATTCCCATGTTTGTCCTGTCCCACGGGTATGATGAGTCATTCGGCTGGACATCCTTGGTAATGCTTGTATCAGGCTTACTCTTGCTTACCCTGTATTTTTTATTACATATGTTTGTCCCGCGGATTAGCGGCATACACTGGATCGCTCTTGCAGGCGGTATTGTCATGCTCATCGGTGTCATCAGTTACATTCTCCAGATGCGGGTGATCTACAAGCAGAGGACGCGCAGGCAGATAGAGCCTGCCTTATGGTTTTCGATCTGCGCAATGGGGTATCTGCTTATGTCCGGACTAACCGGTGTTTGGATGCTTGCGTTCCCGCATTCGTTTCGCATGGAGATGCTGTATGCCGTTATGGGATTATTCGGTTTTGCGGGCATGTACATCATCGGCATGATGCATAAGATCGTACCGTTTTTGCAGTGGTACAACAAGTACAGTTCGAAGATAGGTCTTGAGAAGGTCCCCATGACAAAGGACATGATAAGCGAGAGGCTCACCTGGGTCCAGTTGTTCGTTTTCAATGCAGGCATATTGATCATGGCAGCAGGTATCATGACGAATGTGACGGGCATCGTCGTTGTTTCCGGCGTGTTATTCTTTTCGGGTTCGCTTCTATTTTTATGGAATATAGCAAATGTGTTGAGAAGATAAGGAGGACGTATGGTTACACAACAGGACGTGTTCAAGGCAGTCGAGGCGGTGATAGACCCGGAACTCGGGCTCAATGTCGTCGAGCTCGGGCTGATATACGATGTTCAGGTCAATGAACAAAACGAGGTTTCCGTAAAGATGACGCTCTCTGCACGGGGGTGTCCTTTACACACAAGCATAACAAACGGCGTTGAGAATGTTATCAAACGAATGGAAGGTGTCAACGGGGTCAGGGTAGAGGTTGTCTGGGATCCGCCGTGGACGCCCGACAGGATAGCACCGGAAACCAAAAAGCGCATGGGGTTCAGATGAAGATCACACCGCAGACAAAGATCATAGACATAATCAAAACGGATCCTGAGCTTATTGATGTGCTTGCCGCATACAACAGCCATTTTGAGCTTTTAAAAAACCCGCTCATGCGAAGGACATTTGCACGGCTCGCAACCGTCAGGCATGCTTCGAAGGTTGCAGGCGTTAATCTTACAGAGCTTATCAGGCTGCTGAACAATGCCATAGGGGAAACAGTATCAGATGCAGACATGGTTGACAGGGAAGACAGTAAGATTTCGTCCGATATGCCTGTTTACCAGGTTAAGGAAATTATAGGACAAAGGCACATAAAAACCACAACCCTGGATGTTCGTGAGGTTATGAAAAACCACGGAGAGCCTTTTCCTGTTATCATGCAGGCAGTGGCAAAGGTAAAACAGGGCGAGGCGCTTGTGCTTGAGACCATTTTTGAGCCGGCACCGCTGTACGATGTTCTTCAAAAAAAGGGCTTTGAACACCAGACAGAAATGCTTGCCGACGATCATTATAAAATATGGTTTTACAGGGCAGCAGCCAGGAATGTTCAACAGGAAAATGCGGATATGAAGGACCGGATCCGAGAAGAAGACGGCACGGTATACCTTGATGTACGGAGGCTTGAACCACCACAGCCCATGGCAATGATTCTCGAGACCATGGCAAGGCTTGATCCATCGAAGAGGCTTGTGGTGCAGCACGAGCGCGTCCCGATGTTCCTATATCCGAAGCTTGATGAAAAAGGTTATACCTATGAAACCCACGAGCTTGATCAGCACAACGTACAGCTCATTATAAAACCAAAGGTACACTGACCCAAAAATGCATTTGTAAAATAAAAACTACTTATTGCATTTTTGGAGTCCATCAAAAACATTGACTCAAAGTATGGATCTACATTAATAAAGTGTATGCTGTAACGAAAAAGGAGTTTATGAAACCAGTTTGGGAAGAAACCTTTATTGTTAGATCTTATGATGTGGACCCCGGATGGAAACTGAAGTTATCTGCATTTTTCTGCTATATGCAAGAAGCAGCGGTAAACCATTCTTATGACCTTGGCGTTGGTTATCATGATTTGGAGAAATACGGCGTGTTCTGGGTTTTATCGAGAATCAAGTTAAAGATCAAAAGGATGCCGTCATGGGGAGAGACCATCACTATTAAAACATGGCCGAAGGAGAAAGACCGGTTATTCGCTTTAAGAGATTTTGTTGCGCTGGACTCCAACAATAACGAAATAATCTTCGTTACATCCTTGTGGCTTTTGATCAAAAAAGAAAACCACAGACCACAGCGTATACAATCCTTGCCCTCCCCCCTGCCGGAAAATGAAGGGTTAAGTGCGTTCGACGAACAATTGGGAAAGCTAAAACCCTTAGACACTCTTGAGCAAAAATACGAAAGGGAAGTCATGACAAACGATCTCGATGTTAACTATCATGTAAATAATGCAAGGTATATAGACTGGATATTGGATTGTTTTGATCCCTTGTTCAATGTCTCAAATAGTATCGGAAACATCCAGATAAATTACATGGATGAAGCAAAACACAAAGATAAGATTATAATAAACACTTCGAAACATACCGGCTTAAATCATATTTATTACATAGAAGGAATAAATAAGGATCTAAGATCGGTTGTTTTTCAAGCACTGTTGGAATGGGATAAAAAGTAGAAAACCCCGTTAGAAAGTACGTGGCTTTAAACCACACCTTTTCTATAAGGAATTTAAAAATTATCATATTCTACTCACCATAAATGGTGGGGCTTTCTAACGGGGTAAACACTTAAGGAATAAAAAAATCGATAGAAGAAAGGAGCGGTAACTTGCAATCACAAATAATTGGCACGGGTATCTGTATAGCTGATAACGTTATCACCAATGATGAACTACAAAAAATGGTAGATACATCAGACGAATGGATTGTTTCAAGGACGGGTATTAAAGAACGCAGGCGTGCAAACAAAAATGAAGCTTCATCCGATTTAGCTTATACTGCGGCAAAACATGCACTCAAAGATGCCGGAATAAAGCCTAACCAGGTAGACCTTGTACTTGTTGCAACTGCAACACCGGATATGCTTTTCCCTTCCACCGCATGTCTGATTCAGGAAAAACTCGGTATAAGCAATATACCTGCATTTGATCTGTCTGCTGTATGCACTGGGTTTATTTATGGCCTTGCTACTGCTGACGCCTTTATAAGGTCAGGCGCATATAAGACGATCCTGCTCATAGGGGTCGAAACACTTACAAAATTTGTCGACTATAAAGACAGGACCACATGCGTGATTTTCGGCGATGGCGCAGGTGCAGTTGTTGTAAGGGCAACAAAAGAGAAAAAAGGGATCATCGCTTCGAAGTTATACGCCGATGGCAGTAAGTGGGACTATATATACCTTCCGGGTGGTGGTTCGCGGATTCCGTCCTACAATTGCAACAGGGATAATTATTATCTAAAAATGAAAGGCCATGATACATTTAAGGTAGCGGTAAGAGGGCTTGAGCAGGCTGTTAAAGACGTGCTTAAGCAACGACACCTTTCCATAAGTGATATCGACCTTGTAATACCTCATCAGGCGAATATACGCATTATAGAGGCACTTGTAAGAAAACTGGATTACCCCATGGAGAAAGTATTTATTAACATACAAAAATACGGCAACACATCCGCAGCATCCATCCCTATAGCTTTTTATGAAGCAGTTAAAGAAAATAGAATAAAGAGCGGAGATATCATACTTATGGCTGCATTTGGAAGCGGATTAACCTGGGGAGCAACCCTTGTTAAATGGTAAACTTCCGGAATCGTAGTAGTCCCGGTTAGAAAGGATGCGGCTTAAAACCACGCCCTTTCTACAAGGACTTTATACGGGCTAAAACAATGGATCCCGTTATCAACATCATAAGAAAACAGGTGATTTAATCCTTGACTTTGCGGCTGATACTATCAATATATTTTGTATATGAAAAAAATTTTGGAACATTTTATTGATCTGTACAAATACAGGGCACTTGTAAATGCGCTCGTTGTTAGGGGGTTGAAGGCAAGGTACCGCGGCTCTGTGCTCGGCTTTTTCTGGACGTTTATTAACCCATTTCTATTAATGCTCGTCTATGTGTTTGTGTTTAAAGTTTTAATGAATAATGGTATAAAGAATTATTCCGTATTCCTTTTCGCTGGGCTGCTGCCGTGGACATGGTTTTCTACAGCACTTACGGACGGCGTCAACTCTATTGTGAGCGGTGCCAATCTTATAACAAAGGTGCTTTTCCCTCCACAGGTTTTACCCACTGTATCCGTATTTATAAACATGGTGAATTATGTTTTAAGTCTGCCGCTTCTACTTTTATTTATGTTCATTTTAAGAATGAGTCTCGGCGTTTCCGTAATAGCCATAATTCCCGTAATAATCATCCAGCTGATCTTAACGGAAGGACTTGTGCTTATAGTAGCCGCTATAAATGTTTATTTCCGTGATCTCCAGCAAATCGTCAGCAACTTTATCCTTCTTGGATTTTTTGTAACACCTGTAATTTATCAACTATCCCAGGTCCCTCACAAATATTTATTTGTCTTGTACATGAACCCTATGACCTTATTGATCCGTTCTTATCAATGGATCTTCTACTATAAAATATTTCCGGACTGGCTGCATCTATTGTATCTGTTCATTGCTTCCATTTTTATCCTATTGATAGGTGTATATATATTTGAAAAATTAAAAGAGGCGTTCCCGGAGTTTATATGAACGAGGCGGTAATACTCGAGCATGTCGAAAAACATTTTAAAAAATATGCTCTGAAAAAAAACTATTCCAGTTTTAAAGAACGCCTCGTGCATTTCAACTGGTTCGAAAATAACCCTAACAAGCAGCATCTCGAGGTTCTAAAAGACATAAATCTATCTGTCAACAAGTCCACCGTCCTCGGTATGATAGGTAACAATGGTTCGGGAAAAAGTACACTGCTAAAACTGATCGCCGGTATATATAAACCCGACAAAGGCAGGGTAATCGTCAATGGCAGAGTCTCCACACTGATAGAGGTAGGTGCCGGGTTCCATCCGGAATTTACCGGTAGGGAAAATATATTTATAAATGGAATTATCCTTGGGCTTTCAAAAAAAGAAATAAAAAAAAGATTCGATCGGATCGTTGCATTTGCTGAGCTGGAAGAATTTATTGATGCACCTGTCAGAACATACTCGACAGGTATGTACATGCGGCTCGGCTTTTCTGTTGCGGTTAATGTGGACCCCGATATCCTGCTGATAGACGAGGTTCTTGCAGTTGGGGATGAATCATTTCAAAAAAAGTGTATAGACAAAATTACAGAATTCAAATCCAGAGGCAAGACAATGATCATCGTTTCTCACAGCATGGAGATGATCAAAAGGTTGTGCGATGATGTTGTATTGGTTAAAAACGGAGACTTGTTTAAAGGGAATTCCATAGAAGATACCATCAGCGTATACCAGTTAGGAAGATAGAAAGAAAAACAAACTTACTCATCGTCGAATACATTCTAAGGTTGATTAATCCAAAAACACAATAGGGAAATTTGCTCATTCATTCGGGTATCATGCTGGCAGACAGCGTAAGCTGGGTCGCATGGGTCTTAGAAGCTACCTCCAATCCTCTTACCCCCTTTAGTAAAAGGAGAGGTGAGATTGATTACAAGCACGGTCTGTTTTTTATAAACCGTGACTTCATAGATTTATATTGCTGTAATACTTAAAACAAAAAACTGGATAAAATATATAAATATGCTATGAATAATAGATCTATAAAGGAGTTTATATGAAGAAGGTAGGGATTGTTGGAATCGGGACTACCCAGTTCAAGGCGAGATGGATTGAAAAAACATACTATGAGCTTGCCTTTGATGCTGCAAAGCTGGCACTTGAAGACGCAGGTATTGACAAAAAAGATGTTGGCGGTGTTGTGTACGGCATTTATAATGAGTTTTTCGAACGACAGTTTATGCCCGATGTGTATATTCATAATTATATAGGCATGGGATTAAAGCCATCCGTAAGGGTTGCAACAGGCGGAGCAACAGGCGGAGCAGCGGTATTCGTTGGATGGACATGGATCGCCTCCGGTTTATATGACATTGTAATGGTTCTCGGCGTTGAGAAAGCAACCGACAACTACAATTACACGGTTGGACATCCTACACCAGAAACACTAAAGGCAATACTATTTTCCGGCGATATGACATTTGAGAACCCTATGGGGCTTACTGCCGCTGCATCGTATGCACTGCCTTTAATTGCACATATAAATAAATACGGGACTCCAACCGAGAAACAAATGGCAATGGTCTCTGTCAAAAATCATAAAAATGCTATGAACAATCCGATTGCGCAGAGTCCAAAGCTGTTGACGGTTGATGATGTATTAAATTCAAAGATGATCACATATCCTTTTAAATTCTACGACAACTGCCTTTATTCAGAGGGCGCATCCGCCATAATACTTGCATCGGAAAAAGTGGCGAAATCTTTATCAGACAATCCCGCATGGATAACAGGTGTGGGGTTGTCGCTGGACAAGGCCTTTGCAGGAGAGAGGGACAATATAATGGTATTCACATCAAGCGTTTATGCCGGCAGAGACGCATACAAAATGGCTGATATAAAAATTCCAAGAAAGGAATTAGATTTTGCAGAGTTGCATGATGCATTTACAGGTGCCGAGATACTCTCTTATGAAGCGTTCAATTTTTGTAAGCCCGGCGACGGCGGTAAATTAATAGAGGATGGAGTTGTTGAAATGGGAGGTGATCTCCCTGTAAGTCCGAGCGGTGGGCTGATAGGTTGCGGGCATGCGGTCGGAGCAACAGGTGTTATGCAGACGGGGGAAGCGGCACTACAGGTTCAGGGCAGGGCAGAAAAAAGACAGGTAAAGAACGCAAGAAAGGGCCTTGTTCAAAGTATAGGCGGTCCTGCAACAGCATGGACAGCAGCCATGATCATCGAAAGACAGGATAAGATTAAGGCAAAGGCTAAAAAGTTTGCAAAACGTAAAAAAAGGTAAAAAAGTTTATACGGGAGTGTTGATATGATACAGAACAAGGAACAATGGCTTGATTTTGCATCTCTGAAGATCAAGGTTTCACGGGAGCTTATAGAGAAGGCATTCAAAGACGAACTCGATGGTAATCCTCCAATAGATGCGCCTCTTGAGGTTCCGGACATTATGGATATCACATACAAATACAGCTATGGCGGTATTTCAAGGTTCTTCAGAGAGATAAGGGATAACAGGCAGCTCTATGGAACCAAATGTACGCACTGTGGTAAGGTGTGGCTTCCGCCGAGGATTAACTGCAACGAATGCTATGCCCCAACCGAATGGGTAAAGTTAGGCAGCACAGCGGAGCTCATAACCTATACGATCGTTTATTATGGCACCTCTGTGTTTTATGGGAAAACCCCTTATGTTTGTGCGTTTGTTAAGGTCGATGGATGCGACACTTTGATTATGCAAAACGTGTTTTTAAAAGACGTAAAAAAAGCAAAAATTGGTATGAAATTAAAGATCAAGTTTAAAGAATATAGGAATGGGGATATGGGTGATTTCTGGTTTGTTCCGGAAGAGGAGGCCGCTGAAGAATGAATGACGTTTACGAAAGGAATATCAATATAAGATTATATCCGATTGACAAAAACACCGTTATCGTTGCTGCATCGCTGCTGGATCTTCATCACAGCATAAGCACTGAGATAAAGATAGATCTTACATCGCAACAGATTATTGATGCGGATGTAAAAATGGTAAGAGTACCTTATGCAGGGTGTCAAAAAGCACTTGTAAGTATTCGTAAAATAATAGGTTTTAAAATAGAAAGGGGTGTAAATAAAAGGATCGCTGATGCACTTGGGCATTCTACAGGCTGCACACATATCGTTGAGATTATACAAAATGCTATGAGATTTTCGGCATCTATGCTAATAGGTGTAAGGACTGGTTATGGTAAGATTGATAAAAATAGGGAACGTAGTGAAGAAGATAGAATAGCAAATGTTATGCCTTATCTAAAAAATACATGTATAGTGTTTAAGGAAGGTTAAATATGGCACTATCACTACCAAAAGGTTTTTTGTATGCAGGCGCTGTAAGCGGAATTAAAACAGACGGCAAAAAAGACCTTGCGATTATTTACTCTGAAGTTCCGTCTATAGCTTCGGGTATGTTTACAACAAACGCTATTAAGGCGGCGCCGGTCATTGTTTCGATGAACCAACTCAAAAAAGGACAAAAAAGGATCATAATTGCCAATAGCGGCATAGCAAATGCAGCAACAGGCCAGAGCGGAATAAAGGATGTTAACGAAATTATAAATGCATACGCCAAAGGGTTTAATGTAAAACCAGACGAGATCCTAACAGCATCTACGGGTATTATAGGAAGAAGATTACCGGTAGACAACATCATAGCACAAATACCTGTTTTGAAAAACGATCTTTCAAGGCAAGGCTTCATGGATGCTGTAAGGGCGATAATGACAACGGATACGGTGCCGAAGTACGGCTCCAGAAGATTAAAGATAAGCGGTGAAGAGGTTATCCTTACAGGATTTGTAAAGGGATCCGGTATGATACAGCCCCATATGGCAACTATGTTAGCATTCTTCACATCGGATGTGAAGATTACTCCGGGTGCGCTTAAAAAGGCATTATCCAATGCATCAGAAATGTCCTTCAATAGAATTACTATAGATGGGGAAATGAGTACAAATGACACTGTATTGATCCTCGCTAACGGCCTTGCACAGAACGATACTGTTATAGAAGATGGCAAGAACTATCAGCTTTTTGAACAGGCACTGATGGATCTGACAAAGGAGCTGATAGAAAAAATGGTCAAAGACGGGGAGGGCGCAAGCAAGGTAATAGAGATCAACGTTACAGGCACAAAAACCGAAGATGACGGAAGAAAAGTTGCCTTCAAACTGGCTAATTCACCACTTATAAAGACCGCATTTTTTGGTGAGGATCCCAATTGGGGGAGAATCGTTGCAACTATTGGAGCATCCTGCACATATGCAAATGAGTCTACCTTAAAAATATGGATCGGCAAACAGATAGTATTTAACTGCGGTAAAGGCATAGACAATGATGTCTTACTTAAGGTAAGGAACTCAATGAAAAATAAAACTATACAGCTTACAGTTGATCTTGGTGCCGGAAACAAGGGTTTTAATGTAATGACCTGCGATCTTACGTATGATTATATTCGGATCAACTCAACGTATACAAGTTAGGTAAAAATGTTAAACAGTTCCTGTCAAAAATTTATAATTTTCATATTCGTTTTGATAGCGCAACTGTTCTTCATAACGGCAGGCAAAGTGAACGCTGCCATATATACTTATGTTGACAGCGATAACGTAGTTCATTTTACAAACGTACCGACAAACAGGAAGTATAAATTTTTATTCAGGGATTATGGCTCGTACGATCACCTTCAGATATCCCAATCAAAACTTCAAAAGAAGGTAAGCAGGATTGCTAAAAAATACGGAGTAGATCCTACCCTCATAATGGCTATGATAAAGGTAGAGAGCAATTTTATGCCTTACGCAATATCGTCAGCAGGTGCTGTTGGCCTTATGCAACTCTTGCCTTCAACAGCCAGGACAATGAACATTGAGGACCTTTATGCACCAAAAGAAAACATAGAAGCAGGGGTAAGATATTTTAAATACCTGTATATTCTTTTTAACGGAAACTATATTAAAGCAATAGCAGCCTACAATGCGGGGGAAAAAGCCGTTATGAAATATAATGGCATACCTCCGTATCCGGAAACACAGTGGTATGTAACAAAGGTCTTAAATGTCTTCTGGGAAATGAAGGGTTATACCAAGAGGTGATAATGGTAAAAATTAAACATCTTTCTCAAAATGGTTTGCATGAAAAGTCAATAGAAAAGGCAAAAAAGTATCTTGCAGATGAAAATTATGTGGATGCAAAGGATGAAATTGAGAAAGTGCTTGACGTCAATCCTGCGGATGATAGGGCCCTTAATCTGCTTGCTATAATAATGCTAAAACTCGAACAATTTAACAGGGCTGTTAAAATATATGAGGAATTGATAATACGCTATCCTCAAACCATCCCGCTTCGTACCAACCTTGGAGTGGCTTATCTTAAAAATAATCAGCCCGATAACGCACGAGAGGAATTTTCGGTTGTACTGCAAAAGGAACCGGAGAATAAAACAATTTTAAAGTTGTACGGCAAGGCATTATTAAGGCTCAACAGAACAGACGAGGCAATCGAAATATTCAAAAAAATTGGTATGGATGCATATGTAAAAAAGATACAAAAAAGCGGTTCGAACGAAGCCGTAGAATCTGAATTATCAACCGATGATATTATGCAGGAAGCAATTTCAAAAGACAAAACTCCTGAAACACAAGAGAGGATATCTGTTCAAGAGAACATCGTAGAGCAGGATGCAAAGGCACAACAATACGATTCGATAATTGCTGAAAATACTCAGCAAAACGATACGGAGCAGCAACACACCGAGCAGTCAAACGCCGAGGATCGCATTGAAGAACAGATAATCGAGACAGAGCGTGGACCATCTGCTATAGATGAACAGGAACTCATGAACATGCAAGCCGCTGAAGAAAATATCAAAGAAGAACCCGTTAAATCCGAAGAACTGCAGGTTAAACCAGTATCCATGCAAGAACAATCTGTTTCAAAAGGTACGGAGACCCAAAAGGAAGGTATTGAAGCAGCCGTACTCCATGATGTAAAACAAGAACAAGAAAACATGGTTGCAAAACCTGCTGAAGGGCTGCCTTTTATAGCAGAGGTTTCCTCTATAGCAAAATTTGATGCTGCAGTTAACTTTATAAACGATTCGATGTTGCTCTTTAACTTAAGCGGCAATATCGTATATGTAAGAGATAAAGGGATTATCAGCCTTACTGAAAATCTGACAATTGAACCAGCATACAAAAGATACAGGGGTAAAGATACAAAATCTATTTTTGCGGAAAAAAAAGACGACCCTATTGTACTCGTTTACGGTAAAGGGGGATTATTATTAAAGAGCGATTATAAAAGTATAAAGGAATTCAATCTTAAGAATGAATCCATGTTTTTAAACGATGAAAGACTTATAGCATTTCATGGTGATCTTGAATGGGAAAACGGCAGAGTAGAGATCCAAACGGATAAAAATATAAATGTAACCCAGATAAGAGGCACTGCCAATGTATTTGTTGGTTTACAACACAATCTACACAGTATAGATGTTAATACGGAACATTACATATCTGTACGCCTCAACTCTTTGATAGGATGGTATGGAAAACTCATTCCAAGGCAATCTTCCGTAACACATTACAGCAGTAATGGTTTTATCTCTTTCCATGGCGAGGGAGTGGTATTTATAGATGCATGATAATATTTCGAATGATTTCAAAACACTGCCAAACATACTAAGCCTATCCAGGGTATTTATCATACCTTTTATTGTTGTATTGTTCGAAATTATAAGATACACGGCTCCATTAAATACTACCATGCTTGAACAGATAAGCTTTATATGTGCGGTTTTATTTAGCATAGGGGGGCTTACAGATTTTTTTGATGGTTACTTTGCAAGAAAGTATCAAGGGGTAACAAACCTTGGTAAGCTTTTAGATCCTATAACAGATAAGCTTCTTATCTCTACTACAATGATAATGCTTGTTTCAATAAACAGGCTACACGCATGGATCGTAGTGCTTATTATAGGAAGGGAGATAGCTGTAACGGGTTTGCGGGCATTAACCGCAAGCTCGGGTATTATCATTTCTGCCTCTCTAGAGGGCAAGTACAAAATGACTTTTCAAATAGTTGCTGTTATCTGCCTGCTTATACATTATACGTATTTTGGTGTGAATTTTCAGAGGATTGGTATGCTGTTTATGTGGATAGCATTGTTTGT
This sequence comes from uncultured Pseudomonadota bacterium, assembly GCA_964547905.1. Classification (GTDB taxonomy): domain Bacteria; phylum JAMCPX01; class JAMCPX01; order JAMCPX01; family JAMCPX01; genus JAJYLM01. The sequence continues at coordinate 5,938 of CAZJPN010000044.1, read as the reverse complement.
AACATTATGGTCGGGTATGAATTATTTTATAAACTTCTCAAAAACACTAAAAACGGAGGTGTAATATGGCAGTAGCAAGAGTAACACAGGTTGTGGCGTCATCCACAAAGGGTTGGCTGGAGGCATTTAACGATGGTATGAAAAGGGCAAACAAGACCTTGAGAAATCTTACAGGAGCTGAGATCGTTTCACAGAAGGCGAAGATTCAGGATGGTAAGGTCTCAGAATACCGCGTCACCATGAATATTACTTTTATTCTTGAGGATTGAAAGCATCAAAATCAAACGGGGGCGGAATACTTTCGCCCCCATCCAAAATTCTGCATACCGCAAAACTTTTGCATTGACTCCTCCCATAAGATGTTTATTTTAAGTGAAACTTATGCACAAATTTAATCCAGAACATGCGTACAATTTAATAAATCCTCAGCGTCTTGATCACGAACAGCCGGATAAAATATTAAAGGCAGCCGGCGTTGCAGAAAATATGGTTGTTTTAGACGTGGGCTGCGGTATAGGATTTTATACCTTCCCGATATCAAAGCTTGTTGGAGAAAAGGGGCTTGTATACGCAGTTGATCTATCAAACGATATACTTACCATCTTTAAAAAAGAGATGGCAAGACGCAATATCAAAAATGTAAAGCCTCTCCTTTCGGAAGAGGCAAGTATTCCATTGAATGATAAAATGGCGGATATGGTGATCAATGTGAATATGTTACACGAGGCATATGACAGGGATGCTTTTATCAAAGAATTAAAAAGGCTTATGAAAGATAACGGAAGGCTGCTCATCATAGACCATAAAAAAGAGCCAAGTCCCACAGGACCGCCGCTGGAAGAAAGAATTTCTTACGATGAAGCGTTCACACTGATGAAAAAATACTTTGATATCGTGGTGATGGGTCCATCCGGCGACCGGCAGTATGGCATTATAGCCATGAAATAGAGCAGGAGAACAGTTTCCATGAGCGACAGGCTCGTCATTAAAAATGGTTTTATTGCAGATGGAAGCGGGAAGATTGGTTTTTTCGCAGATATAGAAATAGCCGGCGATAAAATAAACCGCTTATCAAAAACCGTTATCACATCAGACAATGTTATAGATGCATCGGGCATGACAGTTTCCCCGGGGTTTATAGATATCCATTCACATTCCGACTATCATATTCTTTTGAATCCTTATGCAGAGAGCAAGGTCAGGCAGGGCGTTACAACAGAGGTGAATGGAAACTGCGGGTATTCAATAGCACCGGTAGACGGGATTACAAAACAGGAAAGGGAACAGCAATACCGTGACAGCTATAAATTAAATCTGAATATAAAAAGCCTTTCGGATTATATCCGATTGGTCGAAAAACAGGGTACTTCATTAAATAGTGCTATGCTTGTCGGCCACGGAACTATACGGGGTTCTGTAATGGGAAGAAAGACAGGCAATCCAACAGACAAAGAGCTAGACATGATGAGGTCGCTTGTAAAAGAGTCTATGGAATCAGGCGCATTTGGCATGTCAACAGGCCTTGCCTATACCCCTGGAGCTTATGCAGACACGAAAGAAATTATAGAGCTTGCAAAGGTTGTTTCCGATTATGGTGGTATTTACGCAACGCACATGCGTTCGGAGGGCAGGATGCTTATTGAGTCAATAGAGGAAGCACTGGAAATAGGAAAGCATGGCAAACTGCCTGTCGAAATAAGCCACCTTAAAACGATGCATCCGGAAAACTGGAACAAGATTGAAAGGGCGTTTGAACTCATAGAGGCTGCACAAAAGCAGAGTATTGATGTAGCGGCGGACAGGTATCCTTATTTGTCCGCATATACAGGTCTTGCCTCTGTCATGCCTGACTGGGTATTCGCCGATTCGACGGAAGCAGCTATAGAAAGGCTCGAGGATAAAACAATACGAAACAAGATCGAGGACGAGTTGAACTCACAGCATAATGATATAAACGATTACTTTTCCAGGATCATGATTTCGCAGTGTTTTACGGATGAATACAAAAAATTTGAGGGTAAAACCATCACACAAATTTCTTCCGAACTCGGCATGACACCGCTGGAAACTATTTATCAGATGCTTATAAAGGAAAGGCTTATGACAACAGCGATCTACTTTGCAATGAATGAGGAGAACCTGAGGCGCATACTCGCAAAACCATACGTGTCTATCGGATCAGACGCGGGGCTTCGGGCGGATTACGGCCCTCTTTACGAGGGTAAACCGCATCCAAGGGCTTATGGAACGTATCCTAGAGTTTTTACGGACTTTGTTAAAACCGGCATTTTTAGCCTTGAACAGGCAATCTATAAAATGTCATACTTACCCGCACAAAGGGCTGGGATAAAACAAAGAGGCATGATTAAAGAAGGATGGTTTGCAGATATAGTTATATTCTCTCCTGAGCATATGGAGGATAGGGCAACATACATACAGCCCCATGTATATCCAGAGGGCATTGATACCGTAATGGTCAACGGCGTTACGGTGATAAAAAAGGGCGTGCACACAAAGGCATTGCCCGGAAAGATGCTCAGAAAAACCGTATAGCGCTATGCAAACGGCATTTGCCGTAAGTCCAAAAAATGCAATAGGGAAGTTTGTTCATTCGCTCGGGGCACCCATCGCTCATTATACAAACTTCCCCATCCCCCATCCCCCATTTTCATGAGGACAAGTTTTTCAAATGCATTTTTAGGGTTAACTATGAGAATGGTTTTGGGGGTTATTTACCGGTTTCTTCTTGTCCGGGAACAGCAGATCTATTGCAAGCAGGATGGCACCCACGGTTATTGCACTATCCGCCACATTAAACGCAGGCCAGTGCGCATTCTTTACATAAGCATCTATAAAATCAACGACGTATCCAAACCTTATCCTGTCAATGACATTCCCTACCGCCCCTCCCATAATCATTGACAGTGCAACCATTGACAGCCTTGTAATGTCTTTTGAAAACAGATATACAAAAAACAGTATCAAAAACACGGCTATCGACAGCACCGTGAGCAATGTTGTCCGAAATATACACTGACCGCTGTTGAACATACCGAACGCAACGCCTCTGTTATAAACACTGATCAGATCGAGAAACCCCGGAATTATAACGACCCGCTGGGAAAGGTAATGGACCACCAGATATTTTGTAGCCTGATCCAACAGAACAACAATCACGCCTATGAAAAGAAGGGTTGCGATCCTTTGTTTGACGGAGATCATCAGCTTATGGCCTCAACGCATCTTTCGCACAACGTCGGATGCTGTGCATCCTTGCCCACGGAATCCGAATAATTCCAGCACCTCTCACACTTTTCTCCATGTGCCTTGTGTATCTGTACGTTTAGGGTCTCTGCCCCCTCTTTTAATTCGACCTGGGAAACGATAAATAGCTCGGTCAGAGTATTTTTATATTTTTCCAGTAATACATGATCCTCTTTTCCAGCCTGAACAACAACCAACGCCTCAAGTGATGAACCGATTGTCTTGTTTGCCCGTTGTACTTCAAGGGCCTTGTTTACCTCGTTTCTTATTAATCTCAACCTTTCGTAATCTTGATAAACAGTACTGTCTTTTTCAGGGAATATCGTTTTCTGTAACTGAGCCGTTAAAAAGATACTTTCTTCTTCCTTGTTCGGTATATACTTCCATGCCTCTTCTGCTGTAAAGGACAATACCGGTGCAAGCATGGTAACAAGAGAAATCAGGACGTCATATAGCACTGTTTGTGAGGCACGCCTTACCTGTGAACCGGATTTTGAGACATACAATCTGTCCTTGAGGATGTCTAAATAGAATGAACTCAGGTCCACAACGCAAAAATCAAGGATTGTATGATAAACAACGTGGAAATCATACTCATGATAAGCTCTGTCTATTCTTTTAACGAGCTCTGCTGTCTTATACAGCATATACAGATCGACGGACCCCATGTCCTTGTAATCTATTCTATCTTTTTTCGGATCAAAATCGTACAGGTTTCCGAGTATAAATTTTATTGTGTTTCTGATCTTCCGGTAAGCCTCTTTCAAACGCTCAAGTATATCTTTTGAAATACTCATGTCTCCTCTGAAGTCCTCTGCCGAGACCCAGAGCCTTAAAACATCGGCACCGTACTTATCGATAACCTCCTGCGGCGCAATAACGTTGCCTGTTTGCTTGCTCATTTTTCTGCCCTTTTCATCTACAACAAATCCATGGGTAAGTACTGCCCGGTAGGGTATACCGTGTCCCGCTGTCATGGATGTAAGGAGCGTTGACTGAAACCATCCCCTGTGCTGATCGCTGCCTTCGAGGTATAGATCAGCAGGCCACGTTAACCCATCCGTGCGCTTCAGAACAACAGCATGGCTTATACCCGAATCAAACCATACATCGAGTATGTTCTCTTCCTTTTCAAATGTTTCACCTTTGCACTTAGGACATTGATAACCCTGAGGCATGAAGAAATCCGCCTGTTTTTCAAACCAGATATCCGCGCCCTTTTCTTTAAACAGCTCTGACACACGCAAAGCCACATCCGGGTCAGCAATACTTTCGCCACACTGCTTGCAGTAAAACACAGGGATTGGGACACCCCACACGCGCTGTCTGGATATGCACCAGTCAGGCCTGGTTTCGAGCATGCCCTGTATCCTGTCCTTACCCCAGGAAGGTATCCATGCCACGCTATCTATCGCCTTCAGTGCGTTTTTTCTCAGGTCGTGTTTTTCAACCGATATGAACCACTGCTCCGTGGCCCTCGTTATCACGGGCTTTTTGCACCTCCAGCAGTGCGGGTATGAATGCGGGTAGTCCTGCTGCTGTAACAGTGCACCGGTTTCTTTGAGCTTTTCAAGTATGTCTTTATTGGCATCGAATACAAATTTACCGCCGAAAAATTCCACATCCTTTGTAAATTTACCGTACCTGTCCACCGGGGAATAAACCTCGAGCCCGTACCGCTCTCCGGTCTGATAGTCATCTGCGCCGTGCCCCGGTGCAGTATGAACGCACCCCGTACCGATATCAGTTGTAACGTAATCTCCGAGCGTAATAAGGGAGTCTCTGTTATAAAAAGGGTGCGATGCGATAATACCTTCAAGCGTTTCGCCTTTAAAACTTTCCTTTACATACCCTTCTTTCCACCCCGGCAGTAGTTCCTTAAGATTCGCTAACAGCGGTTGGGCAACAATATAAAAATACTCTATTTGTTGTGACGGTACTCCCGGAGCAGAAGAAACATCTGTTTTGACTCCGAAAGCAACATACTCGAGTGCCGGGTGCACGGTAATAGCAAGGTTTGCCGGCAGAGTCCATGGTGTTGTCGTCCATATTACAAAATAAACATTTTTGCCTTTTAATGATGCCGGCAGCTTTCCTTTGTCATCCTTTACCCTGAACCGGGCATAAACCGAGGAAGAGACATGGTTTTCGTATTCGACCTCTGCCTCTGCAAGTGCCGTTACACAGTGAGCACACCAGTAAACAGGCTTTTTCCCTTTGTACACATAGCCGTTGCGCATGATCTTCGACAGCTCTTCGACGATTGCCGCTTCATAACTGTAATTCATGGTAAGATATGGAGCTTCCCACCTGCCGAGCACCCCGAGCCTTATAAACTCCTGCCTCTGTATATCGACAAACTGCTGTGCAAACTTTCTGCATTCCCTGCGTATCTCGAGTTTCGACATCGTTTGCTTCTTTTGCCCCAGAGATTTATCGACATTATGCTCTATGGGCAGGCCGTGACAGTCCCAGCCGGGCACGTACTCTGCTTTATAACCGTGCATTGCCTTGTTCTTGATGATGATATCTTTCAAGATCTTATTGAGCGCATGACCTATGTGTATATGGCCGTTTGCATACGGTGGCCCGTCGTGCAGCATAAATGTTTTACCCTTGCTGTTTTTCTCGATGACCTTTTTGTAGACAGAGTTTTCTTCCCAGAACTTCAGAA
>CAZJPN010000043.1:0-12765 GCA_964547905.1 uncultured Pseudomonadota bacterium | reverse complement strand
CTTTTACCTGTTTGTATGATAATAATGTCGCGCCCCATGCGGGCGCGTGGATTGAAACATGTGATCCTGCGTTTGGACGAATAGCTACAAATGTCGCGCCCCATGCGGGCGCGTGGATTGAAACAATTATAATTTAGAACGAGATATTAGTATTGGTGTCGCGCCCCATGCGGGCGCGTGGATTGAAACACGAAATAAATAATCAGTACAGGTGTTCCCCACATGCGTAGGGATGAACCGGAGGACTATCTGGGAAGGCAGCTACAGAATCTTGAAGCTACAATTCCTGACTGTACGTAGCCTAATAAATAATTAAATCCGGTCTCCGATGTATAGATAGAAGAGCATCCGTTTTTGTGATAAAGACTATGGTATATGAAGATCCTTGTATGTGTAAAACAGGTTTATATGCCCGGGACGGACAATACGGTAAATCCGGCTTACGCAGGCGTGAAATACAATCCGGCGGGGTTCAGGTTGAACAGTTATGACGAGTATGCCCTTAAAGAAGCACTGCTCATAAAGGAACGTATCGGTACTACGGAGGAGCATGCCATTTCTGTCGGACCAGGAAGGGTTGAGGCTGTTATAAAGAGTGCAATGGAAATGGGTTCGGGTGAAGGCATTCATATTCGGTATGAAAAAGAAGAGCAGCTCACGCCGTATCAGGTTGCGTCTCTGATTGCATCGTATGCGAAAGATAAACCATACGCCATGAAGAAATCAAAACCAATGATACACAAAATAGGCATTGCAGCTGTGAAAACGGGAGCCATCGTAGGCAATACAATCATAGAAAACTATCAAAAGATAGATCCTGATGTTATACGTCATCTCCTGCAGGTACCGCTGCTCAGTTATTCGCTGTTCGTGTCCAGACATGAAAAGATCGATCCGGGCAAGCTGGACGGACACCCGCCCCTTATTTTTGTTCACGGTCTTGGAGGGAACAGGGGAAACTTTCTCCTCATGTCCTGGTACCTCTGGTTGCTGGGCAGAAAGTGAAGTTACAAGATCCACTTTGATTCAGGGCAGTCTGTACAAGATATGACCACTGCACTTGCCCGTTTAATACGGGATGTGCTGAAGGCCACCGGTGCACGGCAGGTTGAAATTGTTGCGCATAGTCTCGGTGGACTGGTTTCGCGTTTAGCCATACAGAAATACAAACTTGCGCATCAGGTTAAGACCTTAATCACGCTGGGCAGCCCGCACCATGGGACGTACTCTGCACGCTACGCAAACACGGCAATTACACGGGATATCAGACCAAACAGCAAACTCATAAAAGAATTGGAAAAGCAACCCTGGCCCAAGAGCGTGCGTGGGGTGACATTCTGGAGCAAAAGCGATTTGCTGGTATTGCCGCCCAAGTCAGCGGCTATGGATGGTACGGCGCAGATAGAGGTCACGCCGTTTACGCACTATAGTTACCTCATCGATCCGAAGAGCTGGGCCGTAGTCAGAAGAGCCTTGAAAACAGATAAGTCTCAAACCCCTTCCTTTTTTAACGTTGCATCTTCTGCGCCATGAGCCCAACTTCCTTTAGACATATGCTCATAGTTGTGGTAAAAAATCTTGAGGAGTAAACAATGGATAAAGATTTTGAAATAGCGTTAATTGTGTCCTATGTGTCGCAGAAGATACAGACGGTTGAGACATTTTTACAGAATACGAGAAAAACATACAAGCCTTCCGTACTAAAAGCCATTAACCTTTATTGCTGGTCGTCCAGTGATTCTCTCGGTATTATTCTGTCTTTTGATTTTGTTGCCTTTCTTCCGCGTTATTTTAACCCCATAAAATCATTTGCGGCAAAAACAGAGGCAAAAATTTATGAGCTCATGGCTTTTGGAGAAAACGAGAGAAAGGAATTCAAGAGTAAATTCATACTGACCTCGGACCTGAAATTCATCGGAGACTTTGATATTTCCTTTGCATTGAGCACTATTCTCAGGAGAACGACCACGACCATGGGGAGGAAGCATCCAAGGTACAATACAACCATTCAGGTTACGTTCAAATCACAGGAACAGTTTATCCAGGAATATACAAAAGATATTTCCAAAGGCGGGATATTTGTGGCTACGGAAAAACCGCTTCCCGTAAATTCACGCGTGGAACTTATATTATCTATTCCCAACCTTTCCAGAGAGGTCAAGGTTATAGGCGAGGTGGTGCATACGGTAACTAACGATAATACCTCGGAAAAGACCTATGAAAGGGTAGCCGGCATGGGGATACAATTTTTGGAATTTGAGGGAGATGGACAAAAGGCTTTAGAAGTGTATTTTAAATCCCTCAGCAAGGGGACATAGATACCGTTTCCTGTAACCCAAAATAAGAAAGAGGGAAATGTTGTTCGCCTCTGCTCGTAAAACAACGCTCTGTTGCGAACCGGATCTATTGCCAATGAATGCTTTATCTCTTATGCGGATAAGAAGCTGTCCACGCAGAATACTATGAAAGTATACCAGGCAGTTCGTTGGTGTTTTTCTTAGCATCGTCTCAAACTTTTCCCTCTCTTAAGCCAAAATGGGGATAAGACCCCTTTCCCAACCCGAAAAGACCTACTTCACCTGCCAGCGCTTTGATACGAATGACAATACAAAGGGCGTAATCAAGGTAGTTACCACAACCATAAAGATGATAATCGCATATACCCTGCTGCTGATAACACCCAAGTTAAGTCCGATAAGGGCGACGATCATGCCTACCTCCCCCCGCGGTATCATACCCAATCCTACAAAGTTCATTACCCCAAACCCGTATCGAACAGCGCCAAGGCCACAGCCTATGTATTTTCCCACAACCGCAATTACTGTATAGATAACGGCTATCAACAGTATGCTACTGTTGAAGAGCAACTCTGGCTGGATCTTCATGCCTATCATAACAAAAAAGAAGGGAACCAGAAATTCATATATGGAGTCGAACATGTCTTCCAGGTGCCGGTCTTCGAGTTCTGCCATGAGCAATCCAGCAAAAAAGGCGCCGACAATACTTGCCATGCCGATATAAGATGTCAGGAACGAAAGGCCGAGCAGCACGGTCATGCTCAGGATAAATTCGTTTTTCTCCAGCTTCATCTTTTCAAGTCTTGCCTTTAGCATTTTTATCGATCTGCTGCCGACAAGAAAAACACCGGCAAGAAACAAAACCACGATAATGAATAATGACAGGATTTTATGGACGTCGATGCTGCCGTTGGTTTCACCTGTTACAGCCGCAAGCACGATTAAGCCAAGGATATCATCGGCAACAGCCGCACCCAGTATGAGCTTGGCCGAAACAGTATGTTCGAGTTTCATGTCTTTTAAAACCCGTGCGGTTATGCCAACTGATGTAGCTACAAGAGCTGTTGCGACAAACAATGCCTCTATACCCTTGTGGTTGGTAAAAAGAATGAAGAAATAGCCAAGTATCATTGGCAGTGCGACTCCGAGCGTTGCTACGATGGTTGCATCAATGCCGATTTTCAGCATGTCTCTCAGTCTTGTGTGCAGGCCGACCACAAACAGGAGCATCATGGCGCCAAGCTCGGAAAATGCATCAAGCGTCGGTGTTTCTTTGATAAGATGCAGTCCGCCCGCACCGATAACGAGTCCTGCGGTAATTTCGCCGATCATTGGCGGAATGTGGAGCTTTTGAAAAATATAGTTAAAAAATTTGGCGCTTACGAAAATGAGGAATAGGTCAAAAAGGATATTTATGTGTTCCATTATTCCACGGTAACACTTTTTGCCAGGTTCTTGGGCTGGTCCACATCAGTGCCGTTGATTACGGCAATATGGTATGCGAGCAATTGAAGCGGGACGATCGAAAGTATGGGGGTAAAAAGTTCGTCAATCTCCGGAAGCAAAAAGAACGAATCCGAGAGATTCTGGATCTCATTGTTATCGGTATTCGTAAAACTTATAATCTTCCCGTCCCTTGCCTTTACCTCTTCCATGTTGTTTTTGATCTTTTCATAGACCTTGCCTTTAACGGCTATAAAAACTACCGGTATATCTTTGTTAACAAGGGCTATAGGCCCATGCTTGATCTCACCTGCCGGATAGCCTTCTGCATGTATGTAGGATATCTCTTTGAGTTTTAACGCACCTTCAAGAGCTACGGGGTAGCTTATGCCCCTGCCAAGATAAAGGAAATCAGAGTACCGTGCATATTCTTTTGCAATGGAGACAATCAAGTCTTCTTGTTTCAGGAGAGTGTCCAACAGGGACGGAATGGTAACCATGGTATCTATATAAGAGGAAGCCTGTTGCCTTGAAATCCTACCGAGGCCCCTGCCTATATGAATGGCTAACAAATAGATCGTTATCAATTGAGACGTAAACGCCTTTGTGGACGCAACGCTAATTTCAGGGCCCGCATGGGTGTAGATAACATGATCCGATTCCCGTGCTATGGTACTGTCTATAACATTGCAGATACTGAGGATATGACTCCCATGCTTTTTTGCGAGTCGTATACCTGCAATCGTGTCTGCCGTTTCACCTGATTGTGATATTGCGATGGTCAATGTTTCATTGCCCACAAGCGGTGTTTTATATCTGAATTCGGATGCCACATCGACATCAGTCGGTATGCCGGTCATCTCCTCTATGATATATTTGCCCGTCAGACCGGCATGGTATGATGTGCCGCATGCTACAAAATTGATCCTTTTCAGTGTATAGAGTAATTTTCCTTCGATCCCGGCCTCTTTCAGAGCGATCTCTTTTTTATCAAACAGGAGCCTATCTCTCATGGTATCCGTTATCGCCTGTGGCTGTTCAAAAATCTCCTTTTGCATGAAATGTTTGTATCCGCCCTTTTCTGCCATTGCAGGGCTTATATCGAACTGTTTTGGATTCACGGGGAGCAGACTTCCGGCAAAATCCAGAAGCTTTACGCTGTCCGCTGTGATAACGGCCATAGTGCCGTCGTTCATAAACAGCATTTTATTGGTGTACGGCAAGATTGCAGGCATGTCAGATGCAAAGATATTCTCACTGTTGCCAAAACCTATAACAAGGGGACTCGCCTCCCGTACGGCGATGAGCCTGTCCGGGCTCTTCGTGTGCATGATACCAAGGGCAAAAGAGCCTTTTAATTGGTTGATCGAGGAAAGAACCGCAAGTTCGAACGATTCCCCGGACTTGATATGATCCTCTATAAGGTGTGCTATGATCTCGGTATCGGTTTCCGATTTAAAGTGATGTCCCCTGTCTTTTAACATTGTCCTGAGTTCTGTATAGTTTTCTATGATACCGTTATGTATGACAACCACGTCCCCGGCCCTGTGTGGATGTGCATTTTCATCCGATGGTTTACCATGAGTTGCCCATCTCGTATGACCAAGTCCTATAGTACCGTTGATTGTTTCATGGCCGACAATCTCGATGAGATCTTTTATTTTGCCCTTTTTCCTTCTTATGAGAAGTCCCTCATCCGTCAGTATGGCAACACCGGAGGAATCATATCCTCTGTACTCAAGCCTTTTCATGCCGTCGAGAATAATGGGGAGTGCATGCCTCTTGCCTATGTATCCGACAATACCGCACATTATCTGCTGCCGAGCTTGCTTTTTCTCTTCATTGCATACCCTTCTATATTTCTCTGATCGGAACGCTCTATGCCCAATGCACCCGGCGGCACATCCTTTGTGATGGCTGAGGCAGCCCCAATAATGGCTCCCCTGCCAACGCGTACAGGCGCAACAAGGGCTGTGTCGCTCCCGATGAATGCCTCGTCTTCAATCACGGTTGGATTTTTTTTGAACCCGTCATAATTACAGGTAATCGTACCGGCGCCGACGTTGACCCTGCTGCCAATGGTTGCATCGCCGATATACGAGAGGTGGTTTACCTTTGAGCCCTTTCCAATGGACGATTTCTTTATTTCAACGAAGTTTCCTATGTGAACATTATCATCGAGGATGGTCTCGGGTCTGAGCCTTGCAAAGGGACCGACTATTGCATCCTTACCAACGATACTCTGTTCTATGATAGAGTATGGTTTAACTTCCACCCCGTCATTAATCTTGGAGTCTTTTATAATGGTCCCGTTCCAGATGATGCATCGTTTTCCTATCTTTGTCCCGTTCATGATAAAACTGTTCGGATACACGATACTGTCCTTACCTATAATGACATCCTGTTCGATGTAGGTACTGGTGGGATCGAAGATTGTCACGCCGCTTGCCATAAGCCTGTTTAACTTGCGTTGATTCAGTATGCTCTCGGAGTGGGCGAGTGCCTTTCTGTTGTTTACGCCAAGCACCTGATCCGCAGCATCCGTATGGTAGTTAATCACCCTTTTTTTCATGGACTGCATTATGTTGATTATATCCGTGAGATAGTACTCTCCGGTAACCTCGGAAGGCTTGACACGTTCCAGTGCTTTAAAAAGCAGCTTGCAGGAAGCCAAATAAATACCAGCGTTGATCTCTTTTAGCTTTTTAACCTTTTCGTCAGCATCATTCTCTTCGACGATCTTATATTTTCCTGCCTTTTTGATTACCCTGCCGTATCCCTCGGGATTATCCAGCGTGGAAGTTATAAACCCAAGTGATGCCTTGGATTCCTTGTAGTATTCATAGAAATCTTTTATAAGCACGTGTTTTATTAACGGCACATCCCCGTTCAGTATCAGAACATCTCCTCCGAGTTCAGAGAGCTCCTGTGCCGCTGATTTAACGGCATCAGCGGTGCCAAGCTGTTTGTTCTGGTGGACAAATATGGCATCTTCATACCTCTTTGAAACATAGTCCATGATTATTTCTTTGCCGATTCCGACGATCACAACAACCTTGTCCGAGGGCAGATCGATTGCCCTTCTCAGGACGTATTCTATCATGGGCAGACCGCCAATGGGATGAAAGACCTTGGGAATATCGGATTTCATCCGTTTGCCTTCTCCTGCCGCGAGGATAATGGTATAAAGTTTTGTGTCCATGGATATTCCTCCCCTGTTATTTGATTAAAAACTTTAAGAGTGCTTTTTGCATGTGGAGCCTGTTCTCTGCCTGATCAAACACAACCGACTGCCTGCCGTCCAGCACCCCGGATGTTATCTCTTCACCCCTGTGTGCCGGCAGGCAGTGCATTACGATTGCATCGTGCCGTGCATGTTTCAGCAATGCATCGTTGATCTGGAATCCTGAAAAATCCTTCAGTTTTTCCATCCTTAAATCCTCCTGTCCCATACTGACCCAAACATCTGTATAAACAATATCCGCATCCCGGACCGCTTCAGCCGGGTTGTCGTACAATGTTATGGATTCTGGGTTCATGGACAGTGATTTTTTCAGGATAGCTTGTGACGGCTTATGTGATGCCGGTGTTGCAATCTTCAGGTTGAGGCCGAGTATGCCTGCAGCCTCGATCCAGGAGTTTAAAACATTGTTCCCGTCGCCGATATAAGCGTAGGCCGGTTTTTTGTAATCACCCTTTTTTTCATACACCGTGAGAAGGTCGCTGAGTATCTGGCAGGGGTGGGAAAGATCGGAAAGCCCGTTGATAACGGGCACCGATGCCGCGCTTGCGAGCTGTGTTACATTGTCGTGGGCGAATGTCCTTATCATGATGCAGTCGACATACCGGGAAAGGGTTCTTGCAGTGTCCTGGATGGTCTCACCCCTGCCGAGGTGCAGGTCCATGGAATTGAGATAGAGAGCCATTCCGCCGAGCTGATACATCCCCGCTTCAAACGATACCCTTGTCCTTGTCGAGGATTTCTCAAAGATCATGGCGAGTGTTTTCCCTTGTAACGGGAGTGAGCGCTTTTTTTCCTTTTTCAGTCTAACCGCTTCTTTTATCAGACCTTCAATCTCTTCTTTGCTTAAGTCAAATATACTGGTCAAGTCTCGTTTTGACATACCTTCCTCTTATTTTTATTATTTTATCCCGTTAGCACGTTCTGTCATGCACGACTGCTAAAACAGCTTTTTCGAATATATCTATTCCTTTTTTCAGCTCCTGCCTTGTTATGATGAGCGGCGGCAGGAACCTTATGATAGTTCCGTTTGTCACATTGACGATAAGCCCTGATTTCAGACATTCGTCAAAGACCACGGCTGCAAGACCCGCATCATAAAGCTCTATACCGATCGCAAGCCCCATGCCCCTGATATCCTTTATCGTATCGGGATAATTTTTCTTCATGGCAGATAATTGTTTTGACGCAGCAGCTCCAAGCCTTTTGGCATTACCGGGCAGCTTGTGTTTTATGATATAATTTATAGAAGCAATACCCGCTGCTGCAGCAAGGGGTGATCCCCCGAATGTTGTACCATGGGTTCCATAGTCGAAGCAGGCAGACACAGCCTTTGTCGCAAGCAGTGCTCCCATCGGTACACCGCCTGCAATAGATTTTGCAATGGTGACAATATCTGGCTTTATACCGAAATTTTCGTAAGCGAACAATTTACCTGTCCTGCCGAGTCCTACCTGGACCTCGTCCATGATCAAAAGGATATCCTTTTTTTGAGTCTGCTCCCGTACAAAGTCGATATACTCTTTTGCCGCAGGGTAAATGCCGCCTTCACCCTGAACAGGTTCGAGAATGACCGCACACACATCGTTTCCCAATGCCGCATGCATGTCCTCGATATCATTGAAGCGCACATGCCTGAAGCCCGGTAACATAGGCTCAAAACCGATCTGATATTTCTTTTGTCCCGTTGCCGACAGTGTTCCGTATGTCCTGCCGTGAAACGAGTTGTTTGCACTTACGATAACATACCTGCCATGGCCGTATTTTTTGTGTGAGTAAAGTCTGGACAGCTTGAGAGCGCCCTCGTTTGCCTCTGCACCGCTGTTACAGAAAAATATCTGATCCGCAAAAGAATTTTTTGCGATCAACCGTGCAAGCTCAGCCTGCGGTGCGGTATAAAAATCATTTGTTACAAGAATGAGCTTTTTTGCCTGTTTAATAATGGCTTTTATAACGTCCGGATTGGAATAACCTATGTTTGCAGCTCCCCGTGCGCCGAGAAAGTCCATATACTTTTTACCGTTACTGTCCCACAGGTATATGCCTTTGCCCTTGGTTATGACAAGGGGTATCCTCTTGTAGGTGTGCATGATAAAATTATCGGTAAGATTTATGGTACTATCTTTCTTCATTTCTTCTCCCTTAATCTTGAGTTTCTGTATTCAATTCAAACCCCCTATCCCCCTTGTCAGGGGGGCTTCCCCGTGTTTTCCCTCCGTTAAGGGGGACGCAGCGGGTTCAAGCTTTCCTTTTGAATGCTCTCCCATTCTTACTATGTAATATTGAGTTTTGCATTTTAAGTTTTGAATTTTATCTCTATTCTTAATCTTGAATATTTAATTTTGAGTTTTGAATTTCTTTCTATTAGATTATCTCCGTCCCTACACCCTCAGGCGTGAATATCTCCAGCAGTACAGCATGGGGGATCCTTCCATCGATGATATGGCATTTCTTTACGCCATGCTTGATTGCTTCTACAGCATACCTCACCTTCGGGATCATGCCGCCTTTTATCACCCCGGAACTTATAAGTCCTTCAACGTCTTTGGATTTTATGTCCGGCAATAATTTGCCGTTATTATCAAGCACACCGTCGACATCCGTGAGCATAATAAGTTTTTCAGCCTTCAGGGATGATGCGATTGTTGCGGCCGCAACATCGGCATTTACATTAAACGCCCGGCCGTCTTCGCCCACGGCGACCGGCGCTATGACCGGTATAAAGTGGTTCAGCTCCAGTGTCCTTATGATCTTGGTATCGGCGCTGACGATATCCCCGGTCCTGCCCATATCGAGCATGTCACCGCTCTCCATGTTCTTCATCTCTACCATTTTGGCTATCAAAAGTTTACCGTCTTTTCCGCTTATGCCCACGGCCTTGCCTCCGAGATGGTTGATCAGGCCGACTATCTCTTTGTTGATCTTTCCTACAAGGACCATCTCTACGACATCCATGGTTTTTTCGTCGGTTACCCGCAGCCCGTCGATGAACTTGCTTTCCTTGCCGAGCTGTTTCAACAGGTCGTCTATCTGGGGGCCTCCGCCGTGCACAACCACGGGTTTCAGGCCTATGTACCACATCAGGATGATGTCCCGTGCAAAATTATTCTTCAGCTCTTCATCCAGCATTGCATGGCCGCCGAATTTAAACACAAAGGTCTTGCCGTAAAAGCTCTTTATATACGGCAGTGCCTCTATAAGAACAGATGCCTTGTATATGTTTTGCTCCATTTTTATAGTATATACTTGCTCAGATCCTCGTTTTTCAGGATCGGATTGAGTTTGTCTCCAACGTACTTTTCATCTATCGTAAAGGTGCTGCTTTTATATTTCGATGTGTCAAAGGATATATCTTCAAGCAGTCTTTCCATGACCGTGTGCAACCTTCTTGCCCCGATGTTTTCCATCCTGTCGTTGCTGATGCTTGCTATCTCTGCTATCTTTTCTATCGCGTCTTTTGTATAAACGAGTTCCACGTTTTCCGTCTTCATCATCTCTATGTACTGCTTTGTCAGTGCATTGTCCGGCTCCGTCAATATTCTGACGAAGTCCTCTTTTGTCAAAGGCTCAAGTTCTACCCGGATCGGGAACCTCCCCTGAAGTTCCGGGATAAGGTCCGACGGCTTGCTGACATGGAAAGCACCTGCCGCTATAAACAGCATGTGGTCCGTCCTTACTATGCCGTACTTTGTCATGACGGTCGTACCTTCTATCAAGGGCAGCAGGTCCCTCTGGACCCCCTCTCTCGACACATCCGGGCCATAACCCGATTCCTTACTTGCTATCTTGTCTATTTCGTCTATAAAGACGATCCCGGATTCCTCAACCTTTTTTATGGCTGTCCGTACGACCTTATCCATATCGACAAGCTTTTCCAGCTCCTGCTGGATGATGATCTCCCGCGCCTCCATGATCTTTATCTTCTTTTTCTTTGTTTTTTTCGGCAGCATGGTCTCGAACATCTCCCGTAAGTTGAACTCCATCTCATCGCTGCCCATGCCGGAGAAAACTTCTATGACCGGCATCGGCATGTACTGTATGTCCATCTCAACATACCGGTTATCGAACTTGCCGTCCCTGAGCATGGCCCTGAACTTTTCCCTGGTGCTCTTGGTGTCCTCGACGATTTCAAGCATCTTTTGTTCTGTTTCCGGGGGTTTGTTGTTGACGGGCTTTTTCTTGATTGGCAGCAAAAGATCCAGCAGCCTCTCTTCCGTGAGTTCCTCTGCCTTGGGCAGCAGCTTGTCTTCTTCTTCTTCCCTGACCATTTTTACGGATATCTCCACGATATCCCGTACTATGGATTCCACGTCCCTGCCGACATACCCTACCTCGGTGTACTTCGAAGCCTCCACCTTGAGAAAAGGCGCCTGGGCAAGCTTTGCAAGCCTTCGGGCTATCTCTGTTTTACCGATACCGGTCGGGCCTATCATAATGATGTTCTTGGGAGCTATCTCATCCCTGATCTCTTCGGGCACATGCTGTCTTCTCCATCTATTGCGCAGTGCAATCGCTACCATTTTCTTGGCATCTTTCTGACCGACAATATACCGGTCAAGCTCCTGAACTATTGCTACAGGAAGCAGTGTGTCGCTCGGTTCGATCTGTTCGGGTTTGTCTGCCTGAACGACGGCGTTTCTCGGTTTCCTCATTGTGTTTTACCTCTTTATAGTTCTTCTATTGTAATATTGCTGTTTGTGTAAATACAAATCTCTGCTGCAATCTTCATTGCGTTTTCCGCTATTTCCTTTGCCTCAAGAGTGGAAAACTTTATCATTGCCCGTGCTGCCGACAGTGCGTAGGTTCCTCCGGAGCCTATGGCGATAATATTGTCATCTGGCTCGATAACATCCCCTGTTCCGGAGAGTAAAAGCGATGTCGATTTATCCGCTGCAATCAAAAGGGCCTCGAGCCTCCGCAGTATTTTATCGGTCCTCCAGTCTTTGGCAAGCTGTACAGCGGCCTTCAAAAGGTTGCCCCTGAACTCTTCCAACTTTCCCTCGAACCTGTTGAAAAGGGTAAAAGCGTCTGCTGTCGAACCTGCAAAACCAACGAGCACTGTATCGTTATAAAGCCTTCGTACCTTTTTTGCGGTGTGTTTCATGATAGTGTCGCCCATGGTTACCTGGCCATCTCCAGCCATAACAACCTTTCCATTATGCCGTACGCTTATAATTGTTGTTCCGTGAAACATACTCTCTCCTTTTTTCTACTTCCCCCTGTGTTTCCTCTATCCTCGCTACTTCCCCTTGTGTGCCCTCGGATGCGCATCATCATAAACCTTCATGAGCCTGTCCATACTTGTGTGCGTGTAAACCTGCGTTGTCGAGATGCTCGAATGACCCAGCAGTTCCTGTATAAACCTTAAATCTGCACCTGCATCAAGCAGATGTGTTGCAAATGTATGTCGTAGAGAATGCGGGCTTATGTGTTTGTTGATGCCAGATTTCAACATATACTTTCTTACAATCATTCCAACAGCCCTTCGCGTGATCCGGTTTCCGTACTTGTTGACAAACAAGGCACCTGTCTCAGCTCTGCCCTGTAAAAAAACCGCTCTTTCTTTAAGATAATGCTCTATAGTTTCAACAGCCTTTTTATGAACAGGAACAACACGCTCTTTTCTTCCCTTTCCGATAACTCGTACATAGCCTATATTAATATCAATATTTTCAATATCCAGTCCTACAAGCTCCGACACGCGCAAGCCGCTTGCATAAAACAGTTCAAGCATGGTCCTGTCTCTCAGGGACAGGAACGTATCGCCTTCGGGCTGTTCGATTA
>CAZJPN010000042.1:0-12126 GCA_964547905.1 uncultured Pseudomonadota bacterium | reverse complement strand
GGCAGTGCCTTTTTTGAGCTTGCTTGATTCAGCATACTTGTCAAAAGAGCCCTTGAGCACGGAATCTTTCGAAAATACGGATACAAGGTAATTCCATTGCACAGGATAGTCGGTGTAAGCAAAATAGTTTATGCGCGCGGTTGAAGCCTTGTCATCCTTTTCAGGCTTTACACGGCAGTCTTAGACTGCAAATTCCTTGAAATTGGTCAGGATACCAAGCGGCAGCTTTGCAGACCATGCATACCTTCTGAGCTGGAATGCGGCATCAGAATTGTCATCGAGCTTGATAGCGGGCTTCTTGGCTTCTACAAAGAACTTCCTTGTCCCGCCGATCCTGAAGCAATAATCGGGCGCTTTGACAGCGCTGCCGATCTTGATTGCATCCTCATGAATAACATCTTTATATGCCTCTGCATTGCCCCCAATATTGCGCACATCCCAGCCGAGTGCTTCAAAGAACGGATTTATGAATTCTTGTCTGAGCTGGGCTTCGTTGTATTGAACAGATGTATAAGATTCCTTATTTCTTTCAAACCGTTCTATGAGTTCGGATACTTGTTGGGGAAGTTGGGTGTCCATAGGAATCATATACCACTTTACGATGAATTTTTCTATGGAAATGAAGCAGGCCATCCTAAAACCCCCCCCTTTATCCCCCTTGTCAGGGGAAATAGCAGAACTCCCTTCCGTCCCCCTTATCTTCAGAGACTGACCGAGAATTGTCATCCCGAACTTGTTTCGGAATATCGAAGCTATTTAACTTATTAACCCGATAAACGCAATAAGGAAGTTCGTTTGTTCTCCTCCATAGGTTGTTTCAAGAGCTTGGTTTATGCCCCGGTGTATCTAAAGCTTGATATCCCTGAGAAACCGGGCACTGCTGTCCGGCACTGAAGGGTTGATGTACATGCCGGTACCTATTTCGAACCCGGCTGTTCTTGTTACCCTGGTAACAATAGACAAATACCAGTGAAAATACTTGACCGCACATTCCTGGGGTGAAAGCGAGTGTATGACATAATTAAAATCCGGATTGCCCAAACCAATATGCAACCTCAGCAGTGTCTCTTTCAGGATGCCGGCAAGGTCATGCAGTTCTGAATCGGTAATGCTTCCGAAACATGCTTGGTGACTTTTCGGGAATATCCATATATGGAACGGCGACAGTGCCGAGTATGGTATGAAAGCGGCAAAAGAATCGTTTTGAGAAATGATCCGAACACTGTCAGAAAGCTCTTCCCTGAGGATCAAACAATAAAGGCATTCCCCGAAATCATCATAATACCTCAAGGCCTCCTCTATCCTGCTTTTCAGGCGCCCGGGTATGACCGGTGTCCCGACGATCTGTGAATGCGGATGCTGGAGTGAAGTGCCTGCACGTAAGCCGTGGTTTTTAAATACGATCACATGCTCTATGTAACTTATCTGATAAAAATCAAGGAACCTTCTCTTGTATGCCGACAGGATGGCTTCGACATTTGAGACAGGCAGGTTCGCGATAGATGCATTGTGCAGCGGGGTATCGATAATAACTTCATGCAGTCCAGCACCTGTCATAAACTTTTTCGCCCCTGTACTCTGCCGGACTATACTCGCCTCGTGGTTGACCGCTGCAAATTTGTTGGGTACTGACCTGACTATCCAGGTACCGCCGTTATTTATCCGGAATGTTTCAGGCGGCGTTTTATCTTCATTGCCTGCACATAAAGGGCAGGCTGCCTCATAAGCGGGCAATTCCTCTTGTTTCTTTGGAGATTTGAAATCTTCCGGCCTTTTGGCACGCTCCGGTGCTATAATGACCCAGTCACCGGTTACAAAATTAAATCTTAATTCAGACATTTAATGCTCTATTTACCCTTAAAAGGGTTTTTAAAGATTATGGTCTGCTTTCTTTCAGCACCAATCGATAGGATATAGACCTTTACGCCCGTATAGGATTCTATGAATTTTATGTAATTTTTCATTTCGGCAGGAAGTGATTTAGTGTCCTTTACCCCATCGAGCGTTTTCCATCCTTTGATCTCTTCAAAATTCGGCTTGCATCTTGCAAATTCGGGCAGGTTTGAGGGAACATAATCAATCTTTTTGCCATCAAGAGTATATGATGTTGCGAGCTTAATCTTATCAATACCGTTCAGTACGTCCGCCTTTGTTATTGCAATGCCTGTTAATCCATTGATCATGGCAGCGTATTTTAAGGCAACAAGATCAAGCCAGCCACATCTTCTCGGTCTACCTGTTACCGAACCATATTCTGCTCCAACGCTGCGGATCTTATTGCCTGTCTCATCGAACAATTCGGTAGGGAAAGGACCTTCTCCCACCCGGGTTGTGTATGCCTTTGAAACACCGATAATCTCTGAGACCTTTGTTGGTGCTACACCGGAACCTGTACAAATACCACCAGCTGTTGTATTCGAGCTTGTGACAAATGGATACGTTCCATGGTCAACATCAAGCATTGTTCCCTGGGCACCCTCAAATAATAGCTTTTTCTTTTTATTGATTTCATTGTTGAGAAACAACGGCCCTTCTACTACAAATTGCTTTAATTTTTGACCATATACGCTGTATTCATCATAAATCGTATTGACATCGAAACCTTTATGGTTAAAGACAGATTTTACATAATCATTGATATCAATCAATATATCTGTTAGTTTTTGCTTGAACTGTTCTGGATTTATCAGATCCCAAACTCTTATACCTCTCCTGCCGATTTTTGATTCATAAGCAGGTCCTATACCCCTGCCTGTAGTACCTATCTTTTTTGAGCCTCTTTTTTCCTCAAACAGTATATCCATTTCCCTATGATAAGGCATTATAACATGAGTAGTTCCGCTTATCTTGAGGGCATTATCCACTGGATATCCATGTTTTTCAAGATTCGCCATTTCTTCAAGCAGACCTTTTGGATCGATTACAACACCGGGTCCTATCAAACAGATTTTATTCTTATGTAACATACCTGACGGAATAAGTTTAAAAATAAACTTTTCTCCGTTTACTACAAGCGTATGACCGGCATTACTACCGCCCTGAAATCTGACTACTACATCTGCAGAATCGGTTAATAGATCTACAATCTTGCCTTTTCCTTCATCACCCCATTGGGCACCTATTACAGCAACATTCTTCATTTCAATTCTCCTCAAATCACTTTACTAAAAATACTTTTTATTGCCCCGGTATTATGTCTAATAAGGCTGATAGGTTAATGCCAAACCCGGTAGCAGGAACATCATAACCATATTTCTTTAAAAACCCATCATATCTTCCGCCGTTTACAAGTTCTTCTCCATATCCAGGTATAAATATTTGAAAAACAACGCCAGTATGATAATCCACACTATGCATTTCACGAAGATCGAGGATAAATTTATTATTCGCATCAAACTCTCTAACTATTCTAATAATACTTCTTAACTTATTTATAAATAAGATATATTTTTTATATTTAAACACTTTTTCTGCTTTATCTAAAACATCCTCCGGTTCCCCATATAAATCAAACAATAATTTGAGTGTTTTTTGCTGGTCTTTTGATAAGCCTACAATCTCTTCAATTGAAGAATAATCCTTTTTTATAAGTAGATCTATTATATCGCGTGTGCTATCTTTAAGCATAAGCTGCGAAAGCAAAGTATTGATAAAACCGGCGTGACTTAAAGAAATTACAAAGTCTTGTATGCCTATCTTTTTTAAAATATGCACTGCTATTTTTATTATTTCAGCATCAGCGTTTATCCCTGCCGAATTGATAAGCTCTATACCTGCCTGATAGATCTCTTTTTTGCCTTTATTCTTATAATGTTTAACAACTATGCCGCTGTACGATAACTTTAAAGCCTTTTTACCGCGCATCTTTGAGCTTGCTATTCGTGCCATTTGCGGGGTAAAATCAGCCCTGAGAACCATTGTTTTTCCTGTTTCCCTTTCTATCACCTTTACAAGCTCATCATCTTCAAAACCTATATCTCCATTATTGTAAACCGGAAGGTATTCAAGCAACGGTGTAATTACATATCTATATCCCCACTGTCTGAATGTATCTAAGGCAATATCTTCTATCTCTTTAATTTTATAGGAATCAGGAGGTAAGTAATCTTTTACACCAAAAGGAATCTCATTACGATTCAATGCCTGCTTGTTTATAACTCGCCTATCTGGCATCTAAAGGTTAACCTTTTCAGCAGAGATAATATTTTCGAGCTTTCTCAGTCCCTGCATCACTTCGTCCGAAGGTTCGTCATCAATATTTAACAATGCTATGGCCTCGCTTCCAACTGATTCCCTGCCAAGCTCCATGCGTGCAATGTTGATGTTATGTGTGCCGAGGTATGTTCCAAGCCTCCCGATAACACCGGGTTTGTCTATATTTTTTAAAACAAGTATATGACCCTCTGGTATAGACTCTATATAAAAATTATCGATCATGGTCATTCTTATATGCTTTTTACCAAAAACAGCACCCGATACCTTGTTTATCCCATCCTTTGACTTAACCTTGACCGTTATAAGATTCGTAAAATCAATGCTCTGCCCTGTTTTTGATTCAACTATATTTATTCCGTTCTCTTTTGCGATAACACTTGCATTGATGTAATTAACATCATCTCCGTATATGTGCTGTAAAAATCCCTTTACACACGCAAGCGTCAGAGGCTGCGTATTGAGATCCGTTATTTCACCGCCGTATTCTATGGTTATTTCTTCCACGTGGTCCTTATGGATCTGTCCCAGGAACTTGCCGAGTTTCTCCGTAAGCCTTATATACGGCTCAAGAAATGCGTACATCTCTCCGCTTATGGAAGGGAAGTTTACAGCGTTCTTTATTGCTCCCCTCGTAAAGTAATCTACAAACTGTTTTGCTATATCAACGGATACATTAACCTGTGCCTCATGAGTTGAAGCACCAAGATGAGGGGTAGCTATTACATTATCTAATTTTAGTAATGGATTGCCAACCGGCGGTTCAACTTCAAACACATCGAGCGCTGCAGAGGCTACTTTGCCGGACTGTAAGGCTTCAAGGAGATCCGCTTCTTTGATTATCCCTCCTCTGGCACAATTGACAACCATAACACCCTTTTTCATTTTCTCGAATGTCGACTTATTTATCATCCCGGCTGTTTCTTTGGTTTTCGGCGTATGTACACTGATTATATCGGCATTGGCATAAATTTCATCAAGGGAAACTTTTTTTACGCCGAGATTAATAGCTTTTTCTTCGGAAATAAAGGGATCATAAACAAGGACCTGCATCTTCAATCCCAATGCTCTGTCGGCAAGTATACCACCTATATTCCCAAAACCAATAATACCGAGCACTTTATTATAGAGCTCAACCCCTTCAAACTTGCTTTTTTCCCATTTGTCCGCTTTTAATGAGGCAGTTGCCTGGGGTATGCGTCTCGCCATAGACATGATCATGGAAAGTGTATGTTCTGCAGTTGTAACACTGTTTCCCCCGGGGGTATTCATAACTACTATCCCACGCTTGGTTGCTGCAGATACATCAACGTTATCAACGCCAATACCTGCCCTGCCGATGATCTTTAATTTTACAGCCTTTGCTATTATATCTTTTGTAACCTTACTTGCACTCCTGACAACCAAACCTTCGTAACCCGGTATAAGAGATGCAAGTTCTTCTGCAGATGTCTTTTTTCTCACATCAACTTGTATGTTCGAAGATGTAAGTATCTTTAAACCTTCATCTACAATTCCATCCGCAATAAGTACCTTTACCATGTTCTGCCCCTTTCAAATATTAGTATTGATGTCGAATTTCTTCATTCTTATTTCTACATTTTGAATATTGAGTTTTGAATTTTGAATTTCTTCATGAAATGAACACCTTTTCCGCCGCACCTACACCAATACCGGGTTCTACCTTGTAACCCAGCTTATTCAGTACTATTTCCAAGGAGGCAAGCACAAAGAGTATATCCGATTTGTCATAATATCCCATGTGGGCAATTCTGAATATCTTACCCTTTGCCTGATCCTGACCATTGGCAACCCGTATACCAAAATCCTTTTCAAGCGCACTAATAATCTTGCCGGAATCCATACCTTCAGGAGCGAGTACTGCTGTTAAGGAATTTGATGGAGATTTAGGCGCATATAACTTCAGTCCCATTGCCTGCACGCCTTTTCTTGTTGCCTCCGCAAGCAGGGTATGCCGCTTATAGACATTATCAAGACCTTCCTCTTTCATCATTTCCAATGACTCACCAAGCCCTACAATAAGAGATATTGCGGGTGTATACGCTGTCTGGTTCTTAACGATACTCTTGAGCTCTTTACTGAAATTAAAATAGAATCTCGGTAACGTTGATATTTCGTTCAGCTTCCATGCCCTATCACTGATACCGATAAAAGCAAGTCCCGGAGGAAGCATAAGTGCCTTTTGAGAACCTGTGAGAAGTATATCGATACCCCATTCATCCATGGGAAGATCGAACACGCCCACCCCAGTTATTCCATCAACGACTACAATGGCATTGCTATTATCGTGTACGATCTTCGTAATCTCTTTTACAGGGTGTACAACGCCTGTGGATGTTTCCGTTGCCTGAAAGTAAACAGCCTTTGTGTCCGGATGTTTTTTGAGTTCCTCTTTAATCTTTTCGGGATCGACAGCCTGCCCCCACTCAACATTTATAACATCGGCCTCAACGCCATAAGCCTTACATATCTGTTCCCATCTCTCGCCAAATTTACCGCTATTAACAGTAATGGCTTTATCCCCCTTTGACAGGAAATTTGTAACAGCACCTTCCATCGCTCCGGTGCCGGATGATGCAAGTATAAGTACTTCATTTTTTGTTTTGAAAAGCCATTTTAAACCTTCTCTTGCCTGTTCAAGTACCGGTAGAAACTCCGGTGCTCTATGGTGAATTATAGGGTGTGCCATTGCAAGCAATACCCTTGGAGAAAGTTCTGTTGGACCGGGTGTTAATAGATATTTCTTCATGTATGTATCCTTTCTATTTTTTTATTGTTTTAGCGAGCTCAAAGCCCTCTAATAATGCGGTCTTATTTAATTCTTCCGTACCCTTTGGAACTCTTGCAAGAACAGCCTTTTCAATGGATTCCTTGCTTACGACATTTGTCAACGCTACGATTGTCCCCAGTGCTATGATATTTGCTATAAATGGCTTGCCAAGTTTGTCGTGGGCAGTCATGGTGAATGGAAGTTTGTATATCTTACCGTGTTTAAGATCGGGAAACTGTTTGACCGTATCTGAATCAAATATCACAATCGTATCATCCCGTCTTATGTCCTTTGTATAAGGAACACATGCCACATCAGACAGCACAAGCACAAGATCCGGATCCGCAACCTCAGGATATATGATATCTCCGTCACTGACGACAACCTCTGATTTACTGATGCCACCTCTTGATTCCGGTCCGTAGTATTGCGACTGGGCTGCATTCTTACCTTCCAGGAGAGCTGCTGACGCAAGTATAACCCCTGCAAGGATAAGTCCCTGACCGCCTTCTCCGCTTAATCTAATCTCTGTATTTTTACTCATTGGTTACTCCTGTTTTCTCTTTATTTAGCCTGAGCTTTTGGTATAATTGTATTATAGTATGTGTCTACATACGATGGTAGGTCCTTCTTGACAAATATACCCGTGATAATCTTGCCTGTAAGTTCCTCAGGCTTTTTTTTCTGAGCCAATTGTAATGGTAGTGCATTCTCTTTCTGTAACTGCATCATTTCGGTTACTTCTCTCGGCTTGTTTCTTCTGCCGAATTGAACAGGGCATGCATCGATTATATCAATCACGGAAAATCCTTTGTGCATGATGGCCTGTTTGATCAATTGTTCTGTTTGGGCAGTATGGTATGATGTTGTCCTTGCTACAAACGTTGCGCCTGCACCTTCAGCAAGTCTGACAATATCAAATGGAGGGTCAATATTACCATAAGGCATTGTACTTGCAATGGCTCCGAGTGGTGTAGTCGGAGCTACCTGACCGCCTGTCATTCCATAAATGGAATTGTTGAATACAAGCAATGTTATCTCGATATTGCGTCTTGCAGCGTGTATAAAATGGTTCCCTCCGATTGCTGCTGCATCACCATCACCGCTCACAACAATAACCTTTAATTTAGGATTTGAAAGCCTAATACCTGTTGCAAAGGCAAGTGCCCGTCCATGTGTTGTATGAAGTGTATTCATATCAAGGTAGCCCGGAAGTCGTGAAGCACAACCAATACCTGAAACTACAGCTATATCATTCTTGTCGAGTTTTAGTCCGTCAATTGCCCTCAGAAGGGATTTCATAACAATACCATGACCGCATCCAGGACACCATATATGCGGGAGTGTGCCTTTTCTTATATACTTTTCATATTCAAATGCCATGTAAAAGCTCCTTCGTTTTTTCTATTATATCATGCGGATGTATAATCTCTATATTCACCCTATTTACACCGTATACCTTTGCCTTACCCTTTGCAGCCCGCTCCACCTCAAATATGAGCTGACCGAGATTGAGTTCGGGAACAACAATGAATTTGACCTTCTGTGAGAGTTTCTCGACAGCACTATCATCAAACGGCCAAATCGTAATATATCTGAGCATACCCGCCTTTATGCCTTGCTTGCGGAGCTCATTTACAGCGTACTTGGCAGCTCTTGCTGACGAGCCATAAGCAACAATGCCCACCTCTGCATCATCAAGCATGTATTCTTCAATCTTGAACATATCTTTTTTGTAAAGCTCCACTTTGTCCATGAGCCGGTGCAGTTCTTTTTCTATAAGCTCGCCGTTGTTGGTTGGGAACCCATCAACCCTGTGATTTAATCCGGTAACATGAAACCGGTAACCCGTTCCATAAGCAGCCATCGGAGGAACAAGAGGCAGTGGAGAATTTGTTACATCGAATGGTTTATATTGTTCGGGTGGGAGTGTCGGCTTAAGCCTATTTATAACTTCTATCTCACCCTTCTCCGGGAAAATAATACGCTCACGCATGTGGGCTATGATCTCATCCAGCAGCAGGATAACCGGTATTCTATACTTCTCTGAGATATTGAATGCCCTTATCGTCTCTGTAAAGATTTCCGGTATCGAATTGGGTGCAAGAGCAACAATCGGGTGATCGCCGTGCGTACCCCATCTTGCCTGCATAACATCTCCCTGCGACGGACCTGTTGGCGCACCAGTGCTCGGACCGCCTCTCATAACATCAACAATCACGCATGGTATTTCATTAAAAGAAGCAAAACCGAGGTTTTCCTGTTTTAAAGAAAAGCCCGGACCGCTTGTTGCTGTCATTGATTTTTTACCTGTCAGTGATGCACCGATAACTGCAGCCATCGCTGCGATCTCGTCTTCCATCTGTATCATAACACCACCATACTTCGGCAGTTTTCTTGAAAGTCCTTCCGGTATCTCGGATGAAGGTGTTATAGGATAACCTGCAAAAAATTGAATACCAGCGTAAAGAGCACCTTCAACACAAGATTCATTACCCGATATAAGTAAAGCCTTTTTCTCCATTGTTCCTCCTCAAGGGTTTTTTAACAAGATTTTTTGATTAAAATTTTTCCGGCAGATCTACATATATTGCGAAATCCGGACAGAAAAGTTCACATCTCATACACCCTGTGCATTTGTCCAGATTAACAACCGATACAACCAAATCTTTCATAGCAAGAACGTCTTCAGGACAGTAAACAACACATACTTCACAGCCCTTACAGCGTTCTTCTATAATTTTTACTTTATGTTTTTGCTGTGGTTTTTTTTCTACTGTTTGTGCTTCAGCCATTTATTTTTTCCCCTTTCTGCTCGTTTTCTTTCTTGCCTTTTTACCGGCAGATTTTGTCTGTTTTTTGGATTTAGCCGCCGACACCTTCTTAGCCTTAACCTTTTTGAGCAGGTCATACATTGTCTGACCAATCTCCGCCGGACTCCTTGAAACCTTTATACCAACCGATTCGAGCGTCTCAATCTTATCCTGTGCAGTGGTCTTGCCGCCTGTTATTATCGCTCCGGCATGTCCCATTCTCTTGCCTTTCGGCGCTGTCTGCCCGGCTATGAAGGCAACGACAGGCTTCTTAACATACTTCTTTATATACTGTGCGGCATCATCTTCAGCTGTTCCGCCAATCTCACCTATCATAATGATTGCTTCCGTCTTCGGGTCATTATTGAACGCCTCAAGCGCATCAATAAAGTTGGTCCCTATTATGGGATCACCGCCGATACCAAGCGCTGTGGACTGACCAAGTCCCAGAACGGTAAGCTGGTATACAGCCTCATATGTCAGCGTTCCGCTCCTTGATATAATACCTACCTTCCCCGGATTATGTATCTTCGCCGGCATAATACCAAGTTTTGCTTCACCTGGCGTAATAATACCGGGACAATTGGGACCGATAAGCCTTGTTTTCTTACCCTTAAGATAGGCAGATACCCTGAGCATATCAAGTGTGGGGATTCCCTCGGTAATACAGACAACAAGCTCGATACCTGCATCGACAGCCTCCATGATCGCGTCTGCTGCAAATGGGGGTGGAACAAAGATCATGGATGCATTCGGCTTTGTGGCGGCTACAGCCTCGCCTACCGTATTAAATACCGGGATGCCTTCAACGTGGGTTCCACCTTTTCCAGGAGTCACACCGCCGACGATCTTGGTTCCGTAATCCCGGCACTGCAATGTATGGAACATACCGTCTTTCCCGGTTATACCCTGCACGATCACCTTTGTGTTCTTATTTACAAATATACTCATATCTCACCTCTCACAGCCTTTACCACTTTCTCTGCAGCGTCTGCCATATTTGAGGCAGCTATTATGTTCAATCCAGATTCGCCAAGCATCTTTTTGCCGAGCTCAACGTTTGTTCCTTCGAGTCTTACCACAAGAGGAACCTGTATGTTAACCTCTTTTGCAGCAGCAATAACGCCGGCCGCTATAATATCGCATTTCATGATACCGCCGAATATGTTCACCAGGATGCCTTTCACTTTCTCGTCGGACAGTATGATCTTAAATGCATGCGGGACCTGTTCTTTTGAAGCACCTCCGACGACATCGAGGAAGTTTGCAGGCTCACCGCCGTAAAATTTGATGATGTCCATGGTGGACATTGCCAGCCCTGCACCATTGACCATGCATCCTATATTACCGGTAAGGCTTACGTAGCTGAGTCCGTGAGACTTCGCATCAAGTTCTTTCGCATCTTCTTCATTGATGTGCCGGAGTGCCTCTACGTCTTTATGCCTGAACAGTGCATTATCGTCAAAATTGATCTTCGCATCCAGTGCAAATATGTTATTGTCCTTGGTAAGCACCAGAGGGTTGATCTCGACAAGACTGCAATCAAGCTCCAGAAACATCCGGTAAAGGGCCTTTACAAATTTTGTAAATTTACCGACCAGGTCACCGCTCAGTCCCAGCTTATACGCGACCTTTCTTCCATTGAAATCCTGTATACCTGCCACGGGATCGACAAACTCTTTTATAATTTTTTCCGGTGTTTTTGACGCAACCTCTTCTATCTCCATACCGCCTTCCGTACTCGCCATCACGACAACCTGTTTTGTTGTCCTGTCAATGATCATGCCGAGATAGAGCTCTTTCTGGATTGCTCCTGCCTCTTCTATGTACACCTTCTTTACGATCTTGCCCTCAGGTCCTGTCTGATGGGTAACAAGGTTCATGCCGATCATCTTCGCTGCGGCATCTTTTACCTCTTCCGGTGAGTTAACGAGCTTTACCCCGCCGCCCTTGCCTCTTCCGCCTGCATGGATCTGGGCCTTTACAACAAATTTACTGACACCAAGCTGCTGCGCCACGGCATAAGCCTCGTCAGCAGTGAATGCCGGCTTGCCCTTTGGTACGGGCACGCCGAACTTCGTCATCAATTCTTTTGCCTGATATTCGTGTATATTCATAATAACCTCTTTTTTTACAGTTTCGTCGTAACAAGTGCGGTCTTGAGTTTTGCTATATGATTGGTGATGTTGATATCTTTTGGACACGCCTCATTGCAATTAAAAATGGTGTGACATCTGAAAACACCGTGTTTGTCGTTAACGATACTGAGTCTCTCCTCTGCTGCTGTATCCCTCGTATCAAATATGTACC
>CAZJPN010000041.1:0-3372 GCA_964547905.1 uncultured Pseudomonadota bacterium | reverse complement strand
GTAGAATTGAGAACAGGGATAGTACATATATTCGCATCAAAGGCGGTTATGATTGCAACAGGCGGTGCGGGCAGAATATACAGGATTTCCTCCAATGCTCATGAATCAACAGGTGACGCACTTTCCATGGTCTATAGAGAGGGTTTACCTCTTATGGACCTTGAGTTTACGCAGTTTCATCCAACGGGTATCTATCCGCTCGGTATACTTATTACAGAGGGTGTACGGGGTGAAGGTGGGTATCTTGTAAACAGCAAGGGTGAAAGATTTATGGAAAAGTATGCACCTGATATGAAGGACCTTGCACCGAGGGATATTACATCGCGGGCTATTTACACGGAGATCCAGGAGGGCAGGGGTGTTGGACCGAAGAAAGACCATGTACTTTTACAGATACACCACATAGGCAGAGAAAAGATACTTGAAAGGTTGCCTGAGATTTATAAGTTCGCCATCACGTATGCAGGTGTTGATTGCACAAAAGAGCCTATCCCTGTTGCACCGACCATGCATTACTTCATGGGTGGCATACCGACAGACTCACACAGTAATGTAATAAAGGACGAAAATGGTACGCCGGTTATAGGGTTGTACTCAGGCGGCGAAGCAGCATGCGAATCCGTGCATGGTGCAAACAGACTCGGAGCCAATTCACTGGTAGATACAACCGTGTTCGGCAGACGTGCCGGTAAGCACATGTATGATTTTGTTCAGCAGGTGGACAAGCCCGTGTTACCGAAGGACGCTGCGGAAAGCACCATAAAAATGATCGAGTGGCTTTTAAGCGGCAAGGGCAAGGAAAACGTATCGAAGCTACGTGAAGACATGCAGTCATTGCTATGGGAGACTGCTGCCGTGTTCCGTGAAGAGAAGCTTCTGAAGAAGGGCTTGAAAGACATAAAAGTCTTACAGGAACGATACAAAAATATAGGTATTAGCGATACAGGAAAGGGCTTTAACATGCAACTCAAGGATGCGATAGAGCTTGGTAATATGCTTGAGTATGCGGAGGTTGTCCTTGCATCAGCAGATTTCAGGAAGGAAAGCCGCGGCGCTCACTCAAGAACGGATTATCCGAAGCGCGACGATGTAAAATTCCTCAAACATACACTTGCTTTTAAAGGCAAGGACGGCAGACCTGAGATGAAACAAAAAGATGTTTCTATTACCAGGTATCAACCCCAAGAAAGAAAGTACTGAGGAGGTATTAACGTGAAGGTAACTTTTAAGATACAACGGTTCATTCCGGAAAGCAATGAGAAACCAAGTTTCAAAGAATATGTCGTTGAGACACACCCAAACGCAACAGTCCTTGACTGTTTGAATGATATACGATGGCACCAGGACGAAACACTTTCATTCAGAAGATCGTGCGGTCATGCTATTTGTGGGTCATGTGCAATGAATATAAACGGCAAAAACGGTCTTGCCTGTCAGACACTCATAAAGGATCTTAAACCGGGCACAGTAGCCATAAAACCACTTCCGTCATTCCCAATTATTAAGGATCTGATAGTAGACCTCGACAAATTCTATGAGAAATTTATGAAAATAAAGCCTTATCTTATCAATGATGGGCCTGTACCAGAGAAAGAGAGGCTTCAGACCCCTGAGCAGCAGAAGCTCATAGAAGAATCGACAACGTGTATTCTTTGTGCTGCATGTACATCCTCCTGTCCGTCGTTCTGGGCGGATGATGAATATCTTGGGCCATCAGCCTTACTCAAGGCATACAGGTATATATTCGATACGAGAGATACAGCGGCAGAGGAAAGGCTCGGTATTGTTAACGATAAGCATGGCGTGTTTAGATGCCATACTATATTTAATTGTAATGAGGCGTGTCCAAAGGACATAAATATCACAAATCATATAGCAAAGCTCAAGACCGCTCTTGTTACAACAAAACTATAAAAAGAGGTTACTATGAATATACACGAATATCAGGCAAAAGAATTGATGGCAAAGTTTGGCGTGCCGGTGCCAAAGGGCAAACCTGCGTTTACCGCTGATGAGGCTTATACCGTGGCACAGCAGCTTGGTGTCACTAAATTTGTTGTAAAAGCACAGATCCATGCCGGCGGAAGGGGCAAAGGCGGCGGGGTAAAGCTCGTTAACTCTCCCGAAGAAGTGAAAGAGGTTGCATCAAAGATGATCGGTATGACCCTTGTCACGCATCAAACAGGACCAGAAGGCAAGATTGTAAAAAAGGTATACATAGAAGAGGCTGGTGCAATCGCGAAAGAACTCTACCTCAGCATGATTATTGATAGGACAACAAAACAGATTGTTGTGATGGCAAGCACAGAAGGCGGTATGGAAATAGAAGAAGTCGCAGCCAGGACGCCAGAGAAGATTATAAAAGAGTTTATAGATCCCGTGGCAGGTATACAGGATTTCAATGGAAGAAAGATCGCATATAAGCTTGGGCTGAGCGGTGATCTTATAGGTAAGTTTACAAAGTTCGTAAAGGCACTGTACAAGATGTTTTTGGAGCTTGATTGTAGCCTTGTCGAGATCAATCCGCTTGTACTTACAAAAGATAATAATATATTCGCACTCGATGCAAAAATCAATTTTGATGATAATGCCCTGTTCAGGCACAAGGACGTAGAGGCACTCAGGGACATAAATGAGGAAGATGCAAAAGAGCTCGATGCAAAGTCGCACGGGCTGAGCTATGTAAGTCTTACAGGTAATATAGGATGTATGGTCAATGGTGCAGGACTTGCAATGTCGACAATGGATATAATCAAATTTTACGGCGGTGAGCCTGCAAACTTTCTCGATGTGGGTGGAGGTGCGTCAAAAGAACAGGTCACACATGCATTTAAAATCATACTGTCCGATGAGAAAGTGAAAGGCATACTGGTGAACATATTCGGCGGTATCATGAAATGCGATATTATAGCGGCCGGCGTTATTGCTGCTGCAAAAGAAGTTAACATACAGGTGCCGCTTGTGGTAAGACTCGAAGGAACAAATGTCGAGCTTGGCAAGAAAATGCTTGGAGAATCCGGATTGAATATAATAGCTGCCTCGGATATGGCAGACGCTGCAGAGAAGGTGGTAAAGGCTGTGAGAGGTGCGATATGAGTATATTTGTAAATAAGAATACAAAGGTAATAGTGCAGGGTATAACCGGCAAAGACGGTATGTTCCATACCTTGCAGTGCCGGGATTATGGAACCAAGATAGTCGGCGGAGTGACTCCTGGAAAGGGCGGAACCAGTGTTGAAGGGATCCCGGTGTTTAATACGGTAGGCGAAGCTGTGGCCGCCACAAAGCCGAATGCATCCATGATCTTTGTTCCACCCCCGTTTGCAGCAGACGCGATCATGGAGGCTGTCGATGCAGGTATCGAGCTTGTTG
>CAZJPN010000040.1:0-127347 GCA_964547905.1 uncultured Pseudomonadota bacterium | reverse complement strand
GCCGAACGGATAAGCGAGATCATCTCCCGCTTGTCTGCGGGCGGTCCATAAGAGAAGCTCATTCCCATGCACCCGAGCCCGAGGGCCGAGACAACCAGATTGCTTTTCCCCAATATACGTTTCTCCATATCTATCTCCTTTCTTGAGCCCTTCGTTATGATATACTATAATAGTATATCCATAAAGGATAAAAAAGGTAGACCAATCCTGTTTATTTCTTGCCTAATCGTACAATCTCTTCGATAAATTGGTTGTAGGGAAAATAGGAATTTGGTATGGTTATAATGAGAGGAGCTATCAATAAGAGAGCAGGACGTGACGAGCACCATTATTTGATCACATCCGTGCATCTGCCCACCTTTGTGCAGATTATCAGAGCAAGCAGTGAAAAACCGTACCTGGGTCTCGTCTTGAAGATCGATCAGCGGGAGATGTCGCAACTGATAGTGGACAGCAATCTGCCTCCTCCGCGCCCGCAGCAATCGAGCCGCGGGATGGCGACCGCAAAATATAAGGCGGCGGACCTTTGAACTGAAAAAGAATAGCGGGGGAAGGATTTGAACCTTCGACCTTCGGGTTATGGGTTCAAAAAAATGCAAAGACATAAGGTCTTGAAAGGTAAGGTTAATTCCGTGCAAACCCTTATCAGAAGCGGATTAGCGGTCTTTTATGGTGTTATACCTGTTACTACCTATTTTTACCATTTAAGCTTAAAAGCGATCACAAAAGCGATCACAGGGCAAAATGCGTATGTATACAAGATATACGAATATCAAGATATATGAATACCTAATCAAGCGCGGCAATTTATGTTGCATATCCCTCAAGTACAAAAAAAGTACAAACTTGACAAACGGGGTAAAACGAGCCTAAAGAGTCATAAAAGGGTAGCATGAGAGGGCAAAAAATTGTTTCTGAGGTTTAAATGGAGGATTCCAGATTAAGATAATTTTAGAGAGAGTAAAAATATGCAAAACAGTTATAAAAATAACTTATCTGATAATATAGACAAAGGGGAATGGGTCAATGCCGGATTATAAAATCTATCAGGGCAGTTGTTTAGAGATTCTATCCAAGATCAAGATTAAAGTTGATCTAACATTCCTCGATCCTCCGTTTAATCAGAATAAAGATTACAAGTATCATAATGATAATTTATCTGAAAAAGAATATTGGGACATGATGTTTGAAGTAAGCAATAAGGTATATGATATTACTTCAAATGGAGGCTCAATTTACTTTATGCAGAGGGAAAAGAATACAGAAAACGTTTTAAATTGTTTGAGAGAATCCGGCTGGACACTTCAAAATCTAATAATCTGGAGAAAGAAAACCTCTGCTGTCCCATGCAGCAACAAGTTTGGCAAACAATATCAAATTATTGCCTTTGCCACTAAAGGAGAGTCGCCGTCAATTTTTAATCGTTTAAGAATATCTCCACCGCTTCCCCAAAATTACAAAGTTGAAAGAGAAAACGGAATTTATGTTACAGATGTATGGGATGATATTCGTGAACTCACCTCTGGCTATTTAGCAGGGGATGAGGCAATAAGAAAACAAGATGGACAAAGGTTTCATAAACAGCAATCCCCTATTACTCTTTTACTGAGGATCATCCTTTCTTCCACGAAACCCAAAAATACGGTGCTTGATCCGTTTGCAGGCACAGGAACAACACTGGTCGTTGCAGAGCAATTAGGAAGGAAACCTATTGGAATAGAAATTGATCCTGAGAATATAAAATGCATCGAAGATCGGCTAAAAAATATCAGAGAAGCTGACAGTATCGTTAAATGTTATAAGGACTATATGTATACAGAGAACCTAAATGAAATATGGGATATGAAGGGCACTCTTGAAATAGATTATGTGCAGAAGTCGCAATCGTTGAAGTTGTTTAAGTTATGACATATTCTATCTATCACTTTTTTCAATCGCTTGTTAAGAATAAAGAGAAATTCTTAAGAGTAAAAAAACTGGAAAAATTTCCATTTAATGAACGATTACTTTCTTGCAGGAATAAAGGCGTATTCCCTGACATGGCAATACGTCTTAATAAAAACAAAAGTATATTTCCTGGAGGAGAACTCATTGAATTAAAAGACAGTGATTCTTATACGGTATCATCTTTCAATTCAACAATCCCGTCCCGTAGCAAAGAGATTTCTAAAATAATGACAGGGGGAAATAGTACAGTAAGACAACAAATGGAAAAGGCTGGGAATGATATTGATTCCTTACCAGTGCGTGATGTATTTTATCTTGTCAGAGGCAGAAAACAAGGTAAGACAAAAGTGTGCCTTGTCTACGGAAGTTTTTTTGAAACAATAAAAATAGGAGAATTAATCAGTCAGGCATTTTCACAGGTTGTGGAAGAACGCTTAAAAGAAAGTGGTGAAGAGATTTCCCAAGAATTAAAAGATAAATTACTCTCTATCTTTTCTCAGCAAGAAAATTTCAGTAGAGTTCGTGATGTCGAGAAGGCATCCGTAAAACTCCGTTTCAGAATAATGACCGAAGTTAAAGCTGAAGGGAACATATTAGATCCAAAAAAATATCCAGGAATCAAGGACAATACACTAAATTTTCTTTTACCTTGCGATAGCGACGAAAATGAAAAAGATACTTTGAGAAAGGCAGAATTGGTATTCGATAAATCAGAACTAAAACAATTCAATATTTTCAAGATAAAACATCATTTCAATGGTTATTTTCTTGTATTTCAAATACCACTCTAAAAAGTACCACTCTAAAAAGTAATAGAAAATTCTTGTCCGTATTGAATATAAAAAATGTCGCATCAGGCTTTTTAATGGGTATATACAACATCCGGGAAACAAAAGGAGTACAGAGGTCGTATGGAAACCACTATGATAATTTCAACTAAAAACTTGACAAGCTCGTTCGACCCGCCCTTTAGTGCAATCGATTATTTATTGTCTTAATGATTTATTATCTTATATTGAAATATGTATTTATTATCTTGATTGTCTTGATGATTTGATAATTGATTATCTTAATTATCTTATCGAATTGTCATATTCCGCTTAATCATATATATATATCAAATATTGTATTGAATGTTGTTTTTAATGTTTATATAAATATTTATATGAATATTGCTTTAAATGTCGTTTTAATATTGTATTGTAAAGGGTGCTGGATATATTCGTGAATAAAACCTAAATATTGTTTTATCTGCAATAATCTGAATGCAGATACTTATCTGAATATACATCATTTATCTGATTAAGATTCATATAGGTAACTCATATATATTATTTATATGGATACATAAGACTTTCATTTATCCAGATAAATACAATATCAATCAATGAATTGGCTTATCCCTAACTCCTATATAATTTAATACACCCTGATTATCCATTATTAAACACACATTTTTATATTTTTCTTTATTGTTCTTTTGATATTCAATCGCTTTCTGGTTAGCTTGGTTTCTTATTTCTTCATATATTGATTGATTCATCTCTCTTAAGAGGCAAAGCTTTCTTTCTAAATAATGTATAATAGTTCTATTATAATCACAGTGCAAATTCGCTTTATTAGTTCTCTGAAATTGTTTCCTTGCAGACTCTATTGAGATAATATCTTGTAGATAAGTAACTATTTCATAAAATAAAGGTTGTTTTATTGGTATCGAATTTCTCTTAATATATTCTTGAACAATAACTATAAATATTTTTATATTATCGTCCGAACGTCTACCGCTACCTTTAACATTCTTTAAATGCTGATATACAGCTAATTGACTGCCGTATAGCGTAGCTGTTGTTATATTATTGTTAGCTCTTTTTATTATTTGTGATGATTGAAACTTTAGAAGTGTGAGAAACCATATACAAATAAAATCGGTAACATCTTTATTATAATCTTTGTCTATCCTTTTTAATTCTCTGTAATCATCACTATCAATAAATTTTTTGAATATACTCTCATCTTCTACTGGAGGCAATTTTATAGTAAATGGTAAATCAAATAGCATACGTGTAGAAAAAGTTCTCTCGTTCAGATTGTAGTCAACATTGTTTATCTGATCTTTATAAGCTTCCGATACTAATTGCCTGTAAAGATTTTCTATTGCTCTCTGTTTCATTATTTGATTCCAGTCGAGAGGATATTTTTTTAAAGTTTCTTGCAAATAGTTGATTGTTATTTCTGTAAACTTTTGCCTCAACTCTTTAAATGCCCTTGCTCTTTTATTATATCCCGTCATTAGCTTCAGTTTCATATTACCTCCCATAAACCCATACCTTTTCATACCTATAGCAAACAAGCATAGATAAAGCAAGTTGCTGGACAAAAAATACTAAAACAGACGCAATATGGGCTTTGACCAGAAGGATATTAAAACATATACTCAGAGGTAAGAAATGGTGAAAGGAGGTACGGAATATGCTGATAGACATAAAAAAAGCTTCACTGGAATTAGGGATAAAACCGGGGACGTTGTATCTTTATGTAGCGCAAGGGTTGGTGCCCTACATAAAAGTTGGAAGGTTAATTAAGTTTGACTTGCCTGAGCTTATCGAACATTTCCGAAGCGAGGAATTTCGCAAGGCGAGGGAAGGGAAAAAATGAGTTTGTTCATCGATGAGCTAAAAAATCCATCAACCCTCGGCGGAGTCGAGAAATTGTTAGGGCAGATAAAAGATATTAACGAGACCATCGCACTGAACAACGACCTTATTAAACGTTTCGCAGACGATCCTTCGGCTCAGCAGATTTTACGTGATGATAATACGATTTTATTTTCTTTCAAGCAGGAAAATCTTCGAGCTCTGCAACATTGTTCGCCTGAGCTTATTAAACTGACACGAACGGACAAAAAACACTAATTCAAGCGAATTATGGGCGATGACAATGATGAAATATGGACTTATACTTAGAGCTAACAAAAGGTGATAGAGAGGGGAAAATGACACAAGACACAAACTTATTAAAAAACTTGCTGTTTGAATTGGATATTTCCGCCGGTATTGTGGATAGTTATAGGTCAAAGGAAATGGAGTTCAGAAAAAAATTAGGCGACCTTCCAGATGTTCAACAAAAACAATTTTTTGTTGAGTACGACAGGGCATATGGAACACACTATTTCGAAGCCTTTATTACTGAAAAAACCGATTCACCTGTTGATCTGACCGATCGAAATTTGATACCAGTTTCTGCATTTCCGTTTGAGGTGTTGCCGCAAGAATTATTTGATTTTGTGAATGCTGCTTCTGAAGCTCTCCAAGTTGAACCTCATATAGCTGCGAGCATTGCCATCACAATTGTAAGCGCGGCAATTGGAAATACAATTAGAATATCCCCTAAAGAAGGTTTTCAAGTGTCTCCATTTTTATGGACGGCCATAATTGCACCGACTGGCTACGGGAAATCTCCACTTTTTGACGCCTTATTAAGTCCATTAACGCGGTTACAGGGAAGGGCATACAAAGATTATAGAAAAGATCGTGAAGAATACGAACAGGAAATAAGAAAAACAAAAAATGGGAAGGATGCTAAAATCCCTGATGAGCCTAAACTTAAACATTACTTCGTTTCAGATCATACTGTCGAGTCGCTAATAAATGTTTTTGCGTCTGATGGAAGGGGCGTGTTGTTGCACCACGATGAATTGTCCGGTCTGATTTTTAGCTTCGACCAGTATAAGCATGGAGGTGGTAACGACAGACAGCATTATCTTACCTTGTTCAATTGCGGCTCATGAAAAGTTGATCGAAAACGGGAAGTCAAATTTGCACCCGCTACGGGAGCGGCAATAGCTGGAGGGCTACAACCGGGAGTTGTATCTAAAGTATTTTCAGCAGAGAGTTTTGAGGATGGGCTACTGCCAAGATTCCTCTTTGTCTTTGCCGGAAACCCGTCTTTTAACTTCAGCCGGCGGACTTTTACAAATGGCGAGATTTCTTTTTGGGAAAATCTTTTAGATCATTTTTACAAGATTCCGCTTTCATATTATGACGATGGCTCTATACAACCGATAATATTATCTTTAAGTGAACAGGCGTTGAACCTTTATGAAAATTTCTATAATAGTTATGACAAAAAACTGTCCCTGTTATCCGAGCAGGCTAAGGTTTTATCCCCAAACTGGTGTCTTATTACAGCTTGAAATTCGCAGGCATATTGCACTGTCTAAAGGCTTTTTTCACTCATACGGATACGAACTCTCCCATAGACTCCGATACAATTAAAGGTG
Source organism: uncultured Pseudomonadota bacterium (assembly GCA_964547905.1). GTDB lineage: Bacteria > JAMCPX01 > JAMCPX01 > JAMCPX01 > JAMCPX01 > JAJYLM01. Next base: position 121,121 of record CAZJPN010000040.1, on the reverse strand, counting down.
CAATAAAATTTACAAATTTTTTTGCGGGCCAGGTCATTCGTTTATTAGAACTGTACAATAAGAAGGATTCACAGCACACTTTAGACGGTTATCAGCAACGCTTGGTCGATGTTTTGTATACCTTACAAGACAAAGTTCAAAATGGACTGCTACCCTTGTCAGAAATTCAAGACACTTTCAATAAAACGCTTCCGAAAGGTATTACCTCATTCAGTGCCAAGATGGTAGGGACTATGTTACGGAAATTTGGTTTGAAAACCGAGCGGGGAACCGGAGGAGCGTATCGATTAGTTTGGGATGACCTAAGATTACAAAAGATGTTCACTAAGTTCACTCAGGACGGGAAGGGAGTGAACTTAGTGAACGTTGTTTGTAATAAAGTTTCCGAACCGATAAATATACTGAACATCAAGACCCTTCAAAAACTAATTACTGATCCTGAAATCAAGGGCGGAAGGACAGTTGAAATATGATGCTCAATACCATAAATCGACTCAAAGGCCTTGGGGTATCCCTGACGCTTGTTGAAGGCATTATCAAGGTACATATCCCCGAAATGACAGATCGGGAATATCCGGTAGAGGTCAACACCCTATTAGCAGAGCTTAAAGCACATAAAGAGGAAGCAATACAGCTACTATCACAGCAAAAGAAAGCATGGGTCGAACCGGAGCTTACCCTATTAGCGGATTCAAACAGTTTTATGGTTTTGTGGTCTGATATGCTCGATGACTTTTACATGTATTGTCTTGACGAGCAGTTAGCGGGGCAATTGCGTATGAAGGGGTATCCGGTCTACAGCAATGAATCTGTTTTAACTATGATTTTGTCGGGAGATGGCGGGTATAACAGCGAATACTTGCGTGATTTGCATAGACGTTTCAAGGCAATGGCACAGAAATATAAGAAATCTACAAATAGGGGGGTGAATTAAATGATGTCAGAAAAAGAGAAAGTAATTAAAAATTCCGAGTCAGCCGTTGAAAAAGACAACAAGGGTTATACACATGAAGATGTCCGAAGGATACATGATGAGGCTTACAAGCAGGGCTTCGGCGATGGCTTTGATAAGGCGAATGAGCTGGTCGAGGTCGAGGATGAAGACGATGAGCCGGAGGAATGACGGCGGTGCGGATTTAACGGGCAGGTATTGCAGACCTGCCCTCTCTTTACAATAGTGGAGAAAATGTAAAACAAAAGGGCATTTTCAAGAGGGAAACAGATGATTTTAGACACTTTAAACAGCACAAAACTTTACAAAGCATATAGGAATTGTAAACATGAATAACCTACCGGCGGTACAAAAACTTTCAATGGCAAGGTATGAGAACAAGGACATACCGTCTTATCTGACACCTCTTGAAGTCCATGCTATGCTTGAAGCCTGTATTGATAACAAACGGAATCATCTGCTTATAAATACCCTCTGGCAGACAGGGTGCAGGATCACCGAAGCCTTAAAGATCACAAAGGATGACATAGACACCTACAATCTGACCATTAAGGTGCTTACGGAAAAGAAGCGGGGTAAGAAAGGGAAGCCTGCCTATAGAATGATCCCTATATCGGCGGAGCTGTCAAATGAGCTTGCGAGCTATGTCATGCATAATAATATTACAGATAGACTGTTTACTTTCACACGACAACGAGCGTTTCAGATTATAAAACAGGTAGCCAAGCAAGCCGGCATAACAAAGCCGGTACACCCGCACACGTTCCGGCATAGCTTTGCCGTGAACTGCATATCTCAGGGCGTGCCTTTGCCGGTATTAAAAGACTTACTCGGTCATAGCTCTGTGATCACAACAATGGTCTACCTTAAAATCGTTCAGCAAGATGCAAGGCAGTTCTTATCAGGGGTTCAATTTTAATGAATAGGGATATAGAAAAAATTAAAAAGATGCCGTTACGAAAAGGACAAGCCATTATGATTAAATGGCTTGAAATGGGTAAACTTGCAAGTGCAAAGCAGGCTATACAGGCGTTCTGTTATGAATGTATGGGATACTATCAGGATGCCGAATTGATGGATGCCGATTGCGGTGATCCACAGTGTCCACTATTCCGGTTTAATTATTACAACAAGAAATATCATCCAGAGTTTAAAAAACAGCTTTCAGAAGCCGAAAAGCAGAAGATTAAAGAAAAGTTCCAAAAGCAGGATCGGGAGGGCTAATATTTTATGCCAGACGACTTATTCGCAAGTATCAATAGCCTTAAAAAAACGATAATCTCATGGCTCTTCATACCAGACTACCAATCAAGTGCCGGAATGCCTTATAACCAGTATGTTTATGCTGTTTCACTTGCCGTATCACAACACACGGTAAGTCATGCAAACAAATATAATGAGGTGGAAAATGGTTGTAATTTTCATGCGGGTGATGTAGTATACCCTTGCACGGAATTAACCACTTTCAAGGCCTCAAATCTAAAAGAAGGGAGGTGTAAAAATGGGTTTAATTAAAAGAGGTCAAAAGTGGATAATTCAAATTCGATGGAATGGCAGGCTAATCCGTGAGTCAACGGGGACGACCAATAAGAAACTTGCGGGACAGATTGAGGCAAAAAGAAGGATGGAGCTTGCAGAGGGTAAGTATTTCAACAAAGGTCAGGGTAACAAAAAGACATTCAAGGATATGGCGGATCGGTATATGCAAGAGTATTCAATTACAAAAGCACCTAAAAGCATGGTAAGAGATGGATCAAGTTTAAAACATTTACTACCTGTGTTCGGCAGTATGTATTTAAACAACATAACACCTAATCAGATCAGCACATATAAGATACAGCGTAGAAATGAAGATGCATCACCAAAAACCATAAACCATGAATTAGGCTTCTGCAAACATGCCTTTAATCTTGCAATCAGAGAATGGGAATGGATTTCACTCAATCCATTCTATCGTGTAGCAATGGAAAAGCTCCCACAGCCCCGTGTGCGTTATCTGACAAGGGAAGAGTTGACAGATTGTATCAGGCAGCTAACGACAGGCTAAAGCCAATCATAGTGATCGCTGTACACACCGGAATGCGTCTCGGCAACATCTTGGGTCTGACATGGCAGGACATAGACCTTACCAGAGGTACAATCACGCTTGAACACACAAAGAACGGAGAGCGTCTTGGTCTGCCCATGAACGACACAGTTAAGAATCTGCTGATACACCTCAACAAGGTAAGGCATATCAAAAGCCCCTATGTATTCCCTACTTCGACCGGCACAAAGTTTGACAACTCAAAGATCGGCAAATGGTTCAGGGATGCTTGTCAAAAGACAGGGATACAGGATTTCAGGTTTCACGATCTAAGGCACACCTTTGCAAGCTGGTTAGTGCAGGCTGACGTCAATCTTTACAATGTGCAGAAGCTTTTAGGTCATAAAGATTTTAAGATGACACAGCGGTATGCACACCTTGCACCGGACAATCTCAAAAATTCCGTAGCTGTTTTGGATCAAATTCAAGGCGGGGTGATCACAATAGGGGATCACAGTGGTGAAATTCAATGATGAAAAAAGCATCTAACTCATTGAAAAGAAAGAATAGCGGGGGAAGGATTTGAACCTTCGACCTTCGGGTTATGGGTTCAGATATACCGGTATTAAATCACAATAGAAAAACCGGTTATCCCTCAAAACACATTCACCTTTTTTGAATCGTATCTCTTCCTTAAATAATGGACCATCGTATGCAAAAGAATGGAACTCTCCATTCTCGCCGCATGGATCAATATGCGATGGCAACCTTGATAGAAGTTGCTTGTCATAGTTTCTGCCTGAGAAGCCCTTATCAAGAACATTTGTATCAACACATGTGATAATGGATTTAAACCCAAGTTCAATAAATGAATTTGCAAGTTCCGATGTATTCCTCTTCCATATCGGGAAAAGCCCCTTCATGCCTACTTTTGCAAGATTTTTCTCCCTATATTTTCTCAGGTCTTCTAAAAAGATGTCCCCGAATACAACTGTGTTTATTCCCCGGTGCTTGTAATAGGTTAATATGCCCTTCATCTTTGATTCATACTCTTCGTTGGAAGATGTTTTACTGATATATATTTTATCTACAGGTATGCCAATTGCCTCGGCCTGCTGTTCCAACAGGTCAATCCTTACACCGTGCATACTAATCCTGTCATAGCCTTGTGTTACTGTGGTGATGAGCGAAACCACCTCATAGCTATGTGTTTGTAACAATTCATAAAGGGTCAGGGTGCTATCCTTGCCTCCACTCCATGTAAAAATAACCGGTTCTTTCATATTAACTTCCTTGTAACAATCTTTTCATAGTTTCAAATTGAAAAACAGCAAACAGCAAGTTGAGAACTGTTATTCAAAAGCTGTGTTAAACCAGTATAGGCTTGCTCCCAACTATTACCGCCAGTTCTTCACTGATGTTCATTGGTTTCATGAATGCCGGATTTGGTTTCCTCTTCGATTTTGTAACCTTTTTCTTGGTCACTATTTTCTTAATCACTTTTTTCTTTACTGCCATATTCCCCTCCTTTTGATTATGGTGTTCCATTATTGTTACTATAGGTATAAATAAATATCAATCTATATGCATTGCCTTCTCAGTTAGGAATTGCAGATGACAACCCAGTGTCTGCCCTCCATAGAATATCCCTCCGGTAATGCTCATACCGATCAGCTATGCCTTATCTGCTGCCGATACAGGGATATATAGCCATCTGGAGCAGATCGCCTTCATGAAGGCCATATATGAATTGGCTACGGGTGGGATTGGCTGTATCTGATTATATCGTGAGTGTTAGAGGTTGGTGCTTTTCATGGCAGCTGGCAGGCGCAGTTTGAATGGCTGCTCTCCTCTTTCCCTGAGTTTGCTTTTACTCTGATAGTGTGTTTGGAAATAAAATGATGATATCTTATAAACCACTACTTATGGAATCACTACGGAATGTTTTGCATGATGCAAAACATGTTGTTTTGCTTGATAGCGCACGACCTTCCTCAAAAGATCGTTATTCATATCTGTTTACAGAGCCAGTCAAAATTTTAAAGACGGATAACTATGCAGAGGTCCCACATATTCTTGATGAGATGGATGTATTGTCAAAGAGATACTGGATTGCCGGTTTTATATCGTATGAAGCAGCCTACGGGCTGGAAAAGGTATTCTCTGTCTTCTCTCATCCATCTCGAGAACGCGGTTCAAATCTTGTATGGCTGGGTGTGTTTGAAAGACCTTACAGATTTGATCATGCACACAATATATGGTGTCCTGAAATTAAGCATTATTACAGACATCCCTTTAACCCGGTGCGGAAACCGAATCCAAAAGGACCGCTTGAGATGAGCATGTCTTTCAATATAGGCTATAATGAATACGCCGGTAAGATAAGAAAGATAAAATACTGGCTTTCAAATGGTCATACCTTTCAGGTAAACTTCTCATTCAATGCTTTACTGGATAGCTCTCTTGACCCATTTGATCTTTATACGTTACTGCGAAAAAATCAAAAAACGCCGTACTGCGCATATATAGATACGGGGAGTGACTGTATCCTTTCATTTTCTCCTGAGTTGTTTTTCAGTTTACAGGGAAGGAAGATCACGGTAAAGCCGATGAAGGGCACAGCAGCTCGCGGCCGCTGGTATGAAGAGGACGAAACGATAAAAAGATGGCTCTCTCTCGATTCCAAGAGTAGAAGCGAAAATGTTATGATCGTTGACCTCCTCCGTAACGACCTTGGGAAAATAGCTGAATTTGGAAGTGTAAGGACTGTCAGGCTTTTTGAGGTGGAAACGCATCCAACGCTTCATCAGATGACTTCAACCGTCATAGCAAAACTGAAACAGGATGTTGCATTTAAAGATATCTTCAGGCATATCTTTCCGTCCGGCTCTGTTACCGGAGCACCAAAAATACGGACAATGGAGATCATAAAGTCTCTTGAACAGGCAAGACGTGGCATATACTGTGGCGCAATAGGTTACATCGCGCCTAAAAGAAAGGCTGTCTTCAGCGTTCCGATAAGAACCCTCCAGAAGGGCAAGACTAACCGGCGATGGATCTACAATGTAGGAAGTGGTATTGTCTGGGATTCTTCGACCAGAGGAGAGTGGGAAGAGTGCATAACCAAGTGTAGATTTATAACCGATAGGAATGTCCCGGATTTTGAGATTTTTGAATCAATACTCTGGAAAGGACGGCTTGTATACCTCAAAGAGCATCTGGAAAGGTTGAAAAAATCGGCAGTCTTTTTCGGTTATACCTATCCCGAAAAGGAAATAAAAAATACCATTACAAAGATACGTTCAAGGCTTAATGGTATTAAAAAATATAAGGTAAGGATTTTTTTGAACAGTCAAGGATGTATCAGATATAATTATGTTCCTTTAGATATGAATACATTGAAGAGTGAACCGGTTGTTTTTCTTACAGATTCCCCGGTGGACAGCAAGAATATTTATCTTTATCATAAAACAACATGCAGATCATGGTATAACAATGCAACTTCGAGTATCGAGAAGGGCAATTGCTTTGATATTGTGTTCTTTAATGAGAATAGCGAGATTACAGAATGCTCAAGAGCCAATATTTTTATACAGATGAAAGGAAAGCTTTATACTCCGCCTATTAATTGCGGATTACTACCCGGCATCTTAAGGAAGAGGCTTATAAAAAGTAAAATGTGCATAGAGAGGGTGTTTAAAATAGACGACCTGTACCATGCTGAAGAAGTTTACTGGGGCAATTCTGTAAGGGGACTTGTAAGGGTAAAGGTTATGAATGTATAACTTGCAAATTACCCAAAGGCATGAACATCTCTTATTTCATATAAGGTTACACACGGAAAATCCATTGGCTGGATTAAAATTATAAAGGTGTACCATGAATAAGAGGGAGCGCTGAAAAATGGGAAGGCTTTTTGAGGATAGGAAGCTGCGTGACGGGATCCATGTTTTCAAGGATAGGGAGCACGCCGGTAGAAGGCTTGCAGAAATGCTCTCCGGCTACAAGGGCAGCAACGCTATGATAATGGCCATACCTGCAGGCGGTGTTGTCATGGGTGCTATTGTGGCTAAAAGGCTCGGTCTTGACATGGAGCTTGTTGTTGTACGCAAAATCCAGCTGCCCTACAACACAGAGGCTGGATTCGGTGCGATAGACCCCGATAGCGAGGTTGTGTTCAACCGGGAGCTTGTAAAACAGGCAGGGCTGACATCGCAAGATATTGAAGACCAGATAAAAAAGGCGGAGAACCTGCTCAAGAAAAGGGATCGCCTTTTCAGGTCCAATAAGCCTTTCCCAGACATCTCCCAAAAGACGGTAATCATAACGGATGATGGCCTTGCGTCAGGCTACACCATGTTCTCTGCGATAAAGTTTTTGAGAAGAAGAAAACCTTCCATGCTAATAGCGGCAGTTCCTACGGGCTCAAGCAGCTCAATAGAGCTTGTTCTGAACGAAGTAGACGAACTCTACTGCCTTAATGTCAGATCATCGCTTTACTTCGCTGTTGCAGAAGCCTACGAGCACTGGTATGACCTTACGGATGATGATGTTATTATGATAATGGACAGAATGAAAAAGCATTGACAGCACGGGTTTTAATGGACCAGTGGCCCTTTTTTTGCCTATTTCCCTGTAAACCCATGTGGGTTTTTAGCTATGCATCCAGTCAGAACAGCCACAGGATACCCCTTAACCCGAAAAATGCAAGAGAAAAGTTTGTTCATTCACTCAATCCTGCGATCCACCCGTAATCCCCCCTACCCCCACTTTAGTAAAGGGGGGGATTTGTTTTAAACGAGGTTTATGTCCTCTGCATGTTTACCCCGTTAGAAACTCTGTGATTTATAGTTCGAGTAATAGGTTTTGAATTCATTTAAGAATTATCTTCTAAAAGGTTACCATTTCTAACGGGGTTTATATACTATTACCCGGTATAATTCCTTTGTCGAATATTCGAAGAATACCTTTATTTTCAGCCATAGGACTTGAGCCAAAGGCTCATTCACCTTTGGAGAAGATCGGCCTCTGGCGGAGACGCAGGGTTATCGTTCATTACCCAAACTTCCCTATTCCCATTCCCCATTTTCATGAGGACAAGTTTTGCAAATGCATTTTTCGGGTTAATAGGTATTCCGTTTACTTTAGAAAGGCCGTTTACGCGGGTCAGGACAGCGGTGATCTTAAATATCAAGTTTTCTGCTGCACAGCCACTTCACCATTTCCGGGTCACGATGGTCGAAAAAGCTACTGACCTTTTTGTCCAACCCCACCATGGCGTCCATATCTTCGGGGCTCAGTTCAAAATCAAAAATGTTGAAGTTTTCAATGATTCTTTCCTTGCGGACCGATTTTGGAATGACAATCACTCCTCTTTGTATCAACCAGTGCAGAATCACCTGGGCAACGGTTTTCTTATATTTCCCGGCAAAAGAAAGCAGCAATTCATTTTTGAAAATGTTGTTTTTACCCTCGGCAAATGGTGCCCATGCCTCAATCTGAACACTATTTGCTCTTAAGAATTTTTGGGTTTCAATTTGCTGACAGAAAGGATGCGTTTCGATCTGATTCACTGCAGGCACTATTTTGTTATTTACCATCAAGTCCATTATCCTATCCGGTTGAAAGTTGCTCACGCCTATTGCCTTAATCCGGCCTTGTTGGCACAACTCTTCCATAGCACGCCATGCTCCGAAAACATCGCCGAACGGTTGATGGATCAGGTACAGATCCAGATAATCCAACTGTAATCTCCTCAGCGATTTTTCAAAAGCCTTCTTTGTGCTTTCATACCCCGCATCCTGAATCCAAAGCTTCGTGGTAACAAATAATTCCTCCCTTGGCACACCGCTTCTTTTGATTGCTTTGCCGACCGCCTCTTCGTTTCCATAAGAAGCCGCTGTATCAATCAGGCGATAGCCGGTGCGTATGGCTTCATCTACACTTCTTTCGCATTCTTCGGCATCAGTTACCTGAAAGACACCAAACCCTAATATGGGCATTTCCACACCATTATTTAATACAACCTTTTGCATAGTTCTCCTCCTCTATTCCTTCTTTTATCGTTCCGGACTGGCAACAGTATTCGCTCACAGTCCCGTCCTCCGCTCCAGCTCCTCAGGATACCGCGCACCCTGCACTACGATCTTCGAGGCGGCGTCCTCGATCTCACGGATGTCGTTGGAGGTAAGTTCGATTGCAGCCGCTCCGATGTTCTCCTCCAGGCGCGGGAGCTTTGTAGTTCCCGGAATGGGAACAATCCACGGCTTGCGGGCAAGCAGCCAGGCGAGTGCGATTTGTGCAGGGGTCGCCTTTTTCTGTTTTCCAATCCTTGCAAGCAAGTCAACCATAGCCTGATTCGTTTTCCGGTTTTCCGGTGTAAAGCGGGGAACAGTAGTGCGGAAATCGGATTTGTCGAATTTCGTATTCTCATTGATCGTTCCCGTAAGAAAGCCTTTACCGAGGGGACTGAAGGGCACGAAACCGATCCCGAGCTCCTCAAGCGCCGGAAGCACTTCCTGTTCCGGGCGTCTCCACCACAGCGAGTATTCGCTCTGTACCGCAGTGACCAGCTGGACAGCGTGAGCGCGGCGTATCGTCTGCACCCCAGCCTCGGAAAGACCGAAGTATTTCACTTTACCTTCCTTGATCAGATCTTGTACGGTTCCAGCGACGTCTTCGATCGGCACGTTCGTATCAACACGGTGTTGATAGAACAGGTCAATGGCATCGACTTTGAGCCGCTTCAGAGATGCTTCGGCAACCTGCCTGATGTGCTCAGGCCGGCTGTCCTGGCCTGTTTGCTTTCCATCGGGACCAAATTTGAAGCCGAATTTGGTAGCTATCACCACGTGATCGCGGAAGGGAGCAAGCGCTTCCCCCAAAAGCTCTTCGTTGGTAAACGGGCCGTACGCTTCCGCTGTGTCGAAAAAGGTGACCCCGCGTTCGACAGCCGAACGGATAAGGGAGATCATCTCCCGCTTGTCTGCGGGCGGACCATAGGCGAAGCTCATACCCATGCACCCGAGTCCGAGAGCCGAAACCTCAAGCCCGCTTTTTCCCAATATACGTTTCTCCATATCTATCTCCTTTCTTGAGCCCTTCGTTATGATATACTATAATAGTATATCCATAAAGGATAAAAAAGGTAGACCAATCCTGTTTATTTCTTGCCTAATCGTACGACCTATTAGATAGGGAGACACTCTTTGAATTGAAAAGAATAGCGGGGGAAGGATTTGAACCTTCGACCTTCGGGTTATGGGCCCGACGAGCTACCAGACTGCTCCACCCCGCGTTGAGAATTTTAAGTATAGACCCTTATTGCAATTTGTCAAGCAATAACTCAGAATTGCTGAGCAATTCTTACCGATTATTTCGTATAGTCGGGTACTATCGGCTGGTCGATCTCAATGTGGGTTTCAAGTGTCTGAAGGAGTTTTCCATCAATGGTAATCTGCACTGCCTTTACACCATTTATATTCTTAGCAATGGAATTTACAATTGAGTAAATGGCGGTGATCTCAGCCGACGAGCCTTCCGGCGTTTCGCTTATAAGGTTTTTACTCAGATCTATAAATAATATTCCATTCGATTGAAGACTTGCATCATTTACTTTCACATCAACCGGAATCGGGGTTGTAAGCCCTATATTGGAGCCGCGTTCGAGTTCACCTATAATTGCACTGCACGTTTCCAATACACCAGTTGTCTGAACAATGGTTCTTTGTTCAGGCTCCAGTGTATCTGTATCCGGATTGTAAAAATACAATGTTACCAATTCTTTTGCAGGCAGTGGCTTTACAGTTATCGGAATAGGTTTTATATAGGTTATGTAAATCATATATCCTGCCACTATGAACAGTATGGCAAGAACACCTATAATATATTTTTGGTATGTTTTTTTACTCATAATCTTTTAATACCACTTTATGGATATTATTACCAATATCATGTGAAAGAAGTAGCCTACCTATCTTTTTAAACTGCAATGGCGCATCGGTCACAAAGAATTTTACACTTCCCTTACTTGGAGTACGTGTAATAATCCCCCCTATCCCCCCTTTAGGAAAGGTGGGGAGTACCCAAGCTGGGCTTGGATCGGGGGATTTGTCTGTAGCATTTAGTAGATTGAATTTAGACAAATATTCATAAACCTTTGTGGCAACAGCCTGCCCTGAATTTATGAGTTTTACTTTACTTCCAACGACCCTTTGTATCACGGGTGAAAGAAGCGGATAATGTGTACATCCCAGTATGAGGGTATCTATATCGTGCTTTTTAAAATTCAACAAATAATGCCGTGCGATGTCGTGAGCAAACTGTGTCCTATGCATGCCCTCCTCGACAACAGGAACAAACAACGGACACGCCTGTTGGAAAACTTTTATACCGTGATCCAATCGATGGAGGGCAGACCTGTATGAACCGCTTGCGATAGTCGCCCTTGTTCCGATAACACCTACCCTTCCGGTCTTTGTCACACTACCAGCCTGTTCAGAGCCCGGTTCTATGACACCGATAATCGGCAGCCCCGGAAATTTGTTCCGCAAAGCGTTGATAGCAACAGATGACGAAGTATTGCATGCAATGACAAGAAGCTTTATGCCAATTTCTGTAAGAAAATGCGTGTTCTGAACAGAGTATTTGATGATCGTATTCTTGGATCTGTTGCCGTAAGGTACACGTGCGGTATCACCGAGATAAAATATATCTTCATGCGGCAGCAGCTTTCTAATTTCTCTCAGGACCGTCAATCCGCCAATACCGGAATCAAATATACCAATACCTTTATTTTTCAAAACAATGGTATCGGACAAACCATTATCTTTCCCCATTATTTTTTATCTCACTCTTTAAACATGTTTGCTGCAATGACAAGCCGCTGGATCTCTGAAGTACCCTCATATATTTCTGTTATCTTTGCGTCCCTGAAATGCCTCTCTACCGGATAATCCGTCGTATAACCATAGCCGCCGTGGATCTGTATTGCCTTTGTTGTTATCCACATGGCTGTCTCCGCTGCGAATAATTTTGCCATTGCAGCCTCCTTGGTAAACCTTGTTTTCTTATCCTTGAGATATGCGGCACGCAGGGTGAGCAGCCTTGCCGAATCAAGCCTTGTCGCCATATCGGCAACCATCCATTGAATGGCTTCAAAGTTGTGGATAAGCTGACCAAAAGCCTCTCTTTGTTTAGCAAATTCAATGGCCTCTTCCATTGCAGCCCTTGCAATGCCAAGTGCCTGAGACGCAATACCTATTCTGCCGCCGTCGAGGGTTGACATAGCTATTTTAAATCCATCTCCTATATTACCCAGAAGATTTTTCTTTGGAAGCCTCATGTCCTCAAGCATAATCTGGGCTGTTGATGATGCCCGTATACCGAGTTTGTGTTCAAGCCTGTTTATAGTAAAGCCTTTTGTATCCGTAGGGACAATGAATGCGCTGATACCTTTATGACCTTTCGTTTTATCTGTCATCGCAAACACAATAGCTATGTTAGCCTCTTTACCATTTGTTATAAAATTCTTAGTTCCATTCAGTACAAAAGAATCTCCGTCTTGAACAGCAGTGGTCTGCTGTCGCGCGGCATCAGAACCTGCATTCGGCTCTGACAATGCAAAGCACCCGAGCTTTTCACCACGAGCGAGAGGAGTAAGATACTCTTTTTTCTGTTCCTCATTTCCGTACTTCATCAAAGGATCGCAAACGAGAGAGTTGTTCACCGACATTATAACACCCGTACTTGCACATGCAGCCGATATTTCTTCCATTGCGATAACATAAGATATCGCATCAAGACCTGCCCCGCCGAACTCGGAGGGAATCATCATGCCCATGAATCCAAGTTCTGCAAGTTTTTTTACCGTATCCGCCGGGAACTGTCCTGTTTGATCGATTTCTTTTGCCTTTGGCTTAACAACACCGTTGGCAAAATTCCTCGCTGTTTCCTGTATCATTTTCTGTTCATCCGTAAAATCAAATTGCATATAATTCTCCTTTTTCATACTTAGATTCTTCACATCGCCCAGAATGACAGCAACACCAATGTTATTATCCCAGGAAGTGTCATATTCGCGTCACGAAGAAGAATCTATATTTTCATTTTAGTTTTTTGAACCTTTATTTGTGAGTTCTAAATTTACCTTATCAAGTTCCAGCCTTATTGTCTCATATGCTATACATTTTTCTAATATTTATAAAATCCTATGCCTTTCTTTTTGCCTACCATACCGGCTTCAACATACTTCCGCAGTAACGGGCACGGCCGGTATTTCGGATCACCGAGATCGTGATGTAATACCTCGAGGATTGCAAGCATTGTATCAAGACCTATAAAATCGGCGAGTTCAAGCGGGCCCATCGGTACATTGGTACCGAGCTTCATCGCTGTATCAATATCCTGCGGTGTTGCCACCCCCTCCATCAGGGCATAAACAGCTTCATTTATCCATGGAGCAAGGATCCTGTTGACAATAAATCCTGCGGAATCCTTTGATACAACTGTTGTCTTACCGAGTTGCTTTGCAAGTTCAAGGGTTGTGTTAAGGGTATATTCCGATGTAGCTATGCCTTGAACGATCTCCACAAGCTTCATAACAGGCACCGGGTTCATAAAATGCATACCGATAACCTTATCAGGCCTCCCGGTCACACCCGCAATGCGGGTTATTGATATGGATGAGGTATTCGATGCAAGAATTACGTCCTTTGTGAGCAGTGCATCAAGCCTCTTGAATGTATCCAGCTTGATCACCGGATCTTCAGGTATCGCCTCTATGACAAACTGTGCGCCTGCTATATCTGAAAAATTCACCGTTAATTTTATGCGGTTTATTACGGTGTCTTTGTCATCAGCAGAAAGCTTTCCCTTCTGAACAAACCTATCAAGGCTTGACTGTATATTTTTTATTCCTCTCTGTACAAATTCTTCTTTTATATCGTACAGCAGAACATCTTTGCCTGAAGCCGCACCGGCCTGAGCTATACCGCTCCCCATCTGCCCTGCACCGAGTACTGCAATTTTATTGATCATATAAAACCTCCTTTTCATCAAATTTGCTAACATTATAAAATATTCAATGCAACAAAACAAAGACCGATTGCGTAAAAGTATAAAGACGTCTTGAATATTATTTCGTTACATCATAAATTTATGAGATATGTTAAAACGAGATCATCAAAAAAGCGTTCTGCTCGGCATGAGCGGAGGTGTTGACAGCTCCGTGGCAGCTCTCTTGCTGCAAAAACAGGGGTATACGGTAAAAGGCGTCGCCTTAAAGCTATGGGCATACAACGCTGAAAACCCCTGTTGTTCAACAGAAGACCTTCATGATGCCAAAACAATAGCACAACAGATCGGTATTGATTTCGAGGTGATCGATATGCAGGAAGCATTCAGAAAAGAGGTTGTCGGATACTATATAAAAGAATTGTCTGAAGGAAGGACACCGAACCCTTGCATTGTGTGCAATGATCATCTCAAATTCGGCCTGCTTCTGGATTATGCATCGAAAAACGATCATGACTATGTCGCAACGGGTCATTATGCGCGCATACAGGCAGACAAGAATGGATTCCATCTTAAGAAGGCAGTCGATCTCAGGAAGGACCAGTCATATTTCCTATTTATGCTTGACCAGAAAAGGCTTACAAGAATCCTCTTTCCCCTTGGAGAACTTGACAAAAACACCGTAAGAAACATCGCAAGAAATGCAGAATTGATCACGTGCAACAAAAGAGACAGTCAGGAATTATGTTTCCTGCCGGCCGGAGGATTCAAAGAATTCAGCAGCAAGTATACAAAGATGGATTTGCATGAGGGAAAGATTATCAATCGCGAAGGTACAATCATGGGAACTCACAGAGGCTTGCAATTCTATACAATAGGACAGAGGAAAGGCATCGGTGTGTATACAAACGAACCTGTTTATGTTATAGATAAAAACATTTCTGACAACAGCATAATGGTCGGTACGAGAGACGGTCTTATGTCTGATACATTCAGTGTCAATGGTGTAAACTGGATAGCAGGCAAGGAACCCGATTTTCCATTGTATGCAAACGTCAGAATAAGATACAGGCATACAGAAAAAAGAGCCTTAATGAGCAAAAAAGATGATATGATAATTATAAAATTTGATTCACCTCAAAGGGCGATTACTCCCGGACAGGCAGCGGTATTTTACGATGATGAAGAGATCCTCGGTGGGGGGTGGATAGTGGAGGTAAAAAAATGAATTTAAACAAGTCGTGGAAATCGGTGTTTGTAATAACCGCGGTAATCTATCTGATTTCTTTCGTATTGGGAGTAATGATACACGCGTTTACGCCAAATACGGAAACACCGGCCAAACTGATAGTACCGGAAGGCTACATACAGCAGATATCGGCAATGAAAACAATAAGTATAGAAGATGCTTACAACAGTTATACGAATAACAACGCAGTCTTCATAGATGCAAGGGATAACGCTGAATACAGGGAAGGTCATATAAAGAACGCAATAAATATCCCGTATGACAAGTTTCAGCAGGACTATCCTCTCTATGAAAAACTATTAACAAAGAACAAAAAAATCATTACCTACTGTCATGGAACAGGATGCGGACTGAGCGTTGATGTGGCAAAGGATCTCATGGCAATCGGATATATAAATGTATATGTCATGACAGAGGGATGGCCTGGATGGATAAATGCCAGACTCCCTATATCCGTAGGAAAGGAGCCCTAACATGGAAAGAAAATGTATTATCAATTTTGCATTGATTAAGCCTACAATAATCCTCATATTAAGAGTAACGCTGGGTGTTATATTTGTTATAGCAGCCTACGGCAAGTTACTCCATCCGGATGTGCTTGTTTCAACCGTTATAAACTTCAACATCCTTCCTATAGGTCTTGCAAAAATTTTTGCTTATACCTTACCGTGGATTGAGATCATGGCAGGTATAATGCTTATTGTTGGTTTTGGTATAAGGGGTGCGTCATTTTCATTAGGCTTGCTGCTTGTGTCATTTATAATTGCTATATGGGTAAACATACACAGAGGCGTTTCCATGGAGTGCGGTTGTTTTGATATATTCGGCATGAATGAGAAAATCGGCTCCGCAATACTGTTCAGGGACATACTATTCCTCATAGTCGCGATCTTGTTGGTATTTACAAAGGATTTTATGCTCAGTATTGATAACTATATGGAGAGAAAAATAAAAAAATAGTATGCTTCAGGGCTATAACCATAACATAGTACATAAAGGCATTACATTTCATGTACAAACAGAGGACAGCGGAAAAGAAAACCCATTTATCATAACTCATCTATTCATAGGCGGCAATATCATAGCAACAAAGAAAACAGGCTATATGGATATAATAAAAATAAATGACCTCGAGAAAATCATCGCAGATATCATGAAAGAACAGCACAAAAAGATGGTCATGGAATTAAGAGATGGTTCTTATGACTCACATGCGCTTGTAAAGGAGATTTTAAATGAGCAAGGCGCAAAGATAGAAGAAACAAGACCGGCAAAACAGGGAGAAAAAACCCTAAACATCGATGAAGAAACAAAAAATCTCGACGAGGTAATTCTCGACTATCTTGTCGAGACAACGGAAGACAAATGAAACACATATCATGATTCAACTTTTTCATGTTTATAAACACTACTTGAAGGGTAACGCCGCGTTAGAAGATATTAGTGTCCAGATAGAAAAAGGCGAGTTCGTTTTTATAACCGGTCCGAGCGGTGCAGGCAAAACAACCCTGTTAAAACTTATGTTCCTTGCAGAACCACCCACAAAAGGCCAGATTATAATCAATGGCTATAATATTACAAGATTGAAAAAATCGGCAATGCCGTTCTTGAGGAGGAATATAGGTGTTGTATTTCAGGACTTCAAACTCCTACCCGACAGGACGGTATTCGATAATGTCGCACTTACGCTTGCGGTACTCGGAATGTCGAAGAAGGAGATCAAAAAGAAGGTATGGGAAATATTAAAAATGATCGGGCTCCAGCACAAGTTAAATGCTTATCCATTGAGACTGTCCGGCGGAGAACAGCAAAGGATATCGATTGCAAGGGCACTCGTCAATGAACCGGCGATCCTTCTTGCCGACGAACCAACAGGCAATTTGGATCCTGATCTTACCAACGACATTATGAAGCTTTTTGAAGAGATAAATATAAGGGGTACAACCGTAGTGGTCGCAACCCATGACAAAAATCTTATAACAACGTACAACAAACGCATTATAACCCTTGAACATGGCAGGCTCATAGAAAAATAGGAATTTTAATAAACTATTCAATGAAAATTATCGAAAGAATAATATACTTTATATCCACAACCACGAAAGGCATAAAATCCAATTTATATCTGAATGTTGTAACAGTAATAACTATTGCAGTAGCCTTTCTTATACTTAACATTTTCTTTATTATATATAACAACGTAAATTCCGTTCTCGGGGAATGGAAAGGCAAAATAAAGATTATTGCATACCTGCAGGATGGTTTGACAGAGGGCGATATAACAAGCATTGAAAACCACATAAAAGGCAATATCGGAATTAAAAATATAAAATATTATTCCAAACAAGAAGCTTTAAACCAATTCAGTGAAGAGCTCAAGGGGCAGGCAGGTATTTTAAGCGGCGTAAGCGCGGATGTACTGCCGGCATATTTAGTCATTACCATTAAAGACAGTGTATTAACCAATAACACCATGGATAGGCTTGCTGCCTCTATAAAAAGCATACAGGGCATTTCCGATGTTCAGTATGGAGCGCAAATAGCACAAAAAGTCTCCGGTATATTGATCCTTGTAAAGATGCTTGGCATAGGTATAGGCGGATTTATGCTGTTTGCCATCTTTATCATTGTATCAAATACTATCCGCATATCCATTTTTTCAAGAAAAGATGAAATAGAGATAATGAAGCTTGTCGGTGCAACCAATATGTTTATAGAAATCCCGTTTATGCTTGAGGGTATGATTCAGGTCTTAACCGGCACAGGCATTTCAATCGTGCTTTTGTATCTTGTGTATAGATTGTTCTTATACAGATTGCATAGCACACTTGGATCTCTATTCATAAATATGAATGTTTCTTTCCTCTCTGCAAATGCAATAATAACAATACTTATATGCAGTGCCTTACTTGGAATAACCGGAGCTATTATATCCACCGGAAAATTTATCAGGAATAACTATTGATATGCAGAAATATTCATCCTATACACTTTTCCTCTTATAAATTTCTCTTTTGGAATAGTATACTGCAGGGGAAGGTAATTATACTATAATACCGAACACAACCATAATAATCTTTATGTTTCCATTATCGGCAATATTGCGGTTATTGTTGTACCTCTGCCTGAATCACTGACAATGTTAATCTTTCCCTTAAAAAGATTAACCCTTTCCTTTATATAAAGGAGTCCATATTTATTCTTGAATTTATCCGATGTATTAAATCCTTTACCATTATCCGAAATGGAAATGACGATATTGCTGTCTTCCTGATATAATTTTACGACAACATTGCTTGCGGATGCGTGCTTTACCACATTTAATAATGCCTCGTTGGCAATTTTATATAAAAACTCTTTCTGCAAAGGAATCAAAGGATATTCGTCCTTCTCATTTATAAATGAAACATCCATATTGTGCTGCTGTTTGAAGCTGCCGAGTAAGTCCCTCATAGCATGAACGAGACCAAAATCATCGAGTACCGTGGATCTCAATGTGGTTAAGAAAAGCCTCAATTGTCTCTGTGAATCCATGATAAGCGACTTCATATGTTTTATTGCCTCTATACTGATCGAGCCGGAGTCCTTTGTTTTCTTTATAAGACTATCTACCGCATTTATAAGTTCATACATCCCTCCACTCGCAATATCATGAAGTTCTCCAACAATTTTTTTACGTTCATCCTCATGTGCTGTTTCTATCTTCATTAAAAGTTCTGTAAGTATTGTCCTATTGTGAAGAAGATCCTCATAAAGAAAAGCACGGTTTATTCCTGTTATGATTTGGGAGGTAATACCTTTTAAAATAGTCAAATAATATGGTGAAAATTGCCTGTTGTCCTTTCTTCCGAATAAACCTATTACACCCGTATAATCATCATTGCAGGCAAAAGGGAAAAGAATAAAACTTGTAGAACTTAAGGTTTCAAACCATGAGTCTGTCATATCTATTTTGTCGTTCTGCTCCGGCATTATCAGATAGTTTTTTTCTGTAATAACCCGGTTCATTATATAATCGTCAAGCATGCTATGAGATACGTATCCGCCTATGAGATCGAGATTTCCGGATGATGCAATATATATGAAATCATCCCTCCTTGTATCAAATAGAGCAATTATACCCGCTGTAACAGAAAACCTATGTACAATCTCGTAGATTACAATCTCAAGCAAGGGTTCAAGTTCCATTACCGAGTTTATAACGTTTGATATGGAAAGCATGACATCCGTATTCCTTACTTCTCGTTTTAACCTTATCATATTTACTTCGATTGCTCTCGTAGAAAAGAGGTTGATCACACTTGCAATACCCAGTACAGCGGCTTTAATTGTTGTATCGTATGACGGCAGAAACATATACATGCCAATAGGAAGAACAACGGCATTGATCACCGAAACTATATAGCTGTCTTTGCTCTCCATACGCAATGACACACCGAATATCACGAAGAAAAATATAGAATAAACGATGTTGTTTGTATCCCTCGTAAGTACAAATACGGCCATCAAGATTATCTCATCGATAAAAACCGCAAAATACTGTACAACCCTGAAATGGGATTTCACAATATTGGAATAGAGTATTATGGACAATAAGATATTATAAAAGGCCAACAGAACAAAAATGGTCCAAATTATGTCTTTATAAATATTGGTTGTTAATACAAGCAGTGATACGAGAAGAATAATGATGATCCATCGAACGAATAGTATGATCCTTTCCGTCCCTATCGGGAAAGGGGTATTCTTTGTAAAGATTAGCTTAAAAAAAATTTTAACACTACCTTTGAACTTCATAACATGAATTATGAATCAGTATAGGGTAACCGTGCTATTTTGTGAACAACTTTTTATAAACTTCCCTCTTGCTCAATCCGGTTACTAAAGCTGCTACTTCGAGAAGTGATTTCCTGTCAACAACAGTTTCCTCAATTGTTCTCTTAGATTCTATGGTATCCGCAATAATGGTGTATTCTCCTTTTATAGTACCCTGCTTTAGTTTTTTTATAACGTCATCGACAGGACCGAATATGCTATCTTCATAAACCTTAGTCAATTCCTTAAATACAAATATACTATTATTGCCTACAGTGTCCTTGATGGCACTCAACGTGTTCAATAATCTTTTCGGTGACTCGTAAAACACAACCGGTAATCCGGTTGCAAAATATTTTTTTATAAGGTTAGTTTTTTGTTTCGTGCTTGAAGGCATAAAACCAATGAATAGAAACCCATTCTCGCACGTGCCGCTTATTGATACTGCAGATGTCAATGAGGAGGGGCCTGGTATTGGTATGACTTTTATCGTATTTTCTAATGCAAGTCTTACAAGAAATGCTCCTGGATCAGATATGCCCGGTGTACCTGCGTCTGTTATTAAGGCTATATCCTTACCCTGCCTTAAATAATGGATAAGTTCTATACCTTTTTCTTTTGTTGAATATTTATGAAAGCTTATCAGTTTTTTTTTAATGTTGTATTTGTTCAGGAGTACAAGCGAGGTTCTTGTGTCCTCGCATGCTATGATATCGACGTTTTGAAGTGTGTCTATGGCCCTGAGAGTTATATCCTTAAGATTGCCTATCGGCGTTGATACGACAAATAATATGCCACTATTGGTACTACCTGTATTCTGCATCAAATGCGTTCTTTATCAATTCGATGGAACTATCCGGATTTATGGCGATCACATCAAACCGCATCGGCTTATTCTCAAGGTGTTTCTTCTGTATATACTGAATCGCTGTTAGTGTGATACGCCTTTTCTTCTCCTTTACGATAGATTCATGAGGACTGCCGAATAAAGATGTCGCCCTGCTTTTTACCTCTATGAAAACCGTATGTCTTTTGTCCATTGCTATAATGTCTATCTCGCCGAAATGGGAACGATAGTTTCTCTCTAAAACTTTGTAGTTAAGTTTTTCTATGTATGCTACCGCACTATCCTCCCCGCTACTGCCGAGTTTGCGCTTATTCATACTATAAAATTATGAATATGTTTCACTATTAATTGACAGAAACCGAAACACTCGCAGGTGTAGCACTGCCCGATGAAACATAGATAGTTGTTGTAAGTGTAATAGGAGATGCAGACGGTAGCCCCATGAGTGCAGAAGGAATCTGTATATTTGTAACCTGATAACAGTCCACGGTTGTACAAAACCTTACCTTCATTGTGCTAATACCTTCATTATTTGTTGTATCCTGACATGGCGATGGACATATATTGCCACTGCTGTCCACAAAAGCAAAATATCCTGTACCACTGAATTGTTGTCCAACAGCACCACCAGCATTATAGGTAACTTTTATATCGTTCATTGGAATCGCACTACTCGTCGAAGACCCTGGAGATGTAACCAATGTTTTAAGATAGTAATCTACATATGGATCTGTTTGATCAGTAATTGTAATAGTAGAAGGATTCACAGTTATTGTAGAATTGCTCGTAGCCACGTTAGAACCACAGTTCAAAATTGTCGTTATTGCTGCAATAAACATCGTTAACAACAGCATTCTAATCTTCATATCCTTACCTCCGTTAATATTTTTTTTAATATCTTCTTGTCTATTTGGTAAATCACCGGCATTCCGATTCCTTTCAAGAGTATCAGCTTTATCTTATCTGCTTTGCTCTTTTTATCATAGTTTATGGATTTACTCAAGTGCTGCATATCAAGATTATGTAGCGATGCCGGAAGCTTCACATCTCTCACTATCTGCTCTATCTTTTCAGGGACCTCATTGTTACACAGTTTTAATAAATGAGATATTTTAGCAGCTATTATCATGCCCATTCCGACTGCCTCGCCATGGAGTATTTTATACTGCGTAACACTCTCGATAGCATGGCCAAATGTATGCCCAAAGTTCAGCAGCATCCGTATACCTGAGGTTTCCTTTTCATCTTTTTCGACAAACTGCACCTTTATATGACTTGAGTCGTACACAATCTTTAACAAGCTATTGGGGGATTGATCCAGAATTTCGGCTTTGTGTTTTTCGACATACAAAAACAAGTTTTTATTCTGTATTATCCCATACTTTATAACCTCTGCTATGCCTGCCCTGTACATGCGTTCCGAAAGTGTTTTCAGAAGATTTACATTGGAGTAAACAAAGACAGGCTGGTAAAATGCACCAATAATGTTTTTCATAAGGGCATAATCAACAGCTGTTTTCCCGCCAATAGCAGCATCCACCTGAGCCAGCAATGTTGTTGGAACCTGGATATACCGTATTCCTCTCATATAGGTGGATGCGGCAAAACCCGTCATATCCCCTATAACCCCTCCTCCAAAGCCGATAAGGATCGAACCTCTATCTGCATTGTACGACAGCAATCTGTCATAAATTTTCTGTATTGTTTTTAAATTTTTCTGTTTTTCTCCATCCGGCAGTATAACAAGACTATAGGTCAATCCTTTCCTTTTGAAGGATGATTCTACAAGGGAACCATATAACTTCCAGACAACCGTATTTGTTACAAGGATGAGATTACTATAGCTTAGAGACCGAATTCGTACTACCAGAGAAGCAAATGGTTCCTCATCGGTAACGAGTATATCGTACTGAAACTCTGATGGGTGTATTTGTAGCCTGACGGACTTATTCATAACTGTAGTCTCATAATTATTTTTTCTGCAACCTCGTTTGGATTACTATTATCCGTTTCTATAACAATATCAGCTTCATGGTAACGAGACTCCCGCTTTTTCAAAAGATCCTGCAGAATAGAGAGTCTGCCCCCCTCTTTCAAAAGGGGCCTGACCTCTACATTACCTGTCCTTTTATAAAGGACATCAGGCGATGCCTTCAGATATACTATTTTCCCGATACTTTTAAGAAAATTGAATACATCATTATCCATAACCGAGCCACCACCGGTAGAAATAACGAATGGGAATTTAGGCGAAAGAGACAAAATAACATCTTTTTCAATCTTTCTGAAATAGTCTTCACCATGCTTGGTTATAATTTCAAATATACTCATACCTGTTTGCTTTTCTATAAGTTGATCGATATCTATAAAATTCCTACCTGTAGCATGGGAAATAATCCTGCCTACTGTCGTTTTTCCGGCCCCCATCATTCCTATCAATATAACATGCTCCATACATACATTAATATTTTTTTATACGAGAAATATAAAAATTATAATTATTCTTTAAATCACCAATGGTATCCCCGCCGAACTTTTCCATGACAGCGTTTGCAAGCTCTATGGAAGTAACAGCCTCACCGACAACCGAGGCAGCCGGAACAGCACAAACATCAGACCTTTCAACCGTTGCCTTGACAGGTGACTTGCTTACAACATCGACACTGTGCAGAGGGTTATAAAGCGTGGATATGGGCTTCATATACACACGGATTATAATCTCATCGCCATTGGTAACCCCGCCTTCAATGCCTCCTGCCCTGTTTGTTTTCCTATAAAAACCCTTCTTCGCTGAATAAAATATCTCATCATGGACCTCTGAACCATATCTACCTGCATTTGCCACACCATCACCAATCTCAACGCCTTTTATTGCCTGTATGCTCATCAATGCTCCTGCAAGCCTGCCATCAAGTTTTCTGTCCCACTGACTGTATGAACCCAGCCCTACCGGTACATTCGTTGCCCTGATCTCAAACACACCACCGAGAGTATTGCCCTTTTTTTTACTATCTTCTATAAGCCGGACAGCTCTTTTTGATGCCGATGTATCAGGCATATTCATCATATATTCATCTGATGCAGTTATTCTGTTCAGTTTTTTAAGATAGCTGTTTCCAAGGGTTAACGGAGGCAAAACATCGGGCTTTATCTTTACTTTACCTATTGATACCACATAATTATAAAGCTCCATCGAGAGATTCGTAAGCAACAACTTTGCAATTGCACCAACCGCTGTTCTAACCGCTGTTTCTCTCGCACTCGATCGTTCAAGCACATTCCTAAGGTCATGATGATCATATTTTATACCGCCTGCTAAATCCGCATGTCCAGGTCTCGGCATTGTAACAACCCTTTTAGAGGCACTCTGCATGGGATTCATGATATCCTTCCAGTTTTGCCAATCTTTATTCTCAATATAAAGGGTCACCGGCGAGCCTATTGTATAGCCTCCCCTGACACCTGAGAGGATATCTATACGATCCTTTTCTATAGCCATCCTGTTCCCTCTGCCATACCCCATTTGCCGCTTTGACAAATAAGTATTTATTACCTGCGGATCTATAAAAAGATCGGCGGGCAATCCATCGATTACGGCTATCAAGCCCTTGCCGTGAGATTCCCCGCCCGTAAAGTATCTAATCATTTGTTATTGGTTAACAATCCTCGGTGTGATGAATATAAGTAGTTCTGTCGTTGAATTTGTTTTCGTTGTGTTCTTGAACAGCCAACCAATTAAAGGTATCTTATAGAACCATGGTACACCCGATATCGTAGTAGATTTATTGAACTGGTATATTCCGCCAATAACAGTCGTTTCACCATTCTTGACAAGCACCTCTGTATCAGCCTCTTTTTTGTCAATACTCGGAACACCGCTTGCACTGAGTATCGAGGTGTCAGGTGCATTCTTATCTGCTTTGATCTTCATTATGATACTGCCGTTTGCAGTTATATGGGGTGTCACTTCAAGACTCAGGACAGCGTCTATGAACTGCGTCTGTGTTCCCATCTGCGAAACAGTCTGATAAGGTATGGACACTCCCTGCTGTATCTTTGCCTGTGTGTTGTCGAGGGTTGTAACCTTCGGACTTGAGATGATCTTACCCTCCCCTGTCTGTTCCATTGCACTGAGCTGCAGATCGAGAAGGAAGCTGTTTGTCAGGTTACCAAACGTGAATCCCACAGCACCACCTGAACCTGTGCCGACTGCGGCGGGAAGATTGACTATATAATTATTACCGCTTGCACCTACACCTCCAGATAAAGGCAATGGTTGGGATGTTGAGTTTTGCTGTATGGTGCCTCCGCCAACACCTACAGTGTTCGGGAATGCCAGACCTGTCGGATTACCATAGGCAGGGCTTGCATGATAAGTCGTTCCCCACTGTACGCCAAGCTGGCGTGTAAAGTTGGTATTGGCCTCTACAATCCTTGCCTCTATCAAAACCTCCGGTGTTTGTAGATCGAGGGCTTTAACAAGCTTTTCAGACTCTGTTATCACCTTTGGCACATCTTTTATGATGATCGAGTTTGTCCTTGCATCCACGCTTACAGAGCCTCTTGATGTCAAAAGCGATTTGAGCTGAGTGGCAAGATCGGATGCCTTTGCATAGTTAACCGGTATTATTCTTGTTACAAGTTCCTCAAGCTTCTCCTGTTTCTGTTTTGCCTCGAGCTGGGCTTCTTGTTCTTTCCTCAATGTTGCAAGCGGAGCAACCCTTATTATATTGCCAACCTGTACCATGCCGAGGTTATTCGTTTGAAGTATGATATCCAACGCCTGATCCCATGGAACATTCGTCATCTTCATGGTAATCTTGCCGTGAACATCATCACCAGCTATGATATTTTTATTGCTTACCTCTGCAATAAGCCTCAATATATCCTGGATATCGGCGTCTTTAAAATCTAAAGAGATCCTTCTGCCTGTATAGACACGTTTCATACCAAGGCTGCCCGGCGAAAAAACAACAGGTGAAGAAGGTGCTGAGCTTATCTGCTGAGAGGCCGGAGCACCTGGGATTTCGCCTTCTGTTTTTGGAAGGACTACCATGCCCTGTTCTTTTACACCCGAGCCAATGGTTGCAATCAATTTGTTACCTTTCTTATCTATCGTGTATGGTGGGAACTGGTTCTTTGTTGTGTCCAATACGAACCGGACTTTGTCGGGATATTGTCCGATTCTTATTCTTTCAACATCATTTGTCCCAACCGGCATCTCATTTGTAGGATAGAGGTTGCCAACATTTAAAACGTCTATTACGAGTCTTGGCGGATTGGTCAGTCTGAAGGCATTATAATTTCCGATACCTCCATTACCGATAAAATCAACCACTGTCTTATTATCAACCGCGCTATATTTTATATCTATTATCTTTGATGCAAGCGGATGCTGTGCTTCTGTAGCTTGCTCCAGTTGTGGTTGCTCTTCAACAACAGGAACCGCCGGTGTTGTAGCTGATAGGCCTGCTAAAGGAGGAGGCAAAACCTGCTGCTGTTCCTCGGGCATTGTTGTCTGGGTTAGTTGTATTGCCGATTCTGCTACAATAGGTTGTTCTATACCAGAGGGCTGCTGTCCCGAAAGCATAGGCGGCTGTAAAACCTGAGCACCCATTGTCTGGGATAACCCCTCTTCCGGTTGGATTCCCGATATAGGTAACGTTGAAGGTGTCAACACCGCCCCGGTCTCTGCAGATGGGATCCCGACCAATGAACCTTGCGAAGGTCCGCCGGATAAAGCTGTCTTTGAAACATTAACAACAAGGTTATTACCCTGTACCGAGGTATTATAATCAACAAGTTTATCCAGCCCTATGTTTATTCTGCTTATCTTACTGCCGGATTCTTTCAATGATTTTACGCTTATGGTGTTTATAAAACCGTTATTGATAGCCATAGTGGATAGTGCCGACACATCGGCATTTGTAAGATCTACCACAATCCTTAAAGGGTTCGTCATCTTATATACAGTATAAATAGGGGGGGTACTTCCTTCTATTGTCAATACTGTAGCTGTATCCTGATCGGATACATCGATATTACCAATAATATTAGCGCCTCCGCCTGGAACAGGCTTTGAACCTGCACAAGCTCCTATAAAAAATACTACCAATATACTTGATAATAAGATTTTTGTTTTATTTTTAATGTTCATTTTGTTCCCCCTTAAATTTTTTCCGTTTTCTTTAGTTCCATGGTAACTTCATTCGTCTTTACCTTGCCTGTAAAAACATCGGTGTATTGTTCCAAAACAACAATTTTGTCGTTCAAGATGCGGATGATTACCCCGTTATTTTTGCCTATTTTTGTACCAATGCCAACTATATAGGTTTTACCGGTAGGATCCTCGATAATAGCCTTTGCATTCGAAAGTCCCCATATTATTCCTCTCACCGTAAGCTGATCCAGGGAAAACTGTTGAAGCGGGGTAAGGGCTGTCGTGGGTTTTACCTTAGATATATCAAATGGCTCAAATGGATCAGGTTTACCGGCAGGATTATAATAGTAGGTAGATGTTTCGGTCATTGTACTACTCTGTGGCGGCGCAGCTTGAACAGGCGGCGGAGGCGTTTGTTTCACGGGGCTGACGACAGCGGGTATATTATTTTCTGCAACGACCTTCGGAACTGGAGATTTTTTACATCCGGTAAAGGATACAACCGATATAAAAACAACTGCCAACAGTAAAAATTCTATTTTTTTCATACTTGTTTTCCTCTCATCATTTTTTACCTCCAGTTTTACCTCCAGCCGCTGATGAAGATTCTACGAACCTGAATATCTTTGTTAAAAAAGCTGCATCAAGCATGGTCTTACCCGTAGAGGTCTGCTGCATAACTTTTAGATTCAAATCCGATACGTTTACAATTCTCTGGAGCTCTGCAAGTTTATAAAGAAACATAGCTATATCGCTGTACGTACCGGTCAAATGTATCTGAACCGGTATTTCGGCATAGAATCCCTTTACCACCTCTGCCTTGGGTTCTATCTGAACAACATTGAGCTCCGTCGTTTTTGACAGCGTATTGAGTGTAACGAGATATTTATCGACGTCGGGATTATTGGGCAGTTTCGTCAAAGCCTCTTTCAATTGTTCGGAGAGTTTATCAAGCTCATTCTGAAACTCTTCTTTATGATCCGCAATTGCCTGGGTTTCGAGGACCTTTGCCTGTACGGATCTTTCTTGCTCCTGCAAACCGGAATAGGTATTCCTTTCGGCCAAATAGCCGGGCCATACATATAAATCCAACAGCAGGATAAGTATCAAAATAATACCAAGCAATATGAGCTTTTGCTGAAGGTTAAGCTTCGTCAGTGCGTTCATGTTAATATCCATAATTTACTCCTTATATTATTGCAAAGTTTTTTGGGTTGTTCCACTCATGCTGTTAGCCGGTATAGGATTAAATTTACAGGAAAGAGAAAATTTGTACAGGAGAAGATCGTTGGATTTTATCTGCTCTGTTTTAGAAAGATTAATATCGCTAAAATAGGGATCCTTTGAAAGGTTATCCATAAACTGTGCTATCGTACTGTTATCAAGAGCCACACCGTCCATTCCTATCAAATCTCCATGCTCCTGTAGAGATACGAGCCATAATTTCTTTGATAGTATACTGCTCGGATCATAAGGTATTGATTTTGACAATTCATCCATCAAGTGAACTTCTGCAGTTCTGCTTTTTTCAAGATTGGTGATAATATCGAGTTTTGCCTTTATTTGATCCTTCATCTTTTTGAAATTATTAATCTCGCTCACAACTTTATTCAACTGAACAAGCCTTTGGTTGAGCTGTGCAATATTATTCCTTGCCGAAGACATCTTATTCCGTATATTTAATTCCATCAACACTATCACAACAAGAACAGCAGCAACTAATACACCCCCCATTATCAACTGCTTGTATATGGTAATTTCCTTTTTTGATACTCCCTTTTTTGCCTGCTTTAATAAATTTATCTTTATCATGTCAGTTACCCGCCTTCCTTATGGCCAAACCAACAGCAATAGAAACAAGTGGTGAAATTTCATTTATGTAGTTCACATCAAAAACCTTTGTGTTTACAGTCACACTCTTAAATGGATTCAAGGGTTCCACAGGCAAACCTGTTTTCTGGGTAATCAAGTTAAGTAATTCCGGTGTCTTAGCTGTACCTCCACTAACCATAATTTTAGTTATCTTCTCTCCACCCGTGGACAAATAAAAATCTATGGATCTCTGTATATCGGCAGATATGCCTTCGGAAGCGGACTTGATGATTTCCATTACATCCGGAGTAACAGGCGTCCCGCTAGAACCTGTTTTTCTCTTCTCGGCTTCTTCCCTGGATATGTTCAAGCCTTTTTGGATTTCTTCGGTTATTTGATTTCCTCCTGATTGCGTAAGGTCTCTTGCAAAAATGGAAATGCCTTTACTTACAACATTGAAATTCGTAATACTCGCCCCCACATTAACAATTACTATCGTATCCTTCGTATATTCGGGATAATTAACCTCAAACATATTCTGAAGCGCAAAAACGCCTATATCTATAATCGTGGTATTAAGACCTGCTTCACCTATGGCTGTTATATAATTGTTTATAAGCTCTTTTTTTGCTGCAACAAGGAAGACGCTCATCTGACCTTCGGCAGTCGATCTTTCAAGCACTTGAAAATCAAGATTCACATCGTTGATATTAAACGGTATATATTGTTCAGCTTCCCATTGTATGGACTCTGTAAGAGCCTCGTCTGTCGTTATCGGCATGTTTATTTTTTTCATAATTACAGAATGCCCGGAAACTGCGGTTGCGATATTCTTTGTTTTAAGTTTGAGATTCGAAAGAATACTTTTGATTGCATCCGTCACTGCCGCTGTATTGATGATATCACCGTCGACTATCGTGTCCGGAGGGAGGCTTGCTATACCAAGATTCATTAACTGATAATCTTTTTTACCAACAGGCTTCAGTTCTATCAGTTTCACACTACTGGTACCAATATCAAGTCCTATAAGTTGTTTGCCACCACCAAAAAAAGCCATAAAACCTCCTTTATATATTACCCTCTATTATATTAATCTGGAAAAATTTTGTCTTTCTCCGAGATCTTAAATCCCAGTGCCTGAATTATTTTTCTTTTCGTATCCACTCTGCATTCCATGCCCTGTTCTATTCTCGTTATAGTAAGAACGGAGATATTTGCCTTTCTTGCGAGCTCAGCTTTACTCATTAATGCTTTGGTCCTTATTAATTTTAAATTGTTATGCCTGCCCATCATTATACCTCACTTATGGTCTATAAGCACATATTTAAAATAAAATGTCAAGTATTTTATTACTATATACGTTAATTATATATCATTAACGTATAATTATAATGTTTTCTTCTCAATGTTAACATTGAAAGTTTGATATGCCCTTCCCCCAAATCCATCATCAACAACCACTTTTATAGTAGCATGAAATGGCAGAGTTACATCCTGTGTATTCCATGTTATTACCCCGTCACTGTTTATTGTCATGCCCTGGGGTGCAGATTCAAGTTTATAAGACAACTGGTCATTATCGATATCCAAAGCTTCTACTTTGTAAGAAAATGTAGAACCGGTAATGGAAGTTGGCGGAACCGATACTATAACCGGAGGAGTATCCTGTATCGAAATGTAAGCGCTGGTAACACTAACTCCGGTCTTTTCCTCATCCGAGGGCGTTACCATAACATAAACCATATCTCCGTGCTTATAAGAACCGCAGCTCAACGAATCGCCTGTTTGATCGCTAACAGGATTCCCATTTACATACCATTGGTATTTTAACGATACTGAATCCCCATCTGCATCGAATGTCTGGACTGCTGCATGTATCGTAGAAGCTATGGTTGGATAAAGAGGGTTTAGAATTATGGAAGTAACCTCGGGAGGTGTATCATTTATAGTGACGGCGGGCGTGGTAACTACCGCTTGCTTGCTTTTATAATTAACAACCGCAGTAATATTGTCGCCCTTTTTAAAATCGCCATGAAGGCTGTTTGCCACCATAGATTGTTGGTTGTTTATGTACCATACAATGCTTCCAACATTTATATTTTTGGGCACTGAAACTGTAAGGGTACTGTTTATCGTAGGGTTTTCAGGTCCTATTATAAAAGATTTAACACTTTCAACATTGGGATTGACATTACCGGAAAACATGGTCTTAACAGGTTCATTACGCTTCTGGCAGCTTGATATCAAAAATACACTTAAAACAAGAAAAGGAATTCTTTTCATATCCACCCCCGTAATTTATTCAATACCATATTCTTTTAACTTGTACATCAAAGCCCTGAGGCTTATTTCGAGCAATTGAGCAGCCTTTGTTTTATTGCCGTTTGTTTCTTTCAATGCCTTGTTTATCAGTTCAATCTCAAACTTTTTTTGAGCCTGTTTTATAGAAAACCCGCTTTCTATGCCGGTTGTAAACACACCACCCTGTGATTTAATTGTATCCGGTATAACCTCAGCAGTTATGAAATCTTTTTCCGTCAGTATACATGCCCTTTCGATTACGTTTTCGAGTTCCCTCACATTACCATACCATGTATGTTTCAGAAATATATCAATAACCGATTCGTCGAAACCTTTGATGGATTTTGAAAGATTCATTGTATTTTTTCTTAAAAAGAAGTTAGCAAGCAAGGGTATATCCTCCCTGCGTTCTCTTAAAGGCGGCAATTTGATATTGAATACATTCAGCCTATAAAACAGATCATCCCTGAATTTGCCCTTTTTAACCTCATCCGAAAGATCTTTGGATGTTGCCGCGAGGAATCTTAAATCGATATTTATGGATCTGGTATCTCCTATACGTAATATCTGAGATTGCTCAATGGCACGCAGTAATTTTACCTGCAGATTAAACGGCAATTCGCCAATTTCATCAAGGAACAGCGTTCCGCCATCAGCAGCTTCGAATAATCCCTGTTTGCTTGTATAAGCACCGGTAAACGCACCTTTGGCATATCCGAACAACTCGCTCTCGAGAAGGTTCTCGGGTATCGCACCGCAATTGATTGATATGAAGGGTTTGTTTTTCCTGTCGCTGTTATAATGTATTGCCTTTGCAACAAGCTCTTTACCTGTACCGCTTTCCCCGGTAATGAGAACGGTAGTTTTGAGTCCTGCCACCTTTTTTATTTCATTGAGCACCTTCAGTATCTTATCGCTCTTGCCAACTATAGCGCTGAAATCATAATCCTTAGCAACAACCTTTTTAAGAGAAAGGTTCTCCCTATAAAGTTTTAAACGTTCCTCTGCTTTTTTAACCGTTAAAATAAGCTCATCCGGTTTAAATGGTTTCGTTATATAATCATAAGCTCCGGCCTTAATGGATTCCAGGGCACTGTCTATATTGCCGTAAGCGGACATCATGATAACTGTCGTTTCGATTTTGTTGTGCTGAAGCGCCCTGAGCAACTCCATGCCGTTCATCCTCGGCATCTTTATATCACAGATAACAAAATCATAAGGCTGTTTTTTGAGTTCTACAAAAGCATCTTCACCATTTGACACCGTGGTGACCTGATAACCGTTTGTGCCGAGAATATTTGAAACCACAAACCTGATATTTTCTTCGTCATCGACAACAAGTATTTTTATTTGATCGGCCATGTAATCATACTAACATGCAATGCCTGCCAAATTCAAGCAAACGGGGGAAGAACGGAGGTTATCCCGCTGTTACAATATTATTGAATTTTGAGGTTAATACAATCCCTTGAGCAGGTTTACCGGTTCTTTATTCAGGAGCGATGCTATAAAGCCGTCCGTGATAAGCTTCTCCGCCTGTTCGTGGGGTATACCCCTGCTCTTCAGATAAAACATGGTCTGATCATCGACCATACCCGAGCTTGCGCTATGGGATGCAATAACATCGTCCTCATCTATCCATAGGCTCGGTATGCCGTCAAACCTTGCATGTTCTCCCAGCATGATGGACTTCTCCGCCTGTTCCACTTTCGCCCTCTTTGAGCCTGACGCAATGTGTGTCAAAGCCCTGTACACAACCTTTGCCTTATCAAGTATAGCAGCCTTGACAAGAACGGATGTAACCGTATCCGGAGCAGTATGGAATGTCTCATAAGAAAGATCTTTCTGGGACTCCCCTGGGGCGATGACAACCCCTGTCATTCTGCTTTCAGCCCCGCGTCCAACAAGCATTGAACGGATACTCATTGCGGTGTTCGATTCATAGAGATCAACATTATACCAGTTTACCTTTGCACCTTCAGAGACCTGTGCACGCTGAACAGCGGTAGAAAACACGCCTTTCTTGGATCTATTCAAGGTTATATACTTGATACTTGAACCTCTGCCTGCATAAATTTCTACATTATCTGAAATCATACCGCCATTGCTGCCTTCCACAATTCTCAGCATGGTGATGTGCGTCTGCGGTTCAAGGACTATGAGGTCATGATGGACAAGTATGCCGCTTTCCTTTGTTGCCCGCACAAATTCTACAACTGGCTCTGTTACGGTGTTTTTAAGATGTATATAAAATCCCTTTCCATACACCGTATCAAGCTGAAGGAAGGCATCATCCATTGAATGGAACTTCCCCCTGCCTTCTGTATCCAGTTTCATAAGACTGAACATCTGCGGTAAGGCAGCGACATCCTTTGAAAGATCAATCGTCGAAAGAGAAAGATCCGGCTTGTAGCGTTCGTTATGCTCGGACAGATAGCCGTCAATATTTCCAATAATATATTTACTTTTAAAAACGTCTCCGAATGATTGAATGTATTTCTCATGCAAAGCTTCGTTTCCATCGTTCAGCAGATTCAATACATCCGGTCTTATAAATTTTGTATTGAATCTTTTCCACTCGGGGAGTATCAGACCCGTTACCATGTCACGCTCCTTTCATCTCGAGCTGTATCAGCCTGTTCAATTCAACCGCATACCCCATGGGCAGCTCTTTCGCTATGGGCTCTATAAATCCCCTTACGACAAGAGCAACTGCATCGTCCCGCGAGATGCCCCTGCTCATAAGATAAAACAACTGTTCCTCATCGATCTTACCGACGGTTGCTTCATGTCCAACCGATGATTGGGGTGTAAGCTGCTCGATGATCGGAATGGTATCCACACTCGATTTGTCATCGAGCATAAGGGATTGGCATTCAACATGCGCCTTTGCACCGATTGCATTGCTCCCGATCCTTACCAGCCCGCGATACACGGATTTCCCGCCATCCTTGCTTATACTTTTCGATATAATGCTCGCACTTGTATCGGGTGCTGCAAGGATAACCTTTGCACCGGTATCCTTGTACTGTCCTTTGCCTGCAAATGCAATGTTCAGATGCTCTGCCCGTGCACCCCTACCCCTCAATATGGAAGCAGGATACAGCATGGTTACGCCGCTGCCCATTGAACCTCCCACCCATTCCATAATGCCGTTCTCATAAACAATGGAACGTTTTGTGTTCAGGTTATAGACATCTGTACTCCAATTTTGTATTGTCGTGTATCTTGCCCTTGCCCCCTCTTTGACGAAGATCTCAACGACAGCCGAATGAAGAGAACTGATGCTGTATCTTGGAGCCGTACAGCCTTCTATATAATGGACTTCTGCACCTGGCTCTACGATGATCAGGGTATGCTCGAACTGTCCTGATGACTTGGTATTCATTCTGAAGTATGTTTGAAGGGGTATGTCTACCTTTACGCCCTTCGGCACATACACAAAGCTTCCGCCGCTCCATACGGCACCGTGCAATGCCGCAAACTTATTATCCGCAGCAGGCACACACTTTGTCATAAAGTATTCCTTTACAAGTTCAGGGTGTTCCTTAACGGCAGAATCCATATCGGTAAAAATAACACCTTTACTGTCCCAGACCTTTTTCAGGTTGGTATAAACAGCCTCCGATTCATACTGGGCAACAAGACCGGCAAGATATTTTTTCTCTGCCTCCGGTATACCGAGTGCATCGTACGTTTTTTTAATCGCATCAGGCACATCCTCCCATTTCATGGACTTATAGTCCTCAGGTCTTATGTAGAATATGATCTCATCAAAGTTAAGTGCCGAAAGATCCGGCCCCCATTTCGGAATAGGCTTTTTCTTGAATATCTCGTACGATTCGAGTCGCTTCTCAAGCATCCATGCGGGCTCTTGTTTCTTGACAGATATCTCCCTTATAATGTCTTCATTGAGCCCTTTTTTGGATCTGAATACGTATTTTGAATCAACAGGCTGTTCAAGAACATTCGCAACAGGTTCTACAGTTGAAGCACCCATCTACTCCTCCTTTACCCATTCATAGCCCATCTTATCAAGCTGCTGTGCAAGCTCATACCCGCCGGACTTAACAACCCTGCCATCAACCATGATATGCACAAACTGCGGTTTAATATAATCGAGGATACGCTGATAATGTGTTATCAAAAGCAATGAAAGATGGTCTTCATTTATAAGCTTGTTTATACCTTCGGAAACAAGCCTCAATGCATCTATATCAAGCCCTGAATCAATTTCATCGAGTACAGCGAATTTCGGAAGCAGTACAGCCATCTGTAGAATCTCGTTGCGCTTCTTTTCTCCCCCCGAAAACCCCTCATTCAGATACCTGTCAAGGAAGGACTGCGGTATGGACATGGCTTCAATCCTCTTGTTCAGGGACTTATGGAACGCAAGGATGGGAACATCCTTTTGCTCTTTTGCTTCTACCGCTGTCCTTAAAAAGTTTTCCACGGATACACCGGAAACCTCCATGGGATACTGGAAACCAAGGAATATCCCCTTCCTTGCACGCTCATCAACCCCGAGATTGAGTATTGACTCACCGTTGTAGACTATATCACCGTCCGTTACTTTATATTTAGGATGCCCCATAATTGTATACGACAGGGTTGATTTACCCGATCCGTTTGGTCCCATAAGCGCATGGACTTCAAACGGGTTTATGGTTAAATCCAGCCCTTTTATAATCTTCTTGCCTTCTATCTCTACATGTAAGTTCTTTATTTCAAGCAAAGCCATAAAACCTCCCATCTTTAGTATAATAGTCATTTATTAAAAAGTCTTCAACAAGGCAAGGGGTTTATTGCATTTTTTGGGTTAAGCTTATTATATTGTCCCTTATGAACATAACAGAACGTATTCAATTATTAGAAAAATTCGGGATAAAGCCCGGACTTGAACGTATTTCAGCAATGCTGCACTATCTTAACCATCCTGAAAAGGCATACAAGAGCATTGTTGTCGGCGGTACGAACGGCAAGGGCTCTACCTGCGCAATGATTGATTCTATTCTCCGCAGTGCAGGATACAAGACAGGCCTCTACACATCTCCGCATCTTGTATCAATGAATGAAAGAATCAAGGTCAACGGAGAAATGATAGATAATGTATTATTCGATGCCGTTGCAGACCAATTGTTTAACATAATCGACAGACACGCTGAATTATCCAATCTGACCTATTTTGAATTTATGACCGCCACTGCCCTCCTCTATTTCAACAATCAAAAGATAGATGTCGCGGTACTTGAGGTGGGTATGGGTGGAAGGTTCGATGCTACCAATGCGGTCCAGCCTGATGTATCCGTCATAACAAATATATCGTTGGACCATCAACAATATCTCGGCACTACGGTGCAGGAGATAGCTGTGGAAAAGGCCGGCATTATTCGATCAGGAAAGCCCTTCATTACAACCGATATAAACCCTGCATCAAGGCGGGTACTCGAGGATGAATGCAATGATAAAGGAGGCGTTCCCTATGTTATTGACAGAGACTTTTCAACCTCTGGTGACCAGTCGAATCTTATGTTTTATAACAAGAAACGGACAATACACGATTTAAAACTGTCCCTGAAAGGCAGGCACCAGATCTATAATGCCGCAGCAGCGATTCAGGCGGTTTTACTGACTGAGGAAGAAGGGATAAGGGTCCCGGATGGTGCGATAAGGGATGGACTTTTGCAGGCATCATGGCCGGGAAGGTTTGAAATAATCCAAAAACACCCAGACATGATCTTTGATGCTGGCCACAACCCTGCAGGCGTCCAAACGTTGGTTCAGACGGTAAAAGATAATTATTTGACTCCCTCCCCTTTAGGGGAAAATGAGTCCGTTACCGTGGTATTTGCCGTGTCAAAGGACAAAGACTGGCATACCATGATAAAAATGCTATCTGAGATAACGGATACGTTTGTAGTGACATCCTACGGGGGGGAAAGGAGTGCGAATCCGGAAGAGCTTGCCGGGTTTATCCGTTCAAACGGCTTGATCGGTTCAAACCGTGCGTATGTAGTTGTACCATCAAAGGATGCGGTACAACATGCACTTGCTATAACACCGGCTCATGGTGTAATTATCGTAACAGGTTCTCTTTTTCTTATAGGAGAAATAAAAAGGGAGATGCAGGTATGATATACAGTGGAATATCTATAGATAACATACTCGAGGATGCCTTAAAAGCAGGTGCAGCCTTTGCAGAATTGTTTTTTGAAGAGACGACATTCTCAAACGTAAGGGTAGAGTCGGGCAAGATCGACAGGGCAATAGCAGGGACGGACCGTGGGATGGGATTACGCCTGTTCAATGACAATATAGTCTACTATGCCTCTACAACAAACCTGGCACAGGAAGGTGCAGCGAATCTTCTGAAAACCTTATCCGTATACCTCCGGAGAGGTGATGGCGGAAAACACATCATTATTCTCGAATCATCTAAGGCTTCCACGAAGGTAGTCAAACATCCCCTCGGTCTTAATTTGACAAGAAAGGCGGATATCATCCTCGGTGCTCAGAACGAGGCTTACAAACTGAGCAATCAGATCATACAGGTCCAGGGAGGGTATATCGATAGCGTACGGAAGATCGCGATCTTTTCAACCGGCGGCACATCCGTTGAAGATGAGCAGATAAGAACAACGATAAGCTTCAATGTTATTTTAGAGAAGGACGGCAAACTGCACACCGGCTATGAATCACTGGGCGGATCAATCGGAATGGAGCTGTTTAATAATGATGCCCACCTGACAACGGTCAAAACCGCTGTAAACAGAGCTATAAAGATGAGCAACAGTATACCGATCAAAGGAGGAAGAATGACCGTTGTCCTGTCAAGCGAGGCAGGCGGCACAATGATACATGAGGCAGTGGGACACGGCCTTGAAGCCGATCATATATACAAGGGTCTTTCTGTTTATACTGATAAGCTGAACCAGCATGTTGCATCACCGCTTATTACCGTCGTTGATGACCCGACTGTACCGGGCATGAGAGGCTCTTTCAATTACGATGACGAAGGTACAAAGGCAAAGCGCAATGTTGTGATAGAAAACGGTATTTTAAAAAATTATCTGTTCGATCTCAAATACGCAATGGAACACGGTATGAAGCCTACAAGCAACGGCAGAAGAGAATCGTTCAGGTACCCGCCGATACCAAGAATGACAAATACGCTTATCCTGAGCGGTAAAGAGGATCCTTCATCCATAATATCCGAGGTAGACGATGGATTGCTCGTTCTCAAAATGGGCGGAGGAGAGGTTAATACCGCAACAGGTGATTTTATTTTTGAGATCACAGAGGGACATACCATAGATCACGGCAAAATAGGTCCACCTGTCGAGGGGGTAACACTGCTTGGAAACGGCCCTACGGTGTTGAGAGAAATAGACAGGGTCGGCAGTGATATCGGCTATAGTATTGGCACCTGCGGCAAGGATAACCAGGGAGTACCTGTTGCAGACGGACAGCCGACGCTGAGAATCCCTCAAATCGTAGTCGGCGGGAAAAAATAACCAGATAGTTTTTATTGACATGATGACTACTCCGTTACATAAAAGAAAGGATTCATGGAAAAGGAGGAAGCATGTTTGTACCTTCAAAACTTTTTTTAACAAAGGGTATAGGAAGACACACCCAGAAGCTAACAAGTTTTGAGATGGCACTCAGAGATGCAAAGATAGCGGAATATAACCTGGTAAGGGTAAGCAGCATTATACCTCCGAGGTGTAAAATTATTACTATTGATCAGGGATTACAATACCTCCAACAAGGACAGATTGTATTCTGTGTGTTATCGGAGAATGCTTCAAACGAGCCTCACAGACTTATTGCGGCATCCATAGGACTCGCAAATCCAAAGGATGAAACAATACACGGCTATCTTTCGGAACACCACAGCTTCGGTCAAACCGAGAAGATCGCTGGAGATTATGCCGAAGACCTCGCAGCATTCATGCTTGCTACAACACTCGGAGTAGAATTCGATCCAACCAAGAGTTGGGATGATCAAAAAGAGATCTGGACAATCAAAGGACATGTCGTTACAACACGGAACATCACCCAGTCCGCAACAGTCGACAAAGAGGGGTATTGGACAACAGTTCTGGCTGCAGCAGTACTGCTGCCATAAGAAGGGAATGATATGACTTTACCTATACCCGATCGAAACAGCTTTTTGAAGTACACCGTAGCAATCGAACAATCCAAGTTTTTGATTTTACCTGTTCCTTACGAGCAGACAACATCCTACGGTACGGGCACGAAGAATGGACCCGATGCAATTATAAAGGCATCACGGTATCTCGAATTATTTGATGAAGAGCTTAGTATAGAACCTTACAAGGAAGGCATACATACTTTAGAGCCCATCGTATTCGATAAGGGCCCGGCAGAGAGAGCGATAGAAAAGATTTATGAAACAGTAAAAAAACTGCCCATTAAAAATAAGTTTTTGATATCTTTCGGCGGTGAACATTCCATAACCTATCCAATAGTAAGGGCATTTAAAGAACTGGTACCCAAGATAACCGTTCTCCAGATAGATGCGCATTCCGATCTACGTGAAGCATACGAAGGTACAATCTACAGTCATGGATCGGTAATGGCACGAATAAAAGATAAGGTTGATATCGTTCAGGTAGGCATAAGAAGTCAAAGCAAAGAAGAGTACGACTTTATACAACAAAGGGGCATTCACACCTTTTATATGCACAGCATACGCAGCAACAATCTATGGAAAGACAGAGTTGTTGAATCGCTTGGGGATAATGTATATTTAACAATAGACCTTGATGGGTTTGATCCCTCTGTTGCCCCAGCTGTCGGTACTCCGGAGCCTGGCGGCCTCTTGTGGTACGATGTTATAGACCTTATAAAAATGATCATACAAGAAAAACACGTAATAGGCTGCGACATTGTGGAGCTTGCACCTGAGCCTCACTCTATTATAACTGATTTCCTTGCTGCAAAACTTGCATACAAGATTATGGGCAACATTATTGCATCCAGATCTTGAATTTTAAATCTGAATTTTTAATATTTAATCTTGAATTTCTTCTTTTAAGATGGTATACATTTAAAACTTGACTATTTTTACAAACTAAACTATCAAACATAAAAACGGAGGTAATTTATGAGAAAAAAGGGTTTTGGCTTGTTTACCCTGATTGCAATTTTAAGTCTTTTTCTCTCCCAGTGTTCAACAAGCAAGGTAGATCCATATCAAAACACACTCAGCGCAGACAAGATTATCATGAACGGGGGGTTGGATAGCAGCAGTTCACGAGGACAGGCACAATCTTTGTATGCGGATGCTCTTAATAATCTTAGCAACGGTGATCCAAACTATAATTTTATATATTCGCATGCAAACTTCGGCTTAGCAATGATTGGTACGTGGAATGGACTTGCTACTATTTCAAGTTTACTCAGTTCAACAAATATACTTGGTTCGACATCAGGTTCATGCCAGCCAATTGACCTGTCACCATATCAAACACTTTTAGAGCCCATTATAGACAACATGCTTTCCCCTATAGTTGCCCATCTGCAAGCTGTGAGCACTTTTACGGGTTTCTCTTTTAGCATCAATACAGCGGCATTGGTCATCCTTCCCGATATGGGCATGATCAGTAAATCTCTGTCCGGCCAAAGTTTTACCATTGATATGTCAGGTGCGTATGACCTTGGTGAAGTGGATGGCATGTTAAGTGTATTGGAAACAGTTCAGGGCGGTGCTAAGTTATTATTCGCATACAACGGTGTGTTGAATGAAGTCGTCAATCTATTGATGGGATTAACACAAACAGGCTGTACAATGCCCAACCCATTAACAGATCCCAATTTCGGTACACTGACGTCAAACGGGGCACAGACAATCTCTGAGGCAGAGCCTATTCTCGCCGATGCAGCTAAGAATTTTTCAAACAGCATGAGCGCAATCATGGCAAGAACCGGCGACAGTTCAGCCCATGGATTTATGTACTATGTGGATCAAAACGATAGTGGCAAATACGACCCTGGCGAGCCATGGGGATCCGAGGTATTGGGGCAGTTGATTGTCGTTGTACTAAAGTTATTACCGGCCATAAGTCCGAGTCTCGCGTCTAATAGCACTATCAGTGGTATAATTTCTGCACTCAGCGGTATGGATCAAAAACAAGCAGGTCAATTGATAAGTAATCTTTTATTTGTCAACGGTGTTCCGGGCGGACTTCCTATCCCTATTAGTGCAAGTATTACCATCACCTTACCCGCCATATCCACTCTGATCTATCTGACGGATTTACAATCCGTTTCAAATGCACTGCATGCAAGTATAACGGATACTACTGGTCAGTATCCTCTTGATATTATGCCTGCAATACCGGCACTTGTGCCGAGATTACTTCCTGTGTTAACGCCTTTGCT
Source organism: uncultured Pseudomonadota bacterium (assembly GCA_964547905.1). GTDB lineage: Bacteria > JAMCPX01 > JAMCPX01 > JAMCPX01 > JAMCPX01 > JAJYLM01. The sequence continues at coordinate 79,536 of CAZJPN010000040.1, read as the reverse complement.
TACCAGTTTAGGATCGGGTAGTAATGCTCTTGGGGCATTAGTTGGTTTGTTGCCTACACTTGTAGCTACTACCGGCGACGCATACACATCAATGCCAACGTTGCCTTCCATAGACCTTGGTGCATTCTTTAATAATCCTCCCGGTGATCTGAAGGCACTTGCGCCTCTTTCTTACCAGTCCACAACACCACTTGTGGGAACAAGCACTTATGTAGCTCCAGAGCCTTTTGCAGACGGCTTTGTGCATATACCGGATCCAACATACAACAGTGGGGCTGGATACTGGACATCAACAGCAAGCCTTGTAAACGGCACATGCGATAATTGTGTCGGTAGTCCTTTTACTGCAGGATATGCCGGTGAATGGTACTCCGACCCAACCGGCAATTATAGAAAATGGAATGCAGGTACATCCGTATGCAATAGCGGTCAATCCAATCAACCGTGTTTTGTAAATATTTATGGCGATGGCAAATACCACAAGGCAGGCGATATCATAGAACAGTACGACGAGGAGCAGGCATTTCCATCGTTTACCACTACTAATCCTTCAGCATTAAGCTGGTCCGGTGAAACAATTACTGCATACAGCGATACAGGTACAGACAGGGTTGCGGATAATCTTGAACGGAATTACGACCCAATAAATAATCCGGATCCTTATGGTGATGATATTACATGCAATACCTTAAATCCATTGCCTTCGATAGGTCTGCCTCTCCCTGCGTCTCTTTCATGGCCTATTCCGAATACACCACCATATATAGGGGATGGTGTTTGTGGAGAAAAAAATGGCATACCTGATATATGGGACGGCTCTTTATATTCTTTGATGTATGGTGGAATATATATTTCTCTCAGTGGAATAAATTTGGGGGTGGTAACACCATTTGGCCCCGTAATATCACCAGACTCCACTCCATTTTTTCCGAGATATCATTACTGGCCAGGCAGTGCTGTTGTCGATAAGCCGGAACCAATAACGATCAATATGTCTGAAAGCCTTTTTTACCAACTTATTGCCACGATCACACCAACAACAGCCTCAACCGTCCAAAGCTTGCTTGTTACAAATGCCATCGATTCCATTGCAGTTGCATTACCCAACGACTCTTATATGTTCTTCCCGGATCCAACATTCGGAGGTCTTCTGACAGTGGGACAGTTCAATTGGTGCAGCAAATACCAAAACTACCTTGGTATAACATATAATCCATCCGCACCATGTGACACCGTAACCTATTCGACCGTTAATATGACCAATGCACAGATGAACCAGTACGTGAATATAGTAAACTTATTAATTGGTGTGGTAAATGGAACCGTTAACCTTAACAACTTAGGGCTATAAAAAATCTTTAAGGGGGAGACTAATCGCCACTTTTTATTTTATGACAACATACAAAATTCCTGAAGACATAATAGTTACAGAGCTTGACAACAACGAAGCAATACTGCTTGATATGCGGAACAAGAGGTACTATTCCCTCAATGAAACAGGACTTGCAATCTTTAAGAGTATTGAATCAAACCTTAATCAAGATAAGATTATAGAAAAAATTATGTCTGCTTACGAGGTAGATCAGGACAAGGCAAATAGCAGTGTAAATAATATAATAGAAAGGTTGTTATCCCTTAGCATAATAGAGAAAAATGAAAAATAGACTGTATCTACCTCTGCTTGTATTTCTCTTTACGGTAGCGACCATTTTACCTGCATGCTCAAGACAATCATATCAGGATACATTAAATCAACAACCATTGATAGTGTTTGTGTCTTCCAGAGACGGAGATTACAGCATATACTCTATGAAAGAGGATGGCTCAGCAGTAACAAGGCTCAGCGATCCATCCAGTGATTGTGTATTAAATCAGTGCTTTGACACATACCCGACTGCATGCAAAGACAACATCGCATTTTCTTCCAACAGGACCGGCAGGTTTCAAATATACACAATGTCCATTACCGGGAACAACCTCATACAGCTTACCAATACACCGAATGCAGACTTGGATGCCCCTGATTATAATCATGATTGCAGCAGCATAACTTATACACAGGCAATCGGTTATGAGAGGCAATTATATATCACGAATACAACAACAGGTTCTTTTATACAAATCACCACCGATGACGGCTCAGGTGCATGCTGCGGCAAATTTTCACCCGACGATAAGACAATTGCATACATCCATGATCCTTTTCCCGGTGCCAGTCCAATACCAAGCAGCGAACCACCAATGAGCATTTATACCATATCCCCTGATGGGTCTAACAGGCAAAGTCTCTGCAGCACATCAAACATAGTCCCGCCCATTTCCTGGTCACCTGATGGTAAAACAATAGTTTTTCTTGCAGCCTCACCAACAACCACAACCAGTCACCTACAGGTATTCTCTATGCCTGTTGATTGCAGCGCCCCGGCAAAGGGATTATCAAACCCTAATTTTGATGCATTTGACCCTGCATTCTCTCCTGACGGAAATTATATTGCCTATGTATCCACACAGTATGGCAATGAGAGGATATTTTTAATGAGCGCAAACGGCTACACTACTTTCAATATCGACATAACCAATGATGTTCACCTAAATGACCAGCCCACATGGCAGAAAGGCATACTATTACCTGTACAGTAATAAACAAGGCGGTCTTGTTTATCAGAATAGGATTTTATACTTTTTATATGCCTCGCATCGAAAAAAAGTATGGGTTAAAGGAGCTGTTCCATACACTATCACAGTATAAAAACCGGTATCCCTGCGACAGAAAAATAATAAGGAATTATGTTCATACCTGGATTGGTCTCAAGGGCTTGTTAATACCACAGCATTGCTGGAACAGAACACTTTTACTCTATAAATTTCTAAAATCTGCCGGATACAATGTAGCTATATACACCGGTATAAGAAAAGATGCTATACGTAAGTCTTCAATAACAGGGCATAGCTGGGTTACAATTGACGGTAAGATATTTGATGATAAGCAAGATGTTGCGGATGAACATTATATAACATTTCATTATCCATGACAGAACTATTCGATCCATTAAGAAAACTTTTGTTTGACTTATGCTCCCCGGTTAAATCTCCGGAACGCATAAAGTTTCTCAAACAAAAATTCGAAAAAATAGCGCCGGAAAAGATATCCAGGCTTGCAGCAAGAGAGTTTCTTTCCCCGCTTTTTTATTACCATCTCAAACCATTCAACATGCCCGAGTATAATGAAATACTGCCCCGGCTGAAAGACAGCTATATGAAAAACACCGCACGCAATGTTTTATTACTCAAGCAGCTTAAGCTGTTAAAGAGGCAGGCGGAAGAAGAAGGCATACAGATAATACTGCTCAAGGGTGCAGGATTGGCTATAACTGTTTATAACGAAATAGGGCTAAGACCCATGGCTGATATAGACATACTTGTTCATCAGCAGCACACCGATAGGATCAAAGAACTTATGGAACACAACAACATGCATCCATTGTTCAAGGATACGAATCAAAATTGGCTTTACAGTATCAAATCCCATATAATGCCTTACCAGTCGGACGACAATATCCTCTCCCTCGAGGCTCACACACGATTGTTTGATGACAGATTTATAGAGTTTGCAAACCTCAATCCATTTGAAGATACACACACCGTAAACTGGGATAACACATCATTTCTTCTACTCGATCCCTACAGAGCATTCATCTATGGACTTTATCACATTGCAATTCACCACAATTTTTCATTCAGATTAAGGGACATCGTAGATCTGCGGTATATGGTATCTTACCACAATCTTATGCCCGAAAAAATCCTTCCTTACATTGCTTCTGCACATGCCACAGGACTGCTACTGCCTTTGATAAATACGGCATTTGAACCTTCGGATATAAACAGGGTAACTAAAATTACACATGCATACCTTTACTGGACAAACAGCGTTGTTATGAAATATATACCCATACAACTGTCATCAAGGCTATCGGATGCTACACTGAGAGTTGCGACTGCATTAACCTCAAACATAAAATTTTGGCTTTTACGTATCTTCCGTTTTACGGACTACGAGGTATCCATTTTTTATAAAGCCAAAAAACATCGCGGCATATTAAAAAGGCCCGGGATGGCTCTATGGCTTCTTGTTGTTGCTATTGTTTATGCGATCGTGTTACCGTTGTTTTATATTAAAATGAAAGCCCAAAATAGACCTTAAAAGGAGGTTATATGTTTATAATATCAAAGCTGTTCACTGCATGGTTTTTGCCACCGGGCTTGTTCATCACAATCCTCATTATATGGGCAATAATACTTATCAGGAAAAAACATATTGGCATAGGCATATTGATGTTAATATTTTCAGGCCTTATTTATGCAGCATGTCTTGAACCCATTGCAGACAGGCTTATACTACCACTTGAAAACACCTATCCGCAACTTGATATAAAGGCTATAACTGCCAATGATGTTTATGTTGTGCTTGGAGGGGGGATACACAGCAATGCCCCTGATCTTGAAGGAGAAGGCTCGCCGACCGGAGATGCACTTCACAGACTCGTTTATGCCTTTAGATTATACAAGATACAACCGCTTCCAATAATAGTAAGCAGCGGCAAAGGGTTTAAATGTCAGAAGCCCGAGGCTCCTGTTATGAAACGCTATTTGTTTCAAATGGGTGTACCTGATAAGGATATACATACGGATACAAAAAGCAGAAACACCTATGAAAATGCCATTGACGTAAAAAATGTATGTGAAAAGCTCATGTGCAAAAAGATTATACTTATTACCTCGGCCTATCACATGAAAAGGGCTGTTTTTGCATTCAAGCATGCCGGCTTAACCAATGTATTGCCTGCACCCACAGATTATAAGACCAACAGGACTTGCTATAATTTTATGGATTATATGCCTGACATGGAGGCATTAATAAACACGTACAGGGCATTGCACGAATACGTAGGCATGTTTTACTACAAGCTGCTTGTTAAGGTGTGAACCAAAAAAGTGTTGATTTCTATTCAAGCTCGGCAAGGGCTGCTGCAGAGGCACTGCGGACTTCGACAGCAGGATGTGATAAAAGAATCATGAGAGGTTTCTCCGCCCTTGAATCTTTTAATCTGCCTATCGCAGTGATTGCCGCTGTTACAATAGCTATATTTGGATCCTTGAGGAGCTGCAAAAGGTGCGCAAGATAAGAAACATTCCCCATACCGCCTATAGCCTTTATCGCCTCTACCTTTACCGTAGGATCCGGGTCAGATATGCGTTTTTCAATAATGTCGATATATTTTATACCCTTTTTTTCACCGATTATGCGAATGGCGTTTGCTCTTATACCGGCGTCCTTATCAGTAGCAGCCATTGCAAGGTACTCAAGTGCCTTACTGTCATCAACATTCGAGAGACCGAACACCGCACGAGAACGAACAATGACATCATCGCTCGATAATGCATCTTCAAATTTGTTGATTTCGTTTCTTACACTTAGTTTCTCAACAGCATGGGAGGCTGCCTGCCTAACCTGTTCGTTACCGTCTTTTAAAAGCAACCTTAAAGCGTCTATTCTATCCTTCAACATAGTCAGTCCTGAATTACCCTTATACACCATTTAAACGATTTGAACGGATTGAATTTCTTCAAAGTGTTTTCCCCGCTCTTATATCCCTGTAGGATGGAATTATACCAAAGCCATCTCCGTGTATTACAGCACTTTTTATGGCATCCTCTAAGAGATGCGAGGATACATCCCCAACCACATCTATAAATTCATTTTTATTGCCGGTTGATACCGCAAAGGTCACATCGCCGTCAAAACTTGCACCGGCAGGAGACAACGATCTTGCAACGCCGGCTGAAGCCATCTTTGCTATTGCACTAAGTGCGGACTTATCAAAATATGCATCAGTAACGACAACACAGAGAGTGGTGTTCTCGGATACATTGGTTGTGGTTTGATCTATGATATTACCCATTATAAAATTTGAAGTATCCAAAAATTCTTTGGAGGTCTTTTCTTTTCGTGCTCCTGCTATGATCCTTCTTTCTCTATCCACGATATCACCAAAAGCGTTTAATACGACGTAAACCCACACAATAGTACCACTCGGTAATTTAACATACGCGGTCCCTATGCCGGCTTTCATCGCATTATCCATCCCATTGATTTTCCCAACAGTTGCACCTGTACCAGCGCCATAAGAACCTTCGTGAACATCCTTTGATAAGGTATCACATGCTAAATATCCCATATTGCAATCGGGCGTTATCCCGGTTGAAAATCTTAGATCGAAAATAACAGCACCCGGAACAATAGGAATTCTTATGCCTCGTACATCCGTCCCCCTGTCCTGTTCTTTAAGCCATCTCATAACACCGCAACATGCATCCAGACCAAATGCACTGCCGCCTGCCAGTGTAATAGCATCTATCCTCGATACGGTGTGTGATGCTTCGAGAGAATCTATCTGTCTGGTACTCGTTGCGCCACCATACTTATAGATACCGGCAACTGCACCTCCTTTAAAATATAGAACACTTACCCCTGTTCTATTGTCTTTATCAGTGTACTCCCCTATAAAGAGGTTTTCCGGCATTATAATACCCGCTGACATCGCGCTATCTTTCCAATTCGTCTTTTATTGGTATTTGGCCTTCCTCCAAAAGAATAAGCATATTACCAACGAGCGATGGATCAAACTGAGATCCACTGTTCTGCTTAAGCTCATGGATCACCTGCTCTTTTGCAAGAGCAGTCCTATACGGTCTTTCGGATGTCATAACATCAAAACTATCACATATAGCCAGTATTCTTGCACCAAACGGTATGTTTTCCCCTGCAATTCCATGAGGATAGCCTTTACCGTCATATCTTTCGTGATGATATAAGATAAGAGGTATGATGTCCGAGAGAAAAGACATAGGTTTTAGTATGTTTGCGCCTACAACGGGGTGCAATTTAAATTGTTCATACTCTTCTCTTGTAAGATTTTCCTTTTTTGTGAGTGAATCATAACGTATGGCTATCTTTCCTATGTCATGAAGCCTGCCTGCCTGTGTTATGTTTAAAATTGTCTTTGTATCAAGATTCATCTTCCCCGCAAGTAAATGCGCATACATAGAAACCCTTTCCGAATGGCCCTTTGTATAGGGTTCTTTTGCCTCAAGGGCTTTTACAAGCGATTCTATGGATTCTATGATTGCGAGCTGCAGTCCCTCATCCGATCGTTTCACCTCAAGCAGGGATGTTATTCTTTCTGCGAAAATAGTCGAAAGCTTTCTGTGTGCATCAGTAAAAGGCATATCCTTTTTAATCCTGATTGCACAGAACGCGCCATAAAATCTGCTCAGAAGACCTATTGCGACAGACAGGTATGATTTAATATCTATGCTGAAGCTATTGTCTTTTTTTACGCCCTTTATCTGATCTCCACTCAGCAGTATGTACCGTTCCATTTGCAAAAGTTTAAAAACCTTTTCTTTATCAAGGATTGCCTCAAGCTCGTCGGCGGTAATATCCACTGAGGATTTCAATAATCTCGTTATCCTGGGCGATGAGATAGTCTCTTTCAAAGAAATAAGAACTATATCGGCATCGAGCTCATTCATGGCTTTTTCAAGTATCAATTCTATCACCGTTCTTACATTGTTATTCAAAACCATTGCTTCGCTAATCTGATAAAGAGACAACGCTTCTTTCAATTGTATATTCTCTTCCTCAAGCCTACGCCTTTGAATGGCTTTTTTGACGATTAATCCGAGTTCCTCAAGCTTGAATGGCTTTAAAATATAATCAACAGCCCCGAGCTTCAAAGCCATAATAGCTGTTTCTACAGTACCAAAACCGGTCAGTATAATAAACTTGTGGTTAAGCCCCTGTGTGTTTGCCTTTTTAAGCAGTTCTATGCCGTTCATCCCTGGCATCTCGAGATCCGTAAGAACGATATCATAGTAAGATTTCCTTAAATATTCATAAGCATCGTTGCCATCTTTGGCAGCATCCACTTTATATCCCTCAAGCGATAGATATTCTTGCAGGAGTTCTCTTATAGAATTCTCGTCATCGACAATAAGTATATGGACATCCTTTATATCAGTTTTTTGTATATCCATCATTATGTCTATGCCTTATAGGTAAGATTATAGTAAATGTTGTGCCTTTATTCAACTCACTTTTTACCATAATGCGGCCGCCATGCTCTTCAACAGCATTCATAACGATAATCATGCCAAGACCTGTTCCCTTACCTGCAGGCTTGGTTGTAAAAAACGGCGTGAATATTTTTGATAGATACTCATCGGGAATACCAACACCTTGGTCCGTTATTTCGAGTTCTATATTGTCTTTGTCAAAAATTCTTGTGGAGATAAGAATACTACCTTTTGTATTTCCCATTGCGTCCCTTGCATTGGAAATCAGATTGACAAGCAACTGTTCTATAGCGTCCGGAATACCATGAATCTCCGGCAAATTTTCATCGAGTTTTTTGACAAGTTCGATACCAATTATTTTTAACTCGTACTCCCACAACGATGCAACTAAATTAACAATATCATTGATATTGATATTCCTGAACTCCGGTTTCGTCAGCCTTACAGACACCATGAGTTTTCTCACGGACTCATCGAGCTTATTGATGCTTAATTTAATTTTTTCGATTCTATCCTTGTTGATATCGATACCCTTATCGTTCAATTCTTTGATAAGCAATTCTATCTGCCCCGATATTACTGAAATAGGACTGCTGAATTGATGCGTGATACTCGCTATAACCTGTCCCATATTGGCAAGTTTGTCCGCATGATAGAGAACACCCTTCATCTCTTCCAATTTATTTTTTGAGCGTTCAAGCTCTTTTGCAAAATCTTCAAGCCTTGAATAGGACTGTTGAAGTTCACCAAGTACAGAGTTCATTTCATGATAATGATCCTCTATCTCTTTCTTCTGATTCAGTGTTTCCGTATAAAGGCGATTGTTTATAATGCTTACCCCTATTTGTGAGGCAAACCTTTCAAGTAATTCTATAGTATCCGTATCCACATGGATTGACTTGGACTCTGCCTCCAGAACACCAATCACATCACCAAACACAATAATGGGTGTAACAATGTATGTTTTGTTTCCTGTTAATTGTTGTACATGCTCTGCTATTTCTTTCGTTACCGACGGAGTAACACCTATAAGGATATCCCACGCATCATGCGTCACGAGTGTAGTTAATTCTTTTACAGCCCTTACAACGATATTAGCATCATTTGACATGGCTAAACTCATGTCCTTTAACTCATAGCCATACAAATCGTTTGCCTGTTCTATTATTCTTTTTTCTTCACCAATCTTCGGATTATGAGCATTCATATACAGTTCTGTTTTGTCGTTGTTTAATAATACGATGGCATTATACCGATACCCTAACATATCACTTATCATAGTTGTAGTTTTATCTAAAAAACTGCGAAGCGGCTCAAGTTTTCTGAATCTTTCCATAACAGTCAATAAGAAGTTTAATTTTTTCCTGTCGGAGAACATCTGTTTTGAGGCAGCACTCAACTTTTTGTTTACAACAGCGAGTATTATAACAATCAAGACAAAAACGGCTAAATTGATAAGAACAGAATCAATCCTTTCCAATCTTACCCGAGTTATAATATGGGTAAAATCATGGTTTACAAATACAAAACTGCCCTGACGCAACAACAGGTTTGAGTATGATGCCAGAGCATAAAAAACCGTATCTATAAGAAAAAAGATAATGGTAAGTACGGCATTGCCCAATAAACCAACACCGATTATCTGCAATAAGAAAAGAATAAAAAAAGGACTATGGAAACCTCCTGTCAAAAAAACGGCAAAAGATGTAATCGCAGTATCGAGTATAGCCAAGAATATCCCGATAGCATACTTGAGTTTAATAACTTCATAAAAGTAATCGCACAAAACATCGATAACAAGGGCAATAACCGAAGCGAGTAAAAAATACTTATAAATGGCGGTATGATTTCTGAAGAAAAGCAATACAAGAAGTACAGCTACGGGATAGGAGAAATAACGGGCTTTTATTGCCCATTTTGCTAATTGTTCTTCATGGGTATATCCCTCTACTTTCAACGAAGACAAAATTCCCCCTTATTTATATATGAGGAAATTAAAGTACTGTGATGGGGCATAGCCCCATCACAAAAATATACAATTATTTTGCCACTGCTTTTTTTAAGGAGATACCGGCTTTAAACTTTGGCACTCTCCTTGCCGGTATTTTAATTTTAGCCTTGGTTTGAGGATTTATACCTTCCCTTGCAGCTCTTTTTGTAACAACAAAAGTGCCAAAACCAGGCAAGGTCAACTTATCGCCTTTTTTCAATAATACCGTAACATGTTTTATAAAACCGTTCAGAACTAACTCTGCCTTTGCTTTTGAAACCTCGGCATCGTCTGCCAGTTTCTTTACCAAATCCGCCTTAGTCATATACCCTCCTTTACATTATCAGATATTTGCGTTAATACCAGATACAATAAGTAAGTCAAGAAGATTTTGTTCGGGTGTAATATTTTTTAAGGTTTATTCTTACAATGTAAGATAGTGGGTCACACGATCCCGCCAAAGGCGGGATACCCCGAGAGAACTTGTAATGGCGAGGTTACCTCACCTTTATATCTTATTGCATTTTTCGGGTTAAGCATTTAAAATGGCATTCAATATGAACAATATAGAAGAAACGAACATAGATGCCCAGCTCAGCATACTTGAGGCACGTATAAGGGACCTTAAGTTCGATTATGACAGATACTTCACAAAGGATATAAAATTAGAACCTGTGCGAAAACGCGAAGACGTGGAGAGGCTTATTTTAAAACTCAGCAAGGTGCATTTTGTAAAAGTAAGCCAGAAATTCACCTACGAGAATACAATATCACGATTCATATCTCTCAAAACTTTCTGGGATAAACGCCTTAGACTGTTGGAATCCGCACTTACAAAAAAACCAGTAGAACCGATGTCTGCGTCTACCCAAATGGAATCAAATAGGTATCAGCAGGTATACAATGATTATGTCAGGCTTGCTGCATCCCTTAATCCATCTGCAAATATAAATTCGTATGAGAGTATAAAGGAAACACTTGAATCGAAACGGAATGAACTGCTTTCACAGTATAAATGCAAAGATGTAGAATTTAAAGTTGAGTATGAGAACAAAAAACTGAAGTTCAAGGCAGTACCGAAATATTAAAACGAATATGTCTAAAGCGCAGAAGAGGGGAAAACCGTTCAAGCATCTCAGGCTGTTTATAAAGACTCCGGCTGAAATGATGGGGTTTTCAAAGCGTCTGGCACAGGTGCTGCGGCCCGGGACAACAATCGGGCTGACCGGTGAACTCGGGGCGGGTAAAACGACGTTCGTAAAAGGATTTGCTACGGCATATAATATAGAGAGAGATGCTGTGACAAGCCCTACATTTACCCTTATAAATGAATACAAAGGCACGGTACCGATATTTCACGCGGATCTCTACAGAATAAATTCAGATGACGAATTAACCAGAATCGGTATCTATGATTTAGATTCGGACAAAGGATTCCTTTTGATAGAATGGCCAGAAAAGTTTAAATCTCTTGCAAATTATCTTGATTTGTTTTTAATTTTCAGTATTAAAAAGGATGGTAGATTGATAGCATTAAAAGGCAAAAAAGAAATTTTGGGTGAAATAGGAAACAGCAAAAATTTCAAGAGAGGTAAAAAAATATGGCTTTAGTGGTTAAAAAATTCGGCGGAACATCAGTGGGAGATATAGATAAGATCAAAAACGTAGCAAGAAAAGTGGCAAAGGCAAAGGACAAGGGAGATGACCTCATCGTTGTTGTATCTGCAATGTCTGGCGAAACAAACAAACTTGTTGACTACACCAATAAAACAGCAGAGATACCGGACCTTAGAGAGTATGACGTGGTTGTATCAACAGGCGAGCAGGTTACGATTGGCCTTTTATCCATAGCACTCAATGCAATGGGGCATAAGGCAAAATCCTTTCTCGGTTTTCAGGTACCTATAGTAACGGATTCTGCTTATTCGAAAAGCCGCATCCTGAAAATAGAAGATACAAAGATAAGAAAGGCGCTCAAGGATGGCTACGTTGTGGTGGTTGCGGGTTTTCAGGGTATTGATGATAAAGGCAATATCACAACCCTTGGCAGGGGAGGATCGGATACAACTGCGGTTGCCCTTGCTGCAGCCCTCAAAGCGGATGTGTGCGAGATATACACAGATGTTGACGGCGTATACACCACGGATCCGAACATTGTACCAGAGGCGAGAAGGCTTGATAAGATTTCCTTTGAAGAAATGCTTGAAATGGCAAGCCTTGGAGCAAAGGTTTTGCAAACAAGGTCTGTAGAGTTTGCAATGAAGTATAAGGTTCCAGTAATGGTAAAATCTACCTTCACAGACAGTGGAGGAACATTGGTAACGGAGGATAAAGATATGGAAGAAGCAGTAGTTTCCGGTATAGCGTATGACAAAAATGAGGCAAAAATAACACTTGTACAAATACCCGACAAACCGGGTATTGCATCAAAGCTCTTTAAGCCGTTGACAGATGCGAATATAAACGTGGACATGATCGTTCAAAACATCAGCACAGAAGGCAATACGGATCTTACATTCACCGTAGCAAAGAGCGATTTCAAACGTGCAATGGAGATAATAAAAGATATTGCAAAGGATATCAATGCCAAAAATGTGGTATCGGATCAGAGCATAGCAAAGATTTCCATCATAGGTGCAGGCATGAGAAGCCATGCAGGCGTTGCACAACAAATGTTTTCTGCACTTGCAAAAGAGAACATAAACATACAGATGATCAGTACCTCGGAAATAAAGATATCATGTGTCATAGAGGCAAAGTATACAGAACTTGCTGTAAGGGTGCTTCACGAAGCATTCGGACTTGACAAGGCAAAGTGAGCAAATCCCTGAACCATTCCATGACTTCTAAAAAAATAGAGGTTTATGATACTGTTTTAAGGGACGGCTCTCAGTCTGAACGCGTAAATTTTTCCGTGGAAGATAAGTTGAGAATCCTCAACGCCCTTGAGGATATAGGCTTTGCCTATGTAGAAGGCGGATGGCCCGGTTCGAATCCAAGGGATATCGAGTTTTTTAAAAAGGCTTCCGCAATAAAACTGAAGGAAACACATCTTACTGCGTTTGGAAGCACGCGAAAAAAAGGCGTAACCGCTGCAAATGATACCAACCTGAGGGCAATCGTAGAATCGGGTGTAGACTATGCCACGATATTCGGCAAAAGCTGGGACCTCCATGTGAGAGATGCACTGCGTATATCACTCGATGAAAATCTTGAGCTTATATTCGATTCTGTAAAATTTTTAAAAAGGTACATGAGCGGCGTTATCTATGACGCAGAGCATTTCTTTGACGGTTACAAAAACAACAAAGAATACGCTCTGAAGACCATTCTCGCGGCCGAGCAGGGCGGCGCGGATCGTATAGTGCTTGCCGACACAAACGGCGGCACAATGCCGTGGGACATAGAAAACATCATTGAAGATGTCAAAGTGCTCATAAACCCTGATAAGCTTGGCATACATCTGCACAATGATTCTGAAACAGCGGTTGCAAGCACGCTGATTGCGGTAAAACATGGCGTTCGTCATCTCCAGGGTACAATCAACGGTTATGGAGAACGGTGCGGCAATGCAAACCTGTGTTCCATCATTCCACCGCTGCAATTAAAGATGGGTTATAATGTGCTGGGTGAAAACCTCAAACGGCTGAAGGAGATTTCAAGGCTTGTTGATGAATTGGCCAATCTGCCGCCGAATCAATACCTGCCGTACGTTGGAGACAGCGCCTTTGCCCACAAGGCCGGCGTTCATGTGGATGCCATTGTAAAAAATACAAAAACATATGAACATATAAACCCTGCACTCGTAGGGAACAGCAGACGCATACTTGTGTCCGATTTGTCCGGCAAAGCCAATATTCTCATGAAGTCTAAAGAGCTTGGTATAAGTCTTTATAATGCTGTGGATGCATCACGTATTGTGAGAACTATTAAGGAGCTTGAGAATAAAGGGTATCAGTATGAGGCTGCAGAAGCGTCCCTTGAACTGCTCATAAATAAGTCTATGAACAGACACAGGAAATTCTTCAGGCTTGTGGGCTTCAGGGTAATAGACGAAAAGAGAAAAGAGGATGAACCGCCTATAGCAGAGGCAACCATTATGCTCGAGGTTGACGGGAAGCTTGAGCACACGGCTGCAATGGGCAATGGGCCTGTCAATGCTCTGGATAACGCCCTTAGAAAAGCATTGGAGAAGTTTTATCCCGAACTAAGAAATGTAAAATTGTTGGATTTCAAAGTCAGGGTAATTTCTTCCGGTGAAGGGACCGGGGCATCGGTACGGGTTCTCATAGAATCAGGCGATGGGACAAACAGATGGGGTACTGTTGGCGTATCACAGAATATCATCGAGGCAAGCTGGATCGCTCTCGTGGACAGCATAAACTACAGGCTCTTGAAATATAAAAAATCAAAAAGCTGATTTTAGAGAACCGCATGGACAGCAAGTTTCAATCTATCCGTGGTTTTAATGATATATTTTATCCCGAAAGCTATAAATTACAACACATAGAAGATATCGCAAAAAAGTATTTCAACCTTTATAATTTCAAAGAGATCCGCACCCCGCTGCTTGAAAAAACAGACCTGTTCGTGAGAAGCATCGGCACAGGAACAGATATAATAGAGAAAGAGATGTATACCTTTCAAGACACCGGCGGTGATTCCCTCTCTCTGAGACCCGAGGGTACAGCATCCGCCGTCAGGGCATACCTTGAACACAGTATAGACAAGCAGGATCCCATACAGAAATGGTTTTATACAGGACCGATGTTCCGGCATGAGAGACCGCAAAAGGGGAGGTTCAGACAGTTCTATCAGACAGGGTGTGAGAGCCTGGGCATAGCCGATCCCTTTATAGATATCGAAATTATAAAACTTGCAGATATGATAATCGAAGCCCTTTCTGTAAAGGGTATAACCATAAGAATCAATTCAATAGGATGTCCGGATTGCAGACCCGGATACACACAGGCATTAAAATCATACCTCAACACCATAAAAGATAAACTGTGCGATGATTGTAAAAGGAGAATCGATACAAACCCTCTGCGAATTCTGGACTGTAAAAAACACGGTTGCATTGCAGCCACAGCAGATGCACCAAAAACAACAGATTATCTATGCAGCAATTGCTCGGCACATTTCAATACAGTTAAAGCAGGTCTTGATGGATTGAAATTATTCTATCTCATCGATCCGAGACTCGTAAGAGGACTTGATTACTATTCAAGAACCGTATTCGAATTTACCGCTGAAGATGCCGGGGCACAGAATGCAGTACTCGCAGGCGGGAGGTATGACTATCTTGTCGAATTGTTCGGGGGCACACACACGCCTGCAATTGGTTTTGCAATGGGTGTCGAGCGTATTGCAGGATTGATAGACACACCATCTATAAATGGGCTCGATGTTTTTATTATTCCCTTAACAGAAGAAGCCAAGCAAAAGGCGCTTGATATTGCACTGCTGTTGAGACAGGCGGAAAAAACGTGTGAAATAGGATACGGCGAAAAAACTATCAAGAGTATGATGCGGCGTGCAGACAGAATAAAATCTTTTGCAGTCGCCATCATAGGTAAGGATGAATTAAAAGAAGGATATGTTACACTGAAGCGACTTTCCGACGGACACCAGGAGAAGGTGAAAGATATGGATATAGTCGGTGCAATTCAGCATTTATAAAACATGCATTTCTTCTTTACGATCAGCCCGATTTAATCGCAAATCGCTCGATGAGAAATATACGGCTGTAAAAGCATAGGTCGTGCGATTCACAATTTCCTTAAATACTAATAAATTCTAATATCGAAACCCTCAACAAATCCAAAGAAACAAAATTAAACCAGGTTTTGTTCTTTCATTGTTTGTTTTGAATATTTGGGTTTTGATGGAGAAGTTTTGCAAATGTATTTTTGATACACTTAAATTTATTGCTTGCAAATTTTTTAAAGTCGTAGATAATAAAAAAGAAATTTTTCCTCGCTGCTATAAAATGAAGGAGTTATACGTGGAGAAGAAGATCGCTGTTATCGGTGCCGGAAGCTGGGGAACAGCCCTATCGCATATACTGGCGGTAAATGATTACACTGTCTCTTTATGGGCCAGAGAAAAAGAGCTTTGTGACGACATAAATACCAGGCACATAAATACCTATTTTATGCCAGGCATTGTCCTATCCGAAAGGATTAGGGCGTTCGTCGATATCCAAGAGGCAATCCAAAAACAAAAACTTCTCATAATCGTGGTGCCTTCTCAATACATGCGCGACATAATAAAGCATGTGGGTTCATATAGAGAAAAAGATGCCGTTGTCGTGAGTGCGATTAAAGGTATCGAAACCTCGACACTCATGCGGCCGACAGAGGTTATAAAGGATGTATTGGGCAAAGACATCATTTGTGCCGCTCTTTCGGGGCCAAGCTTTGCAAAAGAGGTTATAGCAGGTATGCCGACGGCAGTCACTATAGCTTCGGACAACATACAGACAGCCAGAGAACTCCAGAATACCCTAAATACCAAGACGCTAAGGCTCTATGCTGCGGATGATGTGACAGGCGTTGAGCTTGGAGGAAGCCTTAAAAATGTGATAGCCATAGCTGCGGGTATATGCGATGGAGCAAATATAGGCAAGAGTGCAAGGGCAGCCATTATAACAAGAGGACTTGCCGAGATAATACGACTCGGTATAAAAATGGGCGCGAAGAAGGAAACATTTTCCGGGTTATCCGGACTCGGGGATCTTGTTCTCACGGCAACGGACGAACAAAGCAGGAACAGGACTGTTGGATTCAAAATCGGGAGAGGCGAACGTATAAAGGACATATTGGACAGCATGATCATGGTAGCAGAAGGCGTACAGACATCGGTATCCGTCAAAATGATTTCCGAGAAACTGAATATTGATATGCCGGTATCGGCGGAAATATACGAGATCCTGCACAGGGGTAAAGACGCAAAAGAGTCCATCAAATCATTATTGGGCAGGTCGTTAAAAGATGAACACTATGGATACTAAAAAAGATTACACGATGAAAAAAGCCATATCCATAGAACGGGATAAATGGCTTGAAACGCTTGCAATAGAAGGTAAAGACAGACTGCTTGACGAGCTTGAAATGCTTCTAAAAGCAACCGAGCGTTTTTTCAACATAGATAATCTTGCCCTATCGAATAAAGAACAGATCATATCCAAAAACTTTTATAACGAAATCAAAATACTATCCGGATCCGCAAAACGCATAGTTTCCATCATAAGGCTTTTGCTCGTTGATCATTCTGCCAATGCGTTTTATTTTCAGGCTTATGTAGAGAACCGGCTTTTAGCCGATTATGCAAGGGACAGGATTATCGAATTATATCTTAACCAATCGTCTCCACGAGACAGTCTTTATCTGCTCTACATAACTTTTCTGAACCTCGGTGCGCTTTACGAAACGGTTGCCAACACCAAAAAGGTTTCTTACACCATGTATAGCAATCTCGGTCAGCTTACAAGCAGAGAGATATCTCTCAACAAGTATTTTAATCCTCTCAAATCGGAGCCATTCCTCGAGAGATATGATAAGATCCACGACCGGAACATAAGAATTATAGTAAACGGCATAACAAACGAGAATTTGAGGGTAAAAATATCCATTGTGTTTTTATCTCTGTTCAAACTTATTCGATATCTGAGGCATATAAACAATGAATCCGAAGACATCGAAGAGCTGAGGGCTTCACTCCTTTTATTTACACTTATAAACTCCGAAGCAAAGATGATAACAAAATTCCTCGACGACGAGTTCCTCAAGAAAAAAGAAAACAACCGATACGATGAGAGTATAATCGCAACGATAGATTCCCTGTCTTTTCAACTCAGCATAGAGATCAGAAAGGTTTTTGGACAGATACTGAAAGACGCAATAGAGATAGGAAATCTTTTAAAACTACGGGCTGCAATAGATTCCGCCAAAGGCATCCTTGCAAATTTTATTCAACAATCCATTATCCTGGTTGCCCACAAGTTTGACCTATCGATAAAAGGTACGGATATATTCCCTGATTTCGTATCAAAGATAGAGCAGTCGTTACGATTGAGAGAGGATATATGGCTGTTCAAAAACGTACTTGAGTTCTTTGAACAAAACACTACAGACAGCGGCGTAAAACACAACTATACCATCCAGATGTTGTTTACTATGATAAAGGAGTACATATATTATTTCCAGGATATAAGTTTTTCGCTCGTACGATACAGTGATCATGAAGAGTTTGAGAAATTTTTTGACAGTATCGGCATCTATAAAGAGGAAGACCTGTTAAACAGGTTCAAATTTATAGAACTCAGAAAGACGATACATAATTTCAAGATCTTTCTTGAAACCACATTCGGACATATTGTCAACAGGTCGGAATTAAAAGACATACCCCTTGATACCGAACATCTTAAAACGGTCCTTGCACAGTTTATAACGGTAAAGTAAATTTATATGCCCTGCCAGGATCAGATCTAAAAAAACAAACTGTCGTATGAAGATTGCCATTACAGGCATAACAGGATTCATAGGAAAATCACTCGCTGTAAAACTTTTTAAACAGGGACATGATGTTTCCGGACTTATACATTCACCCGAAAAGGCTCTTTCGCTCCCGAAAACCATTAAAAAGGTCTATGGCGATATCCACAACAAAGATTTACTAAAAGAAACCTTTCAATCGTGTGACCTTCTATACCATTGTGCTGCTGTCGTGAATGGCGGCAAAAAGGAAATGATGGACATAAACGTCCGAGGGACAGAGGAAGTATGCAGCGTTGCAAAAGAGATGCATATAAAAAGAATGATCTATCTCAGTTCTATCGCTGTAATCAGCGGCAATGATGGACCATATCCATTGAATGAGGAACTACCTTATGCCGCTTACAACGATTATGGTGTTTCAAAAATAGAATCGGAAAAAGTAGTAAAGAACTATATAAAGAACGGGTTGAATGCAGCTATTATAAGACCATCGGCAGTGTATGGCCGCGATGAACCTCATGTCCTATCTAAGCTATTAAAATTGTCACAAATAGGCATATTGCCGCTTGTAGGAAAGGGCCTTGTCAAATGGCAGTTGATTCATATTGACGATCTTACCGATTTTTTGATCTCCATCATAAACAATGATCGTGCTTATAACAACATATTCAATGTTTCATCCGATGAAACCATAGAGATGATAGAACTGTATAAGCTCATAAAGACATTTACGCACAGAGGTATGATAATCAGCATACCTCTATGGCTTATTATGCCGATCGCAAGAATTGCTGACAGGCCATTTTCTTTAAAGGGTAAAAAACCTTTTACCAATAAAGTTAAATTCTTTGAACGGCATCACACCTACGATACTTCAAAGGCACGAAACATACTCGGCTTGAAAACCGGGATTACCATGAAACAGGGGCTGGCGCAGATATATGACTCAGCCCCTGTCCAACATGCATAAATATTTTCACCCCATCGTGTTTCTTCAGGGTAATGATGGTACAGGAAGGTTGCCGGCTGTATGACTCATGATCCAGTTATATATCATCGCATCGACATTATCACTGGTTAATGTCGGGTCAGAAAGCAGTACATCAAGGTGTGTATAATTGGGCATGATATGTATATCGAAACCGCATGCAGCCCTCGGCTGGCCATTACAACCGCGCGCAGGCGGAAGAAGCCCCATGTATTGATTAAAATCTGTTGTAGTCTGTTCAACACCTGCACCTCCACCGAATGCAAGCACAGGAGCATCCATCTCCGGCGTATAGAGTACATGCATACCCTGCTGATACCTCCAATTTGTCATTTGTGTTGGCCCGTAATCAGCCAGCGCAAGCGAGTCCAGCAGCAGCCTGGTAGGAAAATACCGCTCTGACATGGTTGTGTAGGTATTTGAAAGTACAGCAGCAAGATCCGTAATACTCGTTATATGATTCTGACTGTTCCATGTGTAGGTCATGGTACCTTTATCCGTGGGCTGAGATATGGGTATTCCCGGAAAGAAAGGGTTTGTGGTTGTTGTTGTAAGCGGGCCGTTTGCGCTCCCAAGGGTCGCCGTCATGATGCTGATAGGGCTGAAATTCCTGTCCATTGCAAACCCGAGCATTGCCTGGTTTGTTGCCTTGAACTGCATATTACCGAGTAAACCAAGAGCAATAAGCTGGAAATCAGAATACTGGAGCATGGGTGATAATTGGTTTGGCTCAAGCAGGGCGTACATGCCTTCTATCTGAACAAAGGTAAACATGTTTAAAAACACAGGACCGATTAGCTGGCCCAGCAGGTTTACGACCATAACAGAAGAAGGGTCTGCCTCGAGGCCGTTTACACTTGGCAAATTGTAAGATACTCCAAAGAAACTTGATGGAATGCCGCTCCCTGTAAGATATGCCCCCTCTGTTGGAGTGGTGGCGAAAAGGTTTGATCCTCCGCCGTCAAGCAGGATAACGCCTGCGATGTTATTGTAACCTGCATCTGTAGTTGTGGGATAATCTCCGAAATCATACGCGGCATAATCCTGTGCAATGAATGCGCCCAGAGAATGCCCGCCCAGGAAGAGATTTGTTTTGCGATACTGTTGAGGAACGAGTGAGATAATTGTATTCAAATCCCGCAGTGTCATGTCAATCCCCCATTCAGACATGTATGATATGGACGCTATAGGTGGGGCACCTGCGTATGTTTTGCCGTTAATAGTTGCCCCGCTGAAATAATAGCCTAAAGCAATGGAAGGATCTTGTTTATTCCATGCCTCCTTCATGCCTGTAAAGTCGTCAAGCAAAACTGACCTCCTGTCAACAGCCCATACCTCAATGTCGCCTTTTCCCATCTGGACTATGGTCCTTGCCATCTCATCAAAATCACCCGCACCGCCAAAAAATCCAGGCATGAGTACAAGTATTGCTTTTATCTGGGCTGGCTCCGGGTTGTAACGATACCTTGTAAACACCGCATAATTAAGCTGAGCGGGCGTAGGTGATGGGCCATAAGGGTTTGCCGTTACCGTGAAATTTGTAGCCACATGGTAATTGCTGATTACAACGGGTGATGATTGAGTTGTACTGCTGCTGGAGCATGCGAGCATCAGAGAAGCGATTAAACCTATCGATAGTATAAGCCTTATTCTCATAAACCCTCCTTATAGAGAAATCTTCGGGTTCTTATCCTAATAATATTGTGTATAGCATTTATATGATACAGTGGGAAGATTTTTATATGATACGCAGTAGATATCCTCTGGCAAGCTTGTGGAACTCTGCTTCATTATTAGAAAGGAAGAATATTCATATGATGAACCCGTTTAAAACTTTCCCCGCCAATTAAAATTGTAAGTTCTTTCTCACCATGAGTGGGCAAATATTCTCCTGATAGAGCTATATCTTAGTTGTCCCCTCCCCCCTTGACGGGGGGAGGGGCAGGGTGGGGGTAATTGGCAGAAAAATTCACTCTCCCTTAATCCCTCCCATTAAGGGAGGGAGATAAGAAAGGGAAGACCGTCAAAGGGTAGGAAATATTGATCTTACCCACTCTATATGAGCAAGTGCCTTAAAATTATATTGCTTTCTCTGCCTTATCAATGCTAATAAATATAGCATACTTCCAACAATGAATATCGCTCACCCAAAAGGAGGCTGTATGAAATTTGTCGTACTCGGCGGTGCTGGAGATATGGGTAGTGAGGTTGTTGCTGATCTTGCTCGGTTCTCACCTGAGAGCAGGGTTATCATCGTCGATCTCAGAAAGGATGTTGCGGAGAAGAAGGCAAAATCAATAGGTCTGCCCAATATTTCGGTTGAACAATGCGATGTTAACAAACGTGATAATGTCCTGAGGATACTGAAAGGAGCAAATGTCGTTGTCAATTGCGTAGGTCCGTTCTACAAATATGAGAAGGTCATATTACCACTGGCAATAGAATCCGGCGTCGGCTATGTCGATATATGCGATGACCACGATGCAACCGAACGTGCACTCTCGTACAGCGATATGGCGCGTTCAAACAATGTCACAGCGCTTATAGGCATGGGCTGGACCCCGGGCATAACAAATGTGCTTGCACGATACGGGGCGGACAAGCTCGATACGGTGGAATCGATCAATATCTACTGGGTCGGCTCTATTGCCGATTCAGAGGGGCTGGCTGTTACAAAGCACGTGTTCCATGTCATCCAGGGTACAGCTCCAAGTTATGAGGACCATCAGTGGATCGACGTAAACGCACTGTCGGGCAATGAAGATGTAAAATTCCCGGAACCAATAGGCGTGCAGAACGCCTATTATGTGGGCCATCCGGAGCCCGTTACAATACCACGATATATCAAGGGTGTTTGCAATGTTACCTTAAAAGGTACACTGCTCCCGAAGGACATAAATAAGCTCGGTAAGTTCCTCGTTGATACGGATGCGGTATCAACAGAGAAGAAGCTTCATGCGGTAAGCGAATTTCTGAGCGGAGACCTTGCCGTACTTTCGAATATATTCGGTTCCAAGGACAAGCCCCTGCCTGTATCGGGCTTGAGGGTTGATGTACACGGGACAAAATCAGGCAAGCCCAAAACATACTCATGGGGCGCCATTGACAGCATGAGCAGGCTTACCGGTATACCTGCTTCTATCGGCGCACAAATGATGGCAAAGGGTATGATCAAGCAGACCGGCGTAATCCCCGCAGAGGCATGCATCCAGCCGGAACACTTCATAGAAGAACTGAAAAAACGGGACATAGAAATCGAGGAGATGTAAGGAGGTATCATGGTCACATTGGAAACACTGATAAGCACGCTCAATACATTCGTAAAAAAGGTTAATGAAAATATGACATTGAAGAAAATCCTGAAGGGATGGTCGAAGCTCCTTGTCGTCAAGACAAAAGACCCAGAGGCAGTTGCAACACTGAAGGTAGAGAAGGGAACCGTGGTTGATGTAAAACTTGAGGACACCCCGAATGCGGACATAACCTTATCGGCAAATGCGGATGTCATAAATGACATCTTTACAGGCAAGGCAAACCCTTCACGACTGTACCTCGACGGCACATTAAAGGTGTTTGCTTCACAAAAGGATCAGATGGTTCTTGATTCCATAGTTGATATTGTCTGGAAATAATCATGCCGCAGCTCAAAAAAGCGCTTCACATGAGAACCCTTGTATCTGCAAGTGCGGGCATTGCTCTTGCATCGAGCGATTTTCCCGCACTGATAAAGGCAGCATCGCAGGTCGGGGGCTGGGCAATCGTATTCGTTATTATATGTGCCGGCATTGTTACGGGTCTGGTCGCGCTGTCTTTTGCAGAGCTTGCAGGTATGTACCCGACTGCAGCAGGCGTGAGGGTTTATACAAAAAAGGCTTTCGGAGATACTCCCTCATTAACGATAACAATCTTCTATGTGTTCTTTTCCATTATTATAGCATCTGCCGAGACATACATCTTCTCAGCGGTACTCCATGCCCTGTCCCCTGCCCTATCAGCAAGGCTGTGGGTACTTATATTCCTTATCGTTGCCATAATCATGAACATACTCGGTGTTGAGATAGCGGGTGCATTACAAGACATACTTACGTACGTGATGTTTGCGGGCATTATAGGATTGTCTCTTTACGCGATATTTTCATCACATTTTAGTGTAGCCTCTGTTCCATTCGCACCTGCCGGCATCGGCGGGTTCGGTACTGCTGTTGCAACCGCTATATTCGTTTATACAGGTTTTGAATGGACAACACCGCTTGCGGAAGAGGTGGCTTCGGGCAAATCAGTACTTTCGTACTCCCTGCCCCTATCCGTAGGACTACTGACGGTGACATTCGCATTATTCGCCTATGCTACCATGGGCATTGTACCTCTCAGTCAGGTAGTCCATTCTCCAATACCGCATCTGATCTTTGGACAAACTCTTGCAGGAAAGATCGGGCTTTATATAATGGCCGGCATCAGCTTTCTCGCAACAATGACCTCCTTCAACGCAGGGGTCATGGGGAACTCAAGGCTTATTTATGCCCTTGCAAGGGAAGGGAGTTTTCCTAAATTTATGAGTAAACTCCATCCCAAATATTTTACCCCATGGATCGCACTGTTGATTATATTCTCAATCATCGCCGCGTTTTCGGTTACCATTGCTTTTCATCCAAAGGCATTCCTTGTGCCTATACTTGTCGCTGCATCCATAGAAACACTCGTGTATGCCATCATCTCATTTTCTGTTATTGCTCTGCGTTATAGGGAAAAGGATACAGCCCGGATATTCAGGATAAAGGGCGGGATCATCATCCCGCTGTTCACCGGTATAGTATTTTTGTTGCTCACGCTCGGCATTCTTGCATCGTCTTCAAAATACGTTTTGATACTTTTTGTCACCGGTTTTGTTCTCTCGTACATTTATTCAAAGTATGTGGTGCCAAGGCTTGGACACTAACTTTGCACGATAACCTTAAAGTGTGCTATTAAACAAAAGAGCGCGTTATGACAGGCATTAACCTTACCCATGTATTATTTTGATTTTGATAGAGGATCTTTGATGGAAAAAAAGTTGATAAAATGCTTAGCAAATTACTTGCAAAACGAAAAAACCTACAGTACATTTAAACTGTAAAACCTAATCAGTTTATAAAGATATAAATGCCTCTATTTAGTTCAGATAATAAAACAAAAAACAGCCTTGACGGTCTATGGATCAAGTGTAATAACTGCGGCGAGATCATCTATAGAAAAGAGGTTGAAAAAAATCTCAAAGTTTGTCCGAAATGCAACTATCATTTCAGATTATCATCGCAGGAGTGGATTGATATACTCATAGATCAAAAGAGCTTTCACGAGTTATGGCATGATGTCGAGTCAATCGATCCTCTGGATTTCAAAGATAAAACAAGATACAGAGATAAATTAAAGGAAACCCAGAAACAAGCCGGAATAAAAGATGCAGTTGTCACGGGATACGGCACAATAAACGATCTTTTTGTTAACATAGGTATTTTTGATTTTAATTTTATGGGCGGAAGTATGGGCAGCGTTGTTGGAGAAAAAATCACAAGGTTGATAGAACGTGCAACCGAAGAACAATCAAATTTACTCATCGTAACATCTTCTGGCGGAGCAAGGATGCAGGAAGGCATATTTTCACTTTTACAAATGGCTAAAACAAACGCAGCTTTAAGCAGGTTGAACAACAGTAAAACCCTTTATATTACCCTGCTTACAGATCCGACAACAGGAGGGGTTGCTGCAAGCTTTGCAAGCATAGCGGATATTATCATTGCCGAACCAAAGGCTCTCATAGGATTTGCAGGACCAAGGGTTATATCCGACACAATCGGGCAAAAATTACCCGAAGGTTTTCAAAGGGCCGAGTTTCTGCTTGAACACGGTATGATCGATATGGTTGTCGAAAGAAAGGTGATCAAAAAGACAATCGCTCAGATTATCAAGCTGCTCGGCAACATAGAAAAGAAAATAGTGTAAGCTTATAGCCGAATAGAACTCTTTAAGAGAGGATAAATTATGACAGCTTTTCATATCTTTTTAACAATACTGCTCTTCTCAATTATGATCGTATCGACGATCTCCATTGTGTTCGGTATGCCTGGTACGCTCATATCCTTTATCGCTGTATTCCTATTCGTTCTTATAACAAAGGCACATTATATCGGCTGGATAACGGTTATTATATTAGCGGTGCTTACGCTATTAGCAGAATTGGGGGAGATACTGTTCGGTATAAAAGATGCCTCAAAGGCAGGGGTATCGCGGAAGGCTGTGATCGTATCTATAATAGGAGGCATCGCAGGATCTATTGTACTGGCTCCTCTGTTGCTCGGTATTGGTGCGATAATCGGTGCTGCATTGGGAACTTTTACGGGTGCCTTCATCGTATCAATAATGGAGAGCAGGCAGACACTTGATGCGGCACATAAAGGATGGGTGTCTGCAATAGGAAGACTAAAAGGTACAATCTTCAAAGGCATGGTCGCAATAATCATGGTCATTATTTGTATTGTTGAGATATTATAACCCAGGAATTTGACTTATACCGTCATATGTGCTAAAAAAAATTTTTATTATGAAACAATTTAAAGGAACAGACTTCTATATACTCGATGATTTATTGTCTGAAGAAGAACGTCTCACCAGGCAGAGCGTCAGAGAATTTGTTGACAAGGAATTTATGCCTAAAATACAGCAGTCATTCAGGGACGCCAGTTTTCCTATGGAGCTCGTTCCCGGTCTCGGAAAACTTGGTGTATTTGGTGCCAGCATTGAAGGCTATGGGTGTAACAAGGTAAGCGGCATATCGTACGGGTTAATGATGCAGGAGCTTGAAAGGGGCGACTCGGGCTTAAGGAGCTTTGCATCCGTACAGAGTTCGCTTGCCATGACAGCAATACACGAATTTGGCAGTGAAGAACAGAAAAACCACTGGCTACCACAGCTTGCCAGTGGTGAGAAAATAGGATGTTTCGGACTAACAGAACCTGACTTTGGCTCAAACCCTTCGGGTATGCGCACCACAGCGATAAAAGAAGGCAACCATTATATACTGAACGGCTCGAAAATGTGGATAACAAATGGTTCTGTGGCGGATATCGTTGTTGTATGGGCAAAAACAAAAAAAGACGATCCCAGGAGCATAAAAGGATTCCTTGTTGAAAAAGGTACTCCAGGTTTTACTTCAAAGGACATACACGGTAAGTTATCAATGCGGGCATCGGTAACATCAGAGTTAAACTTCGATGAATGCAGAATCCCCGAAGACCATATCCTGTCGAAGAGTGGCGGACTTAAATCTCCGCTTACCTGTCTTATGCACGCACGATACAGCATTGCATGGGGTGCACTCGGTGCTGCTATGGCATGCTATGAAGAGGCACTTGACTATGCGAAGGAACGGATACAATTCTCAAAGCCAATCGCAGGGTATCAACTTATACAGGAAAAGCTCGTGTGGATGCTATCCGAAATAACGAAGGCACAGCTTCTCGTGTGGCGCCTTGGTAAAATGCAGGACAACGGCAGTTGGAAACATTATCATGTCTCACTTGCAAAGTTGAACAATGTAAAAATCGCACTCGAGATCGCAAGGAGCTGTCGTGACATACTCGGAGCAAACGGAATAACCGATGATTACCAATGCATGAGGCACATGAATAATCTTGAAAGCGTGTACACCTACGAGGGTACACATAACATACATACGCTTATACTCGGAGAACATATAACAGGCATTAAGGCATTCGAATAACCCCCCACTACGTTTTTAGGGGTTGAAGCTACGACGGCCTTCTCTTAAACAATCCGTATTTGACTATAACATAAAGTGTCCTAAAACCGTCTTTAAAACCTATCTTCTTGCCTTCGGAATAACTTCTGCCGCTGTAAGATATGCCAACCTCGTAGATCCTAACATCAAGCATAGAAACCTTAGCTGTGATTTCAGGTTCGAACCCGAATCTATCCTCTTCTATGGTAATTCTGTCCAACACCCCTTTCCTGAACAATTTGTAACAAGTTTCCATATCCGTAAGGTTTAGATTGGTGAACATATTGGAAAACATGGTTAAAAATTTGTTGCCGAGATAATGCCAGAAGTATATTACGCGATGCGGCTCTCCACCCATAAACCTTGAGCCGTATACAACATCTGCCTTACCGTCTATCAAAGGCTTCAATAATTTTTCGTAATCTTTTGGATCATACTCAAGATCTGCATCCTGTATTATAACAAAATCTCCGGTTACCTTATTAAATCCCGTTTTTAAAGCTGCGCCCTTGCCTTTGTTCTTATCTTGATAAAAGACCTTTACAGCAGTACCCCTGTACTTCTCGAGTATATCCCTTGTTCCATCGGTCGAAAAATCATCAACAACAATGATCTCCCTTTCCATGTTATATACGTCCGCGTTCATGATTCTGGATAAAATGCTTTCGATGGTATCCTTCTCGTTATAAACAGGCACGACAATAGACAGCTTCATATATTAGTCCTCTATCTTTAATGAAAATCTTTTCAGTATGACACCGGTTTGTTCGCAGATTTGTTTGATCTTTTTTATTTTATCTTCTTTTATCTTTGGGGTCGAGATAATAACCTCATCGATACTCCTGTTTTTTATTACGCCT
The DNA here is from genome assembly GCA_964547905.1 of uncultured Pseudomonadota bacterium. Lineage (GTDB taxonomy): Bacteria > JAMCPX01 > JAMCPX01 > JAMCPX01 > JAMCPX01 > JAJYLM01. Next base: position 51,284 of record CAZJPN010000040.1, on the reverse strand, counting down.
TCAAGTCTGTCGATCCCGCCGACTACCGGATACCCATGAATGGATCTTCCATGTTTCATAGTATCGTCATCCAAAAAACATACAGCGGTCAATTTCAACTGTTCATTATTCAGTATTTCATTGACTGCAAACTCACCGCTGTCGCCTGCCCCATATATAACAACCTTTTTATACTCCTCTCCACTATTTTTCTTAAACAGATAATCGAACCACTTATACGTATACCGTGACAATGCCATGAGTATAAACAGGATTATTGCATAGATAATAAAAACCGTTCTGGAATAATTCGTGAACCTCCATATCAACAGGATTGACAGCATACTCAAGCCAACACCGATTATAATGCCCTTTATAATAGTCCATACCTCATGTGTACCCGTATACTTCCACACCCCTTTATAAATACCCACTATATAAAAGGACACAATTTGAATACTGAGTATAATGGGTAAAGATTTAAACAGCATGACAATATTGGCTTGAAATGCGCTACCTTCAAATCTGAGGATATAGGCTCCATAGATCGATACGAATATAATGATAAGATCAAGCATTATTTCGAAAATCCTTCTCTTATAGGTAACATTCACAATAATTGATATCGCTCCTTTTTCATTTTCGTTTATTTCATGAACCTTGATCTTGGAAAGATAAACTCCGAGAAAAACAAGGGTAATGGTAAATAAGAAAATCAACTCAATATAAATATAGATCGACATAAACCTGCCGAGATATGCCAGTATACCGGATAGTATACTGATAATGTATATAACTATGACTGCGCCTCTCTCTGATAACCCTACCTTTACGAGCCTGTGCGAGGTATGATCTTTCCCACCTTTCATTGCATTAACCCCAGATAGTTTCCTCGTAAATACCACATAGCTTGTATCAAAAATCGGTATAAGAAAGATCAGCACCGGAAGTATGATCACCTGCAACAATTGCCCCGGCAGCTTAATCTCAGGCACAAGGACAATACTGCTCAGCATAAACCCTATAAAAAGGCTACCGGAATCGCCCATGAATATGGATGCTGGGTTAAAATTATAAACAAGGAATCCAAGGGCAGCACCTATCAATGAAGCCAACAAAGCGGCTGTTGGCGATTGGGCATTGCCAAATAAGCATAAAAAGATAACAACGCCCGTTATACTTGCTATACCTGCTGATAGTCCATCCATATTATCCAAAAGATTAAATGCATTGGTAATACCAACAGCCCATATAACTGTTATGATAATATCAAGGGCGGCATTACCCGTAATATCCCATTGAAGACCGAATATTACTATAAAAGCTGCAACAGCTATCTCCACGATAAGCTTTACAGGAGGGGAAAGATGCTTGAAATCATCTATCATACCAAGTACAAACAGGACGGTTCCAGCACAAATAATAATGATTGTATGTTTGTCCCATCCGGACATGACAGCGAACCCTGCAATCGTTGCAATGTAGATAGCTGCGCCTCCAAGCAGAGGTACAGGGGTTTTATTCCATCTGTCATGCTTTGGATGCGATATTACATCATAATGAACTGCAACACGCTTCACTATCGGGACACATACAACAGCTATTAAAAAAGATACGAATAATGTTATATATACATACATTATTCCAGCACTTCCGCATAAAGCATTTTTATATCTTCTAATAATCTTTCAACGGTAAAATATTCACTCACAAATGCCCTCCCTTTGCTTGTCATTTCATAGCCAATTCCTGGATTATTTACAAGGTAGTTTATTGCCGTTGTTATCGATTCTGCATCCGCAGGAGGCGTAAGTATGCCTCTTTCACAAAGAGAGATGCCATCTGCAATTGAATGTGCTTTTTTACCGAGTAAATCTCTTACACCTCCTACATCAGTAGCAATAACCGGCTTTGCCGAAGCAAGAGCCTCTATAACAGCTACAGGTGCACCTTCGTTCAGGGAACTTAATACAACCATATCGGTTTCACGGTATATAGGGACAACATCCTTTTTGTATCCGAGAAAATCAATCCTTTGACGTATATCGAGTTTTTCCGCAAGCTGCACAAGTTCCTCCTTTAATATCCCGTCCCCTACTATAACAAGTCTTGATGGAAACTCAAGCCTGCTGAATGCCTGAATAAGGAATTTATGTCCTTTTATAGGAACAAGCCGTCCAACGATTGTAATACAGATTTCTCCTCGTGCAGTATTCTTTTCTTTTTCCGTTAGATCAGATGATCTATCAATATTGAGAAATGGTTTTAGATCATAACCATTATATATAACCTTTATCTTGCTATCGGATGCTATTCTGTATTTGTTCGTGAGTTCATACTTTAGATTATCGCTTACAGCGATAATCCTGTCTGTAAAGAAAGCCATGAGCCTTTCTATCCATAGAAAAACATAGGTGACAGCCTCGTTAAAATATCCATCGAATACATGACCATGAAACGTGTGTATAAGCTTTACTTTCTTTTTGCCGAACCTTAAATGCAAAAGGTTGTATAAAATTACTGCACCTCTGCCGACTGCTCCTGCCTTTGCTGTATGCGTATGTACAATATCAGGTTGGAATTCCTGTATGAGTTTATAGATTGAAAACATCGACTTAATATCTCCTCTAAAAGAAAGCTCCCTTTTCAGTGTATTGAGATATATCGGTTTAACATCGTAGCGCTCAAGCAGATAATCCATGCTCTCCTCACCCTCTGATATACTACCGACAACAAGTTTAGTTTCAAAGGTATTGTTAAGATAATGGGTTAAAAGAATCGTATGTATAGCAGGTCCCCCAATGTTAAGCCTCGCAATGATCCTTAAAACTTTTATTTTGATCCCCCTTAGATTCAGTCTCTAATTCTTAATCTTGAATATTTAATATGTAATTTTGAATCTTGAATTCCTTTAACCTTGAGTTTTGAATTTTGAATTTCTCTATGCCTCGTATTTAATATACTCTTTAAGAACCATCTCTATCGCTTTTTTCCTGTGACTTATCTTATTTTTTTCCTCTCCTGGTATCTGAGCAAGTGTCTTATCATAACCATCAGGAATGAAAATTGGATCGTAGCCAAAACCGCTGCTACCTTCCGGTGTTGTAGTCATCATACCCTTCAGTTCTCCATACCCTGTAAGATACCCTCCATTTTTTAGCGATATAACCACATAAGCTTTGAATACAGCCTTTCTATCATCAGACCTAATAGCGACCATCTTGCTAAGCAAAGCAGCATTCCTATCATTATCAGAGCCATCGATGAATCTTGCCGATATAACACCTGGAAATCCACCGAGTGCGGGGACTTCTATGCCAGAATCTTCTCCCAAAGCATCGATTCTCAGTTTTGAAGTCAAATAAGAGGCTTTTATCCTTGCATTTTCCTCATAAGACACAACGCCTTCATGAACATCTATTTTTATGTCAGGCATCTGTGCAATAATGCCGTACCTATTTATTATCTCTTGAATTTCCTTGAATTTCGCAACGTTGTTTGTTGCAACAACAATAATGCGCATATCGATCTTTTATTTTCGAAATCCTAAACTTTTAATCTCTAAACTTACTGTCATTTCATTCCCTTATAACTTTTTTGTATATCATTAAATAATTGCTCAACAGACTGATACCTATTTTCAGGAAGTTTTTCGAGACATTTTATAGTGATATCGGATAGCCATCGAGGAATTTGAGTATTGATACTATTTATAGGTATGGGTGGTGTATGTACATGATGATAACCCACATCACCTTGTGTAAAAGGAGGTTTACCCGAAAGCATTTCATACAGTGTACATCCAAAAGAGTAAATATCGGTTCTTGAATCTGTTTTCTCTCCAAGTATCTGCTCCGGCGACATATAAAGAGGTGTACCACCAACAATGGTTTCACCATGTTTTATCTCTTCCATAGCTTTTGCAAGTCCGAAATCCATAAGCTTAGCAACCCTCTTCGGCGTCCACATGATATTCGAAGGCTTTATATCTCTGTGTATTATACCTTTTTCATGGGCGTATGCTAATCCCTTGAGCATCTGAACGGCGACGAATATCGAAAGTTGCGTTGGCATTCCTTCGGGGTAGTCCTCAAGAAACCTTTTTAAGGTCATACCGTCTACAAACTCCATGACTATGTAAAACGCATTTCTATCTTCGCCAACATCATAAACAGTAACAATATTGGGGTGATTCAGTGAAGCAGATGTTCTTGCCTCCCGTATAAAGGCGTCTATGCGCTTTGGGTCAGATGATCCCCCGGTTGACATAATCTTAATAGCAGCAACCCTTCCAAGCAGAATATCCTGGGCTTTTATGACTATGCCCATACCGCCTCTTCCGAGCTCTTCGATGAGTTTGTATCGCTTTGAAAGTATACCCTCTCCGGTATCAGAGAGCATAACTGTTTGTGCATACTGATCAATAACGGAAGGTGATGGTGCTTCAATTATTCGCTTTAGTCTTTCTATTCGTTCATTTACATCCGTATAAGCGGGATCGATTTTGAGAAGTTTATTGTATATTATTATTGCATCTTTTGCCCTTCCTTCTTCCTCGTATACATTAGCCAGTTTATAATATAGCTGTAAGTTTTCTTCGGAAAGAGATTTTCCAGAAAGCATTTTTTCTACAAGAGAACTTGCCTCTTTGTACATGCCCTTTTCCATAAACAGATCAAGCCTTAATATCAAGGCGTCACCGGTCTGCTTTTCGGATTCAGATACTGATTCCAGCATTGATAAAGCCTTGTCTACATAACCCAACTCCTTGAATAGGGACGCAGAAACAACATACTTATCTGCCTTTGCATAAAGCTCTGCTGCCTTCATTTTTTCGCCTATCGAGACATAGAGCCTTGCTGCGTAATCAAATTTATTCAATTTTTCATAAATCTGTATTGCTTCTCGCTTCATACCGTTATCTTCATAATAAGATGCCCTTACAAGAGAGGCTTTTTCTTGCCAACCAGCCTTTTCCATAACATCCGCTGCTGATTTCTTATCGTTCATTGAAAGATAAAGGTCACTTGCCTTTTCCCAGTTCTCAAGTTTAGAATAAAGTTCTGCTGCATACTTTTTTAAACCGGCCTTCTCTGCAACGTCTGCCGCCTTTTGCATATTACCCATGGCAATATAAGCCAGGATTGCCCTCATAGCATAATTCGTTATTGCCCTTGGCATTATATCACCTTTCGGTATGACAATCGAAGCCTCGTATGCAGAGGCAATCTTAGCTTTGTCATCAAGCTTGGTGTAAATCTCCCCTGCACGAAGATTAAACCCTGCAGACATATATGTATCAGCAGCCTTCTCTATTTCTCCTGTCGTTTCAAGCATATTTGCTGCCTTTAATAGTTCACCCGCTTTGAGCAGGTTTTCTCCTGCCTGCTTATACATGGATAATTCCCTGTAGAGTTCGCCTGCCTCTTTATGAAAACTTATCTGCTCAAGTGCCGAGGCTTGCTTATCTTTCATGCCCAAACGCTTATACAGCTGTGTCGCGTAATATATCGCCCCCGCCTTATAGTATGCATCCGCTGCGGGTTGAAGATTGCCGCTTCTTTCATAAATCTTGGCTGAATTTATAAAATCACCAATCTTTGAAAGTCTTGCTGCACGTCTACCCAAAGACGCCGAGTTTTGATCAATTTTTTTTGCTTTGTTTTTGTACCTTCTATGAAGAAAAAAAAACAGTATTCCGAGAAAAAAAACAGCCCCCCACATGATCTGTGTACCGAGATCCGTTATCCTGCCGTTGTAGTTTAACAATGCGTTTTCAATAAAATTGATATAAGGCACTATGTATGAAAGCAACTGCTTCATAGCATATTTGAATAACCCAAATTGTCTTTATTTGCAATATAAGCATGCAGTATTTTAAAAAAAAATGATTGCCATTGAATGAATACGAGAGGTAACCGAAACCTACTTTAACTTTCCTCTTTCTTAAAAATTTTTTTAACTATATCTCTCTTGAAATCTTTGTCGAACATAATTTTAATTTTTATTCTTACAATCGACACACCTTATTATCTCTTTCCGTGATATTAATTTTGAATAGCTCTCATCCGGTTTGTCCTGCTCATCGCTCACTATCGCAACATGCTCTGTATCACCGGTAACCTCGATATAATAGTCAACTAAATAATGATCCTTAAAATGGATAGTCGGTTTAACAGGCCTGCCGCACATTGAGCAGTAAAGGGCTGGCATAATGAGTCGGATGAAATTATACGAGCAGATCGTGGATCTTCGTTTGCACAGGCTTGAAAGATTCCAATTCTTTGCTTGTTTTCAATGTCAAACTGTTGACTTTCTTACATCGCTGACATTCTGAAGCCCATACACCGGTTTCGTATCCACAGTTAGAACACACGTATGGAAATTTTAATTGTACACCACTTGCCTGGGTTGATTTCAATTTTTTATATGCTGAGGAATAATCTCCTTTTTTTGCCAATAATTCCGCATTGAGTATCTCTGTCGATGGTATGCGTATCCATTTATTGTCCAGATACGAAAGCTGCTCGGAAGCATCATCGACCATCTCGAGCCTGAGCATAAGTTTTGCAAACATGATTCTTGTAAGTATGTCATCCGGACTGTTCGACAGTAATCTCCTGTAAAAACGAATAAGCTCAAAAGGATTGTCATGTTTAAGATAAATATCCTCCATTTTGATCAGGAAAACTGCATTCTGTGTCATTGAATAACCAGCCTCCCATTCCTCGATGGCCTTCTCCATATCACCCTTGTTGTTGAGAAGTATTTCACCGCTCGTTACATACGCAGGGACAAATTCAGGATTGAGCTTCCTTACATCCCCAAGTTTTTTTAGTGCGAGATCCGCATCACCATTATTAAGGATGGACAGAGCATATTTATATTTCAGTTCTCCCAGCCTCTGCCTCTCACCCTTATATTCTTCTTTACCTTTGGTAAGCTTCATGATAATTTTATGCGTTCTGTAAGCCTCTTCTGCCTTTTCAGCCGCTATATATGCATCCCTCAAAAGAGACAGGAAACTTATGTTTTCTTCTTCTATACTCACGAGTTTTTTCCCCACATCTATCGTACTATTCGGTTCCTTAGTGATAGAATATACCCTATAAAGTACCAAAAGCAGGGGTATATTTTCCGGGTCCTGATATTTAATCTTTAACAATATTTTCAAAGCGCTCTGATTATCTTTCAGTATTATGTAGCATTCTGCTAATTTTATATGCGCATTTATATTTAAAGAATTTTTTGCGATAGCATCCACATAATAAGACTTAGCCTTCTCTATATCGCCCTTAATTATTTCGAAATTACCTTTCTCCACAAGGGAGATGCTAAGACTTTCCTTGGTAACCTGGGTTTTTTTCTGCCAGTCTCTATAAATCCTGCTTGCCTCCCTTATAAGGCTGACAACTGCCATTAAGAGCATACCAAGTATGAAAGAAGCTATAACAATAGCAGATACAGTTGTATGAACGGATGTAGTTCTTGACAGAAAAAGTTCTATCTCTTTTCCATTAAACAGCGAAAGATACCCAAACAAAAACAAGATAACAATCAGTAAAAATACCATCGCCTGATACATCTATTCACCTATTTATGATACGGCAGCCCATGCAGTATTGCAAATGCCCTGTAAATTTGTTCCGCTATTATTACCATCGTTAGCTCATGAGGGAATGTCATGCTTGATAACGATAAAATCTTATCCGCCCTTTGTTTTATAGAAATATCAATGCCTATCGGCCCGCCAATTATTATATTCATAACCTTTACACCACTTATTATACGCTTATTTAAAAAGTTTGCAAACAACTCGGAACTCATCATATCGCCGTCCTTATCAAGGATAATATTGTAGCAGCCTTCCATAAGTTCTACCAATTTTTTTGCTTCCTTTCTCAAAGCTGCAGTTTCTGCTTTTGAGGAAAGCGGTTCCTGCCTTACCGTCTTCAAAGATATTGATGAATAATTTTTTATCCTTTCAAGATAGCTGTCTGTCAAATATTGAATGCGTTTATCTTTTGGTAACCCAACGGATATTACATTTATGAGCATTATTATTCTATCACAGCTCTCTGAGCATCCGACCATAATCCGTCTATATCATAGTAGGCTCTCATGTCATCAAGAAAAACATGCAGTACAATATCGCCATAATCAATAACAACCCAAGTTCCGAACTTCTCCCCTTCCACACCCTGAGGCTTTATTCCGATTTTGCCGAGCTCATCCCTTACATACCAGGATATGGCAAGGCATTGTCTTTCGGATTTGACAGAACAAATTATAAAATAATCAACGATACTTAAATGTCTCCTCATATCTATAACAACGATATCTTCTGCCAGTTTATCAGACAACAGTTCCTTGATTTTTTTTATAAGATCCGGAGTAGGATTACTAATAGTACAGCCTCTCCTTTTCTATATATTCTATTACTGGATCCGGCGTAAGATAACGTATTGACATGCGCCGTTGAACAAGAGCCCTTATCTCGCTTGATGAAATATCAAGCACAGGCAAAGAAGACAGGTAAACCTTTTTTCCGTTTTTATGCATCAAAATCCCTTTTTGTTCTTTGTACCAGAATTCGTCCTTTAGGTCAACAGGTAAAAGCTGCTTAAGGTTTTTAGGGGTGTCATGTCTGGTTATTACTACTAATGAACACAATGAAAAGATTGTAGACGGTAAATGCCATGTATTAATATTTGCAAAATCATCTTCGCCCAAAATAAAGCTAAACTCAGCATCACTGCCGTATTTTTGTATGAGAGCCTGAATGGTTCGGTACGTATAGGACGGCGACGGAAGATGTTCTTCGATATCTTCGAGTATAAAACCAGGATTGGTATTGATCGCTATGCCGGTCATATTTTTTCTATGACGGTATTCCAGCACAGACTCCGCAGGCTTATGCGGTGGTACATAGGTTGGTATAAACAGGATCTTTTCAAGTGAGAATCGCTGCCGTATTTCTTCGGCCCCTCTCAAATGGCCTACATGTATTGGGTTGAAGCTGCCCCCAAGAATACCAAAACGACTCTTCACGTCCTTATTCCCTGATCTGTCCATTACCCATGATAACGAATTTCTGGGCGGTTAATTCCTCAAGTCCCATGGGACCAAAAGCGTGCAGCTTTGAAGTTGATATGCCTATCTCAGCACCAAGTCCAAGCTGGAAACCGTCGCTGAACCTTGTGGAAGCATTTACCAGTACTGTGGACGAATCCACCTCCCGAAAGAATCTCATGGAATGTTCGACATTTTTAGTTATTATAGAATCCGTGTGATGTGATCCGTAATGATTTATATGTTCTATAGCCTGATCGATCGAATCCACAACCCTTACCGAAAGGATAAGGTCAAGATATTCCGTAAACCAATCCTGCTCTGTTGCCGGCTTTATATTATTTATTATTTCTCCGGTTTTCTCACACCCCCGGATCTCAACCCCTGCTTTTCTGTACATATCTATCATCTCCGGTAAAAATTGCGCTGCAATATCCTTGTGTACAAGCATCGTTTCCATTGCATTGCAAACACCAGGCCTTTGTACCTTCGCATTGAAGCAAACGCTCTTTGCCATGTTCATATCCGCATCCGCATCAACGAATATATGACAAATACCTTTATAGTGTTTTAACACGGGGATTCGAGAATGCTGCGCAACCGCCCTTATAAGTTCTTCTCCGCCTCTCGGTATGACAAGATCTATAAGCTCATCCTGTTTCAAAAATTCATACAGCACGTCTTTATCATGCGTATCGATAAACTGTATAGCTCCGGATGGCAGGTCTGCCTTTTTTAAGGCATCCGATAATACCTGAACTATCGCCCTGTTTGAATTGATTGCTTCAGAGCCGCCTTTTAAAATCACGGCATTGCCTGATTTTATGCACAGTGCTGATGCATCTGCTGTAACATTCGGTCTTGATTCGTATATCATAAGTATAACGCCGAGGGGTATGCGCATCCTGCCGACAAGTAATCCGTTCGGACGTGTCCACGCCCTTGTGATCTCACCTACAGGATCTTTCAATGCCTTAACCTCATGTATGCTGTCAACCATGGATTTGAGTGTTTTCTCTGTAATTATAAGTCTGTCAATAAAAGCCGATTGAAAGCCCTGTTTTCTTGCATTATCAACATCAACAGTATTAGCTTTCATAATCAATGCACCATACTCCATAAGCCCTGCAGACATAAATTGAAGTGCTGCGTCTTTTTTTGCTGTGCCTGCAGCTCCGAGTTTCAGACCCGCTTGTTTTGCCTTTTGTGCTGTGCTTGTTACATCGTTTTTATTCATATATCCAATCCTTAATCCCCCTTCATCCCCCTTTGCTAAAGGGGGAAATGGAGGAGGTCAGCATAAGATTATCCCTGTGGATGACCTCATCCCCTTTAAAATACCCCAGCGAGCTGTTGATTTGTGAGGATTTCTTGCCCTTTATCATTCCTATCTCAGGAGCAGAATAATTTGTTATACCCCTGCCTATTTCTCGACCATGAACATCTGTTATACTTATAACATCCCCCTGTTTAAACGTCCCTGATACATTCATGATACCCGCAGCGAGCAGACTTTTATTTTTTGACAAGGCCGACAAAGCCCCCTCATCCACAGTTATAGAACCGGAGGATTTCAGGAGGAGACTGACCCATTTTTTTGTACCGTTTATCTTCCTCTGGCCCGCTAAAACAGTTGTACCAAGCCTTTCGCCGCTTCCCTGCGCGAACTGATCTATAAGTTTTGTTATAATATTTTCTATCTTACCGTTTGCTATTGTCGTGCTTATACCTATTCGCGCAAGCTGCTTGGCGGCGGATATCTTGGTTTTTATACCGCCGACACCATACCTGCTCTTGCTGTCATCAAAGATCTTGTACTGTTCAATATGTTTTATTTCACTGATAGGCTTCGCATCACTGTACTTATTGGGGTCTTTGTCAAAGATTGCATCTATATTGCTGAGAATTATAAGCCTGTCCGCATTGATCATAGCGGCAACCATCGCAGAAAGAGTATCATTATCTCCAACTTTAATCTCATCCACGGATATTGCATCATTTTCATTCACAACAGGGATGAATCCTTTTTCAAGCATCAGATCCATGGATCTCCTTGCATTGAGATATCTTTGCCTGTCAATAAAATCCTCATGTGTGAGAAGTACCTGAGTAACAACCTTATTGTAGGGCTTGAGGTTGGTCATATATGCGTTGATAAGTAAAGGCTGTCCTATGCTCGATAATACCTGTTTATTGGGTATACTCACGGGAGCAAGTGATTTCCCGGCAATAGAGATACCGAACGCTATTGCACCTGATGATACAATCACGACAGCATATCCTTTTTCGATCACACGGGATACATCTTTTGCAAATATCCTGAACCTAATAGGATCGGGATTACCGTTCTCAAGGGTTAAAACGGAACTTCCTATTTTAACAACCAATTTTTTCATAATTGTTTTATTTGTTATAACCTTTTCGCAATCTCATCAACCAGTTTATCAACACCTTCACTGGTAACGCATGATACAGTGTAAACCTCGATTTTATGCGTCTTAAATATATTTATATAATCCATCAATTTGTTTCTTACAACAGGAATATCAATTTTATTCATGACAACAAGCTGCTCCTTTTTAACCAGTGATTCGCTATAACTCTGCAATTCATTATTTATAACCTGATAATCATTATACGGATCGCTGTCTCTCGTTGCATCCAGTATATGGACAATAAGTTTCGTCCTTTCAATATGTTTCAGAAATTGATCCCCAAGTCCTTTACCCTTATGTGCCCCTTCTATTAATCCGGGTATGTCTGCAACCACAAAACTTTTTTCGTTCTTATAGCGTACAATGCCAAGAATCGGCGCAATAGTGGTAAACGGATAATCAGCAACCTTTGGATGTGCATTGGATATCCTTTTGATCAAGCTGGACTTCCCTACGTTTGGAAAACCGACGAGTCCGACATCCGCAAGCAGTTTTAATTCGAGTCTTATGTGCCTTTGTTCTCCCGGCTCACCGGGTTCAGACTCAAGCGGTACCTGATGGGTAGAACTGACAAATCTGGAGTTTCCCTTTCCGCCCTTACCGCCCTTTGCAATAATGATCTCTTGATCAGGTTTTGACAGATCAGCTATAAGCTTGTCTGTATCAACATCGTATATCTGTGTTCCTACAGGCACCTCAACAATGCGATCCTCACCGTTCCTGCCGTACATGTTCTTACCCTTGCCGTGAACGCCGTTTTTTGCGCGGTAATGCCGCACATAGCGGAAATCGATCAGGGTGAACAGTCTTGTTGAACTTCGGATAATGATATTCCCGCCATTCCCTCCGTCGCCTCCGTCAGGACCGCCCCTCGGTACATACTTTTCCCGTCTGAAGCTGACACAGCCGTTCCCTCCGTTGCCGGCTTTGACATGGATCTCTGCAGTATCAATAAATTTCATAACTCCCCTCCACCACTCTTATCTTAAGAGTGGGAATCTTTCAATCATAACTACACTTCTGATCCATCCAGTAAAAGATGTGAGTAAAGATTTGCTTGATGGGGAGGTGGTAACCAAGCGGGGCTTGGGTCGTGGGGATTAAATTTTACTATCTCTATAGCCGCTTATATCAGGCGGAAATCACATTGACTGTTACCTTGTTACTTGAGCGTGTGAATTTCACAATACCATCTTTGAGAGCAAATATTGTAAAATCTTTACCAAGACCTGTATTCTTCCCTGCTTTGTATTTTTCACCAACCTGTCTTATGATTATATTACCTGCTTTTGCTGGCTGCCCTGCAAAAAGTTTCACTCCACGCCTTTGTCCTTGACTGTCCCTTCCGTTTACCGAACTGCTCTGTCCTTTTTTATGTGCCATGAGAACACCTCAATTGTTTTTATATATAATGTCTTCGACCTTCGCCGTTGTAAAAATCTGCCTAAACCCCTGCTTCTTCCTGTAATTCTTTCTCCTTCTGTGTTTGAAGATAACTATCTTATCACCTTTTTTTTCGCCCAATACCTTTAACTTAACAAACGCATTGGCCACGATAGGGGTACCGATAATGGTGCTTGCGCCATCATTCACAAGAAGAACATCGGTAATTTGCAGCTCCGTATCTTTCTGAGCATCTTCTATCCTGTCAAGAGCTACAACATCACCCTGTTTTACCGTGAATTGTTTCCCGGAATGTTTTATCACTGCGTACATCTGTGCCTCACTTTTAGTTTGATTAGATCTGGCTACCTAATAAAACCATTCTTGTCAAGCGAATGTAGGAGTCCATTCATCTGCAAATGCTACCCCGGTGGAAGTCAGGTCATGATACCCCAAACAAACAAGCGACCTTTCCCTTTGCGTGTTTGAGTCAATTCTTCCCTTTGACTTTAAAAATAACACCGCTATAATGACGCTATTCTTTTTAAGGGAAGGTAATCAGGTAAAACGATGAAATCATTGTTCGGTAAAAAGATATTGGTTACTGGAGCAACAGGCGGATTTGGGCAGGAATTTGCAAAGCAGTTTTATGAGTTAGGGGCGTATCTTATACTCAGTGGTCGGAACAAATCAAAGCTTGACAGCATGGCTGATCGTTTAGGTTCATCCAATGCGGGAGGCAAGATTATCGGACTGATCAACGCAAACCTTTCCGACAAAAAAGGATGTGAGGAATTATACGACAGGTGTCTTGAGATAACCCCGGATATAGACATTTTGATAAACAATGCCGGCATTATTGCATACGGAGATTTTCAAGAAGTTCCGCGGGACAAATGGGAACAGCTTATGGAAACAAACCTGCTTGCAACGATGCGTCTTACCTATATGTTCCTGCCGGCTATGCTGAAAAGGAAAAAGGGACATATTGTGCTCATGTCATCTGTCGCAGGGTTCGTCGGTGCCAGGTACAGTACTGCATATTCAGCCTCGAAGTTCGGAATGCGCGGGTTCGGGCTGTCTCTGTACGGGGAGGTCCATTCAAAAGGTATTGATGTAACCATTCTATACCCTTTCTGGGCTGATACGCCCATCCTGCAATCCGATGATTACGGCATCAGTCCAACAGGAAAGGTGATCAAGATTGTTGTGGACAAGGCCGATCATGTAATCAAAGAGTCGATAAAGGGGATACGGAAAAGGAAGCTATCTGTGTATCCTGGACCTACTGCAAAGGTCATACATTTTTTGAATAAATTTGTTCAGATCACAGGCAGCCAGAGAAAAGGGTAATAATAAAGAGGGGAATAAAATAATGAAAAAATATGATCAAAAAACAGAGAAGCAGCCTCATGGCTCAATTTGTGCATAGAGCTAAAAAATCAGTAGCTTAGGGAGGTGTGGTATGGAAACAAGTGCAAAAGAAACTATCTTAACAAATCCTCTGGTTTTGGAAAACATTATGTATGTGCTCCTTAAGAGCATGTCCTTGAAATTTACATTCAACAAGAAATTCAGAGAGATGATCAAGAATGAATACAATACCTTTAACAAGACAATCGCAATACAGACGCGTGATAAATCTGTAAAACTTTACATGATATTCCACGATGGGAAGATGAAAGTAAGGCACGGCATACCCGAAAAAGCAGACCTGACGATAATATACAAATCTCCGGGAATAATCAAAGAATTTGCAACACTTTCACCGGAAGATATGCTAAATTATCTATTGACCAACAAACTTACCTTCAAGGGCAATCTGAGCTACCTTTCCAGATTTGCATATCTGCTTAATAATTTTATACCGCCAAAAGCAGATAAAAAAGCAGTAACAAATACTGCAACAAAATCTGTGCATGATAAACAAACAAAAGAAAACAATGTTCCACTTATATCCCGGAATGGACAATTAACTGCAAAACCGAATGATAATGTAAAATACCTTGATGAACAATACCTTCAGAAATATACAATAGAAGATTTTCCGGGCCTTGATGCTCAGAGGGCTTTACACTTTTCATCAAAACCTTCAATCTGTCCGGAAAGACCCGAACTTATAACAGAATATTTTATGAAAACAGGGTTTGAACATGACAGAGAAGGCACAAGAAGACCCCCAATACTCAGACAGGCACAGGCACTCAATTACATCCTCACAAATAAAAAACCCTTTATACGAGCAAACAGTATGCTTGCCGGGACAACAACATCAAGGGATGTTGGTGTTGTCATTTATCCAGAAGGTCACGGCATTACACTCTGGCCGGAATTGAAAACAATATCAACAAGAAAGATCCAGCCTTATGATATAGACGAGCACTCAGTAGAATCATTAGACAAAAAGGTATTCCCGTTCTGGTCTGATCTCAATGTAAGAGAATATGCACGCTCCACAAATAATTTTCCGAGGTATCAGGAACTTGATGAAAAGTTTGTATTGTACTTCATGTGGAAGACCGTTGCCCTATCACATACTGTTCCTGATTTTCCAAGGATGCTGAAGTACGGACTTGCTCCTGCAATAGAAGATGCAGCAAAGAGAAAAGCTAAGACGGATGATGAAAGACATAAAACATTCTACAGTGCAATAGAGATCGCACTGCAGGGCGTACTTAATTATGCGAATAATCTTAAAGAAGAGGCTATCGGGCTTACCACAGAGACACAAAAACACGGTGCTGCCAACGGTACTGCAGAACATTACAAAAGGGTTGCAGATATGCTGGGAAGGGTACCGGCTTATGGTGCACGAACACTGTACGAGGCTGTACAGTCTCTCTGGATACTGTGGATTGCCCTGCACAACGAAAGTACAAATGCAGGGCTATCGCTCGGTCATCTTGATCTGTGGCTGCAGCCGTACTTTGAATCGGATATGCAAAAGCTGAAAACAGCGGAAGAAAAGGAAACCTATATAAAACAGGCAATAGAGCTTATAGGGAATTTCTTTTTCAGGTGTCAGGATCATCTACCGCTCGTAGCTGACATAGGGAACAAACTCTTTGGTGGCTCATCCTCAGATCAGGCGATCACGCTCGGTGGTATAGATGAAAACGGCAACAGTGCGGTTAACGACATGACCTATATCTTCCTCAAGGTCACTGAGATGCTCACCATACGTGATCCCAACATGAATGCCAGGTACTATCCCGATATCAACTCGGATACCTATTTGAGAAGGCTTGTCGAGGTAAATATGGTAACAACTGCAACCCCTTCTATCCACAATGATAAGGCAATGATACAGTCCCTCAAAAGTATCGGATTCAAAGAAGAAGATGCACGGCAGTGGTGTGCTACGGGGTGCGTTGAGCCTACCATACCTGGCAAACACTTCGGACATACAAACAGCATGATGTTTAACATGGTAGCTGCACTCGAGATGGCACTCAACAACGGCATCCATCCTCTGGCAGAAGAGCAGATTGGCAGTAAAACAGGCAGTATCGAAGAAGATGCATTCCCTACATTTGAAGATTTCTTCAGTGCATTTGAGAAACAATTACGATTCCTTGCATATCAGACAATAGATTACAACAACAGCCTCGGGTTTGCACATCAGGTTATACGGCCAACACCAACCCTTTCATCCATGTTTACAGGGCCCATGGACAGTGCCAAGGATCTAACAGAAGGGGGCGCCATGTACAATACATCAGGCGTTGCCTGTATCGGATTAACCGACATTGTGGACAGCCTTATGACAATAAAGAAACTTGTTTATGACGAAAAAAAAGCGGATTTTAAAACACTCCATAAAGCCATTGACAACAACTTTGAGGGCTATGAAAAACTCCATGCCATGATTCAAAACAAGGTTGCCAAGTTCGGTTCGGATAATCCAGAGGTAAACCGGCTTGCCCAGAGAGTCATAGATACAGTGTTTGATATATTCTACAACAGGACAAACTACAGGGGCGGGCATTATTTGGTAGGATTCTGGAGTATGTCAAACCATGTTGCATTCGGTACACTTTCAGGTGCATTACCAAGCGGAAGATTAAGGTATAAGCCATTTACACCGGGACTGACCCCGGAGAATGTGAAAGGCGTTGACCTGCTTTCGAGCATAAGGACAATAGCAGGGCTTAAGCCGGAGAAGATGCCAAACAACATAGCATTCAACGTAAAGGTAGCACCCGATTCAAGGGATACGCATAAAGAAACCGTTGACCAGATCACAGCGTACGCAAAATCCTACTTTGAACTCGGAGGTATGCAGATGCAGTTCAATATTGTAACAACAGAGACATTAAAAGATGCAATGGAACATCCGGAAAATTACAGAAACCTTCTGGTGCGGGTGTCCGGGTACAACGCCTACTTCGTGGAACTTGACAAGGACCTCCAGCTTGAAATCATAAACAGGCAGCAGATGAGGGTATGAAAGAAAGTAACTATATAACCCTGCATAAATATAGCTTCATGTCGTTGCAAGCCGAGTGGCATCCCGCGCAACGCGGGACGAAGCTGAGTCGAGCAATCCCTCTGCTTGTAGATTACTTCATCCGCCCAAACTTAGTTTGGTACCCGCTCCTCGTAATGACACTTGAATTATAACGGGCCATAGAGTAAAAAAGGCTGGACATAGATGGAAACACAGGCGATGATCGTTGATCTCAAAAGAAATTCCCTTGATGACGGACCCGGCATTCGTACACTTATCTTTTTTAAGGGTTGCCCTCTCAGGTGCGTGTGGTGTCATAACCCGGAGACAAAACATGCATATCAGGAACTTATGTTCGATTCAAAGGTGTGTATCTCCTGTGGAGATTGTGTACAGGCATGTAAACAGCATGCAATAGACCTTGCTGACACCGAAAGGATTAACCGCCAGGCATGCAACAGGTGCATGGAATGTGTGGATGTTTGCCCATCCGGGGCACTGAAACGTGCAGGAAGGCCTTATACTATTGATGCATTATTTTCAGAGATCATGAAAGATGAACCTTTCTACAGACATTCATTCGGTGGGGTAACGTTTTCCGGCGGGGAGCCTACAGTATATATGTATTTTTTATCGGCTCTTTCCATAAAATTAAAATCAGCGGGCATACATTTAAATATAGAAACATGCGGATTGTATAATTATGCATTGTTCGATAAGCTTGTGTTACCATCAATTGATATGGTGTTCTTTGATATAAAATTTATAGATCCAATCCTGCACGAGAAGTACACAGGCACTACGAACACTGTTATTCTACAAAACTTTCTGAGATTGTACGATAAAGGTGGTATAGCGATAACCCCTCGAGTCCCTTTGATCCCTGATATAACAACCACAGAGGAAAATCTTGTGTCTATAGCAAACTTTCTTGACAAGAATGGTATTAAGAAAGTAAAATTGCTCTCATACAATCCATTATGGACGGACAAGTCTTTAGGATTAGGGCATGAACTCGATTATGACAGAAAAAAATTTATGGATAAAGACGAAATAATCAAGATAAAACAAATATTTAAGGATTTTGACACTGGCAAATTTTAAGTAATGCCTTTTTGAAAGGTGAAGAAAAGATTTCAAATCCCGTATAACTGAGGCTTAAAGTTTTAAGTACTTGACTATTTGAAATCCAGTGTATATACTAAGAAGCTTAAAGGAGGAGGCTAATATGCAAATGGTGTTGAATGACAATTTAACAAAATACCTGGCACAGATAGACAAGTATCCTCTTTTGACTCCCCAGGAGGAAAAGAGGTTGGCAATAAAGTACTATGAAAAAAAGGACATAAACGCGGCTCACAAGCTTGTAACAGCCAACATGAGATTCGTAGTAAAGATAGCCCTCGAATACAGGCATTACAACGTTAAACTGATGGATTTGATTCAGGAGGGTAATTTAGGATTGATGATGGCTGTAAAGAAATTTAACCCGTACAAGGGATTCAGATTGATATCATATGCTGTATGGTGGATAAGGGCTTACATTCAAAACTTCATAATGAAAACCTGGAGTCTGGTCAAAATAGGAACAACACAGCTTCAAAGAAAGCTGTTCTACTCACTGAATAAAGTTCAGCCGGAAAACAACGCTGAGATGCTTATAGATGAAAGCAAGATAGAGAAAAAAGCCAAGGATTTTGAAAACAGATTAAGACTAAGAGATGTATCTCTTGACGTAACATTGGATGATGAAAGCAGGGAGTCCCATCTCGATCAACTCGTAGATGAAGATGAAAATCTCGAAGAGCGGATAAGCAAGCAGGAAGAAGATACAGTACTCAAGCAGACAGTAGGACAGGCTGTTAAGACATTACCGGAAAGAGAGCAGTATATAATCAAGTATAGGGTTATGGCAGACAACCCACTATCCCTTCAAGAGATAGGCGAGAAATACAACATATCGAAGGAGAGGGTAAGGCAGCTTGAGCAAAAAGCATTAACAAAGCTTAAACATTCCATTGTTCCAGCAATAGCTTCGTAAGCATACAACACTTAAAATACTGTTAAGGGGTGGTAGATCCTTCTACCATCCCTTTTTATTGGACATTTCTATCCAGCAGGTGTATATAGGTAGTCGAAAGGAGGAGAGTATTATGAAATTAACCCCACTTGATATACAGCAGCAGCAGTTCAGGAAAAGGATTGTAAATGGCTATGACAGGCGTGAGGTTGACACGTTCATGGAGCTTGTCCGCAATGAGATGGAGGAACTCATTACAGAAAACATGAATGTAAAGCAGCAGATAAAAGATAAAACCGAAAGCCTCAGCGAATACAAAGACAGGGAGCAAACTATAAAAGAAACAATGCTGACAACCCAGCGTTTGAAAGACGATATCCACGCTAATGCACTAAAGGAAGCACAGCTCATTATTGCGGACGCAAAGATTAAGGCTGAAGATATTATAAACAGTGCTCAGAACAGGTATATGGAGATTATAAACGAGATAAAGGAATTAAGAAGGCAGAAGATCCAGCTTGAGGCAAATCTGAAGGCCGTACTTGAGGTACACCTTAAGATGCTTGATACAGAGATAGTAAAAGAACAAAAGGATATAGACGATACACTCGCACTCATGACGAACAAATCAAAGAATTCTAATGTCAGATAAAGCCGAAAATTTCTATGTTTATGTAAAAACTCTATCAAGAACAAGTGAGATAAAACAAGAAGATACAATTCTAAAGGCCTATCTGAAAGCCGTTCCTATTGACGGTAAAGCCAATGAGGAATTATTATATTTATTAAGCCGTCATTTTAAGATCGGGCGATCGGACATTAAGATAAAGAGCGGCAAAAGTTCGAAAAAGAAACTGATACAGATCGTAAGAAAGGGAGAATGAATAATGCCAACATACGAATATGAGTGCACGTCGTGCGGATATAAATTTGATATGTTTCAAAAAATATCGGAAAAACCAATTACTACATGCCCAAGATGCAAAGGCAAGGTTAAAAGGTTAATATCTAAAAGCAGCTCGTTCATTTTAAAAGGCAGTGGCTGGTATGCCACGGATTATGTAAAAAACAATAAACCACAGACTCATGCACAGAATAAAACAAGTAACCAGTCTGCAGACAAAACATCCTCTAATAATAAATAACCAAATACAAAAGGCTTTTTTTTTACAGAAACATTTGTTCTGGCCGTCTGTACTTTTTACGGCAATATTGCTCATAATAATCTTTCCATCAACCGGTTTTTGCTGGGGTCCCATATCCCACATAGATCTCGCTACGGAAGTATTGAACTTCTCCCAACTGCTGGCACCCCAGATAATGGGGCTCATCAAAAGTTATCCATACGACTTTCTGTACGGCAATATCGGCGCGGATATTGTCATAGGAAAGAATTTTACGGAGTATGAATATCATTGTCATAATTGGCTTGTAGCAAATCAGGTGTTTAAATCGGCAAAAAACGACCACCAGAGAGCTTTTGCCTATGGTTATATCAGCCACCTTGCGTCCGACGTAATAGCACATAACTATTTTGTCCCGAACATGATCATAACAATGTACAGAAAAAAAATGTTTCTTCACTCCTACTGGGAAATACGCTTTGACAAGCTTGTAAACGATAAGGCCGTAAAAACCATAGAAAGAACCCTTAAACTGCGACACAAGGATGACAATGACCTGCTCAAACATACGCTTGAAAAAACACTCTTTTCTTTCTCAACCAATAAAAATATCTTTAACGGTATGATGCTTGTTAACAAGAAAAAACTTATCAGAAATATATTTAAGGGCATTACCTCCGACAAAAAGTGGCAACTTTCGAACCAGCAGTTTGATACGTACAAGCATTATTCCATTGATGCCATCTTTGACGTACTCAACAATGGAGACAAGTCTATTTATACACAATTCGATCCAACAGGTATTGAGATAATACATATCGCCACTCAGATACGGAAACAGCTCAACAGGCTGCACCGGAGAAAGAAGCTATCGGAGCATGACATGCAGGATGTAACGCGCAATATACTGCCGGAGTTTCCTCAAGGTCTATATTCGAACTATACCCAGCTCAAGACATAGCCATGTCTCATAAACGGTACTTTTTATACCGCCTTGTTTTATTGATAGTACTGAGCGTATGCACCATTGACCTGACCTTATTGGTCGTATTGAATAAAACAAGTGCCTTCGACATTTTCTTTATAAGCATTATCCAACAAAACAAATCAAATGCAATGCTTATTGTCATGGAACTGTTTACTCTATTGGGTAATGAATACACCGTAATAGTAATTATTGTAATAATAGGCGGATGGCTGTGGAGACGCAAAGCATACAGACAAGTAAAAGAATTCCTTGCCATATCTTTTTTGAGTTTCGTAACGGAGGTTTCCGTCAAAGAGCTTGTGCACAGAACCAGACCTATAAGCTGGCTCGGTATACCGGCCTCTGGATATTCCTTTCCAAGCGGTCATTCGATAATGACCTTTGTCATAATCGTGGAGCTTGTCATCATCTTAAGAAGACTGCATCTTGCACGATTGTGGACGTATACTGTTGCGTTTATAATAGTACTATCTGTCGGCATAAGCCGCGTCTACCTTGGAGTACACTGGCCGAGCGATGTTTTTGGCAGTTGGCTTATTGGATCTGTAATAATAACAGCTTATTCTTTGCTATCAACCCGGAAAATGCGTTTGAAAAATAGGGAAGTTTGAGGAATGAACGATAAGCCTGCATCAAATAAAGGTATTCTTCGAAAATCCGATAAGGAAAACATACCGGGTAATAGCATATAAACATACAGAGGACTAAAAGCTCGTTTCTATAAGAAAACTTAGAGATATCAAGTGGATTGCAGGATTGAGTGAATAAACAAACTTCCCTATTGGATTTTTCGGGTCAATGGATCATAGATTGGATGGACTGCATGGCAAAACTCATTATATCGGAAGGTAAAATACCAAGCTGGATAACACCCCATAAAGCTATTATGACACCCGCTGATATGCCTACCGGTACAGGTACATTTGTCTGCACCTCCGCTTCTTCAAAGTACATGGCATAAACAATACGGAGATAATAATATAGTGAGATTACACTTGTCAAAATACCGAAGATTGCAAGCCCTATATACCCGCTTTTGATTGCAGCACTGAATACATAAAATTTTGCCATAAATCCGGCTGTCGGAGGTATCCCGGCAAGTGATAACATAAATACGGTCATCACAATGCTTAAAAAGGGATGGTCTTTTGCAAGGCCACTGAAATCAGAAAGTTCACTCCCTGTCCCATCATTTTTCTCAAGATAGGTAATGATTGCGAATGAACCGGTGATCGTAAAGGTATAGGAGATCAAATAAAACAGGGCTGATGACATGCCATACGCAGTTCCGGATACAAGCCCTACTACCACATATCCTGCGTGGGCTATACTCGAATAGGCAAGCATACGTTTTACATTCTTCTGCATTACTGCAATGATATTACCAGTAAACATGGTAACAGCACTCAGCCACCAAAGCGCCTCTGATACAGGCACATGATATGAACTCAAAACTATTATCAACACTTTTATAATTGCTGCAAAACTTGCGGCCTTCACTGCTGCAGCCATGAATCCGGTAATAGGTGCGGGTGCCCCCTGATAGGCATCAGGCGTCCATGCATGAAAGGGAACAAGTGCAACCTTGAATGAAAATCCAATAAGTATAAATGCGACACCCGCCATCATAACTATATTGGTTGTAAGATTCTGTGTAGTTGATAGAACCCTTGTTATAGTATAAAGATCCATTGTCCCAAGCACGCTGTAGATAAGGGCTATACCATAGAGCATGAAGGCCGTTGCAAACGCACCGAGAACAAGATATTTCATTGCCCCTTCAAGGCTTATTTGTCTATCTCTCGTGAATCCTACCAATGGATATATGGAAAGGCTCATGAGCTCAAGTCCGAGTACGATAATGATTAGATTTGTTGCAGAAATAAGAAACATCATTCCGAGTAAGGAACTCAACAGTAACAGATAAAAATGCCCTGAATCTGATTCTATGTCGTCTACATATTTCAAAGAAACAAGTACCGTTATAAACCCTGCAATCATAACAGTTATAAACAGAAATAGAGAAAATTCATCTAATGCAACCATTTGAGAAAACGAAACAATCTTATTTCCCCATAGGTATATGGCCGAACCAATCCCAGTTCCTATTCCAAGCAATGTTATGATGCCTACAGGCCATTTTTTTGCCGAGGTAAAAGCATCAAGCATTGCACTTATAAAAAGTGTCAGAGCAATTATTATTTGCGGAAGTATTGCAGAGTAATTTAAATCAACGTACATATTATTTTAACCTCTCTGGCATTTGTGGCACGGTATTCTGCTGATAATTGATCTGCGTTGTCTGCGGTTTGACATACTGAATGTATGATTCACTCGCATTATGGATAATATTGAGGAATGGCTTTGGATAAACACCAATCCAGACGATCATTATCAATATAGGTATCATAACAATAATTTCCCTTGGGCTCAAATCTTTAAGATCCTCATTCGCCTTGTTCGTTATCTTACCAAAAAACACCTTCTGATAGGTTCTCAACATGTATACAGCACCAAGGATAACACCTATACCTGCAAAGACGGCATATATCGGCCTTGCAAAAAATGAACCTAACAATATGAGGAACTCTCCTATAAACCCATTGAGGCCTGGCAGTCCTATGGAAGAAAGCGTTACGATCATAAATATTGTTGCAAAAACAGGCATGGTCTTTGCAATACCGCCAAACTCAGAGAGCTCCCTTGTGTGCCTGCGTTCATATATCATACCGACAAGCATAAAAAGTGCGCCAGTTGAAAGCCCATGGTTGATCATTTGCAGGACCGAACCATCAACACTCTCAATATTGAGAGCCATGAGCCCGAGTATAACAAGCCCGAGATGGCTGACGGACGAATAGGCAACCAGTTTTTTGATATCAGGCTGCATCATTGCAACAAGCGCCCCATAAATAATACCTATGATTGCAAGCACTGCAATATAAGGAAGGAAGGCATTTGCAGCGATTGGAAACAATGGCATTGCCAATCGCATGTATCCATAGGTCCCCATCTTCAGTAAAACGCCTGCAAGAATAACACTACCGCCTGTCGGTGCCTCAACGTGTGCGTCAGGCAACCATGTATGAAACGGAAATATTGGAACCTTAATAGCGAAAGAAAGTGCAAAGGCTGCAAACAGCCATATCTGTGTGCTCAATGGCAGGGAAAGGTTGTACAGTTTTAACAGGTCAAAGGTGTAGGTGCCTGTCTGAGCACCGTAAGCAAAGTAAAGATAAATAATTGCCACCAACATTAGCAGACTTCCGAACATTGTATATATAAAGAATTTTACGGCAGCATATATCCTGCGTGGACCTCCCCAGACACCTATGATGATGTACATCGGTATAAGCATCGCTTCCCAGAATACATAGAAAAGAATAAGATCCAGTGAAGCAAAAACACCGATCATACCGGTTTCAAGCACGAGGAACCACAGATAATATTCCTTCTCGCGTTTCTTTATGTATGTCCAGGAACCGAGAAGCACAAGCGGGGTAAGAAATGTCGTTAAAAGTATAAGAAGCAGGCTTAGCCCGTCTATGCCGAGCTGGTAGTTAATATTGTACACCGGTATCCATGCATATTTCTCCGTAAACTGCATACCTATAGATGAAGAGTCAAAGTGTATGACCAAAAACAATGAGACAACAAATTCTATCAGTGATACTATCAGCGTAAACCACTTTATGACAGATTTATTATCTTTATTTATAAATGCACCAAACAATACCCCAAGGAGCGGTAAAAAGATTATAATCGAAAGTATATTTTCTTTAAATCCCATTTCATCCTACCTCAACACAAAGTATGCTAAAACCGAGATGACGCCTATCAAGAACAGCATCACATATACCTGAAAATCACCTGTCTGTATCTTCCTGAGTTTTGTAGATGCCCATTGCGTTACATGCGCAGAGCCGTTAACAGCACCATCAACAACCCCTACATCGAATATCTTCCAGAGGAAGGACTCCGACACCCACATAAGCGGCTTGATAATAATTGCGTTATAAATCTCATCGACATAATATTTATTCAGAACTAACCTGTAGAAACCGGGTAAAGACTCAGCAGCATTTTTTGCAGGCTGCATCTTCGATTTGAGATAGACATACCATGCAAAGAATACGCCTAAAATTGCCATGGTAATAGATCCAATCATAAGCCATGAATCAGTAGAAACAGACATTTCATGTTCAGGCATGGTATGAAAGACAGGTGCGAGGAAATGAACAAATATGTCGGAATTATGCCATCCGACTATATTCCCGAGGAACTGTGGCACACCTATATAGCCACCTATCACAGACAGAACAGCAAGTATAATAAGTGGAATGGTCATCACCTTTGGTGATTCATGAATGTGTTCGGCAGCATGTTTTTCCACACGGCTCTCTCCATAAAATGTCATATATATAAGTCTGAATATATAGAAAGCCGTTAAAAGAGCAGTTATAAAACCCAAGAACCAGATTACTTTATGACCAGACGCATAGGCTGCAGCAAGAATGCTATCCTTGCTGAAAAACCCGGACAGCCCCGGTATGCCTGATATCGCGAGTGCAGCAGCAAGAAATACTGCGTATGTTACCGGGATCTTATTTTTCAAACCACCCATCTTTCTCATGTCCTGCTCCCCTGAAAGGGCATGCATCACACTGCCTGCACCAAGAAAGAGCAGAGCCTTAAAAAAGGCATGCGTCATGAGATGAAATATACCAGCACTGAACGCACCAACACCGACACCGACAAACATGTAGCCGAGCTGACTGATGGTGGAGTACGCAAGCACCCTTTTTATATCGTTTTGAACAACTCCTATGGTTGCCGCATAGAGGGCAGTAAGACCTCCCACAATTGCAACAACCTCCAGTGCCGTTGGTGCAAGCACATATAAGAAGTTCATCCTTGCTATCATGTATACGCCTGCCGTGACCATGGTTGCAGCGTGGATAAGGGCACTCACCGGTGTCGGACCTTCCATTGCGTCAGGAAGCCATACATACAGGGGCAACTGTGCTGATTTACCCGTTGCTCCAACAAACAAAAGTATTCCAACGATAGTAAGTATTTGTGGTGAGATAAGGGATATGTGTGCTGCCATCGTAGTAAAATCAAGTGTTAAAATTCCCTTTGAAGCAAATGCAGATGCAAGCAAGAACAAACCAAGTAAAAAGCCATAATCTCCTATCCTGTTTGTTATAAAGGCCTTTTTACCTGCATTTGCGGCTGAATCCTTCTCATACCAGAAGCCTATTAAGAGATAAGAGCACAAACCAACGCCTTCCCAACCCACAAACATAAGTACAATATTCGATGAAAGTACAAGCAGTAGCATTGAAAACATAAACAGGTTAAGATAGGAGAAGTATCTTGAATAACCTTTGTCTCCGTGCATGTATCCTACAGAATAAATATGTATCAAGAATCCAACACCAGTCACAACAAGCAGCATAACAGCGGTAAGAGGATCTACCATGAGCTTGAAGTCTATGTTGAGGCTCCCTGAATTTATCCATGTATACACCGTATCCGTTATAAGTCTTCCATTAGGTGGTAATGAAAGAAGCTGTAAAAACAGGTACACTGAAATAGATAAGCTTAAAAGCACAGTAATATTAGCAATCCATCCTACTGCTTTATTCCCAAGCCTATGTCCGATAAGACCGTTTACCAAAAATCCAAGCATGGGAAATATTAAGATATATCTTACTATGTTCAGTTCCATTTTATCACCATTTAAGCTTCTTCAAGTCGTCTATCTTTACCATACCGACTGTCTTAAATATCTTTACAACAAGTGCAAGGGCTATTGCTGTTTCTGCCGCTGCTATGGTTATAACCATGATAACAAATATCTGACCGTCCAGAGTGTGCATATACTTTGATGCGGATACGAAAAGGATATTCACTGCGTTAAGCATAAGTTCAAGGGATATAAGTACAATAACAATATTTCTTCGCATGGCAACACCAATCATACCTATTGCAAACAGTACAAAACTAAGAACGATAAGCAATTGGTAGCTCATATCTTATTCCTTTTTTTAATAAACGCTATAGCACCAAAGATGCCGACGAGAAGGATAAAAGATGCAAGCTCAAACGGCAGCAGGTAATAACGCATAAGATTAAAGCCTATATTTTCTGCAGAACCAAATCCTACAATAGTAAATCCCTGGGGCATCTTTAATACTCCTCGTGCCATGTAAAAAGATATCAACAAAACAACCATTATAAGAAAATATGAGAAAATGGTCGATGCTTTGTATTGAACAGGCTCAGTCGATAATTTGTTCAGGTTGAACATCATAATAATGAAGAGGAACATGACGAGCATCGCACCGACATATATAATGACCTGCACCACTGCAAGGAATGGGGCTCCGAGCAGAACAAACATAAAAGACGTAAGGAAAAATGCGATTCCCATCGCTATAGCGCTATAAACAGGATTCCCCGCAATGACGGCATAAATATAAGTTAAAACTAATAAGACTGCGGTTATGTAAAACAATGCATTGCTTATCATTTTATCACGGTCCTCAATTCTTTTTTCTGTATGGATAGCTCCGGTCTTTGCCGTGCAACAAGGCTGTAGAACGATGTCATCGTTATTGCATTCTCGGGACACGCTTCAACACAGTATCCGCAGTATGCGCACCGTGTAAGATCGACTTCGAATATCTTCGGACTTCTTTCCTTCCGTGGATCGGGAGATTCCTCAGGTTCAATGTATATGGCAAAGAATGGGCATACGGTTTCACACATTTTACACGCAACACACCTTCCAAGATCCCCGTCAACAAGCAACGCGTGCTTCCCTCTGTAATTCATGGTAACTTCTATCCTGTCCATAAGCTTTTGTGCATCCTTGTCCATCACCTTTATGGTCTGTTGTGTGTTACCAACTATTTTTAGCTTTTCTTCGGGATAATTTATGGCGAACTTCCGCTTTACGAAAAAGTGCTTAATCGTAACACCAAGTCCGCGGAGTATCTCTATAAGATAAATCGCTTCTTTAAATGGATAATTTTTCTTTTTCTTTGTCATGGTTTTTTCTGGCATAATTATATAATCCTGAGCATGATAAGTGCACCTGTTATGACAATGTTGAGAATACCAAGGGGTATAAGTACTTTCCAGCCAAGTGCCGTAAGCTGATCAAACCTGAACCTTGGCAGTGTCCACCTGACCCAGAGGAAAAAGAACAGGAAAAATCCGACTTTTACAACAAACGAGAGCACCTCTATGATCGCCACAAGCCATTGCTGCATGTGCAATACACCGAGTTTGGGGATAATAAACCCTATGTTGTGAAGATACGGTACCTGCCAGCCGCCAAAATAAAGCGTCGCTATCAGTGCCGATGCTGTAATCATATTGGCATACTCGCCCATGAAGAAGAACGCGAACTTCATACTCGAGTATTCCGTATGATAGCCTCCCACGAGCTCTGATTCCGCCTCGGGCAGGTCAAAGGGAACCCTGTTTGTTTCCGCAAACACACTCACGAGAAAGATGATAAATCCAAGCGGTTGAACAATTACGCCCCATTTCGGTATAGCATTGAACCATAGACTTCCCTGATACAGAGCAATATCATTCAGTTTTAAAGAGCCATAAACCATCAAAATACCAATGACAGCAAGCCCCATTGAAATTTCATAGCTTATAAATTGGGATGCGGATCGTAATCCGCCCAACAGGGAATATTTGTTGTTTGATGCCCAGCCGCCCATTATGATGCCGAAAATACCCATCGATGCTATTGCAAAAACGTACAGTATACCGACATTCAAATTCGCTATCTGAAGGTTTATAACCCTTCCGTGCAAAAAAAGGTCGTGGCCAAAGGGAACGACGGCAAATGTAAGCATTGCGGGTATTATCGCTAAAAGCGGTGCGACGGTATAAAGGACCTTGTTTGCCTCGAGAGGGGTCACATCTTCTTTCATAATGAATTTCAAACCGTCTGCAACTGGCTGGAAAAGCCCCCACGGGCCCACTCTATTCGGACCAAACCTGTCCTGCATAAATGCACTTACTCGCCTTTCTGCAAGTGTAAGGAATGCCACTGTTGTAAGTATAAGTACAAACACAACAATGCTCATGAGCGTATAGATTGCAATTGTTATATAATCTACCATAACCTTCCCGCTGCCTTTCTGAAATTAATTCCGGTCGTGAGTATCACGGCGTCAGCACCGTTAAAAAATGGTATCTCTTTTACAATGATGCCCAGTACGCGATCAAAACTACCGAGTTTTTTGCCCGATATGTTGTATATAATATCCGTAAGTATATCAAGATCATTCCTTGCATCTCCCTTTGCATCAACGGCTTTCCTTATCCTTTGTACTTTTCCGTCCTTGTTTGTGTATGTTCCATCTTTCTGCGCGAAGTTAAATCCGGGCAGAACTATGTGCGCATTATCTGCAAATGCGGAAGCCTTAAAATCCTGCAGGACAATAAATTTTATGCCGCTGATTTTTTCCGTATACGCATCCATCCGGTTCAATGTCGGTCCGAGCACATACAGGAGTTCCGGTTTTGAGGCTATAACCTCATCAACAGAAGTAATCTTTATACCCAGTGCCCCTGCAATCTGCTCAATACCTTTCAGGTTCGGCGACTGTGAACCTTTGCGTAGCTGTAATTTCGATGATTCGTTATACTCTTTTGCATCCGGAAAGTTTATGACACCTATGGCATTCGTACCGCAGATATCCTTTATTAGATATAAAAATGCGTAAACCTCCTCGTTGGTTGCAAACGGTGACACGATACCGCCCACCTTTGTACCCGCCTGTTTTACCTTCTGGGCAACCAATGATATCACGTTACTCCATGTCCTGTTTTCCGGTTCGTACCTGTTGATGGGCCCGGGAATAGTCCCGTTCTCTATTGCTTTTTTATAACCAAACCTCCCGTCATCACAGATAAACGAGCTTCTCGATATGGCGTCGACAAAAACCTTCGGATACAGTGCCGTGACATTCCTGTTGGGGTGTTCATGCAGACTTGTAAGGTTCTTGTTCCGTGATCTTACCCTGTAAACGGTATACTTCTTCGCATCGACATAGATGGTACATCCCGCTTCACACAATGGACAAATGGTTTCTGTTGCCCTGAGATTATACACCCTTTCTTTAAACCTGAAATTCTTCGTTGTAAGCGCACCGACGGGACATATATCGGCAATATTCCCGATATAACCATAGTCCAATTGCCTGCCGGGAAACGTCGCTATCTCGGAATGAGAGCCTCTTTGCATGACAGCGAGCTCCTCGCTGCCCACAACATCCCTGTAATACCGTACGCACCGCTCGCACATGATGCATCTCTCGGGATCATAGGCTATGTGCTCGCTCAACTGTATATGCTCTCTGAGTTCCTTTGGTTCCCTGAAAGCACTCCTGTCCGGTCCGTATTTATGGGAGTATTCCTGTAAAACGCACTCGCCCGCCTGATCGCAGTCAGGGCAGTCAAGCGGATGATTGGTAAGAATAAACTCAAGTATAGCACTCCGTGCCTGTTTGACCCTGTCTGTCGTTGTTTTTACAACCATGCCTTCCGTCACAACGGTTGTACACGACGTCTGGAGTTTTGGCATTTTCTCTATCTCAACAAGACACATCCTGCACAACCCCCCGCTCTTGAAAGACTCGTGAAAGCAGAAATACGGTATCTCGATACCGTTGTCGCGAGCTGCTTCAAGCACCGTTCTTCCCTGCTCGACTGTTATCTTTTTACCGTCTATTTCAAATGTAGGCATTTCACGTTTCCTGTTTTCATTTTTTTTGGATCGGACATCTGCCCGATTTTATATGCAGAGTAAATTCATCTTTAAACTTCTTTAAGAAGCCGAGCATCATCATTGCCGCTGCATCACCGAGGGGACACAGCGTATTCCCCATGATGTTGGCCGATACCCTTTCCAACAATTCAACATCACCCTGTACCCCTTTACCCTGTTCAATCCTATCAAGTATCTTTGTCATCCAGACAGTGCCTTCCCTGCATGGCGTACACTGTCCGCATGATTCATGTGCATAAAATTCCGAAAGCCTCAGGGACTCCTCAACCGTACATACATCCTCGTCCATAACAATCACCGCAGCAGAACCGAGCATTGAGCCTGCCTTTGCAAGCGAGTCGAAGTCCATGCTCACGCCGATCTCTTCGGGCAGGAGTACCGGCGTGGAAGAGCCGCCCGGTATAACTCCCTTTAATTTCTTGTTGCCCTTTATACCACCGGCATAAGTATAGATAAGGTCTTTTAAGGTTGTTCCCATGGGCAGTTCATAGACCCCGGGCTTGTTCACATGCCCGCTTACGGCATACAGCTTTGAACCTGTATTCCTCGGAGGCACTCCGATCGCAGCATACCACTGTCCGCTGTTCTTTATAATGGACGGCACCGCTGCAAGCGTTTCGACGTTGTTGACAACGGTCGGCTTGTTGAATACGCCGACAACAGCAGGGAACGGCGGCCTTACCCTTGGATTACCTCGCTCTCCTTCTATAGATTCTATAAGTGCTGTTTCTTCACCGCATATATATGCACCTGCACCGCGGTGAACTATGATATCGATCTTTTTATCCGTACCAAAGATTCTTTCCCCAAGAAAGCCCTGTTTCCGTGCCTGAGCAATGGCTGCTTCAAGGGTATTTGCTGCCTTAACAAACTCGCCACGTACGTAGATAAACGAAAGCTCCGCACCTATTGCATAACTCGCTATGATCATACCTTCGATAAGCAAGTGTGGATTTTTCTCGAGGAGCTCCCTGTCTTTGAACGTGCCTGGCTCGCCTTCATCCGCATTGCAGCAAAGGTATCGCGGACCTTTGAAATCCTTTGGAACAAAGTCCCATTTCATACCCGCAGGGAATCCTGCACCGCCTCTGCCGCGCAAACCCGACTTTTTAACCTCATCGATGATCTGTGCAGGGGTCATCGAAGTAATGGCCTTCTTTGCAGCCTCATAGCCTCCAACGGCAAGGTAGTTGTCGATAGTGGTAAGCTTTGTACCCTCTACATTTTTTAAAAGTATCTGTTCCATTACTTCTTCCTGAGATCCCCTATAATTTCTTTCACTTTTTCTTCCGTGCACTGTTCGTAATACTCATCGTTTATCTGAACTACAGGGCCAAACCCACATGCCCCGAGACATTCAACGGTAGAGAGGGTAAACATATTATCTTTTGTCGTTTGTCCTTCTTCTATACCTAAAACAGATCTGAGGGTATCAACGATCTTTGCAGAGCCTTCAAGGTGACAGGATATGTTGGTACATACCTGGACATGATACTTACCCACGGGCTTTTTATTGTACATGGTGTAGAATGTAGCGACACCGTATACCCTTGCAGGTGATACTCCGACCACACCGGCAACATACTCCATTACCTCGGGAGAGATATACCCGAATTCTTTCTGGGCAATATGCAATACGGGAAGCAGACATGCATCCTTTGTAGGATACGCCCTTTTCAATTCTTCAACCTTATCTTTTGCCGACTGTGAAAACTGAATCATCTGTCGAGCTCCCCTGCTACAATGTTAAGGCTACCGAGTATTGCCACTGCATCCGATATAAGATGTCCCTTCACCATTTCCGGAAATGCCTGGAATATGGCAAAACATGGAGGTCTTACCTTTAACCTGTATGGGTACTGTTCACCATCGCTGACGATGTAGAAACCAAGTTCTCCATTTGCAACCTCCGTTCCAAAATACACATACCCGGGCTTTGCCTTGATGCCGTACATGATAAGCATAAAGTGATGGATTAAGCCTTCCATGGTATTATAAACTTCTTCTTTGGTAGGAAGCGTGATATGGGGGTCTTCAACGCTTACAGGCCCTCCCGGAAGATTATCAATTGCCTGCTGTATAATCCTCAGGCTCTGTCTCATTTCTTCCATTCTTACAAGATACCTGTCGTATGTATCGCCATTTTCACCTATTGGCACATCAAACTGAAAATCTTCATAGCTTGAATAGGGCTGTTTCTTTCTCAAGTCCCATGAAAGCCCTGTCGCGCGCAGCACAGGACCTGTAAATCCATACTCAAGTGCCCTGTCCTGTGTTAATGTACCAACATCTATGGTCCTGTCCATGAATATGCGGTTTTTCGTTAAAAGTTTATCAACATCATTTATTGATTTGGGTATTTCCTTCAACAGAAATTTTACATCGGATCCAAAGTCATCGGGCACGTCTCTTACAATACCTCCAACCCTTGTAAAGGTTGTGGTCAACCGTGCACCAACCACCTTCTCGATAAGGTCGTAGATCCTTTCCCTTTCTTTGAAGAAGTAGAAATAGTTTGTAAGTGCACCCATATCAACAACATTTGTTCCTATTGCTATAAGGTGATCGGCTATCCTCGTGAACTCATTCATGATGACCCTGAGATACTGACCCCGCTTCGGTACTTCTATGCCCAGCAGTTTTTCAACTGCCAGTGCATACGAAATGTTGTTCATTATCGGAGATACGTAGTTCATCCTGTCTGTAAGAGGTATAAAACCGTTATACGTCCGCTGCTCTGCCATCTTTTCAATGCCCCTGTGCAGATACCCTATCTCCAGATTTGAATTGACAATCCTTTCACCATCAAGTTCGAGTACGATACGCAAGGTACCATGGGTCGCATTATGGGACGGCCCCATATTCAGGATCATGGTGTCTTTCTTTTTCTTCTCAAAAGTAAACATCAGTATTCCCTTGTCCTTCTTTTATCCCACGGAGCATAACGCTGTTCCGGAGGAACGGTTCCCCTCACCGGGAAATCCTTCCTCAGGGGGTGACCCTCAAAGTCTTCTGACATTAAGATCCTCTTTAAATCAGGGTGACCTTTTATCTTTATACCGAACATATCGTACAGCTCTCTCTCGAACCAGTCAGCACCGCACCATACACCGGTAAGGCTTGGCACCGATTCAAACTCATCGACATCCGTCTCGACGATCAACCTCTTGTTCGTTATGGTCGAGAGCAGTATATACGCAACAAGAAATCTCGGTTTCTGATTCAGAAAATCCACACCCGCGATATCAAGTATCTGGTTGAACCGGAACGGTTCCTCGTTCTTCAGCACCGTCATTACCTCAAGCAGATCTCCGGCCGCAACCTTTATCGATCTCGGCCTGAACTCCTCCTGGACAGAGATAATCTTCCCGCCAAATCTATTCTTTATGTTTTCAATCAATTCCGACATATTATTTTAAGGACATCGCCTTTCTCGGTCTTCGTACGGATTCCTGCTTGATAATTTCCTGCAGCTGCATTATCGCATCTATCAACGCCTCCGGCCTCGGCGGACAGCCGGTAACATAGACATCGACAGGTATAATGGTGTCAATCCCCTGTAATGTCGGATATGAATCGAATATGCCTCCGGAGGTTGCGCAGGAACCCATGGATATCACCCATTTCGGTTCTGCCATCTGGTCGTAGATCTTCTTTAAAACGGGGGCCATCTTGTTTGATATTGTCCCTGCAACGAGAAGCAGATCGGATTGCCTCGGAGAAAATCTCATTGCTTCCGCGCCGAACCGCGCGAGATCAAATCTGGTTCCCACGGTCGCCATAAATTCTATCGCACAGCAGGCTGTTCCAAAGGGCATGGGCCACAGAGAGTTCTTCCTTGACCAGTTGACGAGTTGATCAAGTTTGGTGGTAAATACACTGTCGCCGAGTTTTTCTTCTATTCCCATTCGAACGCACCTTTCTTCCACGCATAAACAAACCCGATGAGTACGATAAATATAAAAACGCTCATCTCGTACATGCCGAAAGCACCAAGTGCCCTGACGATAATCGCCCATGGATACATGAATACAACCTCGACATCGAAGATCAGGAACATAAGGGCTATGACATAATATTTCACCGGAAAACTGAACCGTGCATTGCCGACAGGCTCAACGCCGCATTCGTACGGCGAGAGCTTTTCTTTTGACTTTGCCTTCGGACCGACAAGTGCCGAGAGTACTATGGTAATGACCGCAAAGCCTATTATAATGACCGCATATATTGCTATGTTTATAAAACTATAATTTTGCATACAATTAAACCTCAATATATAAATTATGTTCTGCACTCCTTGTCAAGAAAAAAAGAAATTTTTCATTTAATAAAAATTTTTACATCTAAACTTCTTGCCATTGCAATAACTTGCTATTTTTGCCCACAAAGATATAAAATAAGGATAAACTTTATGGATACCATAGAAAAACTAAAGCTTCTTTCGGAGGATGCACAGTATGATCTTGCTTGTGCCTGTGGGACAACCAAGGACGAGCACAGGGAAAGACACGGTGGGGGAAAATGGCTCTACCCGGTAACACTCCCCAACGGCGGATACTCTATACTCTTAAAGACACTGCTCTCCAATGCCTGTTCCAATGACTGTAAATATTGTCCTTTAAGATCCGATACCAATATCAGACGCTGCACCCTCAGCCCGGAAGAAACCGCAAACATGTTCATGGAATATATAAGGCAAAGACAGGTATTCGGTTTATTCCTGAGTTCGGGTGTTATCAACACCCCTGATTATACCATGGACAGGATCAATGCCGTGGCCCGTATCCTCAGGTACAAATATCACTATAAAGGATATATACATCTCAAAATTATCCCGGGAGCTTCCGATAACGCTGTCGAGGACTCCATCTCTCTTGCGAGTGCGGTATCATTGAACATCGAGACCACAGGCAGCAGGCACCTTGAACTGCTTTCCGGAAAAAAGCATTATATGAATGATATCATCCGTCCTATAAAGCTCATGAGCAAGCTAACCTCTAAAGAAAGCCGATTCGCAAGAGTCAAGTGCATAACGCAGTTCGTAGTCGGCGCATCCGATGAAAAGGACTCTGAAATTATAGATTACATGTTCGGCTTGTACGACAGGCTGAACTTCCACAGGGTTTACTTTTCTGCTTATCAAAAAGGCCTTGGTGCCAGGGACATACCCGGAGAGAAGACGTTCATGATGAATCCGGATGATGTGCTGATACGCGAGCACCGTCTCTATCAAGTGGATTTCCTTATCCGCAAATACGGATTTAAAAGCAACGACATTTTTCTGGACGGTTACGGCAATTTGAAACTGGATCGGGATCCGAAAGAAGAATGGGCTCAAAGGCATCCTGAATTCTATCCCGTCATTATCAATAAAGCGGATAAAGAAGCGTTATTGAGGGTTCCGGGCTTAGGACCAACAACCGTCAAAACAATCCTCAAAACACGCAAAACCGGAAGGATAAAAAGCCTCGAAGACCTTGGCGTAAAAGGCAAACTGCTTGAAAAAGCACAGGGGTTCGTGACTTTCGAGTGAAGCAAGCACTGCCGGCCAAACCCATCCACTCCATGCAGTCGGGAGAGAATGACATAATGGTATAAAAAATGTTACAAGTTATTCCAGTTGGTTACAATATAGTTCGCTATTCTCTCTGCGTTGGCTGCTATAGTTGTTGACGGGTTAACGCCGGTACCGCATGGTATTGAACTTGAATCAGAAACAAATAAACCGGTGTAGTTCCATATCTGCCCATTGGCATCTGCTACGGAATAAACCGGATCATCGCCCATCCTGCATGTGCCAAGCATGTGATCTATAGAATACATATAACCGGAGGGCATTGTCTGAAGCAGGATTGCATTGTTTGCCTTTGTAAGTGCCTGTATCGGGGCTATCTTATTGTTTATATAATTTGACAGGTTCTGTGTTAAGGGAAAGTGTACGGCGGGCAGGTTATTATTGTTCAGGTATACATAGCCTTCGCCTGTAACAGGTCCCATGATGTTCGCTATAATCAGCTTTGATGGGTATACCGATTTTGCCCAATGTTTGAATTCAAGTCCCCAGCCATAAGCACCGGATCTGTGTATGTTTAGTGTAAATATAGATGCCGGCGACGTGCCTGCCTCAATTGTAATACCGTAATCCTGCCAGTATGCGTAGGTCATAACCCCGGCACTATCCATGCCCTTATAGCATTCTATGGATGGTAGTCCGTCAGGCAGCTCAATACCGAACCTTATGCCGCCGTTGTTATTAAAATTCTTTCCAACCTGATTGGATAAATTCGGAAGGTACTGTTTTGATCGAAGAAGCAATTCGGGCGAATATATAGCTCCTGCTGCAAGTATTACAACAGTGCCCTGTGCTGATGATATGGTATCATCAGGTCCGATGTAGGAAACTGTGTAGCCGCTCGTGTAGGTTGGACCTGCAGGTTGAATCAACATTGCCCTGCATCCTGTTCTGAACTCCGCACCTGCTGCCTGCGCTTGAGGTATGTAGTTGTGCATGAGCGATTGCTTTGCCCCGTAGATACAACCTGCCTCGCAATAACCACACTGCCTGCAGTTGACATAAGGGAAACGCGCTCTATCACAGGTCAAACCAACATTGTCCAATAGCTTTGCGAACATACCGCCTGTTTTAGAAACCTCGTTCCATGTTGCCTGTCTTACCTGCATCATGCCTTCAACCATATCATAATAAGGATCAAGCACCTGTCTGTTTACGGCATCAGGCCAAACTTTATAGCCGTTGTAATCGACAAACTGAAATGTTTCCGAAGGTGACCTGTTCATAAGCCCTGAGAACACGACAGAACCGCCACCAAGAACCATGCCCGATCTGAAAAATGTAGCATAATCGTCGGATGTGGTTATGCTGAGAAGATTGGATAGATATTTAAGATCCCAGGATTGTTTGAAATCCTGCTCCGTAAATACCCTGCCCTGTTCAAGCACAAGAACACTTTTTCCCGCCTGAGCAAGTCTGAGTGCTGGTATAGCACCCCCGAAACCGGAACCTATAATTACCGCGTCATAAGAATCAGTCATATAAACAATTCCTATTGTTCTATATCCTAAAGTTAGATACTATGTCAATACAATGATGCAGGTGTTGATTATATAACTTGATAAATTTATTAAATCGTATATTTAATAGTTATGAGAAAAGGCAAACACATGTCCAACAAAAAA
The DNA here is from genome assembly GCA_964547905.1 of uncultured Pseudomonadota bacterium. Classification (GTDB taxonomy): domain Bacteria; phylum JAMCPX01; class JAMCPX01; order JAMCPX01; family JAMCPX01; genus JAJYLM01. The sequence continues at coordinate 12,810 of CAZJPN010000040.1, read as the reverse complement.
GATATTGCTCAAAAGGCTAAGATAAAGCCTGTAGATCTAGATCATACGGGTAAACATGATAAAGAAGAATTGTTTTTTCGTTCTATTGTAGAAAATTTGCAAAGTAAAATTACGATCCTGGATAAAGACGGGACGATACGCTATCAGAATATAGGTTATAATGTTGATGACTTCTACAAACCCGAAGAGATAACGGGTAAAACCTTCATTGAATTGGTTCATCCGGATTATGTTCAAAAGGTTAAAAATATGTTTGAAGCGCTCATCAAGAATCCCGGGGCTGTAAAGCAGATGCAAATCCCAGTTTATTATAAAGATGGTTCATGGCATTTCCTCGATATAAGGGCAAAGAGTATGCTTGATATACCGGAGGTTGCGGGCATAGTCGTGAACTCAAGGGATATAACAGATAGTAAGTATATAGAAGATGAACTTAAAAATCGTACAGAGCAGCTTGAACACGAGATCGAGGACAGGAAAAGGGCGGAAGATGCATTGCGTAAAAGCGAAGAGTTTTTCAAGGCAATTGTTCAGAATAGTTATGATTCGATAGTCGTTATCGATGAGCAAGGGAAAAGGAAATATGCGTCTTCGTCTTTTAGCAATGTCGGCGGCTATAATTCGAAAGAGATGCTTGGTAAGAGCGTATTCAATCTTATCCACCCAGAAGATAAAGCCATGGTATCCGGAATCTTTAATGAATTACTCGATGATCCTTACAAAGTTCACTCTCTTCAAGCACGCTATTTAGCCAAGGATGGAACCTATATATGGGTTGAGGTGGTTGGAGTGAATATGCTGGGCAATCCCATTGTTCAAGGGATAGTCCTTCATACAAGGGATATTACGGATCGCAAGATGATGGAGGAAGATCTGCACAAGAGCGAGGAGCGGTTCCGTGCTATTGTACAGAACAGTACGGATATAATAGTCTTGGTGGACGAAAAAGGGATAAATAAATATATCTCGCCTTCATTTGAAAGTATTACAGGTTATAAAATAAAGGACAGGTTGGGCAAAAGCGGTGTTGAATTTATCCATCCAGATGACAAGACCAAGGTCATGAAAAATTTCAATCAAGTCCTTAGTAAACCGGATATCACCTATAAAGGCGAAACCCGTTATTTGCATAGCGATGGTACGTATCACTGGTTAGAAATATCCGCCATGAATTTGATTAAAGACCCAAATGTAAATGGAATAGTATTAACCTTCAAAGATGTATCGGAACGTAAATTATCCGAACAAAGGCTTCAAGAAGAAATGGAGATAACCTCGCAGTTGCTTTCTCTGTCAGAGGCTGTTGCAACGATTACGGATGTAGATAAACTTATGTTTGAGGCTGTAAAGTCAAGCAGAGAAATCATGGGCTGCAATATTACCGTTTCATACCTCTGGGACAAGCAAGCAGGGGTGTTTGTGCCGGGCGAACAAGTGGATATGCCCAATGACATACTGCCGTTTTTTAGAACAGAGAATATCGATATGAAGCATATAAAAAATCTTATTAATATAAGAAGGCCTTTTCTGATAAGATTTGCTCACAGCGTATTTGGTGAAAATATTGCGATGCCTGTTGTTGATGTAGAGGAGGAGAGTATAACATGGTTATCCTTTTCTAAATATGTAGACATAAAATACATCAATACCCTGCTCGTAATCCCGCTATTGAATAGAGATGCGTTGCTTGGCATTGTTGCCGGTATTTATTTTAAAAAAGAGCATGCGGCATCGCGTTTTACTGAGAGGTATTATAATGCCATCATCGGTATAGCAAATCAGGTTTCAACCGCACTTGAACAGGCAAAATTATACAGGGAATCCGTAGAAAAGACAATGGAGCTTGCACACAGAATAGAGATAATAAACACCATGTACGAAATAGACAGAAGTATTCTGTCCAACCTGACATCGGAGGATGTATTAAACACTGTGACAAGAATGGCTGGTAAATTGCTTCCCTGCGATTTAGCGGATATCAGACTTGTCGATAAAGACAAACATGGGTTTAACCTTATAGCAAGTTCCGGTAAACTTACTTCTGTATTGGGATCGTCTTTCTTATTCACCGATACCAGTTTGACAGATGTTATAAAGACGGGCAGACCACAATACATACCGAATCTCAGCGAGGTTAATGATATTTTTATGTTAGAGCGGGAGCTTTTAAATAATGAATTCATGTCTGTCATGAGAATTCCGCTTAAGATAGGTAATGAGGTCATAGGGATCCTGAGTTTCGGTTCAAAAAGAATCTCTGCATTTACACACGAAAATCTTGTAACGGCTGAAAGGCTCGGGTCTCAGATCTCTATAGCGCTGGCCAATTCAAAGCTTATATCAGACCTTGAGGAATCGTCCATGGCAACTATCAAATCCCTGTCAAATGTAATAGATGCAAAATCGAAATGGACTTCCGGCCATTCAGAGGGGGTTGCAAAATATGCCATTGCTATAGGCAGGTCAATAGGACTTGATGAAAAGGCATTAAAAGAACTTGAAGTGGCATCCCTGTTGCATGACATAGGTAAAATAGGCACATACGCAGGTATAATCGATAAGAGAGAGAAACTTACGGAAGAAGAATGGTCTTTAATAAAGCAGCATCCGACGAAGGGAGAAGAAATAATTGCTCCGATAAAACAGTTGAAAGAGATCACTCCAATAATAAGGTACCATCATGAGTTCTATGACGGTACGGGCTATCCTGTAGGATTGAAGGGCGATCAGATCCCGCTACTCGCAAGGATATTATCGGTTGCAGATGCTGTGGATGCTATGATTTCCGATAGACCGTACAGAAAAGGTATGTCCAAAGACGAAGTAATAACCGAATTGAACAGATGTTCTGGTACTCAGTTCGATCCCGGGATTGTCGAAACCTTTTTATCCATTGAAGATATTTGGGATCTTTAAGAAAATTTAGCTGTCGTTTGAAATTATAAGTCAAAATTATTAATATTAGTACAAAAAGGAGGTATCCGGTCATGAAAAAATTTTTAAACAAAACTATATACGAGTCCATAAAAGAAATAGTCAACCCGGAACATACAGCTCTCGTTGTATGGGATGTACAGAATGCGCTTGTTAACAATATATTCAACAAGAAAGAGTTTTTGTCCAACCTTAAAACAGTTATAAGCAAGTCAAGAGAAAAAGGTGTTTCTGTAATATACTCAAAGATTACCCATTTGCCGCCGCAGTACAATTCCTCATGGGCAATCTATTCCACGATGAGGCGCTACGGTGTAGATGATCCTGCGAAGCTGCCTCCATTCATGAAACCCGGAACAAGTGATGCCGAAATAGCATCCGATGTTGCACCTTGTGGCGACGATATAGTTATTAACAAGCATACCGCGAGCATATTCATAGGTACGCATGTTGAATACCTGCTGAGGAACAAGGGTATAGAGACCGTTGTCTTTACAGGTATATCGACAGAATTCGGTGTTGCATCGAGTGCAAGGGATGCATCCAACAGGGGGTTTTATCCTGTTGTTGTAAGCGACGGGGTATCAGCCATGGACAGGGAAATGCATGAACTCGCACTCAAGGTTTTGACAAGAATGGTTATTGTGACGCCTGCTGCCGAAATCATAAAAGCATGGAGTTAATTGCGATAGAGTCGAAAATTGCGCCTGTAGCCCAGTGGATAGAGCGACGGACTCCGGCTCCGTAGGTCAGGGGTTCAAATCCCCTCAGGCGCTTTTTTTCAAGTAGTTATCGAACATCTGCTTTCGTTACCCCTGTTTTTAGAGACTGTGTCATATTCGGAATGGCAGGGCGGTCTTCAGGGTGACAAAAAGGGGATTGTGATACAGCCTCCGTTGTTATGCGAACCTTCTTATTGCATTTTTTTGGTCAATGATTCAAGATTTCAAGGGTGCAAAATAAATGAATAAAAAATCATTGCAGGTAAAGATCGGACGGATGCGTCTTAAGAATCCCATCATCGGCGCTTCCGGCACATTCGGCTACGGCATCGAATATAAAAAATTTCTATCCCTCGATAGCATAGGCGGGTTTGTAACAAAGGGCCTGTCCCTTGAACCGAGAAAAGGCAATCCAGAGCCGAGGATTAAAGAAACCCCTTCCGGATTGATAAACTCAATAGGGCTTGAGAATATAGGTCTGGACGCATTTCTCAAGGACGTGATACCTCACTTAAGGGATGTCGACACGGTGATTATCGTCAACGTCTTTGGCACATCTGTAGATGAGTACGTGGAGCTTGCGCGAAGATTGAACAGGATCAAACGGATAGACGGTATCGAACTGAATATATCATGTCCGAACGTGAAGGCCGGCGGTGCCGAGTTCGGGAAAGACCCTCTTGTCGTGCAGACCATTACACAAAAGGTAAGGGACGCAACGGATAAAACACTCATCGTGAAACTTTCACCAATGGTTACCAGCATCGTCGATGTAGCTGTCTCCGCACAGAAGGGTGGAGCGGATGCTGTAAGTATTGCGAATACCTATCCTGCAATGGCCATTGACATAAAAAACAAACGGCCGTTCCTCGGCGCAAAAACAGGAGGCCTGTCAGGGCCTGCGATCAAACCGATAACGCTGAAGCTTGTGTATGATACATACGGCAGGATCGATATACCGATCATAGGTGTCGGCGGTATATCTACCGCAGAGGATATCGTGGAGTATGCGCTTGCAGGTGCGACCGCAATACAGATAGGCACTGCAAACTTCATAAACCCGGGTATTGCAGCCCGGCTTGTAGGCGAGCTTCATGGTTATCTCTCAGGTGCGGGCATCGAAACATTCGCATCCCTTATCGGTGCGGCAAAAAAATAAGCTTGGAGGCTGACATGCATTGGCTGAGTGTCGAAGGCATAGCTGTTATGGGTATATTGCTGCTCAGTGCGGTTGCCGATATCCTGTTCATCCTTGTTGCCTACAGGGTCTTGATCAAGCTCTTCAAACATATGCACCTTGGTATCAAGTTCCTTGCTTTTAGTATCGCCCTGGGTCTGTGTGTCCCCTTTGTTGTAGCACTTCACCGGTCAACCATATTCTTTTTGGAACACCGGATCGCATACCTCTGGCTGCTCATCATGATCCTGCTGTGTGCAGGTTTGGCTAGCAGTTTACCTGCGTTAACCCGAAAAAAAATAATAGGAAAGCCGAACTCGGGCCATTGAGCTGTGCAGCCTCGTTGTAACTGTCGGACTGGAATCCGGCTGTGCCGCTTGCACCGAATCCGACAAATGTCCTGAACGCACTGCTCACCGGAGGCGTGTACGCATAGGCATTCGCGGCATAGATACAGTTGCCGGAACTATCTTCTATAACGAGAGGATAGGTGCCTGCAGTCGGCGTGCCTGCTGTTGTGAAACCGACGGACAATGCGCTGGAGGATTGAGATGTGATGGTGATGCCCCGTGCCTTGTTTCCCAGGAAAATCGTCGCAGGTGTAAAGGATGCATCAACGCCGTTGATAACCGCTGTAACCCGCTGGTCCCCGAACTGTGTACCCTGGCCGGGTGATAGGGAGACCAGCCGGGTGCCGGATACAAATTTATTGCAAAGATGGGCGTATGGGTTTTGTGAAGAGCTGTGGTCAGAACATCCGGATACCGATAGTATGACAAAAAACGAGTACAAAAAAGCGGTGAGAACCTTTTTCATATATTCTCCTCCATACCAGAGGTAGAATAAACTTATCAAAAAAAAGCAAGCATTATGGGGTCATCCTCGCAGCGGATTATAAACCCCGGAACTTCCTCCAGTACCTGATAAGCCCTGGTGCGTTCATGTATGAAGGGTCAGCGAGCTCGTAGCGTTCAAAAAGCCCCTGGTCACTGCTTGTTTGCTGTATCAAGCTTTTGAAGTATGCCTCGAACTCTTTCACAATCGCCTCATCCGTTTTGCCCTGTTTTAATCTGTCTCCAATCCATTCTGTCCATTGAAGAAGCATGCCCTCAAGTCTTTCAAGATGTTCTGTGACATCCTTGAACATACCGAAGTGAGTAAGATATAGTGCCGATGGCTTTAGCTGGCGTATTTTTTTTATGGATTCCTGCCAGACTTCAACATTTATATCCGGCGGCGGTGTCGGTGCAAAAATAGGCCCGTCTTTGATGCGTATCCCTCCCACATCCCCGGTGAACATCATACCGTCTACAAGGTATACATTGTGGTGGGACGCGTGCCCGGGGGTGGAAAACGCCTGTATCTTGACACCCCCTATGGTTATGACCTCTCCGTCTGCGGTAGGATGGATACGATCCTGGGATATCGGTTTGAGCTGCCCCCACAGCCTGTCCATGTCGTCCTTATAGATCTGCTTTGCGGATGCAAAGAGTTTGGATGGATCCGCCATGTGCCGTGCACCGTTGGCATGTACATATATGGTTGCGCCGGCATCCGCAAAGTGCCACGCTGCACCGGCGTGATCAAGATGTATGTGGCTGACGAAAACACCCAGTACGTCCTTCGCAGAATAGCCAAAATTTTTGAGCGATCCTGTAAGGTTTTTATAGGTGGTGTCTGGTCCCGTCTCGATCAAGATTGGTCCGTCCGTTGTTTCTATCAAAAAACTTGCTATCGAATCCGTTTTAAAAAAGTTAAGGTCCAGAATAGTTATCTTCATTGAATGTCCTCCTTAAAGTTTTAATACTTAATTTGTAGTCCCTTGTGGTCTTGCTGCAGATCTCCTTTTATCCCTCCCCCTTGACAGGGGAGGTTAGGTGGGAGGTGATAGGCTGGCATTTTCTCCCTCCCCTTTGTCCCCTCCCGTCAAGGGAGGGGAGATTGGATACCTTGCGTCTTGTCGCAGGGCGGATCATTTTCCGCCGAGCTGTCCGCACGCTGCCTCTATCTCTTCGCCGTGGGTTGTCCTTACCATACACGCGATCGTGTGGTTCAAAAGGTATTCCTGGAATGCCCGTATATGCTCCTCATCGGGCCGCTTATAGCCGGTGCCCCAGTGCTCGTTAAAGGGGATCAGGTTGACCTTGAAAGGGAATTCCTTGAGAAGCTTTGCAAGCTGGATGGCGTGGGCTATGCCGTCATTTATATCCCGGATCATGACGTATTCAAAGGTGATCCAGCCCTTTCTCTTCTTATGGTAATCTTTCATGGCCGCTGTTAGATCTTTCAGGGGATACTTCGCATTGATGGGCATCAGTGCAGTCCTTGTATCATCGTACAGGGCATTCAGTGACACAGCGAGGTGCGCTTTTGATTCTTCGATAAACCGTTTGATCTGTGGAACAAGGCCGGCTGTCGATACGGTGATCCTATGGTGGGAGTATTGATACCCGTATTCGGATGTCATGATGTCTATTGCCTTGAGGGTGTTGTCATAATTGGCAAAGGGCTCTCCCATACCCATGAACACGATGTGGGATATGGAGGTGTGCGGGCTTTCAGCCTGGGCAGCAGCAAGCTGTCCCGTAATCTCGGATACGCTGAGGTGGCGTTTGAACCCTTTTATGCCGGTGAGACAGAACTTGCATCCGAGTGCACACCCGACCTGTGTCGATACGCACAGCGTATGCCATCTGCCCATGGGTATGAGCACGGACTCTATTGCAGAGCCGTCGTGCAGGGCGAACTGATACTTTGTCGTATGGTCACGGCCGACCTTTTTCTCCCGTACCTTCAGAGAAGGGATTTCGAACTGCTCTGCAAGCAAATGCCGCGATGGCATGGATAGGTTCGTCATTTGTTCGAAGTCATAGACATGCTTTTTGTAAAGCCATATAAATATCTGCTTTGCACTGTAAGCAGGCAAGCCAAGCTGTTTGAGCGTCTGTTCGAGGTCTTTTACCTGTAGATTTTTAATATCAATCTTAGCCATGATTTTAATATAGTGTTATTATTCTGTGTTTACAACTCAGGGCTAACGGTCCCATTGCGTGATGGTCATATATTCTCGCTGCTCATCCTAATAGTTATGGATCTCCATTTCTGAAAAGAAGTATGGGATCTCGGTTGCAGCGCTTTCCGGACTATCCGAGCCATGTACGATATTCTTTTCAATACCGGATGCAAACATATTCCTGATAGTTCCCTTATCTGCCTTTTTCGGGTCTGTTGCACCCATGATACCCCTGACCTTATTTATAACATCATCTCCCTCCAATACCATTACTACAATAGGTCCTGAGGACATAAAGGTTGTGAGGCTGTCAAAAAAAGGCCTGTCCTTATGCACCCTGTAAAAACCCATTGTCCTCTCCCTGGTCAGAGAAAGCATCTTTATACCAACGACCTTTATACCTTTTTCCTCAAACATGGATACGACCTTTCCTATGATCTGTTTCTTCACTCCGTCCGGTTTTACCATTGAAAGTGTTCTTTGCACATTGCCTCCTTTTTTATTTTATTTATCAGCATAACAATTATTACTATAGTTTCAAGCAATTGAGACTTGCATAATATTATGGTTCAAGCTATGAATACCGCATGCCACTTTTAAACATAAAAGATCTGAAAGTCTACTATACAGGTCACGGCCTGTTTCGTAAACAATCTGAAACAAAGGCTGTTGACGGGGTCTCTTTATTTATCAACGAGCATGAAACACTCGGGCTTGTCGGCGAGAGCGGTTCGGGCAAGTCAACGCTCGGTAGGTCGGCATTGCTGTTGATAAAGCCTACGCACGGCAGCATCCTCTTTGACGGCATCGATATGGTGGATGCAGCGAAGCATAACAACAGAGCTGTGCTCAAAAAATTCAGGCGTGAAGCCCAGATCGTATTCCAGGACCCCTATGGTTCTTTAAACCCGAGGATGAAGGTGGGTAAGATTATAGCAGATCCCCTGCGGGTGCACGGTGTTAAAGACCGGCAAATCTTAAAAGAAAAAGCCTTGCGTTTGCTGGAACTTGTCGGACTGCCTGCCTCTGCATATGATAAATATCCGTATGCGTTCTCAGGCGGACAGAGACAGAGGATTAGTATAGCAAGGGCTTTATCCATAGAACCGAGGTTCATTGTAGCGGATGAACCTGTATCGAGTCTCGACATTTCGATCCAGGCACAACTTTTGAATCTGTTCAAGGAGATCCAGGAAAAAGAGAATGTGAGTTATCTCTTCATATCGCATGATCTCAGGACAGTTGCATTTATAGCTCACAGGGTCGCTGTTATGTACCTCGGCAGAATAATGGAGCTTGCATCAAAGACAGAGCTTATATCTCATCCGCTACATCCTTATACAAAGCTTTTGCTCTCCAGTATTCCATCAAAGGAGCGCAGATCGACCGAACAGAAAGAACAAGCCGACGGGCATAAGTCCGGCTGCGTCTTCTTTCCGAGATGCGGTCTTGCAAAGGATATCTGCATGGACGTCAGCCCCGAACTGAAGGAAGTTTCGCTCGGGCATGCGGTTGCTTGCTATTTGTATTAACCCGAAAAATGCATTTGCAAAATAGGGAAGTTTGTGAAATGAGTGAGAACCCTGCGTCTCCACCAGAGGCGGATCAGTCCTATGGCTGAAAATATAGGTATTCTTCGAACATCCGACAAAGAAATTATACCGGGTAATAGCATATAAACATACAGAGGACTTAAAACTCGTTTATATTAAAAACTTATAGATATCAGGTGGATCGCAGGGGCAAATGAATGAACAAACTTTCCTATTGCATTTTTTGGGTTAAAGATAGAGAGAGAAGAAAGAGTTGTTCGTCTCTTTACTGTAGTGTTTTGTTGCCTTTTTCAGGTTATCAAATTAAAGAGTTATTGATATGGCTGAAAAGAATATAGAGTTTGTCTGTAGTTCATGCTCGTACACCTCGGGAAAGTGGCTCGGCAGGTGCCCGAATTGCGGGGAGTGGAACACCTTTGTCCAGGTAGCCCATGAAAAGCAGCCCAAAAAGGCATCACGGGAAGCACAGAGTATAAAGCTGAAGGAAATAACATCCGAAACCCAGAACAGGTTTTCAACTGGCATGGAAGAGTTCGACAGGGTACTTGGAGGCGGTATCGTACGGGGAGGTCTTACCCTCATCGGCGGTGATCCCGGGATCGGTAAGTCGACCCTTGCCCTTGTCTCAATGAACGGCCTTATAAAGGCCGGCAGGCAGGTGCTGTATGTTACCGGGGAGGAATCCCTCCAGCAGCTCAAGCTCAGGGCAAACAGGCTTCAGGTAGACGGAGCAATGGATGCACTTGCTGAAACAACACTGGACACGATCTTTGATGTTATAGAGCACAATAAACCCGGTGTTGTTGTCATTGATTCTATTCAGACAATGGAAAGTCAGACAACATCAGCACCAAGGGGAAGTGTGGCACAGCTCAAGGAGATCACCGACAGGCTCATGCGCTTTTCAAAGCAAAACGACGTAAGCTTTTTGATCATAGGTCACGTAACGAAGGAGGGTGTCATAGCAGGGCCAAAGCTTCTCGAGCATATGGTGGACACGGTGCTTTATTTTGAAGGCGACAGGAACACGAACTTCAGGATCTTGCGGGCCATAAAAAACAGGTTCGGCTCTACAAACGAGATCGGCGTTTTTGAGATGACGGAAACGGGACTGGCCGAGATCAAAAATCCATCGTTCCTGTTCCTTTCGGACAGGCAGCAGCCCAAGGAAGGCGCTGCTGTTTTCGCGAGTATAGAAGGCACAAGAGCGTTGCTTGTGGAGATACAATCACTGGTCAGTCAGAGCTACCTCGCAATGCCGCGCAGGACCGCGGTCGGTATTGACCAGACACGGTTATCCATGCTTGTGGCGGTACTGGACAAGAGGGCGGGGCTGAACCTCGGCGGGCAGGACATTTATATCAATGTCGTGGGCGGTGTCAGTATCGATGAGCCAGCATCGGACCTGTGTGTCGTATCGGCACTCATATCAAGCTATAAAAGGAAACCCTTGCAGTCCGACGCTGTCTTTATAGGAGAGATTGGTTTGACCGGGGAAATCAGGGCGGTCGGTATGATGGAAAAGCGCCTGCGGGAGGCGCAGAAGCTCGGGTTCAAAAAAGCGTATATCCCGGAGGGGAACACAAAAGGCATAGATGCCGGCGGTCTCGATGTTGTGCAGGTAAAGAGTATCGAGCCGCTGCTTGAACGTTTATTCCTGAGTTGACTATCAAAACAATGTTTACAGTTTAGATTTTTTTGGATTTATGGAAAAATGGCAGCATTTTATAGAATCAAAAAAGTATGAATGCGTATATTGCGAAGTTCAACACGGATAAGGCAATTGCACTTTTGAGGTATCCTCCACCCTTGTTCAATGGATTACGTTTTAACAGGAAAAGTATAACTATTGACATAAGAAAACTGAGTATTGTTAACAGAATACCGGCCTGAAATGCAGGGTAAAAGATCCATAAAGAGATTAATCCTGGATGGATATACCGTGTACCAGCCAGTATGAAGACTATCGGCCCTGCTATAATGCTTATTATTGGTAATATAATAAGAGAATATAAGTTTTTGATAACAGGCTCCGGGATATTCATGGGTTTGCCGCATTTCTCGCATTGTTCTTTTGTGTCCTGCTGGTAACCGCACCATGGGCATACAGATTTTATGGTTCTTCTCGTGATCTGCGCCTGAGTTAGTATGGCATTGTGGAGGGACACGCCTTCCATCTCCGATTCTTTTATGTCTGAATTACTGAGATTGGCACTGCTGAAATCACTGAACGAGAAGATGCTGTTGTTCATTATTGCACCCGACAGGTTGGTTTCTTTAAATATTGCCCTTGTTGCTATGGCATGGTTTAGTATTACACCTTTCATGTTTGCCATTGAAAAATTCGTATTAACACAGGATACGTGAGACATGCTCGATCTTTCGAGTGTGGAACCTGTCAGTACTGCATTGTCCAGCTTTGCGTAGTCGATTATTGCCCCGGAAATCTGGGCATAATCAAGTTGAGAGCCTTGAAGGTTTGCTCCTCTCAAATTGGTATCCGTAAGATTGATATTGCTCATCTGTGCGGATGTAATAACGGCTTCGGACATATCAAGTCCGGAGAGATTTAAATTACTGAGATCACTCGAAGGCATAAAGACCTTTCTCAGAGAAACACCGGCAAGAAGCGCCTTCTGTATATTGGTGCCCTTTAATGTTGCTCCGGAAAAATCTGTGCCTCGAAGATCCGATTCTGAAAGGTCGGACGACTCTATATTTGCATTCACGAAGCTCGACCTATAGAGCAATGCCTTGTTCAATTTGATACCAGGAGCCCTGACAGTATCAAAAGTAGCCTCTTTACCGTTTATATCGGTTAACGTCGCCCTTCCCATTTGACACCCTGTAAAGTCGGCATGCTCAAGTGTAGCTGCAGACATATTTACCTCTTGCAGGTTTGAGCCAGAAAAGTTTGCATTTCTCGCGTCGGCCTTTGTTAAATTAGCACCCTGAAGGATCGCGGATTTGAGCGATGCTCCAACGAGCTTGGCCTCTTTTATAATACAGAAAGATAGATCGGCATTATCAAGTATGGCTCCGGATAGGTCAGCATCCGAAAGATCGGAGTTTCTCATTTTAATATTCCTCAGGTTAAGCCCGCTTAGATTTTCGCCTGACAGCTTTATACTTGAAAGCTCCATTACCTTATCTTTATGATCGGCTATATATTTTACTAATTCATCACGCGTCATTTAACAGTTTTATTTATAATAATTATATAAAAAATGCAAATATAATGAAAAAATTTACAACACGTAAGTAATCTGTAGGTAATATGCGGTATAAATAGAATCAACTTGTTGGATGAAAATTTATTCGGGAAAACTTGACACTGCTGTCCAAGATAATCTGAAATCATAAAAGCTCCTCTTATAAAATAAGGATTTTAGACAGGTAAATTCTCATTCT
>CAZJPN010000039.1:0-34943 GCA_964547905.1 uncultured Pseudomonadota bacterium | reverse complement strand
TAGGTATTCTTCGAAAATCCGATAAGGAGGATACACCGGGTAATAGCATATAAACATACAGAGGACTAAAAGCTCGTTTCTATAAGAAAACTTAGAGATATTAGGTGGATCGCAGGATTGAGTGAATGAACAAACTTCCCTATTGCATTTTTCGGGTTATGAAGCTATAGAGATTCCGATGCCGATCATCATTAGTATCCATGCAATCATGAGATAAACGCTCCATGTCCTCAATTTCAGCGATGAAAGATCTACAGGTTTTGAGGACCTTCCCATCTTGAAAACCACGGTAGCCATGTATCCTACAATAATAATTCCCATCACAAAGCTTGCGAGAAAAAGGGCTGTACTGCCATAACTGATATTTAACTTATAACTGTAGATAGAATAATTGTATCGTCCCACATAAAGCATACGCAGTACCTCTCTCAATGACGACATTGCCAGAACTGTAATCGCCGTTATCGCGGCAACGGGTAATGCATATCTTCTTGGATCAACTTGTGCCTTTACAAGTACGATCAGCAGAATAACGGCAATAGGTACACCTATCAAAAACATATAATTTGTATAAAAATGGAAATTAACGGGCAAGCTCAACAACCACCATATACCGACAGCCATTTGAAGAACAGTAAAAATAAGAGCCATTTTAGCCCCTGCTTTGCCAACCCATGCAATATAATCGTTATCCATGTCTTCCCTTTTCCAAAAATACCACGAATACAGCATCATAAAAATGCCGGTGAGTGCAAAAGACGCAACGATAAAGTGGAGGAACCTCGGCAGTTGGAATGCATGTAACTGCGCTCCATATAAATTTACTTTATTGTTATTCATATACCATGCCAGCCATTTCTCGGGAAGCAGCGCCTGATAGGAAACGGCATGCATGATTACCGCGGCAAGGATGACAAGGAGAAATGAAAGTATACCCCATATTGCTATATGTTGTTTGCCTTTGTTTGACTTCAGATAAAATACGTAAGCAAAAGAGAAGGCGGACATCAGAACAAACAGAATGCCTATCATCCATGATGCTGAAAGCACATTAGACGTATACCAGAACGGATCATATATAACCTGCATAAAAAGCAAGGGTGCAACGCCAAGTACAATTGCGAGGGATAAGTTTATTGTTGTGGCCTTTGCAAATGACTTTGATAATGCCTTGTAGTATTTGCCTGGCCGGAAGTAGGAATACACAGCCATAAATGAGCCGCCGATAACAAGATCAACAAAAATAATATGCAGGGCAAATGTCAACACGAGAAGTATCTGGAATACCAATGGATAAAACGGTATGCCCATAGGGTCCTGCAATGATCTTAACATATCAGAAATATTCATATCAACCTCCGTTTATTTATAAAGGCTTACAAGGTATACCGCCAGTGCTTTCTTCTCCATGTCAGTCCCCGCAAATTGCGGCATGAATGGGAATGCATTCAAAAACCCGATAAACGCCTGTGCATCGTCAACATTGTTAATCCCAGCCTTTTTTACCATTTCCTGCAGCGGCCGTAACCATCCATCTGCCTGGAGTGTGTGACAGGCAGAACATTCTATCTGTGCGATTATCCTGCCAGACTGTAATATGTTGTGATTGTTTACATCCTTTAGATTTGCAGGTACAAAATATGAATAATGGAGTATGCCCTGTGTGTCTATATCGGCTATATTACTTTTTACCTGCTTTGGTATCATATCGTTTGATATAATCTGGTTCGAGTACATATAATGGCCTATGACATAAGGCTTTCGGATGCGTTCCCTCATACTTTCTGCCGAGAATATACCGGTGAGCAATATCAAGATGGCAACAATGCCCGGTATCAACCTCGCCCAATTCGGTTTTATAAGGGTAAAAATGAACCATACCATCAACACGACAAGACTCCCGATGACAATATGCGGTATAATCTTCGGTATAAGCGGTGTCATATCCGCTATTTCTTTTGCTGCATTTGGAAGTGCCTTATAATACCAGAAGAAGAATCCAGAGCCCAGAAGGGTTCCGGCGATTCCCCAAAGAGATGCCTTCCGTATGATAAACGATTTTACCTCTTTGTTCTTCAATGTTGCCGCAACAACAATGGCATAAAGTGCTGCCACAGCAAACATAAAGGATGTTCTCATGAGTAATTGCGGAACGTAGGTCGGATTAAAAAATCCATCAAAGAACCTGCCCGTTTTAAGCCATTTACCGGGTGAAAGCATAAACGCAATAATGCCTGTTATAATAATCATGCTGATCCAGGAACCGATTGCATAGATCAAACCTATGGTAAGGTGTGTCTTTTTATCAACCTTGCCGAAGGTGTAGTAATAAACATATATGGCTACAACCTCAATGATAAAAAATACCCATTCTGTGGCCCAGCCCCAAACGTAATTATGGATCAATGCGGATATACCCTTTGGATTTGAGACCGTTACACTGTACCATATACCGACGCCAGAAAGAGAGCCGAATACAAAAGAAAAGATCAGGATTGTGAGGACATACTTTTTTATAAATTCAAGAAGCTCAGGCCTGTTCTGTTTATATGCCTTGTTTTCGACATAAACATTGAACCAGAATGCAGAGGTTGCAAGGTGTGAGGGGAGTATATGGAATGAAGCGATGAATGCGATTACAAGTGCGGAGCTTATAACAGGCAATTGCCATACTGGATACATACTCAAAACCTCCTTTCAGTTAGCATATTTTTTAAGCCAGTCATACACATAGCCGGCTACATCCTGCCAGCCCGGTTCTGCAACAACCCAGTGTGCATGGTGCTCGAACTCTTTATACGTTGAAACAGCCTTGTACTTCTCTGCAACATTTTTTACGACAGAAGCTGGTGTGATCCTATCTTCGTTGCCGGCAATGACAAGTACGGGACACTTAACCCTGGACCCATCCACCTTTGAAGCCTTTTTACCGTCAAAAAGCCAGAACCCTATTTCGAATGCAGCCCTGCCGGATTCGTAAACGAACTTCTCATAAGAGCTTTTTTGCTCTTCAACCGGCAGAAGATGCATCATTGAGTATACAGCCTCATCAAACGTCTGAAGCATGGGCTTTTTCCAGAATCCCCATCTTACCATCCCGCTCCAGAAGCTTTTTATGACCGACATCCTTAATGCGAGTATACCCGATGGTGATGCAGGTGTGAGCAGCACTATTGCTTTTGCAAACCCCCTTTCCGCAAGCATCTGCGACAGCAAGCCGCCCATTGAATGTCCCATAAGTATGGGTTTTGAAGGAAGTTTCTTTATGTCTTTCTCAAGATCATCGGCATAATCAAGCAGGCTTGTTGTACCGAGTTCTGCCGGTGGTACTGCTTTTGGATCCATATCATGAAATCTTAAAATCGGTGTTATGCAGGTATAGCCTTTGGACTCAAAGAAATTTTTGTAGCGTTCCCAATACCAACTGCTGCCCCACATGCCATGAATCATAACTATCGTGTCTGTCATGACCCACCTCCTTGAAAGAACTTATCAGGAATAACCTGCGGATGTCAATCAAGACATTGTATTTTTTGGTTAATGCTGGCATGAGGGACAATAGAGTGTCCTTCTACCTGCAAGTCTCGTAGTGACAATCTCCGTTCCGCAGAGAGGACAGTTTTTTCTATTCTCCAATGACAGAAAAGGTCTATCCTCTCTACCCGATGCAACTGTTTTTTTTACGGCAGTTTTTAATGTTTTTATGATAGCATCATAAAGACTTGAAGCCTCTTTACCGCTCAAATCGTTCGTTGACCTTGTCGGAAGTATAGCGGATTGAAACAGTATTTCGTCCGCATACACAGCACCTATACCGGCTATTATGGATTGATCCATTAAAAATGATTTTATTTTTGTTTTCTTTTTAGCCAGTGTGTTTATGAGGTAATGCAGCGTAAATTTTTCAGGTTCGACAAGTGGATCCGGACCAAGCTTCTCAAGGTCGTCAATGCCCATACCGAACCAGATGCTTGCCCATTTTAAAAGGAATAAAGTCCGCTTATTATCGAAAGCAAAGCTGGCGCATACGGAGGGCAATTCCCCTTCTGCTCCGGCTATTTCCATCTCGCCAAAAAGCCCGAAATGGAGTGTTATCTTTAATGCATCCGGAAACTCGAAGATCAGATACTTCCCCCTTCTGTCGACGGAACGCAGTGTTTTGCCTATAACATGCCTTTGTACCACGGCATCTTCATGTTTTACGATACCCTTTTTGTAGATATCAAAGGATGTTAATACACTTCCCGTAAAAGCTTCCTCTATTGCTATGCGGCGTGCTTCAACCTCGGGCAGTTCCGGCATGATCAATCCAGTTCTTTTATTATAGATAATACCTGTGAAGGTGTCTGTGCATTTATGAACATTTCCCTGTTTTCTTTTAGTTTTAATATCTTTGATGTACGCACCAGTGCTTCAAGGTATGGTTCTCTTTTCTGTGAAGGTCCGACGAACATAAACACCAACTTTACCAATTCCTGAGAGTCGTCATACTTTATTCCATCTCTGTCAACTCCGATGGCAAGGATCGGCATTTCGATTTTATCGGATATCACGTGCGGTATGGCGATGCTCGAGCCAATGCCGGTTGACATTACATCTTCCCTCTCTATGAACCGTGCAAATAAAGATTCGCTTTCCTCGAATGGATGCATATTCAGAATTAGCCCTATCAATATTTTAAAAACATCGTTACGAGGTTTTGAAGCGAAACCTATCTTTATAAGCTTTTCGTTTGTAATATCTATAAGCCTGAATGCCATAGAATATAGTTTAATATAAATTTGTCATTATGGCAACAAAGAGTTTGGAAACTTACAACTACGATCCGAGCGTTATCAATGCGGACAACAGCTCTGATGTACTTGGAAAACGCCTTTCAGGCTCTTTCTGCAGGCATTTCAATACAATGTTGCTGAGCCTTTCAGATATTTCCGGAGTGACACTTTGGGGTGAAGCAGGTTGCGTATGCAAATGATGATAATAAATATCACCCCTCTCGAATGGCGGTGTACCCGTAAGCATTTCATACAGTACCACGCCGAATGAATATATATCGGTTTCAAAGCTTATTTTTTCTCCCTTTATCTGTTCCGGTGACATATAGTAAGGTGTACCTATTATCTTTGTAGCGGTCTGTGTAGTATCGCGTATGATCTTGGCAAGCCCGAAATCCATCAATTTAACGGCACCATCATCCGTTATCATAATATTCCCCGGTTTTATGTCTCTGTGGATAAGATTGTTTCCATGTGCATACACCAGTGCACGCACAAGCTGCTCCGATATTTTTAATGATTCCGCCGGTTTCAATCTCCCTTTATCGTGAAGTACATCCTTCAGTGTTTTTCCCTGTATCAATTCCATTGCTATATAGTAATCGTTTCCCTGTTTGCCTGCGTCATATACTATGACTATGTTTGGATGGTTCAGCGATGCAGCGGATTTTGCCTCTCTGAGAAAGTCATTTACGAGTTCGGGATGGTGGGTCAGATCAAGGCCTGGTACTTTATATGCAACTTTTCGTTCAAGAACGTTATCGTAGGCTTCATAGACCTTGCCCATATTACCACGCCCAATCTCCTTTACTATACTGTATCGTGTATCGATATCCGGTATTATCTTCCTGGCCCTTTGAAATTGTTCTTTAAGTGTTTTTATTCTGTTTTTTGTGTCTTTATAATTATAATCCTCGGCAAGGATCTTATCGTATATCATGATCGCCTTCGATGTTTCACCTGTATTTTCAATTGCTCTTGCTATACCGTAGTAAGCATCTACCGTGGCTTTATCCAGAGGTTTATTCCCTATCGCCTTTTTGTATTTCTCCATAGCTTGAACAAACATACCTTTATCTACGAAAATATCGCCAAGCATTACACATGCACGATAGTAATCATTTTCTTCCGAAGTGCTAACCATCTGAAGCGACCGTATCGCGCTGTCTCTATCGCCGAATTTTGTATATTGTTCCGCAGCCTCGATAAATTTTTTCTCCTTTATGAGTGTTCCTATAAGGTTTTTTTCATCCCCTATATATTTATATAGGTATTTGGCCTTTTCGAGGTTTCCCGACTTTTCGTATAGACCCGCGGCTTTTTGTGACCTATTGGCATTTTCGTACATCTGTGCTGCAAGCTCGTATTCTCCCGATTTCTCATACATCTCTCCTGCTTTAGGATAATTAGCTACGTTGGAGTAGAGTTCAGCGGCATTCATAAACTCTTCTATTGTCTCATAGCATTTTGCCGCCTTTTCGTTTTCGCCTATGCCTCTATAATACTCTGCTCTTAATGTGTTTGCCCTGACAAGATCACCGGCTTTTTCAAAGAGAATTGCTGCTTCAACAGGTTTGTTCGCATTTGTAAAATACTCAGCTGCCTCAAGAAATTTGCCTGCTGACTTTGATGCCTCTGCTGCGAATTCGTAAAGTTTCATCGACGCATATACCTTTGCGGCCCTTTCATGCATGCCCACTTTTGTAAGCAATACGCCTGTTTTTTTTGCAAGCTCTATCATCCTTCCCGTGTATTCGTGATCCATTTCCATTTTATCCATCGAATAATCGCTGTTGAAAGCCATGAGATAACATTGTGCAGCTTTGTTTATATTGTTTGAGCTCAAGTATAATTCACCCGCCGGTAAAAACATCTCGGCACTCTCATACATCTGTGCCGCTTTAAGATAGTCCTTTGCTTGTTCGTAAGCAGATGCAGCCTCTGAGTAGCTTTTTATGGATTTATATATGTCAGCGGCCTTTTTGAAGTTATTGTTTGTTTTTGCAAGCCTTGCTGCGGCATTTTCATCACCAGTTTCGAGGAGAAGATTTATGGCGGTATCGATATTGTTCAACCTGAGCGCAACCTCGGATGCCTTTTTCTTTGCACCGGCTTTTATATAAAGGTCATAAGCCTTTGAAAGCTTGCCGTCATAAGTATAGAAATCTCCGGCTGTTACATAATCACCGTGCTTGAGCGCATTTCTTGCGGAACTTGAAAAATTTGTTCCTTTGCCTTTGTGAGAAGACGTGGAATTTTTAACGATCAGGACCAAAATATAAAATACTATAAAGGCGCAGACCACCTTGATCGCAGTGCTGTAAGGATCCGTATAGTATAGATATGCAAGTGTATCGAATAACCTGCCAAGCAATGAAGTCACTATATCAACTATATTATCCATATGTATATGATATATTTTATATAATGCCGTGCGAACAAAAGTCAATCCATACAATTGATCTGCAGGGGATCATATATTCTTGACTTAACCGTAGGTGTATTCTATTGAATGCAGACAATATGGATAACTTGAAACCATTGCTTAAAGTTTTCGATATACATAAAAGTTTCTACGACAGTAAAAGGCACATCGATGTTTTAAAAGGCGTAAACCTTGATGTGCAAGGAGGGGAAACTATCAGCATCATGGGTGTGTCCGGTTCAGGCAAGACAACGCTTTTGCAGATCATAGGAAGCCTTGATAAACCAACATCAGGTGACGTTTTTTTTAAGAACGAAAGTATTTTTAATAGATCTGCGAATGCTATTTCTGTTTTTAGAAACGCAAATGTGGGGTTTATTTTTCAGGCCCACCATCTGCTTATGGAATTCGATCTTATCGAAAACGTAATGTTTCCTGCCATTATATCGGGCATGGACAGAAAAAGAGCAGAAGAGAATGCGCTTGACTTATTGAAAGATGTGGGGTTGTCTGAAAAGGTTACCAATAAGCCTTCCGAACTCTCGGGTGGAGAACAGCAAAAGGTTGCAGTTGCAAGGGCGCTTATTATGTCTCCGCCGATTGTACTCGCTGATGAGCCTACAGGTAATTTGGATTCTCACAGCGGAGAAGTAATAATGAATCTTTTATTACATTTTAATAAAACGATAGGAATAACTATTATAATGGTTACGCATAATGAACTATTCGCAAAGATGATGTCAAAGAGATACAGGATAAGTGATGGAGCATTATTCCATAATTCCGATTAAATTTTTATTGTTTTTGAGTATAATCGCAATATTACTTATGCCGAAAATGCTGTTTGCGGATCAGCCTGTGGTTGAGAAGATAACTATAGAAGGTAACCAGCGGATTCAAAAAGAGGTTATACTCGACAACATCAAGCAATCCATCGGCAGTCCCTTGTCCGAACGCACGGTTCATGAGGATATTCTCAGATTATTTAAACTTGGATATTTTGACAGCGTTATCGTGTATGAGGAGCCTTCTGGCAATGGTATTGATTTGATATACAGCTTTGTGGAAAGGCCGCTCATCAAGAGTATAGAGTTTAAAGGCAATTCGGAGATATCGAGTGATAAGTTAAAAGAAGCCCTTACATTCAAGCCCAGAAGCTTTTTTGACAAAGCGGCAATATCAGCTTCTATCGATAAGATAATAGATATGTACAAGACAAAGGGTTATTACAATGTACAAGTAACTTACGAAATTGTACCTGTTTCTACCATGGAGGTAAACCTAATTATCAATGTGAAGGAGGGACGGGTGGTAAAGATCGGCACTATAAACTTTATAGGGAATCATGCTTTCAGCGGTGCAGATCTGCGTTCGAAGATGGAAAGCTCTACCCCGGGACTCTTCAGTTTTATTACAGGCAGTGGAAAATTTAATGAGGCAGAACTTGATAGAGACATAACGAGACTTACCATGTTTTACATGGATAACGGTTATATTAACATTAAAATAGAACAGCCGCACATATTCCTTAATCCGGACGGTAAGACAATAGACATAGTTATAAATATAGAGGAAGGATACAGGTATAAAATATCCTCCATCAATATAGAGGGCGATCTCTTGTTTCCAAAAGCAAGGCTTATGAAAAATATACACACAAAAACAGGTGAATGGTTCGACAGATCGAAAATTATGGATGATATCTTCAGGTTAACCGATGTGTATACAAATAACGGTTATGCTTTTGCAAACGTCAATCCCGAGACATCCGTCAACGATAAAGATAAAACTGTTGCATTGGTGTTTCAGATCAATAAGGGGCTGTTAACCTACATAAACAAGATCACGGTAGTCGGGAATACGAAGACAAGGGATAAGGTCATAAGAAGGCAGATGCAGGTATGGGAAGGCGAGCTTTATAAAGAAAACGAGATAAAGGCATCAAAAGAGCGCATAAACGCCACAGGTTTTTTTGACAATGTTGATATAAGCACCTCAAAGGGATCATCGGAAGATGATATTGAAAAGATGAACCTTGACGTAAAAGTAAAAGAAGGTCATGGGGGCATGGCTATGCTCGGCGGAGGATACAGTTCTTATCAGAAGTTATTTGTTACAGCACAGATTCAGCTCCAGAACCTTGCAGGTCTTGGAACCCAGCTCAGCCTTATGGCTCAGGTGGGAGGTATTACAAAACAGTTCAGCGTATCTTATTTTGATCCATATTTTCTTGATACAAATTGGTCACTCTCCACGAGTCTTTACAATATGTCGAATATCTACCCGGGTTATACGACTAACGACAGCGGCGGCAGTATGCAACTCGGTTATTGGCTTATCGACAGGCTGAGGGTTTATGCGGGTTATAGTTTTGATAATTCCTATTTTTCAGGCATAAACAATGCATATTCCTATCTGCTTCAGAACGGAGTCACAAGTGCCGTAACACTTGGCTTTATACAGGATACAAGGGATAATCCATTGTATACGACAAAGGGCTCTATCCTGAGCGGATCCGCAGAATTTGCAGGCGGGCCGTTGCAGGGAAGTTTTACCTTTCTTAAGTTTGACGGTTCGGCAACTCGGTATTTCCCATTGCCGCTTGATACCGTCTTTATGTTAAACGGAAGAATAGGATACGGGTACGTGCCGGGTAATGGCTTCCTGCCTTTTACAAGCAGGTATTTTCTCGGCGGCATTAATTCTCTTAGAGGTTATAATTATAGGACGGTCGGTCCGGAGATTCCTGCACTGGTTACAGATCAAGATCCCCTTGCATCGACAACACAACTTATGTATGGTGGTAACAAGATGGTGGCAACAACAATGGAGTATGTTTTCCCTTTGATAAAAGCAGCAAAGATAGATGGTGTTATATTCTTCGATACGGGCAATGCTTACGCAGAAAATCAAGGTTTTTTTGCGGCACCTCTGCAAATGGGATATGGCTTTGGAATACGATGGTTTACGCCTATTGCACCGTTCAGATTCGAGTGGGGCTTTCCTCTCAACCCAAGGCCCACCGATCCACCCAATGTGTTTGAGTTTTCGATCGGAACATTTTATTAATAGTTAAGGAGGTAAAATGAAAAAGATTATAATGATACTAGTTGCATCAATGATTCTGCTGACAACAGGATTAAAGGCTTATGCGGCAGATACAAACCCTAAGATAGGGTATGTTGATCTGCAAAGGATCCTTCTTCAGTCAAACGAGGGTCAACAGGCAAAGGTTGCTCTTGAAAAACAGTTCGCAGCAAGGAAAAAAGAACTGAATCAAAAAAAACAAGAGCTTGAGGATATGCAGAAGTCCCTTGAAACACAGAGCTCCATGCTTTCCCATGATGCACTTGTCGAAAAACAAGCGGAATTTGTAAAGAAAAGGGATGCATTCTTGAAACTGGTCCAACAGTATGATAAAGAACTTCAGGAGCAGGATGGAGAGTTAACGAAAAAGATACTTCTACAGCTTCAGGATATAATAACAAAGATCGGGAGAGATGGGAGTTACACTGTAATCCTTGAAAAGTCGCAGGGCGGCATACTGTACGCACCGGGGAATGAGGATTTAACTGATAAGGTATTAAAAATTTTTAACCAGGAATCGGAAAAGACGGGCAAAAACAACAACTGAGGCTTATCTATATGTACACCTTGAAAGAACTTGCACAATTTATTAACGGTAGAGTAGAGGGTGACGAGAACGTTGCGATAAACGATGTCGGCACGCTTGAGGAAGCAGAGAACGGTGTTATTACGTTTATATCCAATCCGAAATACAGGCCTCTTGTATACCAGACAAAGGCATCCGCAATTGTTACGGAAAACACCATAGATGGCCTGGGTATAGCACAGATCGTCGTAAAGGATCCGTACCTTGCATTTGCAAAAATTGTGGCAAGATTTCATCCACCCTCTCATCCTGAATGGGGTATAGATGGCAGAGCTTATGTTGGAAGGAATACCCAGATAGGAAAGGACACTCACCTGGCTCCGCTTTGTTACATCGACAACAATGTCCAGATTGGTAACAGGGTTCATATATACCCTCATACATATATAGGCTATGGGAGCGTTATACACGATGATACAGTCATATACCCGAACGTTTCCATATATCACCACACGGTGGTGGGCAGAAGATGTATAATACATGCAGGTTCTGTTATCGGTTCTGACGGGTTTGGTTTTGCAAAGGACGGTTTGAAAAACGTTAAGATACAACAGATTGGGCAGGTAGAGATAGGAGACGATGTGGAGATAGGTGCCAATACGACTATAGACAGGGCATCACTTGGTATAACCCGCATTGGTAACGGCACGAAGATAGACAACCTTGTCCAAATAGCACACAATATACGCACAGGTGAGAACTGCCTTATAGTAAGCCAGGCAGGCATATCCGGCAGTACACAGATTGGAAACAATGTAACGATCGCAGGTCAGGTAGGTATAATAGGTCACCTCAAGATAGGAGATTTTGCTATGATTGGGGCACAGTCCGGCATTGCAAAGGATCTTCCGCCTCATTCGGTCGTATCAGGCTCTCCGGCATTCAATCACCTTGATTGGCTTAAGGCGGTTGCCGTATTTAAAGAATTGCCGGAAATAAAAAAATTGCTCAACGAACTGAGGAAACACGCAGGTTTTGAGCAGACTACGGAAGAAAAAAAATGAACATAGATATCAAAGGAATAATGGAGCTCATACCTCAGAGATATCCATTCTTGTTTGTAGATAGGGTTGAGGAACTTGTGATAGACGAAAAAATAGTGGCTATAAAGAATATTTCTATCAACGAACCCATATTCAAAGGTCATTTTCCGGATGCTCCGACACTGCCCGGGGTAATTATAGTCGAAGCACTCGCACAGGCAAGCGGCATACTTGCCGCAAAGTCCATGCCGGAAGGAATAGATGGGATGCCTTATCTTGTAGGAATAGATAATTTCAAATTCAGGCAGCCGGTAGTGCCCGGTGACTGCCTGAGACTTGAATCCATAATAAAAAGGCGCATTAAAAATTTTACCACCTTTTCCTGTAAAGCCTCTGTAAACGATAAAGTTGTAGCAGAAGGTGAGATATTAACCGCTATTGCAAAGGAGGATAGATGAATATACATCCGACAGCCATAATATCTCCGTCTGCGATACTCGGCAATGTCGAGATAGGCCCCTATACCGTTATCGGCCCCGATGTTCGAATAGATGACGGAACAATCATAGGTCCGTCTGTGGTGATAGATGGCCATACGACGATAGGCAAAAACAATAAAATATTTCAATTTGCTTCTCTGGGTTCACCTCCGCAGGACCTTAAATATAAAAACGAACCTACCCGGCTTGTGATAGGTGATAATAATATTATAAGGGAACATGTTGTGATAAATCCAGGCACGCCTACAGGCAGGACAATAACTACGATAGGCAATAAAAACCTCTTTATGATAGGTTCGCATGTAGCACATGATTGTATTGTTGGAGATGAAACTGTGTTTGCGAACAACGCAACGCTTGCAGGTCATGTTACGATTGAGAGCATGGCCATACTCGGCGGACTTATAGCTGTTCATCAATTTGCAAGGATAGGCCGGCTTGCAATGGTTGGAGGCGGGGCAATGGCAGCAATGGATGTTCCTCCTTATGCTATTGCAAGTGGAGATAGAGCAAAGTTGTACGGCATCAACATAATCGGTCTGAGACGAAGGGGGTATACAAAAGAAAAGGTACAACTTATAGAAAAGGCTTATAAGTTACTTTTCAGAAGCAACTATAGTCTTAAGGATGCAATAAAAAGGGTTAAAGATGAGATTCCGGCTGATCCGGATATCCAATATATAATAGAATTCATACAGACATCCAAACGAGGGGTTTGCAGGTACAGGTTATGAAGTTACGTGTAGGCGTTGTCGGTGCAGGCTACCTCGGCACTTTCCACTGTGATAAATATATGCACCTCGATGATGCAGAACTTGTTGCCATAGCTGACACGGATGAAGAGAAGAGGAAGAAAGCGTATGATAGGTTCAAAGTTAACACATACGCTGATTACAAAAAATTGTACGGCATAGTCGATGCCGTCAGTATCGTGGTGCCGACAATCAGCCATTATGAAGTGGCAGGATTTTTTTTGAAACACGGGATACCGGTGCTGCTTGAAAAGCCTATTACAGATACGGTACTGCATGCGAAAAGACTGGTGGCTATGGCAGAAAAAACCAACACCGCATTTCAAATCGGACATCTTGAACGATTCAACAGTGCAATAAGAACAGTCAAGGGCATGATAAATAAGCCGGTGTTTATAGAGGTACACAGGTTAAGCCCCTTTACCGTGAGGGGGACGGATGTAGACGTTGTCAGGGATCTTATGATTCATGACCTCGATATTATACTCTCGCTGATCCAATCCGATATAGTATCCATGGACGCTGTAGGTGTACCTGTATTGACCGATAAGATCGATATCGCAAATGCAAGGCTGAAATTTAAAAACGGCTGTGTTGCCAATGTTACTGCAAGCAGGGTGTCAATGGAGAGAATGCGGAAAATAAGGCTTTTCCAGAGCGACGCCTATTTCTCCATAGATTATGGTGCATCAAAGGTTAATATAGTGAGAATACATGCGGCACCGAATCCTGAACTGGATGCAAAACAGCTTGAGATATCAAAGGAGGACAGTCTACTTGAGGAAATAAAAAGTTTTATTTATGCTGTAAAGACGAATGGAGAACCCGTTGTCAAAGGCAGGGACGGTCTCTTGGCACTTGAAGGTGCATTCAAGATACTTGCGAAGATAGAAAAAAATCTTAAAATCGTAAACTATGAAAAAAATATTGATAGTGGCAGGTGAGCCGTCTGCGGATCTTCACGGTGCAAACCTTGTAAAGGCGATAAGGGGGAAGATTGCTCGAGCAGGGGGAAATAATAAGCCCGATGATGTCGTATTCATCGGCATTGGGGGCAGGCTCATGAAGCAGGCGGGTGTAAAAGTCATCTTTGACGCAGATAAGATTGCAGTCGTCGGTATATCGGAGGTTATAAAGCATCTCGGTATGATAAGGCAGGCGTTTAAAACTGTTGAAGCCGCTGCTCACGAAGAACACATAGATCTCGCAATATTGATCGATTTCCCGGATTTCAATCTTAGACTTGCGAAAAAGCTTCATAAAATGAATGTACCGCTTGTTTACTATATTTCTCCGCAGGTCTGGGCATGGAGGAAGGGCAGAATAAAAACGATAGCCAGGTATTTCAAACAAGTACTTGTTATTTTCAATTTTGAGGAATCGATATACAGAGAAGCCGGTATCAATGTAAAATTTGTAGGCCATCCGCTGGTAAAAACGGTAAGGATGACAAAAACAAAGGAAGAGCTTTTGAAAAAATATGGTATTCCGGCCGATAACAGGATAATAGCAATGTTACCGGGCAGCAGGACATCGGAGGTAAAAAGACTTCTACCCATAATGCTCGAGGCGGCATCAATAATAAACGAGTCTTACAAAAAATTATCGTTTATTATGCCTATTCTGTCGTCACAGGCTGAAGTATGCGGCCGGATATTAGATACGTTCAAAGTACCGGTAAAAATAATTATTGATGATACATACAATGCGGTCGGTATGTCAGAGTTTGCCGTGGTCACGTCGGGAACTGCGACACTTGAAACAGCACTGCTTGGCATACCGATGGTGATCGTGTACAAAGTTTCGTTTTTATCGCACATGGTGGCAAAGGTTATGCTTTCGATTAACCGTATAGGCATTGTCAACATAGCTACCGGAGAGGACATAGTGCCGGAACTCGTTCAGACCAACCTGAAGCCGGGCACGCTTGCAAACATGATAGATGGGTATCTTAAAGATAAGGTGGCATACAGCAGAATGAAAGAAGGCTATTCGAAACTCAGGAATATTCTCAGTGATATGGATGCGTCCGATAGTGCGGCAAGCGAAATTATAAATCTTCTGGGGGCTGCCGTATGAACAAAACGATCGTATCCAGATTATTAGGATATTTGAAGCCGTACTTAGGAAGGTTCATCATTGCCATGATCCTTATGATTATCCTGTCTCTCATGACTGGTGCACTCGCATACCTTGCCGGTCCTCTCGTGAAATTTATCATAAATCCTGCGGAAACGACACTTCATATTGCCGGTCCTTTTCTTTTCCTTTCGAAGATTCCCAAAAAAGAACTATTTTATTACCTGCCTGTAACGCTCATCTTTGTTGCACTGCTCAAAGGTCTTTCATACTATGGTCAGGCTTATTTTATGGGAAATATCGGACAGCGGGTGATCATGGATATGCGCAACAATCTGTTCGAGCATATTCAGTACCTTCCCATGGATTATTTCTCGCGAGTAAATACCGGTACGCTCGTATCGAGGATCATGAACGATGTGAGTCTTATTCAAGGGGCTGTCACCAGTGCTGTAGCCGGGAGTCTCAGGGACAGCTTTTCAATCATCGTTCTGATAGGACTTGCGTTCTATCTTGACTGGAAGCTTGCTGTTCTTACGTTTCTTGTTTACCCAGTTGCAGGGTATTCAGTGGTACTGGTAGGCAGGAAGCTGAGAAAGGTGAGCGTGCAGGGACAGAATGCCGCTGCAAGCCTCAACAACAAATTGTTTGAGTCCGTATCGAGTATGAACATCGTCAAGGCATTCAATCAGGAGGAACAAGAGATAAGCAGGTTTAGAAGGTTTACTTCCGACCTTTATTCCGCCCTTATGAGAGGAATAAAGGTAAATGCCCTGTTCGTACCATCGATGGAGTTTCTCATGGTTATAGGGTTCGTGGGTGCTTTCTGGTACGGAGGCATGCGTATTATGAACGGTACCCTTACCCCTGAGGGGTTCTTCTCATTCTTTGCGGCAATAGGATTGCTTTATCAGCCCGTAAAGAATTTAAGTAATATAAACAGCGTAATCCAGGACGGACTTGCTGCATCAACGCGTGTATTCGATGTTATGGATGAACCCGTAGAAACATTGAAACAGGGCGATAAGATACTCGGCGAAATAAAGCATCAAATATCTTTTAACAATATCGGTTTCAAGTATAGGGATCAAGAGGTTCTTAAGAACATATCCATCAAGGTAAAAAAGGGAG
Source organism: uncultured Pseudomonadota bacterium (assembly GCA_964547905.1). Lineage (GTDB taxonomy): Bacteria > JAMCPX01 > JAMCPX01 > JAMCPX01 > JAMCPX01 > JAJYLM01. The sequence continues at coordinate 18,625 of CAZJPN010000039.1, read as the reverse complement.
AGCTCCTTGCAATCGTAGGAGACAGCGGCGCAGGTAAAAGTACGCTGGTAAGCCTTCTTACAAGATTTTATGATGTAACGTCGGGTTCTATCAGGATAGACGATATTGATATACGGAGTATCACGCTTAAATCATTGAGGGATGCGATAGGTATCGTTACGCAGGAGACCATTCTGTTCGACGATACGGTTTACAATAATATCATGTACGGCAAGAAGAATGCTACCTTTGACGAGGTTGTGGCTGCTGCCGAATCCGCTTATGCTCATGATTTTATTATGCATTTACCGGATGGGTATAATACAAATCTCGGAGAGAGAGGTGCAAAATTGTCGGGCGGAGAAAGGCAGAGGATTGCAATTGCAAGGGCTGTGCTTAAAAATCCGTCCATTCTCATACTCGATGAAGCCACGTCAAACCTGGATGCAAGATCGGAAAACGAGGTGCAGAAGGCCCTTGATAACCTTATGAAAGGTAAAACAACGTTTCTGATAGCCCACAGGCTGTATACCGCAGAGAGAGCTGACAGAATAGCTGTGCTTGTGAAAGGTCAGCTTGTCGAAGAGGGACCGCACGATCTCTTGATGAACAATGCAGGCTATTACCATAAACTTTATACGCTGCAGCACACGCTCTTCGCAAAAGAAACATCCGTTAACGATGAACAAAATCCTTGATTCCGTCGTTTCAGCCGTTGCCGGCTGGTTGATATGGATGTTGACCTATCTTGCATCATCAACCATCAGATGGACATTCATAGGCAAGGAACGATTTGATGGTATCATGTCAAAAACAGGGGCTGTTGCCGTGTTCTGGCACGGCGAGTTTCTGATGCTTCCGTATATCCACAGACATAGAAAGGTAGCGATCATTATAAGCAAGAGTAAGGATGGCGATATAGCAACAGCGGTGATCAAGCGCTATGGTTTTGAAGTAATAAGAGGATCAAGTACGCGCGGGGCTGAATCAGCCATACTGGGAACTGTTGAATACCTAAAAAACAAGTATACTATAGGTCTAACAGGTGATGGACCCAAAGGACCGTACCATATCATGAAACCGGGACCGATATGGTTTGCACAGAAGATGGATACGCCTCTTATCCCGGTTACCGTAAGGTTCAAACATTATGTTCAGTTAAAATCATGGGATAGGTTTATGATACCCATGCCCTTCACGAAAGCGGTTGCGATCTATGGAGAACCCATATCAATGCATGGCCTTCAAAGAAGAGAGGGTATGCATATTGTTCAACAGCGTATGGAGCAGCAGGGTGCAACCGCAGAGGATGTGTTAAAATGATTATCCAAAAATTACATTTTTACAGGTATATAAATCTCAGCACTATGAAGAATGCTATCAAGTAAACAAGCCAGTGCACGCTTCTGCCTTTGCCGCTGAACAGCTTTATAACCGGGAAGGAAAGAAAACCCACTGCAAGCCCGTTTGATATGCTATAGGTTAGCGGCATTGTCGTTATGGTTAAGAACGCGGGTATTGCCTCCGAGGGCTCTAACCACTGGATATCGGTTATGGTGGACATCATAAGACTGCCTACGATTATTAATGCCGGCGCTGTAACAGGATACAGATATACGCCTCCTACCATGTAACCCTGGCCCAATCCCTTTGCGATAGGGGTGAAGAATACCGTGAGCAGTAAAAATATCGATGTAAATATGCTTGTCAGGCCTGTTCTGCCGCCGACAGCGGTTCCTGAGGCGCTCTCTATGTATGCTGTAACAGGAGATGTACCGAGAAACGCACCGATGCTTGATCCGACAGCATCGACGAACAGCGCCTTCTTGAGCGCCGGTACCTGTCCTTCCTGCATAAGACCTGCCTGTTTTGTAACGCCGACAAGTGTGCCGATAGCATCAAACATGGAGAAAAACAAAAGCGTAAAAATGGGACCTATATATTTTAAATTAAATGCATCTGCTACATCCATTTTACCGACTGTTGCACCAAGCTTGGGAAGCGTAAGGATACCGTGAGAAAAATCAAAATGAACGATGCCTGTGGCGTAACCAATTAATCCGGAAACAATGATGCCTATAAGGATGGAGCCTTTTATGTTCATGGACATAAGGACGCCGATAATGATTATACCGGCTATCGATATTAATGTAGGAGTTGATCTAAGGTTGCCGAGTGTTACGGATGTCTCGGGATTGGATACTACGATGCCCGCATCCTTAAGCCCTATAAAGGCTATGAAAAGGCCTATGCCAACAACCGTTGCATATTTTATAGTATCCGGTATTGCATTGAATATAAGCTCGCGTATGCCCCAGAATGTAAGCAGTATGAAGATGATACTCGACATGAAGACTATGCCAAGGGCTACATGCCAGTTGACCCCCATTGCTCCGCATATGGTGAACGAGAATAACGCATTCATGCCCATACCTGGTGCCAGAGCTATGGGATAGTTTGCGATAATCGCCATTAAAAAAGTCGCTACGGCAGAGCTTATTGCGGTTGCAGCCATTACAGCCTCAAAATTCATGCCTGCACCATGTGGAACAGGTATCGACAGGATGGCAGGGTTTACAAGGATGATGTAAGCCATTGTCATAAATGTAGTGATTCCGGCTATAAGTTCTGTTTTTACATCCGTATTGCGGGCCTTTAATTTGAATAATCTTTCAAGCATGTTATTCACATTGATACATCAGCCATAAACACCATAAAAAAGCAACCGAGTATCGCCATAACATATCGTCATAACCACGAAATCGCTTTCGGCTCCCGTATACGTTTATTCGTATATCTTTTCTTCTTCTTTGTCCGCTTCAGGCGCATCAGCCTCGAGGTTTCTTATCGAGGCCTTCTCGTTCAATACCTCTTTATAGTACTCATGCTGTATTATAAGGTTCATGATCTCGCTCGTGCCTGTCCATATTAAGGAAAGCCTTGCGTCTCTGAGTCCCCTTTCAACAGGATAGATATTGGTGTAACCTATGCCGCCGAGGATCTGTATCACACTGTTTGTTACCCTCCATGCCATCTCCGTTGCATATCGTTTTGCCTCTGAGACAAGCCTTCTTGTCATACCTGTACTGCCGTACGCATCAACCGATTTAGCAGCCGCATGAACAATGGCACTTGCAGCATCGAGATCCATGATGCTGTCCGCAACCTTGAAACTCACTCCTTGAAAAGTTCTTATCTTCTGGCCGAATGCCTTTCTTCTATCGGAGTATCTTGCGGCAATCTTCAGAAGCTCCCTGGCTCCGCCCAGTGCCCCGGCAGCAGATGTCATCCTTTCCGGGATCATCATCTGATTGAAGATCAGTCCGCCAGCACCCTCTGTGCCTATAAGGTTTTCGGCGGGTACTTTTACGTTCTTGAATAGGATCCTTCCTGCGCCGCCCCCCCGTGTTCCCAACAAGCCATAGACATGCTTAACCTCGACACCCATGTCCCGTTCGACAACAAACACACTCAAAGACGTCTGCGGTTTTGCCTTTTCGTCGGTTTTTGCATACACGAGGAATATATCAGCTCCTTCAGCGCCAACGACAAACCTCTTTTGTCCGTTCAGGATGTAGTAGTTTCCTTCCTTTTTTGCGGTAGTCGTTGCACCGAAGAAATCGGAACCACCGCGCGGTTCTGTGAGAGCCTCAGCACAAAAGATCTTGCCTTCGAGGAGCGGTTTTAAATATTTTTTGCGCTGGGCATCACTGCCGAATACCTGAATGGCTTCACCTACAATGCTGACAAGCGAGTACAGACATGCAAGGGATGTTCCAAGCACACCAACCTCTTCGAGTGCTATAATCTCATCCTCCCATGTTAGTTCCCTGCCTCCAAATTCCGGTGAAAACCTAAGACCGAGCAATTTTCTTTTTGCCGCCTCATGGACATACTCTGCCGGATATATTACCTTATTATCGTCCATGTCCATGAGAAGTTTTTTTGGAACAGATTTCACGAAATCCCTTGTCTCGTTCATAAGAGAGGTCTTTTTTGAATCCATGTAAATATCTAACATAGTGTCTCCTTTTTTAAATCAGATATATGTTTGCTGAACGTTTACATTTTCCTATGGATTTTAAACTCTGTCAATGAGATGCAAAAATGGTATGTCACGCGGTGCAGTTATTTCTTGATGAAAACATGATTATATTATCTTCCTATCCAATGCGTTTTGATTATGTATTGGGGTGATTGAGAGGTACTATGGGCGAAAGGGAGATAGCTGTTGTAACAGGTGCCAACAAGGGGCTTGGGTTTGAAACATGCCGCCGGTTAAAAGAGTCGGGCATGCAGGTTATTCTTACGGGCCGAGAAGAGGCGAAGATAAAAAAAGCTGCAGACCTTCTGAATAAAAAGGGTTCCGATGTTTCGTGGGCTGTTCTTGATGTAAAAGACACAGCGAGTATCGCCCGGTTTGCAGAAGAGGTGCAAAATACAGGGGGCAGGATCGATGTGCTTGTCAACAATGCAGGTGTATCCATCAACAGCAGGTTTGACGAACCTTCTGTACGCTTAACGATAGATACAAATTTCTTCGGTCCGCTGCGTGTGACGGATGCACTTTTGCCGTTTATGCATAAAGGCACCCGTATTGTAATGGTTTCCAGTATAATGGGACAGTTGTCGTGTTTGTCCAATGATCTGAGGCGCCGTTTCGAATCATCCGATCTTACACGTGATGGGCTTGTCGAACTGATGCACGATTTTGTACGTTCTGTGAGTGACGGTACATATTCCGGGAAGGGCTGGCCTTCATCCGCATACTCCGTATCAAAGGCAGGGCTGAACATGCTTACACGCATCTTATCAAAGGAGCTGTCCCCAAAAGGGATCATCGTAAATTCGGTACACCCGGGCTGGGTACGCACGGATATGGGCGGACAATCGGCTCCTCTTGATATAAAGACAGGGGCGAAAAGCATTGTATGGGCTGCTACCCTTTTGACTCATGGCCCGACCGGAGGCTTCTTTCATCAAGGTAAGCCCATGCAGTGGTAATCATATATTTTCGCTTGTTTATAATTGAACTTGTATCATCGCTGTGTTAGCGTTTAACACATGAATGATAAATACGATAACATTATCTTTTCGGCACAGTATGTATTCCCTGTAACCTCTCCGGTCATCAAAAATGGTGCCGTTTATGTTAAGAACCGCGTTATCAGAGACATAGATACACCAAGCAGGCTTACAAAGAAATACGGGGTAGATGTTGTAGAGCTTGGCAAGGGCATACTTATGCCGGGGTTTATAAACGGGCATGTACACCTCGAGCTTGGTCCAATGCAGGCAAAGCTCGAGCCAAAAGATGATTTTCCTGCATGGATACTCGAGATTGTAAAAAAAAGACTTACGCTTTCAAAGAAAAAAGCCTCTGCAGGCGTACGGGAAGGTATAAATACACTTTTGAGATCCGGTGTTGCAGGTGTAGGCGAGATATCCACACTCGGGATAGATAAACAGCCTCTGATTGATTCTCCTTTCTACACAGTACTTTTCAAAGAGGTCATGTCGGTGCATAAGCTTACCGGGGATACATACGTCGATGGTACATATATGGAAGAAAGACCCTTTCTTCATGCGCCGTACTCGACCTCCTCAGAGGCTTACATCGAGGCATCAAAAAGATTTGAGACTTATGGAACGCATATCTCCGAGAGTATCGATGAGAATCGGTTCGTTACCGGACAGGATAATAACTTCACAAAAAGGCTCGGTGTGCTTGTAAGGAGAAAGCCCTTGATGGAAGGCAGCAGGTCGCCTGTTGATTATATATATAAACTTGGATTTTTTCATAGGAAGGCAACGCTTGTCCATTGTGTTCACATAGATAAGCAGGATTTCGAAGTTATATCATCCCACGACGCCGGCATTGTCCTGTGTCCGAGAAGCAACGCTTATCTCGGCGTGGGATTGCCGGATTTAGCATTACTGCACAATTATCCAAGGCTGGGTTTAGGCACCGATGGCTTGAGCAGTAACTATTCACTCGATATGATGGATGAGATCAGATTTTTATACCTCATAGCAAGACCGATTCTGAAATCGAAGGCAGAGGTATTTGCAGTAAATGCCGCGACAATCCGCGGGGCAAGGGCATTGTTTATAGAGGATAAACTTGGCAGCATAGAAAAAGGTAAACTCGCAGGGCTGATTTATCTTGATACCGATGTGTCAAAGAATATATATCTTTCGATAATCAATACACCGGCGTTACGGATAAATAACCTATCAAAGGATCTGCTATGACTGACAGACCTTTTGACATACTGTATGGAGTCAACCCCGTGACTGAGGCGTTAAGGGCCGGAAAGAGAAGTCCGATGAGACTCTACCTGTCGGATTCAAGGCATGACAAGTATTCAGACATGCTCAGACAGATCGCAAAACAAGCCTCTCTACCTCTGGATGTTGTATCGAGACAGGAGCTTTTCAAACTTACATCAACGGACATGAACCAGGGTATTGCCGGAAAATTCGGGCCGTATCCGTATTCGGATATACAAACCATGATGGATAAGGCAAAAAAGCAAAACGAGCCTCTTTTCATCGTTGCGCTTGATGAAATGCAGGACCCTCACAATACGGGTGCAATAATAAGGACTGCATCGTGTCTTGGCTGGCACGGTATAATCCTTACCAAGAGGCGTTCTGCCGACATAACGCCTGCGGTTGTAAAGGCATCAAGCGGGGCGACGGAGTATATGGATATAGCAATGGTTGCAAACTTGAGGACGGAAATAGAATCACTCAAGGAGGACGGATGTACGGCAATCGGACTCGACATGCATGGACAGGCCGGTTTCAAAGACGTAACCGTAGAAAACGGCATTGTGCTTATTGTCGGCAGTGAAGGCAGCGGCATAAGAAAGCCCGTACTCGATGTGTGCGATCATGTGGTATCCATACCCATGCGCAGCCGTCCTGATTCTTTAAATGCATCCGTATCCGCGGGTATCGCAATCTATGAGCTGAAAAACATTGTAGGGCAGAAATAATCAGAGCAGAAAGAATGTTCTTCTCCGTCCGAACCACATTGCATTTTCGGGTTAAGAGATTTTTTCTCTTTCTATGATTTGTTTGACGGATGCTACAGCTTTCTCGATGGTATCATTTACAACTACATGATCGTATGCTGAAGCCTGCTCCATTTCTATGGTAACCCTTTTCAACCGCTCTTCCAAACGATCCTTCTCCCCCCTCGATGCAAGCCTCTGCCTTAATATTCCAATTGACGGCGGTTTGATGAATATGGACACGGCTTCCGGATAAAGAGACTTAAGAGATGCAGCACCTTTTATATCGATATCAATGATAGCGTGATTGCCGGTTACGATAATGGCATTGATCCCGGCTTTAGGAGTTCCGTACCTGTATCCGTTTATGTCAGCCCACTCTGCAAGTTTTTTGTCTTCGATAAGCTGCGTGAATGCAGGCTCATCGACGAAGTAGTGATCCACTTCATCCTTTTCTTCGGGTCTTTTGCTGCGCGTCGTATATGTTATACACTGTTTGAGCCCGGGCATCTCGTTGATGAGCCTATGGATGATGGTTGTTTTCCCGGCACCCGAAGGTCCGGATATAATGATAATCAGCCCCTTACGCTCCATAGTTCTCTCTCATTCCACGTTCTGTGCGAGCTCTTTTATCCTCTCGACAATATTCTTGGCATCTATAACACTGGCGGTTATGTCCGCCTCGCCCGCCTTGGAACCTATGGTATTCAGTTCCCGTATAAATTCCTGCGTGAAAAATTCCAGTTTCTTTCCGACAGTTCCTCTGGTATCGAGGAGTTGTAGGAAGGCTTTTATATGGGATTGTATGCGTTTTATTTCTTCATTTACATCTATTTTGTCTATATAGTTTCCAATGATAGTTTCTGGCGATATCGGCAGATCGGAAGATTGTTTTATATCCTTTATATGATCTATTGTTTTTTTTCTGTACTGTTCGATGATTGCAGGTATCTTCTCTTCGATACTCTTTACCGTTGTGTTTATGCTGTCAGCGAGCGACTGCAGCTCTTGTTTAATCTCATCTCCTTCAGCGTCGCGCATGAGCGCGGCTTTTTTTGCGGCTTCCTCTACGATGTTGATCATGTCATTGACAGCCCCGTCCGTTACGGGTTTATCTTCCTTCAGAAAAAACTCCGGTGAATGTGAAAAAACATCCACCGTTATGCGCCCCTTTAGACGCAGGGCTTTTTTTATCGTTTTGAGGAGTTCTATGTAAAGACCGGCTTTTTTACTGTCAATGGTAAACGGCCATCTCTGTTTGTACTCATAGTTTTTTACAGTTACGTTCAGAAAAATACTTCCTCTCGAAAATTTGCTCTTCAGTGCCCTTATCAGTGGTACCTCGAATACGGATAGCTCTTTGGGCAGCCTTACATTTACGTCGAGGTACCTTCCGTTGAGCGTTTTCAGTTCACAGGAAAGCCCGAATCCTTCTACGACACCTGTTGCAATACCGTAGCCTGTCATGCTCTTCATATATTTCCTCCTGTAATATTCATAAGCCGTTTTATAAATTCATCAACGATCATCTCGGCTTTATCCTTTTCCGTGAGTTCTGCATAGATCCTTAATACAGGCTCTGTTCCCGATGCACGTGCCATCAGAAAACCCCCATTTTTAAATATAAACTTATATCCATCCATATCATCGATCTCGTAATTGCCAAAGTTACTCAGCAGCCTGTCCTTGTTACTTATGATAGTATCATATATCCTGTCCGGATTATTCACATGCAGGTCTTTCCTCTTGTAATAGTATCTGCCGGTGATAGCATACATCGTCTCTATAAGCTTCTGAAGGGATTTTTTTCTTTTCAGCATCATCTGCGTTATCAGAATACCGGCAAGCAGTCCATCCCTTTCGGGAATATGGGCTGCAATGCCTATGCCGCCGCTTTCCTCTCCGCCGATCATAACGTTTTCGTGCTGCATGAGTTCGCAGATATACTTGAAGCCGATCCTGGTCATATGAAGTTTCAGATTGTAATGTGCACACAGCTTATTGATCATTTCAGTGCTTGAAACCGTTTTTGCCACCTCGCCATACATACCCATCTCCTCAACAAGGTACATGATAAGGAGTCCGAACACCCTGTGTGCGTCAACATACTCGGCATTCTCGTTTACCAGTGCTATTCTGTCTGCATCACCATCGAGTGCGATGCCCATATCAGCTTTATGTTTTAAAACAGCCTCTTTCAGCGGTGTTAGATTTTCATCGACGGGTTCCGGATTTGTCCCTCCAAAATAGGGGTTCATTGTATTTCTGATCTCTATTACCTCATGTCCGAGGTCTTCGAAGATATGGGATAGAAGTCCCTGGCCCGAGCCATACATCGGATCAATGACTATTTTCAGCCTCTTTTCGTTGTGGAACTTCCTGTCGATAAACCTTTCTATATCCTGTCTGTATATGTATTTAATATCTATTGTTTCGTTGTACTCATTCGGCTGTGTATCTTCCTGTGGAGTTTTGGCAACAAGCTCAGACAGCCTGTTTGTTACTTCGGTGGATACAGCTCCGCCGTAGTGCGATTTAAACTTTAAACCATTGTATTTCGGCGGATTGTGGCTTGCGGTGATCATTATGCCGCCGTTAAAATTAAGGCCCTTTGTCGCATTTGACAGCACGGGAGACGGACAGAAGCTATCCGAGAGCAGCACCTCGAGTCCCTGCTTCGATGCTGTGTTTGCGGCGTGCTTGGCAAATTCTTTTGATAAAAACCGTGTGTCGTATCCGACGAGCAGTTTTTTGCCTTTGTTCTCCCGTACATACTCGGATATCGCTTTTGCAATCCGCTCAACTGTTTGAAAGTTAAAATCATATCCTATAATGCCTCTGTACCCTTCCGTACCGAACGAGATTTTTTTCATGGTTACTCCTTCTTATACCTATGGATTTATAAACAAGGTTCTCATCGTTTTCAACAATATAAGTAGGTCAAGAACAAGCGAACGTTTCTTGAGATAGTATATATCGAATTGCAATTTTTCGTAGGTGTCGTCAATCGAAGATGCATACTTATAATTTATCTGTGCCCAGCCTGTTATACCCGGTTTTACGATATGCCTGACCTCATAATAGGGTATCTTTTTCTTCAGACGTTCCACAAATTCAGGACGTTCTGGCCTCGGGCCCACAAACGAAAGGTCGCCCTGAATAACGTTGATAAGCTGCGGTAATTCATCAAGATGGGTGCGCCGTAAAAATCTTCCTACCGTTGTTACACGCGAGTCGTCTTCTTCCGCCCATTTTGGGCCTTCGGATTCTGCATCCGTTACCATGGTTCTGAATTTGTAAAGGATGAATTTTTTCTCGTATCTGCCGACTCTCTGCTGTTTGTAAATGATACTGCCGCGTGATGTCAGTTCTATCATTACCACTATTACCGCAATGATGGGTAAACATATCAGCGCCAAAATAAAAGCCAGCCCGAGTTCTATGGGCCTTTTAGCGGTGTCAAACAGGGAGTGCTGTGACGAAAGATTTTCTATGACCCAGGACTCCTCAAGTTCGCTCAGAGGTATTTTCCCGAATATCTCCTCGTAAAATGTGGAGACATCTTTAACCTCAATACCCTTGAAAATGGTATTATAGATATGCCTTACCATGAGCTTATCCTTTTTAATATAATCCGGAATTACAAGTATGTCCGTTTCGGTAAGTTTTTCTTCGAAATTCTTGTCTATTGTCTCAATTTTATGCCTGATCCTGTAACCGAGCTGCGGGTTGCCAGTGATATAATTTATCAGAAGTTGTTCATCCTTGTTGCTTCCTATGATTGTTAAATTTAAAGGCCTCATGGTCGTTGCCAGAACAATGTTGTAGATATGCCTCCATATATATTCCGGCACACCGAACAGTATGAAAAATAATAGCAGGTTTGTTTTTGGAGAAACGCCGAATGAGGTGATGAGATAGAAGAAGAGTATGGCGACCAGAAGCATGAGGAACAAGATAAAAGAAAAGTTCCTTTTGAATGCAAGCCCGTTCTTCAAGTTTTTCAAATCGTAGAGTCCGCCTATGTAGAACAAGATCAGCCAAAGAAAAAAGAGTATTGTAAACGGAACGAGATGATAGCGTATAAGCTCATTGTAAAAGCCTGCATGGTATCGTATAATCAGCATCACCACAAGGGAGAAGTACATGAGCACAATATCACCCGCAGCAAGTATTGCCAGCTTTAGTCTGGATATGTCATTCATAATGAGTACTTTTATATAATCCTTTATATCCGTTCAACATACTATCAATGGTAAAGCCGGTTCTGATCCTGTCGAATGCCGCTTGAGCCATCTTTGACAATAATGTTCTGTCGGAAAGCAGTTTCTTCAATGCCCTATTTATAGCCTCGCTGTCTCGCGGTGGAACGATATATCCCGTAATGTTGTCTTGGTTTGCGTACGATGTTCCCGTACCCAGCTCCGTGGATATAACCGGCAGACCGCATGCCATTGCCTCTATAATCGTTATACCGAATGCCTCGCTTTTGTAAATGGAGGGCAGTACGAAGACCGAAGCGGCACGATAAAAATTCACAAGCTCATTCTGCGACAGGGATGGAATAAATGTTACCTTATTTTCAAGCCTCTCCTTCTTTGCCCTAGCGACGAGTCTTTTTTTGAGCGGTCCATCACCTATGATGACAAGGTTTGCATCTACATCCTTCATTGACTGCATAAGATATTCAACGCCTTTATAGTAAACCAGTCTTCCGACAAACAGGACGATCCTTTTGTCGTACTGCTTCTGTATCCGTTCTGTGCTTCCGTGTACACCGTTGTAAGAATTGAATTTTTGCAAGTCCACACCGAATGGTATGACCGTACATTTTGATTTGAACTTTTCCAAGAGAGGGGATGTTTCCATGATATTCGGATTGGAGACGGCTATCGTTTCTGCATGCTCAAGCACCCAGGTGTGGAGCCATTTTATGGCGGATGATAGAAGCCTCTGCCTCACGATGTCGCTGTGATAGGTAGCAACAACCCTGCATTTTGGCTTGATCAGCCAGAGTGCAAGCTCGCCTAACGGGAAGGGAAGGTGGATGTGGAGTACATCATACGCTTTCCACATTTTTTTGAGCATTACTATAAAACTGAGTGATACGGGCATACTGAATAATACACCCATGCTCGATGCCCTTGTTACGGACACACCATTTATATGTTCACCGGTTGTTCTGAACCTATCATTACACACAAGTACATCGACCGTAAAACCGTCTCTATTGTTTATACCTTCAGCAGTTTGTTGGACTATGGTTTCTATACCTCCTATAACAGGGTGGTACAGCTTGTTGACCTGCAGTATCTTCATGATAATACCTTCAATACTTGATCAAGTTGATGCGCCGCGGTCTTCCATGAGAACCGTTTTATGTTTTTATACCCGTTTCTGGTAAGTTCCTGTCTGAGTTGCGCATCGAGAAGTCTTGACATGCCGTGTACGATTTCATCAGTATCATTCGGATTGACATACAATGCCCCGTCTCCTGCAACCTCGGGTAATGAGGATGTGTTGGACGTGAGTACCGGTGTACCGAGGCTCTGTGCCTCGACAACGGGTATGCCGAAGCCTTCGTAGTAAGAAGGAAAGACCAGTGCAAGAGCGCCTTTGTACAAGGCTGCTTTCTGTTCATCCGTTACAAAACCGGTCTGTATCACACTATTTTCAATGCCGAGCGAGGCGATCTCCCGCGCCACATCGACAAACGATGTATCTATCATGCCCGCGAGTACAAGCTGTATGTCCTTGTGGTTTTGAACGAAGCGTTTAAATGCCTTTAATAATCCGGGTATGTTTTTTCTGGGTCTTGTTATGCCGACATAGAGAAAATACGGGCGGTTTATGTTGAACCGTCTTCCGGTTTCTGTGATGAATGCTTCGCCTGGTTGCGTCAGGTCGGGGATACCCGGATAGATGACCTTTATCTTGTCAGGTTTGATACGGTAGAGGCTTACAAGCTCCTCTTTTGCAAAGTTGGAATCCGTTACGATTGCGTCGCAGAAATGTTTGCCTGCCAGATACATGGACTTGATGTACAGCCTGTTAAGCGTGCTTTTGTACTCTGCAAACCTGTCATACGCACAATCGTGTATCGTCATGATCTTTTTGCCTGGATACAGGAGAGGCACCGAAGGCAAGGGTGCATAGAACCGGGTTATACCTTTGAGCATGAGTTTAAACGGCAGTATGAACTGCTGATACAGTCCCATGCTTATGGTGTTGTGCGGATTTACAGGGACAATCTCAAGTGAGGTGTTTTCGGCCTTTAACTTCATCTGCTCCGGTAGGTATGCTGAGCCGAAGATCACGTATGTTCCCCTCTTGTCCATGCTGATAAGCTCTGAAAGCAGATGTCTGGCAACGATCTCCGTACCCTGGTAAGAACGGAATGAAATAAAATTAATGCCTGTTTTCATAGTACTTCACCAGATTTACCTTAACAAACTTGCAAAGGTCAAGTATAAACGGGCAGGGAGAGTAAGGGGAGACTACTCATTGCGCTTCTTAATTTTAAATATTAAATCTTGAATTTTTAATTTCTTCCTAAGGATTGACTTATTGATGGTCCTGTAATTATTATAAATGCATTCATGCAGGAAGGAGAGATTATGTTTGAAAAATTCTTTGAAGTGAACCGCGACAGCGCGAACCTGGCACGGCAGTGGAAACAGAAGACAGGTAAAAAGGTAATAGGTGTCATGCCTGAATATTTTCCGTCCGAGGTAATAACAGCACTGGGTGCATACCCCGTTTATTTTAAAGGAACACAGCTTCCTATATCCATGGCAGATACATACCTCCAGTCATTTTCATGTACAACGTCAAGAACCATACTGGAACAGGCAATGAGAGGGGATATGGATTATGTTGACGGATTTGTGTTTACGACCATGTGCGACAACCAACAGAACCTGTCAGAGGCGTTCAGAAGACTGTTTCCCTCTAAAACTGTGATAAATTTTATGATACCGTTTTCTTCAAATGTTCAGTTGCGTCAGGAACACCTGAAAGAACAGCTTGGCAGTGCCGTTACACAGCTTGAAAAGATAACGGGTAACACATTTACTCGGGACAGCCTTGAAAAGGCTCTGGAAGTACACAAGAGGCAGAGAGGGCTTATCAACAGATTGTACGATATTAGGAGGAGAAGCCCACGGACGATATCGGCGTATGCGTTTTATTCAATCTTAAAGGCAGGCTATTCCATTCCGATCGAGGAGCATATAAGCATGCTTGAGCCTGTCGTATCCGCACTTGAGAAAGAACCTGTACAACCCGTTGAACACAGGATTATTATTTCAGGCATTACACCGGAGCCTCTTGAACTTGCAAAGGTATTCGATGAGCTTGAGATGTACGTTGTTGATGATGATATGACAAGCGGGGTAAGGCATTATTCAAGGGGTGTGCTTGCCGGTATCGATGCAGTTGCCATAGACGATTTTGTCTTCGGCGGCAGCCCCTGTTCAACGTTGTACAATCCTTCAAAAGACAGGCGGACATACCTTGCAGGGACAGCGGCTGAGAACAAAGCCGGTGTAGTGCTGTGGCAGATCAAATTCTGCGAACCGGAGGCATTCGAGAGACCCGATCTTATGGCTTATCTGAAACAGCACGGCATTCAGGTTACGAGTTTTGAGGTTGAATTGCAGATGAACAGCTTCGAAGGTATTAAAACAAGGCTTCAGGCATTTAAAGAGATAATGTGAGCACAGTGGAGGTATAAATGACAAAGTTTAGAGTATCAGAAACAATGAAGGAAATGATGGCTTCATACTATCTTGAAGCCAAGAACGCAGCATATAACAATATCCCTGTTGCATGGATTACATCAGGAGGGCCTGTGGAATTTCTGCATGCAATGGGTGTTATACCCGTTTATCCGGAGAACTATGCCCCCATGTGTTCCATAACAAGGGTCAGCAAGGATCTTATAGAGGTAAGCGAGGCAGCAGGATATTCATCGGATCTCTGCTCCTATGCGAGAACGGATATAGGGGCCGACATGACACAGGGCGGTCCACTTATGGGCCTGCCCAGGCCGGATATGCTTATCGTTGGTACCAATATATGCCATACGGTTGTGAAGTGGTTTGATGTACACGCACGCAAGTACAATGTTCCGCTTTTTGTCATAGACATGCCGTACTTGCACGACGATATGACAAAAGAGGCTATAAACTATGTTGTGAAGCAGTTCGAGGTATTCAAGGTATTCCTTTCCACTACGTTAAAGAGGCCGTTCGAAGAAGAGAAATTCAGGGAAGCGCTTTTCCTTGCTGCGCAGGTCTCTGAACTCTGGGAAAAGGTACTTGCCATGGGAAAGAAAAGGCCTTCCCCCATAAACTCGTTTGATACATTCATCCACCTTGCACCCATTGTAACCCTCAGGGGAACACAAAAAGCCGTTGATTATTACACGCAGTTCTACAACGAGCTTGTGGAGCTGAATGCGCAGGGGTTCGGCTCTGTGCCTGGCGAGAAGATTCGATTGCTCTGGGACAACCTGCCGATATGGTATAAGGTAAAATACCTGTCCGAGTTCTTTGCAAAACATCAGGCTGCGTTTGTCGTCTCTACCTACACCAACTCATGGGCAAACATACAAGGTAATATAGATACGGATCACGCGCTTGAGGAACTTGCCAGGGCATACCTTTCTCCGTACATAAACAGAGACTTCAAATATCGCATAGAGTATCTCGTTAAATTGATAGAAGAGTTTTCACTTGACGGCGTTGTATTTCATTCGGACAGAAGCTGCAAGCCGTACTCCCTCGGTCAATACATGATAAAGGAAGAAGTGACAAAGCGCACGGGCAAGTCCGGACTCATCATAGAGGCTGATATGAACGACCCAAGGGTGTTTTCCGATGCACAATTTGAAACAAGGGCAGAGGCATTCCTGGAAGGTTTCGAAAAATGAAGCATTTCGCAGGTATCGATGTAGGCTCACTTACGGCAAAGGCCGTTGTCATAGATGAAAACAACAAGATACTCGGATACCACGTAATGCTTGTGGGACAGGATAGTCTGGCAGCAGGCATGAATGCCTATAATCAGGCATTAGGAAAAGCAGGTTTAAGAAAAGAAGATGTATCGTCTGTGGTGTCAACGGGCTACAGCAGGAAGAGATTTACAGAGGCGACCATGCAAAAGACGGAAATAAGCTGCCACGCAAAGGGCGTATCGGTTATATTTCCAAAGGTGGCTACGCTCATAGATGTCGGCGGACAGGACAGCAAGGCGATGAAGATCGGCAAAGACGGCAAGGTACTGGATTTTGCCATGAACGACAAGTGCGCCGCAGGAACCGGAAGGTTTGTAGATGTTATGGCAAATGCGTTGAACCTGTCACTGAGCGGGCTTTCGGATGCAGCACTTTCCTTTAAAGAAGAACTTACCCTGAGCTCAACCTGTACGGTGTTCGGAGAGTCTGAGGTTATATCGCTCCTGTCACAGGGGCAGAGTGTTCCTGATATATCATGGGCCATCATAAAATCTATAGCAGACCGGCTCGTTTCCCTGGTGAAAAGGGTTGGTATCGAACAGGATATAGCGATGAGCGGCGGCATGGCGAAGAACAAGGCGCTTGTGGCGAGGCTTGAAGACAGGATCGGATTCGACATACTTGTTCCCGAAGAACCTCAGATCATGGGTGCTTTCGGCGCTGCGGTCATAGCAAAAGGCTGATAATTTTGCCGGGGCCCGCCCCTATCAATAGCTCTTTTATTAACCGAGAAGGTAAAGCAAACAGGTTGATATTTATTCATAGCTATAGTAACAAAACTGATGTACCGGAATTAAAAGGTAGCATGGATTCCTTGAAAGAGTATCAAAATGGAGGCGCTATGGATTTGAAGGTTGTAAAGATCAGCGTACCTGAGGACTGCAATATAATACTCGGCCAGACCCATTTTATAAAAACTGCAGAAGACCTTTATGAGGTGATAGCAACAACAGTACCGCAAGCGAAGTTCGGTGTGGCATTTACAGAGGCATCCGGTCCGTGCCTGATACGTAAAGAGGGAAATGATTCCGAACTGATAAGAATATGCGTAAAAAACCTGCAGGACATAGGTGCGGGACACATATTCTGCATATTGCTTAAGGATGCCTATCCTATAAACGTTCTTAATCCAATCAAAAACTGTCCGGAGGTGTGCAGTGTATACTGTGCCACCTCAAATCCTGTTGAAGTTGTTGTAGCGGCAACAGAGCAGGGCAATGGGATTATAGGGGTGATAGACGGATTTCCTCCGAAAGGGGTGGAGACAGACAAGGATCGCAGCAACAGAAAAGAATTTTTGAGAAAGATCGGATATAAATTATAATCCGGGTAAGGATAGTTGTTATAAACGAGGTTTAAGTTCTCTTTCGGGTATAAACAGTGCGCCCGTAGCTCAGTGGATAGAGCGTCGGACTTCGAATCCGCAGGTCATGGGTTCAAATCCCATCGGGCGCTTTTGCTTTTCAAGTAGTTAGCTGATACCTGCATTTGTCAACCCTGTACTGCTACCGTTTTTGCTACAACATCATTAGGTTTATCCAAAACTGCTACACTGTCTTGCATATTCTGCGGAGAAAGATGAGCATACCTCATTGTCATGGCTATTGTCCTATGGCCCAATAGACGTTGTACCTTATAAATGTTTACATCTCCCTGACTAAGCCAGCTTGCGAAGGTATGTCTTAAGTCGTGGAACCTAAAATCCGTTATCTCTGCCGCTTTAAGGGCTTGCCTGAACCACTTGTCTACTTTTGAAGCATCAATTTTTGTACCCACTGTGCTGCTAAACACATAATCTCCGTTGATATGCCTTACTTTATTGAGTTCAGTCAGAAGCTCTTTAACTGTATTGTTCATGGGCAGCCCAAGCCTCTCGCCATTCTTTGTGTGTGGAAGTGTGAATACTCCTCTGCGAAGATCTATATTCTCCCATGTGAGGCTTAGGATGTTATCCTGACGCACACCGGTGTTCACAGCAAACAACACAATCGGTTTTAATCTGTCGTTACAGGTAAGATATAGTCTGTCAAATTCCTCCTTTGTTAAGTAGCGTATCCTTTGTTGTGGCAGCTTTTCCATGCTTACCCGAGTAAAAGGATTATCCTTAACCCATTCCCATCGCTTTATAGCAAGAGTGTAAGCGTGTTTGGCGAAGGCGAGCTCTTTATTGATACTGGATGCCGATGCATTCTCAGTTCTGCGCTGTGATACATATCCACTTATAACAGAAGGTGTTATTTGCGCGAGATACTTGTTGCCAAACTTAGGCAACAGATGTTTTAAGGACACTTCGTCTCGCAGCTTACTTTTGGGTGCTTTTTTTATTGCTTCCTCTGTCATATATTTTTTAGCCATATCCTTGAACGTCTTTTTTTTGCCTTCATCACTCAACCCAAACTGGCCCTGTGCCATTTCGACTCTCAGTTGCGCTTCCCGCTGCTTTGCAAGCTTCTTATTTTTCGTTCTTGCAGAACGCCATATATCTTTGTTGTTGTACCTTAGTCTTATCCACCATTTCGAACCCCGTTCAACTATTCTCATTTTGCCTTCTTCCTTTTTTGAATTTGGGTTCTGATGATAGGGAACCTCCAGCAATGAATTATTG
>CAZJPN010000038.1:0-9890 GCA_964547905.1 uncultured Pseudomonadota bacterium | reverse complement strand
GATAAGGCATTCATGTATTATAAGGACACAACCAAAACCCTGCGGGAACTGGATGATATGGCCAACAGGATAGGCAACGGCCTGATGTCTCTCGGTCTTAAAAAGGGCGACAGGGTAACCATGCTCATACCAAACAGGCCGGAATTTATCTATACATGGTTTGCACTGATGAAGACCGGTGCTGTTATGGTCCCGGTTAATATCCAGTTCAAGCCGGACGAGATAAAATATATTATCAACAATTCCGAGGCCGGCATGCTGATAACGACCGGTGCATTCCAGGATACCGTTACAAAGATAAAGAGCGAGATGCCGCTGTTGAAGCATATCATTGTCATAGATCCAAAAGAGAAAGCAGGCATAATTCCATTCGAGGATGTCATATCCACAAACCAGTTGGAGCCGGATGTTGCTGTCGACGAGTACGATTATGCGTCTTTTATCTATACATCCGGAACAACAGGCTATCCAAAGGGTGTTATAGATACACACCGCAATTACATTGCTAATGCACACCAGATTGCAGAGGCCGCTGATTTTACCGAAAAGGACAGGGCAATGTTGATACTGCCTTTGTTTCACTGCAATGCACAGGTTGTTACCGTACTCGGTCCCATGTATGCAGGTGCAAGCTTCATTCTCATGGAAGGTTTTTCTCCAAAAGATTTTTTGCAGGCAATAGATAAATACAAGCCTTCGACGTTCAGCGGAGTACCGACTGTTTATGCAATACTCAACAGCCTGCCAGATGCCGATAAATACGATCTTTCGTCCCTGAGGTTTGTTATATGCGGTGCAGCACCCATGCCTGTTGAGGTTTTCAACACATTCGAGAAAAAATATAAAGCCTTTATTCTCGAGGGCTATGGCCTTTCAGAGGCGACATGCGCCAGCATAATAAATCCTCTGAAAGGCAAAAGGAAGATTGGCTCTATAGGTAAACCTCTCAATGGTCAGGATGTACGGATTCTCGATGTGGACAACGGAGAATTACCACGGGAACAGATTGGTGAAATTTGTATAAAAGGTGACGTTGTTATGGCAGGTTATTACAAGAATCCCGAGGCAACAGCATCTGCTATAAAGGAAGGCTGGCTGCACACAGGTGATCTCGGCTCCATGGACGAAGAAGGATATATCTACATCATAGGAAGAAAAAAAGAAATGATAATACGGGGCGGTGAGAATATCTATCCAAAAGAGATAGAAGAAGTTTTATACAAACATCAAAAAGTGCAGGATGCCGCAGTTGTAGGTATACCGGATCCCAAGTGGGGCGAAGAGGTATTTGGCTTCGTTATGCCCAAACAAGGAATGCAGATAACAGAGCAGGAACTCATGAACCTTTTAAAGGAAAAGGTAGCCGATTATAAGATACCGAAGCAGTTTGTTTTTTTAGAATCTTTTCCTAAAACAGCAACTGGCAAGATACAGAAAAATAAAATAATTGAACAATATGCAAAAGATCACGGTATCGACCTTACAAAGAAGTTTGCCGTGAAAAAATAACAGGGTTTTCTAACGCGGTAAAAGTACTATGTCGTGGGACAAAGATTATGAAAAATCGGGACAGATATGGGGAGAAAATCCAAGTGAGCTTGCAGGAGCGGCAGTCAGATACCTTAAAAAGAACAGGCTAGACAAGAAAAATCATTCTCTGCTGGATATCGGGTGCGGCTACGGCAGGGACGCTTTTTACCTTTCGGACAATCTCAAATACAATATTCTCGGAATAGATGTCTCTGAAAAGGCAATAGAGATTGCAATGAATACGGTCATAAAAACAAAAAAACACAATATCATGTTTCAATCCATCAATTTTGCATCATTAGGAGGAGACCAATATGATATTGTTTTTGCATCGAATGTATATCAGATCCTGCATCCGCATGAAAGGGAAGCGTTCAGGAATGCGGCTAAAAAAGCATTACGGCAGGAAGGACTGCTGTTTCTTTCTACCCTTTCCACAAATGATCCCGAGCATTATGGCAAAGGTGTGCAGATCGCGGGAGAAGCGAACTCTTTTAAAGACGAAAAGTACCTCCATTTCTGTACAAGGAAAGAACTCATGAAAAACTTTGGGTTCCTGAACATAAAAGAACTCTATGAGCAACAATACACCGAACCCCGCTCAAACGGAGAAACCCACCACCATATCTCGTGGATACTGATAGGATTAAAGTAACCCTCCACAATTCTTCCAGACTCGCCCGGGCAACATTCTGCCCACCATAAACCCGAAAAATGCGTTTGCAAAACAGGGGAGTTTGTGTAATGAGCGATAAGCCTGCGTCAATATATAAATATACTATCAAATTTTAAAACCGACCCAAGCCTCGTTTGTGTGCCCGGGTGGGTACCCCGGGAGAAGGAACAAACTTCCCTATTGCATTTTTCGGGTTAAATATGATTTAGATCATACATAAACCATTGTAAGAAGTATACTGTATACTTTAATAAAAAACACATAAGGAGGGTGCGTATGAAAAAAACTACAGCAAAAAAACTGTTTATATGGGGAACTGTGATATCTGCTGCGATCTTCATTGCATTGACGTATAATACCCTGAAACAAATACCGAAAAGAACCGACAGTGCCGGGTTGACACCTCAGGTTGTTGCAGGCAAATGGGTTTGGCAGGAAAAGAACTGCAATGATTGTCATACCATACTTGGTATCGGTGGGTATTATGCCCCTGACCTTACGAAAGAAGGCAAGCTACGATCAGCAGACTGGTTGAAGAAATTTTTAAAAGACCCAAGAGCAGTTATGCCCGAGCCGCGGCAGATGCCAAATCAGCATCTTACGGATAAACAGATTGACGACGTTGTTGCATTTCTCCAATGGGTCTCGAATATCCATACAAATGGCTGGCCGCCGCAGCCCGAGGTTGCTCAAAATAATGCTGCCGCCTCAGAATCATCGGAAGGAAAACTTTTATTCAGCAATAACGGTTGCACTGCGTGTCACAAGATCAACGGCATAGGAGGCAGTGTGGGACCGGATCTCAGCCATGTTGGTTCAACGAGAACATCACAATGGATAGCCCAACAGATCACAGAGCCAACATCTCATTATCCCAATAGTATTATGCCTTCATTCAAAACACTTTCGAAGACTCAGCGTGATGAGCTTGTTCATTATCTTTCAAATTTAAAATAACAGGAGGTAATCATGAAATATCAAACACAAAAGGTTGCTTATCCATACTTTATACTCGCAACCCTGCTCTTTGGTTTGCAGGTGATCTTCGGACTGCTGACAAGTGCCAAGTATGTATGGAACGTCGATCCCTTGATGCATATACTGCCGTTCAACGTGAGCAGAGAGATACATATAAACCTGCTTATTGTATGGCTGCTGTTTGGGTTTATGGGTGGCACCTATTATATCATTCCCGAGGAATCCGAAACCGAGTTGTACAGCCCTACACTTGCATACGTTCAGTTCTGGTTGTTTGCCGTCATAGGTGTTGCAGCCATTGTCGGCTATCTGTTTGGATGGACATGGGGTATGCCGTTTACAGAGCAGCCGTTCATAATAAAGGTCGGAATAGTGATAGTTGCCCTTCTATTTCTTTATAACATCCTTATGACCGTGCTCAAGAGCAAAAAATGGACAACCATACAGGGTGTGCTCGTTGTAGGTCTTGCAGGCCTTGCGGTTATGTTCCTGTTTGGGATGTTTTTTATGAAAAATCTTTCAACGCAGTATTTTTTCTGGTGGTGGGTTATTCATCTCTGGGTAGAGGGAACGTGGGAACTAATAGCAGCATCACTTATGGCATTTGTGATGATGAAGCTTACCGGCGTAGAAAGATCCGTTGTTGAAAAATGGCTGTACATAGAGGTTGGACTTGTACTGTTCACCGGTATTGTAGGTACAGGACATCATTATTACTGGATCGGAACACCTGCTTACTGGTTGTGGTTTGGAGCTATATTCAGCGCATTAGAACCGCTTCCTATCTTGTTTATGGTTTTTGATACATTAAGGATGGCGAGAGAAAAGCATCTCGAGATAAAAAACAGGCTTGCGATGAATTGGGCCGTTGCCGGGACCATCATGCATTTTTTTGGAGCAGGCGTATGGGGATTTGCAATAACCCTGCCTCAGATAAATAAGTGGATACATGGAACGCAGGTTACAGCAGCACATGGACATTTTTCGTTCTTTGGTGCTTATGTCATGTTGGTGATTACCCTTGTATATTTCATAGTTCCCCAGATAAAGGGACTGAATAATTTCAATCAAAGCAAAGGGTTTGCTGTGTTATACATGACAATGTTTTTCATGATTATGATGGTCCTTGCGCTGACCATGGCCGGTATAATTCAGGTGTATTTTCAGCGGGTACTCGGGTTTGATTACCTTACAACACAATCGTACATGCACCTGTGGTATGCAGTATTTTTTGTATCAGGTATAGGCTTTACAACAGGGGTGTTCCTGTATATTTATGATTTCTTTACGCTGAAAGAAACCAGGGCATTGTAGATAGTTTATAGAAGGGGTTTGACAAATCAAACCCCTATTTTTCTGCCAAGCCGTTTTACATGCTTTTCAAGCATCTTTTTTTCAAAAAACAACAGAGCTGGATTATTTTTCAATGAATTACGCGGATAGATTATGCCGTGAGTCGCAAGCTCATCCAGAGATAGAGAATTCTTTGTTTCTATCAGCTTTAACAACGCCCTTTCTCTCCGTTCTATATGGGAGGCAAATTTGTCGAGCAACGGCAATAATTGCTCCTTTGTATAAATGCTGTTCGAGTGGGATGTTATAAAATATTTCGACTCAATGTGTTTTACCTTTTCTATGGATTCAAGAAATATATCAATGTCGGATACTTCATTCCCGTACCATGGGCCAAACGGTGTAAGATCTATATCCGTTATTAATGCCAATGATGCACTTTCGAAATAAAGGCCGCTGTGTCCCTCTGTGTGCCCAGGCAGTCCGATTGATCTTATTCCATAAGATTTGTCTATAACATATTCGTTATCCCCGAAGGTACCTGCTATTTTATGCTCTGTAATGTTGTATACGGTTTTCACAACATAAAGCCACTGTTTCTGAAGCTCTTTGTCCGTTATTCCCACAGCCTCTATAAATCGTTCATGGCTTTCAATCATTGGAGCATCGGGTTCTGGTGCAAAAAAATCACTTTTTGTGAATATATAGTTCATCCTCCTGTGATCGCCGTGGAAGTGTGTATTGACTACGAAGTTTTTTTGTTCGCTCAGTTTTGTTAGTTCGCTTGATTCTCCTCCCGGATCAATAATTATTCGGGTGTGCCCTGATTCAACGACAAAGGTATTGGAATAGATCAATGGCCCCCTGTGCTTTCCCCAGAGTATAGTTATATTTTCTCTTTTTGTATAATCTTCCATGATTTAAATGATAAGCACAAATCCGCATTACTCAAGCGAGCCATCATACGTTGTACGGTCTGTTTGTGTAAGTACAATAAAAGCTTGACAAGAATTTTTTATTAAACTAAAGAATATCCGTTACTTTGTAAAGTAAGGAGGTAGCTATATCTCATGAAATTAAAAGGATGCTATCAGCTTACGATTACCAGTCCCGGGTAAAGCATATACTTAATATTCCAGCCTGCTATGATTCAGTCTATGAAATCATGTAATTTCAATAGAATTAAATAGAGGAAAGGAGGTAAGTTTATGTCGAAAGGAAAATTAGCCAATCTGGCAATACCAGAAACAGTTGCAATGTCGGTCTCAACACAAGAGACAATCGAACCAAAATCAAAAAGAGGGGTGACAAATGAAATTTAAAAATTTTTTTGAAAGAAAAATATCCTTTACCATAATTTCACTCGGTGTAATTATTGTTGGCATAACTTTTGGAGCAGCATATTTCTTCGGTGGGTGTAGTTCCACTTCTAATGCCTCCGGTGTTCCAGCGGGTTGGACATTGACCACACAATCTGTAGCATCATACCCGAATTTAGAAGAATCCATATACACTGCTTCAGTGGCCGATGCTCAGGGTATAACTCCCGCCCCTTCGTACGACCAGATTGCTGTTCTCAGGTTGGTAAAAACAGGGATCAACCCGATTGGGGTCGTATTTATTCTACCGGGAACATGGTCTAATGGAGATCAGATGATATCCAATCCACCGGGGAATATAGGAGACGGAAGACTATGGTTTGTATATAACCAGTATGATATCGCATACTATTTGGCGAACAGGGGTTTTGATGTTTATTCTATGGACTACCGCACTCATTTCGTGGAACCATATCTTGCAGCAACATACCCCAACGCTACCCCAGATCCGAACGATCCGAGCGGTTTGGGGCATGATTATACCCCTACTGAACTTTCATTTATGCAGTACTGGGGCTGGGGTGTATGGATAAGTGACATAAGCAAAGCCGTACAATTAATAAAGACTGTGTCAGGACAAAGCAAGATTTTTATAGGTGGAGAAAGCTTTGGTGGACAGGCAGCTATGAATTATGCCTCGGAGTATTGGAGTACTGATTTGAAAGGGATAATTCTTCTGGATGGCGGACAGATCGTTGCGGCAAGTAGTTTTTCTCTTCCTACACAAGCTGCGGCTATGACTGAAACACAGGCATGGTATGAAGAAGAGGGCGAGACAAGTACTACTACGACGGGAACAATCTTTTTACAAAGATTTGCGGATCAATATCCTTATTATCCAACTGGAATTCCAACATACCCGAACCTTTCCGATCTTTTTACGCAGACAATATACACGACAAACTTTTTTGGGCTTACCAATGGTGCGGTATCAAACACATGGAACGTGGATGCGACAACCGGACTTCCGCTTACACCTGCTGCCGCTGTTTCGGTCTTAGGCAACGACATCCATACTATGGCTACTTTTGATCGTTACTGGCCCACCCTTTTAACCCTCGAACAAAACGTCATGGATATATTTCCTGACTGCACATCCACAGGAAATATAAATTGTTCTGGCATAACAACCGATTTTGATTACGTGGCTAATTATAAAAACATCGATGTACCTTTAATCATGTTCCGAAGCAGCTTGTTTGGCCAGTACGTATTTATACCACCAGTACCCGGAATAAATTATGCAGGTACGGATGTTACAGCGACTGTATTGCCGAATTACGGGCATCTCGATATGTTTTGCGGCGCGCGTTCTTCCATAGATATAAGTGAGCCTGTATACCAGTGGCTTATAACACATGAATGATTTTTAAAAGTATTGACAAATAAATTACGTTAATACTATCCTAAAAACAAGATAGTCAAGGAGGTAGCTATGTCTAATGAAATTAAAAGGACGCTATCAGCTTATGATTACCAACTCTTAATAAAGCATATGTTCAATGCGCCAGTCTACTATGATCCGGATCAGGAAATCGTTTACAGGAATCTCAAAAGGCTAACGTACAGAGAGTTTAAAGAGCGTGTCCATAGAATAGCCAATGGTCTCAAGAGCTTGGGCATAGGACCCGGAGACACGGTCGGAGTAATGGATTGGGACAGCCACAGATATCTTGAATTGTATTTTGCTGTGCCTATGATGGGAGCTGTACTGCATACAATCAATGTTCGTCTTTCTCCGGAGCAGATCCTTTACACAATAAACCATGCAGAAGACGATATACTTCTTATTAACAAAGATTTTATACCCATATACGAGGCTATTAAGGACAATATTAAGCCGGTAAAAAAGTTGGTTCTTATAACCGAAGAGGAGAATGACAAATTAATCTCTAAATTTGACGGTGAGTACGAGACTCTGGTTAAGCATTCCAATAATTATTATGACTTTCCGGACTTTAACGAAAATACGAGAGCAACCACCTTTTATACTACAGGGACAACAGGTGCGCCAAAAGGGGTTTATTTCAGTCATAGGCAGTTAGTGTTGCACTCTATTTCTATTCTGGCGAGTGGAGCTGCTATTGCTACACATCGAAGAATGGGGACTGATATGGTGTACATGCCGCTTACGCCTATGTTTCATGTGCATGCATGGGGTTATCCATACTTTATGACCATGCTGGGGATTAAGCAAGTTTATCCGGGCAGATACGAAGTTCCTCTGATTTTAGAACTTATCAAAAAAGAAGGGGTAACACTGACCCATACAGTGCCGGCAATAGCACAGATGATCTTAACGGCTAAAGAAGCAGAGTCCGTGGACCTATCGAAATTAAGGCTTACGACCGGCGGTGGGGCGATGACCGAGGCTTTGTGCAAAATGGGGCTGGATAGGGGTATAGATATAACCAACGGAGATGGGATGTCGGAAACATGCCCTGTTGTTGATGCAACCTACTTAAAAACATACATGTTAAGCTGGCAGCAAGATAAACAAATCAAAATAAGATGCAAGACAGGGCAGCCCATGCCTTTTACCTATATAGAGGCTATCGATCTTAATGGTAAAGCTTTGCCCCATGATGGCGTGAGTACGGGAGAGTTTGTTGTTAGGTCTCCGTGGCTGACACAGGGATATTTTAAGGATCCGGAAAGATCAGAAGAGCTATGGAAAGATGGATGGTTGCACACAGGGGATATAGGATATATCGATCCAGAGGGATATGTAAAAATAACCGAGAGACTGAAAGATGTTATAAAGACAGGCGGAGAATGGATATCGTCATTGCAGCTTGAAGATATTATAACACAACACGAAGCTGTAAGCGAGGCGGCAATAATCGGTATTCCGGACGAGAAATGGGAAGAGAGGCCTTTGGCAGTTGTAACTATAAGGGATAAATACAAGGGTAAGGTTACCACTGAAGAGCTGAGGAATTTTTTCTTCAAGTTTGTTGAACAAAATGTAATTTCGAAATGGGCTGTTCCAGATAGGGTTGAAATAGTGGATGCTCTACCCAAAACGAGTGTAGGCAAATCTGACAAGAAAGTGATTAGGCAGTGGTATAAGAAATAGATTTTTCAGGGGGCCGTGGAATTTAAGTTTACGGCAATAAAATGAAATATAATAAAAGGAGGTAAGTGTATGGCTGAAGTAAAATATGGCAATCCGGCAGTCCCGGGTATAATGGCTATGGCGGTTTTGACGTTTCTATTCAACATATCGAACGCGGGTATTATGGTACCGGCATCAATGTTTAGCGCTACACCATTTGCCCTTTTGTACGGTGGAATAGTGGCAATCGTTTCTGGGTTTATGTGTCTTAAAACAGGAGACTCGCTTCACGCAGTAGTATTAACAGGATGGGGTGGATTCTTTATGGGCTTTGGTTTTATGACGTATACTGTTTCATGGGGGATTATACCGAAACCCTTGGTTGGAGAGGCAATGCTTGTTGCCTTAGTGGGGTGGACCATTTTTGCATTGGTTTTGCTTATGCTGTATATCAAAACAAAGAGCACAGTGGGGATAGTTATCTATCTTCTCTTAGCCTTATTCCTTATTTTACTGACAGTAGGTGGGTTTGCCCAAAATGCTGCAATTACACACCTTGGCGGTTGGGTAGGGATTATAACATCCTTTGTTATATGGTATGCTGTGTATGAATTGGTTTTAGCAGATCTTAAACTACGTGCAGCAGCAGAGAAAGGGTAAATTGAGCAAATAGAAACAACCGACACGGATTCCCCTTTATAAAAGTGGTTGTTATACTGCCCGCCAGCAAGCTGGTGGGCAGTTTTATGTAAGGTTCTTTCTAGAAGGTGGTTAACCAAAAAAATGCAATAGAAAAGTTTATTCATTCACTCAATCCTGCGATCCACCTGGTATCTATAAGTTTTTGGTTATAACCGATGTTTTGGTCCTCTGTATGTTTATATGCAATTACCAAGTATTCTTTTTTTGCGAATATTCGAAGAATACCTTTGTTTGACGCAGGCTTATCGTTCATTTCACAAACTTCCCTATTTTT
>CAZJPN010000037.1:0-6625 GCA_964547905.1 uncultured Pseudomonadota bacterium | reverse complement strand
TAGCGGCAGGTGTAGCAACGGTGGGGATGATACTGATAAAGCTATTAAAGAGACGTAAGATAGTATACCAAAACAAGTCAACCAGTGAGATCGAACATGTAACTTCTGGTTGGCAGAGAAAGGACAGAAAAACAGAAAAGGAATTATTGTATGTAAATGATGAACGGTTTGGCAGCATATTCTTTGTCGGGACGTGGAAACAGTGGAGGGAGGGCATGGAACCAACGTTCAGGGATTGGTATAGGGAATATATCAACACATTCGAGGATGATGATGACCCATTAACATTTACGGAATGGGTTAAACAGGCGATGGAAGAAAGTTTATCTATAGCAAGCGATCAGGATATACGCAGGTACTATAGATTAACATGATAACCCCGTAAGCCCCGGCCTCAAGGGGTCAGGGCAGGGAAGAGTTGAAACTGTATTTTAAAGAGGTAAATCATGGACAGCATAATTGGCAAAGGAATAAGCGGAATATTAGACGACATAACAAGCTCATATGAAGCTGCAAAAAGCAATATTGAGAATGTTGTAGTTCCGTTTTGGCAGTCAGAGGCAACATCGGCCGCTAATGCAATATCGAACAAAGTAGCCGATCTAACAGGCTGGCTTACAGATGCAAATAACAACATTGCTGCCGGTAAGGCAATACTTGACCAACTCCAAGCCGCTGGACAAGCAACTACTAAAGATCAGACGATGTATAGCAACATCAATGCTGAACAGGTTAACCTTACCCAAGAATTACAGAACAATGTTCAAGCACAGCTATCAAGTCAAACATTACAGCAAGCTGTTCCTGCTACATCATCCACAGCTATGGAAACCGGACAGCTTTTACCTTTAAGTGGTCTTGGCCTAATTCCGTTGATAATTGCAGCCGGAGCGGTTCTTACGGTATCGGCTGGTATAAGCTATGAGATTTATAAGACATATTCTGATTCCAAGGATTATCTCACCTATATGCAAGCAAGGCAACAGGCAATACAGAATGGAACTCCTCTCCCTCCGTTACCGGCTTCTCTTGCTAAGTATCAGGCAAGTTCATGGATTGCATGGCTTCTCAGCGGTATAGTTCTTGCAGGTATAGGGGGTACAATAGTGTATGTAAAATATTTCAGACATAAGCATAAAGTTTACGCAAACCCATATTCCTCTCATGCAAAATACAAGCATAAGGAGCTTGTACCTATGTCTGAATTTGATCCTAATTCTATTCGTACGATAAGGAGAGGCAAATATTTATTCCGGATAGGTTGTCCAAAGGGACACTGGTCTCATGGAAGGTGTTCTGTAGGGACAAGGGTAGTCAGTGAACTTATTCCAAACCCTTATAAAATTGAGAAGAGTCAAGAACTCCAAAAGGGTGTAAAAGTGTTTACCGACTTTCATGGATTTGAACCAACAACCTTAAAAGACATTAAAGTGCCTGATAACTATCCAGATTACTTAGTCCTGATAGGGAAAGGCCAGCATGTAACCTACGAGAGTAATAAGATAAACGGGAGTCCAAGGGCAGACAAAAAAAAGAAGTGGTATCAGCACGACTTTGAGAATGATACCGTATGGGCAACTGACATAGAAGGAAAGGGTCTCTATGCCATAAACCCTCACTTAAAAGTTAAACCAGAAGGGATTATAGGGTGATTTATGAAAACAATAACTTTAATTTCAAATCCATTGCTTGGAATATTGAATCCAAGGAGACATGAAGGATCAAAATCTATAAAAAGGGGAGGTGAAAAGATTATGGCTAAGAAAAAAGTTAGTCGAGCTGGAGTTCATAGGCCTAAACTGGTAGGAAGTACGGGGAACTTATTTGTACCCGGCAAGAGTAGGATATTTGCAGAACATGCTGGTCAGAGCGTGAACTGGAACCCGAAGCATCACAAGCATTCAAAGAGATTCTTACACTATCATCACAATCCGATGGAATCAGATTTCTGGAAGAACACAGGATTGCTTGGTGTAGGGGTATTAGCGGGTGCATATTTGCCGGTCATGTTATCAAATCTTGCAAAGAGGATCACATGGTTCCAAACTAACGCTACGGTTGCAGATTTGGGATCGACAATAATTGCATCCAGTGCTGGTCTTGCTCTTACATTTATGAAAAAGAGCTGGGCAAAGAACATTGGAACGGCACTTCTTATAACTCCGATAGGATTGGAAGTGCTTAAATATGCTGGAACGTATGTGCCGTCTATTTATTTACCGGTTACAACGACAGCAACAGCAATAGCGGCCGCAACTCCGGCATCGGCAACAACAACTCCGGCAAGCGGAACTTCTGGGATGGAGAACATAGTTCCTATCAGAGGTATGGGCGGATTACAGACCATGTAGTCTATAAACATAAAAAAAGAGAAAAAATCTAAACAAAAGGAGGTGAAATAAAATGAGCAGAGAAGTAATAGCTGGTTTTAATCCAGCATTGATTAGTCTTCAGGATGTAGTAAGCAAAGGTATGGCGTCTGATTATAAGACATTGAACGATATTCAAGCAGAGCTTGAAAATCAGGCAAAGTCAAGGGCAGCAGGTCAGATGCCGCAGGGATATAAGAAGAGAATCGATCCTCTCGTAGACACGATTACTCTGAATACCGCTGGTTCAGCAATATCGGCATCAGATTTTACATTTTTCATGCCAGTCGCCGGTTCAACTAAGTGGACTCAGAACGTTCCTACAGATGGAACACAGGTTCCCGCAGGTCAGAAGTATTTGATCTACGGAATTTCTTATCGCCTTGCTGGTCTTACAAAGGCAGGAACAGCGTTTACAGAGATTCAGGACAGGCTGAACTTCATAGAGCTTGCACAGGGCACGGTGTCGGTAGAGTACAAGAGTAATACGGTCAAGGCAATGTCGAGCGTACCGTTTGAGGAAATACCAGAAGTGAAAACGATAGCAGGTTTCGTAAGTGCAACTTTAACCACACAGGGGCCGTCAGCAAGTGCACCTGCGGTTAACTACGTTGACATGACGGAGCTTTCACCGGATGCGCCAAGTCAGAATCTTGTTCCTGAAATCCTCATCGAGAAGCAGACATTCACGGTTACTGTGCATTTTGACAACTTGGTACAGACATTCACAAACGCACTCAAACTTAGAATGTATTTGCATCTCGTACGATGGACGCCAGCGTAAAAACAAAAAAGATCGGCAGAGACAATCCCGATCTTATTTTTAACATGAAATTATAAAAAAGGAGACACAAAATGGACAGAGAAGCTGGAAGGTTTTTAGGGGAATTAAATGCACGGAGTATGGCAATAAACAATGGGCTGGTAAACTTTATAGAAAGACCTTATATATACAATGCTATTATAAGCGTACCGGCAGGGAATAGTGCCTCAAATATGGGCACACCGAGTAGTCCGTATGCATTAGGAATACAACCTGCGGACTTTGCAATAGTAAAGTCTTCATTTTATGCCGATAACGGTACACGAGCTGTGAATATAAACATGTATCGTTCTGAAGATGGTCTGCCATCGATCGGAATAGGATCTTCAAGTGCGCTATTGCAAACGACAAAAGGATTTTTGCCACAATATGCACCCTTACAATCTATTGCCGGTTCCGGTGCTTTCCCATATATCTGGAAGCCGCCTGAATTTATTAAGGCAAACAATATAAGGACAATAGCACTTGCAGACAGGAGCGGATCAGCAACGGCATATAATGTCTATTTGTCCTTTTCTGGAACACAGTATATTCCAGCAAGCTCTGCCCTTATAAAGGGGCCGTGGAATGCAATAAGGCCATACCCTCTTTGCAGTGATCTGATCACGGTAGGTGCGAATGCTATTGTGCCGTTTAATTTACATGTATCTAACGGTGATTTTGTCTGTAGAGCTATACTGATGAAATCAACAGGGTCTTGTCTTGTTGATATATCCTATAACAGTATAATGCTGACAAGCGGATCATTACATTCTCAGAACATCGGAGGGGAGACTCTTAACGGTACAATGCCCTTGGTTCTTACGGCACAGATGG
This sequence comes from uncultured Pseudomonadota bacterium, assembly GCA_964547905.1. GTDB lineage: Bacteria > JAMCPX01 > JAMCPX01 > JAMCPX01 > JAMCPX01 > JAJYLM01. The sequence goes on along the minus strand of CAZJPN010000037.1, from coordinate 2,617 downwards.
ATATTTTAAACAACAGTGACATACAGGTTAACGTAACCGACATGTCCGGAGCTTCAAATGATGTTCAAATAACGTTTATAGGATTTTATCTCAATTAAGCAAGAAAGGGGATAGAGATGAACTCGAAGGACTTTCGCACAATTATGGGATTGATACGAGTAATATCAAAAAATAATGGATTTACTGCCGGTCTTAAAGGTGGTGCAATAAGCGGGCTTGCAGTAAGTGTTGGATATGACCTTATAAAAGGGTTTATTCAAAATGCAAAAGTCAATCAACGTGTACAAAATAATCCTATGTTGTCGGGTGTAGTTAACAATGCAGAGGGTGTGATAAAACAAATGAGTATTAAACAGCGTAAGGCTCTTGTAGCAGAACTCCAGAATCAAATTGCAAAGGATGAGGCCATTGAAGTGCCTTTTGAGGTAAAGGAAACAATAAAAGAAAATGTATAAGGGAGGTTGAAAATGTTTGAATTACAAAGTAAAGTACAAGATAACAGCATAGGTGTAAACAAGCCACGTAAAGACTGGACATCTGAAGATTGGTCAAATTTTAGCAAGTCTAACCTTAACGGAGGGCAGTGGAGATCATTCTATAAACTTGTCAATGATAGTATTGATGCCGGAAAGGATATGGATACTGTTGTTAAAGATGCTGCATCTCAATTAGGACTTGACCCCGAGAAGGCGTCATTAAAATATGCTCTTCACAATAAAAAACAAAACAGCAAGGCTATTAAGGAAGTTCCTGTATCACACGATAGAGGAATTATTGAGAATGAAGAGCAACCGGCAAAGCCCTACGAAAGCAACAAATCGAACATGGTGCTTTTAAAGGGTGAGCATATTACAACTGAACAGCTCTTTGTCGATCCTGCAAGCACTATGCCTTCAAAATACCCTATCAGGCTTTATGATATAACCGATAATCCTTCTGAATTGTTAAGGGGCGGGAAGTTCCTTGAAACTATACCATTTATACCGATCGCAAAGGAATATATAAAATCGAAGTACGGAGGCGGCTCTTTTGTTGTCAGGGAGCTAATGCCGGATGGAACAGAAAAGCTGATAACCGATAAAAACGGTCATTTCATGTCATCTATTGAGATAGGAATGACCCAAGAGGAGTTTAACAGGCGAGCCTTATTAAGAGGACAACAAGCAAAAGATGAAGCATCTCAGATTCCGAAACCTCAGACTCCTGCGGATAAATTGGTCGAAACTATAGTAGCTAAAGCTGCGGATACTGTGCTTAATCCAGTGCATAATTCATCCGATGACCCTATAACACTATTAAGCAAGATGATGAACCTTTCCAAGGAGCTTCATACCAACGGGGATAGTGATTCAGTAAGGCGTCTTAATGATAAAATGGACGAGATGCAAAAACTTCTCGTTCAGGCTCAGGTAGCAGTGAAGGACAAAGAGATTGAGTTCTTGAATAAGGAACTTCAAAACAAGAAAGTAAACGCATCCAGTTCAGATGTTATAAAGAATATCGTAACTGACGTGATAAAGGAATATGGCCTTAAAAAGGAAGATGAAGAGGGTGTTATAATGACAGCCCTAAAGACAGCGGCAAGGGATCAGGCTACTGTAAATAAGTTCCTTGATATAGCTGGAATGACCCTTCTTTCTATCGTATCGGCAGTATCAAAGAATCCAGTAAATAATAATATCCAGATACCGACTCAGAATACGCCAGCTCTCAATCCTGCTCCTCCGGTACAAGCAGTGCAAAAGCCTCCGGAAGAGGTAAAACAGGTAGAACAAGATCAAGTCAGGGATGATACCTATTATAGAAAACTCAACACATCAATAATTGAGCAGGAAGTATTGAAGTTTGTTAAGATTATATCAACCGGCAGTGCATCATATCGGCAAATCGAGTGGATACTGGAAGGGGAGAGTATCCCGCTGATATATCCAGAGGTTATCAATGAGATAAATATCTCAATAAATGATGCTTGGAAAGTCCAGATACCGGAGCAAAAACAGGAATTTTGTAATAAGGTCAGGAATGCTTTCACAAAGTTCCCTGAACCTCTCAAAGGCATTCTTGCCTCTGAAAAGGGCAAAATATTTATAGACAATGTAATCAATAGCTACGTTTTAGAGGAGGATAACAATGGATAGATTACTACCATCAAACGGAATAGGGGATGTAAGTTTCTGGGATACGCTTACAGGTGCAATAAAGGGAGGAGTAGAGGCTGCCGCAACCCCTCTTGTTCAACAGGCTGTTCAACAGGCACAGCCATCGTTACAGGCATCGGCACAGTCTGGAGCAAAGCAATGGCTTTCCGAGAATAGCGGGATGCTTATAGTCGGAGTTCTTGCCCTTGTTGCTATAATAGTCTTGATCATATTCATATCACGTGGATCGGGCAAAAGAGCAATTGAACCACAGAAGGTACAATGACACTACAGGACACTTCAAACGGGTTTTTAGTTCACTGGTTCAACAACGACAGTAGCAGGTATTATCTTGCTCAATATGATTTTACCGGTGGACTGCATAATAAGGTTGACATAACTTCATCTTTTACAGTCCAGCCAAACATGGGAGTTATCGGGTTTGACTATTCAGTTCAGGATGGAATAATGCTTGTACA
>CAZJPN010000036.1:0-73134 GCA_964547905.1 uncultured Pseudomonadota bacterium | reverse complement strand
CCATTTCAGCAGTTACTTCTGCCATCTTATTTTGCTCCTTCTCTTATGCTTATTCTTTAACCTTAAAATTCGTCCGGCACATCAAGCTGCTTTTCTTCTCCGGCAGCCTCTGCAGGCGCTTCTCCTGTCTGCGGTTTCTCCGCGGCAGCTTCCTGCGGCACATCCTCTGCCTGCTGCGGCATTTTATCGCTTCTTATTTTTGTACCTTCAAGACATGCATCCGCCATTTTAGAGGTGAGCAGTTTAATGGCCCTTATCGCATCGTCATTTGCCGGTATAGGATACTCAATGACCTCAGGGTTACAATTTGTATCAACGATACCGACAATCGGTATACCGAGCTTGTTGGCCTCTTTTACCGCGATACCCTCATGGTTCGTATCTACGACGAACATCATGTCCGGAAGCTTTTTCATATTCCGTACCCCGCCGAGATACTTTATGAGTTTTTCTTTTTCCTTAGTAAGCTGCATTTGTTCTTTTTTGGTAAGCTTCTCGAACGTACCGTCTGTTTGCATCTTTTCGATCGCTTCGAGTCTCGACAGGTTACTTCTGATCGTTTTGAAGTTTGTCAGCATACCGCCAAGCCACCGGACGTTGACATAGAACATACCCGCACGTTCTGCTTCCTCTTTTATGGACTCCTGTGCCTGCTTCTTTGTCCCTACAAAGAGTATATTCCCGCCCTCGCCAACCGTTTTTACGACAACTTCATAGGCTACTTTCAATGCCTCGAGTGTTTTCTGAAGATCGATTATGTAGATCTTGTTCCTTGCCTCAAAGATGTACGGTTTCATCTTTGGATCCCACCGGTTTGTCTGGTGACCGAAATGCACCCCTGCCTCGAGCAGGTCTTTCATTGTTACGTCAAACATTTTTATCCTCCATGGTTTTTTTCTTCCACCCGCAGTCAACTCGGCAGCAAGACTCTTGCAAGCACCCTTGTACCAATATGCGGATGTGTTTTTTAGTTAGTTTTTCTTTATTGCATACTAAATTATAATATTCAAGCAATATCTTCGGGTTTACGCTTACCCGCCATTTCCGCCTTTCTATCTCTGTATTTTGTGCGTTATTCCGGCAGCAGTTTTTTCTTGCAAAGCATTTGAAGCTGTGCAATTCTTACTTCATACCATGGAACTTTATAGCGAGAAAAGGAAAACGAAAAGGGTTGATACCAGACTCAGGGTGAATTGCAGAAAAAGCGGCGTGTTCTTTTCTGATTTTGCAAGGAACATATGTCTTGACGGTATTAAGGTAGAAACTCCCGCATTGCTTGGTAAAGACATGCTGGTAGATCTGTCCTTCTATTTGCCTGACGAAACAGATCCAATTATTGTAAAGGGCAGGATTATTTGGTCGGGCATGGAAGAGCATACCAACTTCAATACTGTTCTTGGTATACAATTCCAGGATATGAGCCCATCCCATCGCGGCAAGCTTTTAAACTTTATAGAAAATCAAAACAGTATCGGCAGAGCGTAGAGGGTACTTCTCATCTACAATAAGGAGCTGGCCGAGGGAATCGGAGAGAATACCGAGATACACAGCTTATAAGTCAGAGAATTGATTAAAATAACCAACCCTTTTCTGTCTTATTGGTTTTCAAACTTCAAACGGGCATCCAAAGCACAGTTTAAATCTTAAAATAGAACAAGCTGTTATTTGTCTTTTATCTTGTTGCAATTTTTGAGGTAACTATATAGTGTTTTTTTCTAATACCAATTATATTTTATGAATAGGACAAAAAGGTTTATATCCAATACATCGGATAACTTTTTATCTCAAATTTGGTTCATTGTATTAAATCTGGCAGTAACACCCTTCGTTGTGCATAAACTCGGACTTGAGGTTTATGGAATATTTGCAATATTAAACGTTTTAATAGGTTATTTCTCAATAATGGATCTTGGCATAGGTGCTGCGTCTATAAAATATATCTCTGATTACCTGTCAAAAGATGATAGAGAATCTCTAAAAGAAAACCTCTTTTACACTATATCTTATTATTGGATTCTTGGGTGCCATAACAATAGTACCATTAACAGGTTATATCATCGTGCATGTATTCCACATATCAAAACCACTGATCAGCACAGCCCGAACGGTATTTTACATTGCCGGAATAGGTCTTGTTATACATATGCCTTTGATTTTTTTCCGGTCTATATTAATGGCTTTACAACGTTTTGACATACTCGTTAAAAGGAATATGGTGCTTTTAACATCTTTTATAGCTGGAGAAGTACTATTATTATATCTTGGATTCGGGTTGATCCATCTTGTATTGCTGAATGTATTTATAGAGGTCATCAATATATTGATATTCTGGCATGATTCAAAAAAACTCTTACCAGAATTATCAGTTAAACCATCCTTTCACTTAAATACATTTAAAACCCTTGGGAATTTCGGTATAATGAAATTTTTAAACCAAATTGCATCACAGGCTGTTTTCCAACTTGATAGAATTTTAATAGGAATATTTATGCCCATAACATGGGTAACATACTATGTTGTGCCAGTAAGTTTATCCCAGAAACTTATGTCCTGACAGGGCAATATTACAACAGTATATTTCCCTCTTGCATGCGAATTAATAGTAAAAAATGAAAAAGAAAAACTTATACTCCTCTATACCAAATTAACAAAATATATATTTATACTTGTCTTACCGTTATCTCTTATTCTTTTTGTATTCTCTAACACTATACTTGAGCTGTGGATGCACGGCGATTTTGCTGCAAAGAGCGGTATAACCCTTAAGATCTTATCGGTTTCGTATCTTTTTACTGTTTTAAGTACTATACTAGCTCTATCTGCCGATGCTTTTGGGAAACCATATATTACTACGCTCTTTAGTGTTATTAGTTCAGTCATAAACCTTATAGCAGCAATAGTTTTAATACCCCGTTATGGTATAAATGGTGCTGCTATTGCGTTTGCCGTAAATATCTTCGGACAGATGCCCCTTTTCCTGTACTATGTAAACAATAAAATCATTGGCATTAAGGTATCGCAGCTCTTTATAAAAGAACTACTTAAGCCATCTATTGCCGGAATATCGCTGTTCATGATCTATTTTATTGTTTTTACGTTTAGCCATAATATCATGTATACCGCAGCCGGAATTATAGTCGGTGGCTTTGTTTATATTACAATGCCTTTAAGCTTAAAAACTTCTGATAAAAACGATTGGGAACCTGTAAGAAGTTTTAATATACACTTAAGAAATAAGTTTATTATGTAGTATTATGAGTTATACTGAAAACATGTTAAACTACATCTAAAACGATTAAACCGCACAGGCAAAAATTTATGAAGATTTTATTTGTAAGATTAAAAAAGAAATCGGACACTAATCCGGTTCCTCATCTGGGGCTTGGAATTCTTGCTTCAATATTAAGGAGCGATGGCCACGATATAACAGTGCTGGACTATTTGTTATATCCATCCGATACTGATGCACCCTTGCTGGAAGGCGTTATTGATACCATAAAGCCAGATGTGATAGGTTTCTCAATATATACAGCAACAGCAAAAGCCTCGTTAGAAATGATCGGCAAGATCTCCCATAATAAAATACCAATTATTGTTGGCGGCCCACATCCCTCGTTATACAGTGAAGAACTAATCTCTGTTAAAGGAATAAGCTATATAGTAAGAGGCGAGGCTGAAGAAATAATAACAAAACTTATAAAGAACATACGGTACAGAGAGAAACCAGAAATTATAGATGGAACAGTGGTTGACATGAATAAGATTCCCTTCCCTGACTTCACAGTATTTATGAACAAGCAGTATATTAATCAATATCCGTTACAAACAAGCCGTGGGTGTCCGTTTAATTGTAGTTTTTGTGCAGTAAAATTTATAGCTTCAAGAAAATGGAGAAGCAGAGATTACAAACTCTGCGTTGATGAGGTTGCAAAAGCAAAGAGCCTATATCCAAGATTAGAATATGTTAAGATAGTGGACGATGCGCCTACCGTTAATATCGTTCATTTTAAAAATTTTCTCAATGAATATATATCCCGAAAAATAAGACTGAAAATGATCATAGACAACATAAGGGCTGACGGCATAGATGAAGAATTGGTAAAACTTGTTAAAGATGCCGGCAGTGATAATATCTGTATAGGTGTAGAAAGCGGCAATGAAGTGGTATTCAAAGCAATAAATAAGAGCGAAACGATCGATGACATAAAAAGGGCTGCAAATCTTATAAAGAAAGGTGGATTACGTTTGGGGACATGTTTTGTTATAGGGCTACCGCACGACAATCTTAAGAGAGTAAAAGATTCAATTAATCTGGCTAAAGAGCTCAAGCCGGATTTTATTTTCTGGAATATGGCACATCCGATGAAGAAAACAGAAATTATGGATTGGTTTTCTACGAATGCCACTCAAATTTACAATACAGAAGACTATTCATCTTATGATACACACACTCTAAACATACGTGAGCCTGTTATAGAAACTAAAGACTTTACAAGATATCAAAGAAAGAAGGCATACTTTATAGCCATGGTGGAGACTCAACAATACCCTGTAAACATCTATGAAACATTTCTGTTGTTCGTCTATAGCGTAAAGTATACTTATTTATTAAAAACTATTAAAGCTTTTATAGTAAGAATTTACAGGCATATGCACAAAAAAATAAAAAAAGAGGAATGACAATGAATTATTTATGGAAAACAATCAACAGATATCCTACCATCCCTTCTTTTGCATTGTGGAGAGCAATCGAGCTTAGAATTTTAAACAAAAAAAATGGCGTCATGGATAGACCCTTGTTAGATCTTGGTTGCGGAGATGGTTCTTTCGGTTCATTATTCTTCAATAATACAAAAGTGGATGTAGGCATAGACAATAATAAGGATGCAGTTGCACTTGCAAAAAAAACCTCTATATATGAGAGTGCTGAAGTTATGAATGCATGTAATATGTCTTTCGGGGACAGAAGTTTTAAAACAGTCTTCAGCAACTGCGTATTTGAACACATACCCTGTTATAATGACGCTATTAAAGAAGTCTACAGAATTTTACAACCATCTGGTATGTTTATATTGACGGTACCAAGTGAGAATTATCATGATTATCTATACCATTACAAAAACTATATAAAAATTGGCCGTGAAGATAAGGCACAGGAATACATAAAAAAAAATGATTTAAGGCATGAACACTATTATTACATGTCACCGGAGCAATGGAAAAAACTGTTATTTGAAATTGGGTTTAAAGAAATAGAGATCAATTATTATCTACCTGAAAAAGTATTTTCAAAATGGGATCAGATAGAGGAGTTTTTTACACGAGAATTTTTTATCATGCTGAGATCTTATAAAGCAAAAGCACTATCTTTCACACCAATATCTGTTTTAAAGATTTTCTGGTTCATGTATTTAAACAAATATTATTTATTAGATGTAAAATCGAAAGATAAAGGTGCAGCTCTTCTGATTCAATGCAGGAAAGTAACATGAAGATTGCCGTCTTTCATAACCTTCCTCAGGGAGGGGCTAAAAGGGCTCTTTATGAGTTTTCAAAAGAGCTTAAGAAAAGGGGATATACCATAGATGCATACTTGCCAGAAACAGCCAATGAGCAGTTCCTACCGCTTGATGAGGTAGTTGATAAGAAATTTGTCTATCCTGTAAAAACACTATCCCCTGATATAAACATTACAGGCTTCAGATGGTTATATCTAAGAACAATACTTCTATCCCAAGCGATGAATCAAAAACATATTGCTGAAAAAATAAACAATACCGATTATGCACTTGTATTTGTGCATCATTCCGTTATTACACAGAGCCCTTTCATATTAAAATATTTGAAAATACCCTCTTTGTACTACATTCAGGAACCGCATAGATGGGTGAATGAGCATCCTTTGATTGAAGAAACTTACAATTCTTCACTCAGTAATTCCTTTTTTCGTAACGTAAGAGGATTGTTCTTTCGTACCCTGATAAAATCTATTGATGAATCAAATACCATGCATGCTTCAAGAATAGTTGTTAACTCTCACTATTCACATGAATCTGTAATGCGGGCTTATGGATTAAACTCATACGTTGTGTATCTCGGAGTAGATACAGAAAAATTTAAACCAAATAAAAATATTAAAAAAGAAAATTTTATATTGTCCGTTGGTCGTATAATACAGAGTAAAGGCTTTAGATTTATAATAAAGGCAATTGGAAAATTACATGACAAACCCAAGATTGTTATCATTAGCGACGAAGATAATGCGAGTGAAAGAAACATATTAGATGCACTTGCAAAAAAGAATCATGTTGATATGGAGATAAGAGTTAGTATAACTGATACAGAGCTTATTAAATACTATAATAAAGCAATGTTGGTATTGTATGCACCATATTTGGAGCCATTTGGACTGGTACCTTTGGAGGCAATGGCTTGTGGAACCCCTGTAATAGGCGTGAGTGAGGGTGGAATAAGAGAAAGCATTTTGGATGGTATTACCGGTATGGTTACTGAACGAGACTTAGATAAATTTTCAGACGCTATAAAGTATCTTATACAGGAGCCTGATAAAAGACTTTTAATGGGTAAAAATGCAATTGAGTTTATAAGAGAAAAATGGACATGGGAAAAAGCAACGGATAACCTTATCAACCATTTTAATGCTATATTAAAAATTGGGAATCAAAGATGATTTACGATTGTTTTATCTTTTTTGATGAACTTGATCTATTGGAAATACGATTAAATGTCCTTAACGACTCGGTGGATAAATTTGTGCTTGTTGAAGCAACAAAAACTCACCACGGTAAAGATAAGCCGCTTCATTTTTTAGAAAACATAGCCCGTTACTCAAAATTCCGTGATAAAATAATCCATGTTGTCGTAGATAGATATCCGGATTATCATGGTAAACAGACATGGGTTCTTGAAAATTACCAGAGAAATATGATCATGAATGGCTTAAAAAATTGTAACGCAAACGATGTGATCATGATATCCGATTTAGACGAAATCCCAAATCCGGAAAAAATTTCTAAATACAAGAGCAAACCCGGAATAAAGATTTTCAAACAAAAATCATTTTATTATTTTATAAATTGTATAAATGTAACCAATGCCGGCAGATATAAGTGGACAGGAACTGCTATGGTTAATTATAGCGATCTTACCACCCCACAGGATTTACGAAAAGTAGTGATACAGATGCGGGATTACTATCCCGAAAGGTTCCTTCATCGTATGCGGGTAAAACTATGGAAATTTATAAATATTGATTTAAAAGGGAAAAGACTCTTTTGTGTTGATAATGGCGGATGGCATTTCAGCTATCTCGGGGGGGTGAATTCTATTATAAAAAAGCTGGAGGCGTTTGCTCACACTGAATATGACAAAAAAGAGTTTAAAGATACTAATAGCATTGAATTCGCAATAAACAACGGGCAGGATATTTTTGGCAGAAATTTTTCATATAAATTCGTTGCACTGGATGATTCTTTCCCAAAATTTATCCTGATGAACAAAAACAACTACAGTCATTTAATAAAGACATTATAATATAAAGCAGGTAGAATGTTGTTAAAAAAAATTGGCGGAAAGCTCTCTGGAATCAGTAGAATTTTTAAAGAAATAAAATCTCAATTTATCTTATGTCAACATTCCTCTCTATAATTATCGTCAATTACAATGTAAGGAAAGAAATCCTTGAGTGTATTCAATCCATTAAGGATAAGATCCATAAAATCCCTTATGAGGTTATTGTCTCGGACAATGGCTCAACAGATGGCAGCATTAATGCCATAACAGAAAGATTTCCGTGGGTAAAAATAATTGGAAATAATAAAAATCTTGGTTTTGGTAAAGCAAACAACATAGGTGCAGAGCATGCAAAAGGAAACGTGTTGTTCTTTCTTAACCCTGACACTCTGATTCTAAATGGTATAGAAGACATGAGCTGTTATCTGCTTGAACATGCTGAAGTAGGTCTAACAGGACCACTAATATATGATGCCAACAATAATCTTCAATTCTATCACAAATTTTATGCCCATATTTCTGTACAAATTCTTGATATAGTTGCCCCACCTCTTTTAAAGAGGTTCTTCATGTATAAAGAACTTACCTACAAAAAATATATAGACAAACAAAAAACATTTATACCGGATATTATACATGGTAGTGCAATGATGTTTACGAAACAGTCATTTTCCAAGATAGGTGGATTTGATAATAATATTTTTCTGTATGATGAAGAAACCGATATCTCTTTAAGGCTAAGAAAATCCCATTACATTATTACAACCTACCCAAGAGCAAGCATATACCATTTACATGGTAGATCATCTAAATATGTTCCTAATTCCTATTTAGCTATATTATGGGCAAGTTCCTTAAAATACATCTTCCAGAAATACCACCCTTCTACATGGCTTTTACGGTATTTACTTATGGCAATTCAGCACGCAAGACGTATTATAACCGGTTATATCAAAATCGGCATTTTATTTATTATTAGGAAGAATTACAGTGAATCTAAAGGCTTTGTAGAAGCTGAAATAACAAATATAAAAGCCTGCTATAAAGCTTTTTTTATGCATAAGAGAAAAACTGTTGACCAATGATGAGGAATTACATAGGCATAACTAATAGGAATAAAAATACCGATAATGAAAGCCCTATTTTAAATGAATTCAAAACATCCTAAAATATATATACTTATACTTAACTACAATAGTTGGGCAAATACTATTGAATGTTTGGAAAGCATATTTAAAAGTGATTATTCAAACTATCAGATTATTGTTATTGACAACGATTCTTCGGATAATTCTTTAGAATATATTAGAGCCTGGGCTGAGGGCAAATTATCTGTATGGATTAGCCCTGCACATCCATTAAGAAACAGATCCTTTCCACCTGAAAAAAAGCCCCTTCTCTATCTTATTTACTCAAGAGAAAAGGCTGAGAATCAAAGCAATATTTTACATAGCTCCATTTTAGATATTGAAGGGCAAACCTCTATCTACCCAAATTCTAAAGATCTTTCTTATCTTACAACAAGCACCAAATTGATTTTAATACAAACTGGCAAGAACCTCGGTTTTGCAGGTGGCAACAATGTAGCCTTGAGAATGTTGCTCAGCGTTAACAGCCAAGGTATGGTCCTTTTGCTAAACCCCGATATGATACTAAATCGAAACAGCTTACAAACCGCAATAGATTTCGTAAATTCCGACAAACCCCAAAAAGTCATTTATGGATTTACGGTTAAAGCTTATAGTGAATCGGATAAAATACTGTTTTTAGGTGGAGGAAAAATTAATCATTATACAGGAACAATAAAATTCATAAAGGAGGCAAAAAAACTTGATGAGTTAAGCTTTATATCGGGTGGCGCATTATTTACAGATATAACAAGTTTTAAGGTTTTAGGCCTTCTGCCGGAAGAATATTTTTTATACTGGGAAGAAACCGATTGGTGTACTAAAGCAATTCGCCAAAGCTATACATTGAAAGTATGTAGAGATGCGGTTTGTTATCATAAAGGCGGGATGGGAATGCACGGAGCGAGTTCCTTTGCTGAATATTACTATACAAAAGGAAGTTTGAAATACCATAGTAAGTATTATCCTCAAAAGATAGCGTTTATAAAAGCTGCGAATGTTCTTCGCATAGCAAAAAGGATAATAAAAATGAGATGGAATGATAGCAAATCGGTAATGAAGGCGATAAAAGATTATAAAAACACGAATTAACTACAAAAATCTCATTTGAAAACTTGCAATCAGGACTTGTATATTAAAATAATCGTTTGGATTTGCAAGGATAAATTCTTAGGGTATGTCAACACATGTTCGAAACAGACATGTAAAATTTTCTCCCCATTAAGAGGTTGTCCGATAATTTTCGTCTTCTGACTAAAGCCCTGCACGGGTATCCAATACCTCCCGTCAAGCATGCCGTCCGACAATTCCTTACTTTTTTCCCTCTCTTGCAAGCTGTCCGACAATTCAAAAAAAACCCGGTTTTGTCATTCTGAATGAAGTGAAGAATCTAATATTTTTAACGAGTTATAAAAAAAGATTCTCAACTAAAGCCTCAGAATGACATTGTCGGACAGCTTGCAAAGATTTGACACCATTCCTTCAATAAGACAGGAATGGGGCGGTTGTTTTAATCAGTCCTGCTTTGTAAGCCATATATCTGAGCAGCAGCCCTATGATATTCAGTATTCTTATAACGGCTGTTTCATGTTTGCCGAGATAGGTGTTGCAGAACGAGTAGTAGTTTTTGTACATAAGCTCGTAGCGCTTTGCAGCACCGGAAGAGCCGCTCTTGTTGAAGTGGTGCTTAACCTGTGATGAAGGGGTATACAAGATTTTATACCCTGAGTTTCTTATGCGGTAGCACCATTCCATATCCTCGCCGAACATAAAATAACCGGTATTTAACCCGCCGATCTGTTTATAGACATCTTTCCGTACTATCATGCATGCACCCATAACCCAATCCACTTCTGATTGTTTGGTGTAATCAAAGTACCTGCCTGCAAACAGTTTTGATTTTAAATTGGCAGGCAGCAGCAATCCTAATCCGGTATTTGATAATAACGTATACAAAATGCCCGGGAACCTGCCGACAGAAAACTGGGTGCTGGTATTGCTGTTCAACAGCTTACACCCGATAAGCCCATAATCTTTATTGTTCGTTACCATGGATACAGCCTGCTTCAGGCTGTCGTCGATCAGCTCCGCATCACTGTTTATAAGGACAAAGACATCGCCGCGGGCAATGTCCATAGCCTGATTGTTTGCCCTTGCAAAACCAACGTTGTCCTTGTTTGCGATAAGACTCACCCAGGGGAACTCGTGAGAGGCCATATCCACACTGTCATCTGACGATGCATTATCAACAAGGATGACCTTCTCTCCTTGAAAGAATTTCTTAAGAGAGTTTAAAAGATTTCTCAGCAAATCCTTTGTATTGTAATTAACTATTATAACAGAAATCATTACACACCTTATGATGTAACAAACAATGTGCCAAAGCTCTTACACGAGGGTTATAAAAGATTACGTAATTCTTCAACTGTAATACCAATATCGGCAAGAATGGCTTTCATAGCTTTACGCTTGAGAGTTATTCCAGCATATATAGGAACTACGGTCCTTTTTCCATCAGAAGCTCTAAAATATATAGCATGACTTGTTCCTGCTTGGCGGGAGAACTTAAACCCTAAGTGTAGGAGAACACGAATAATCTGTTTGGCGGTAACAGCAAGAAACCGCGTAGACACTTAAACAGCAACCCCAATTGAGCTGATTGTGAATTTGGTAGGTTTCGGTATGGACTCATGGTGTGACTTGAGATCTTCAAGATATGCATCAATTACTGCTTTCATCTCGTTTAGTATGTCCTCAAGTCTTTCACCCTGCACATGACAGCCTGCAAGTGCGGGGCACGTTGCAAAAAAACCACCCTCATCACATGGTTCAATGAACACCGGATATTGGTAAATTGTTTTTTTCTTCATTTCATTTTTAATATAGCCAAACAGTGTTATAATGTCAAGGTTGTGCAGGAGTTCTGTGGAGTTTAATTTGATATTTCCCATTTGTCGTTCTTGTCTTTATAAGCGGTTGATAAGATTTTATTTATCATGGATACAGGCAAATAGCTGACATTGCGTGTAACAGGATACGATTCTTTTCCAGGATATACGATAAACCCCTGTTTACATGATAAATCCTCTTTATTATCCTTGCTTATTGAAACATATTGTTTCAATAAGCAAGGATGTTTTATAGAGTCGGTTGATACACAAGAGCGTGGAGAATCGTCTATTATTTCTTATTTTTCCACTTGGCGCAGTCTCTTTATGTCTTTGATATCGTCTTTTCTATAAAAATATTCTTTTAAGGCTAACAAATCCTTCTTAGAAATGAAGAAGGTTCTCACATTCCTAAATTTTCCTTCTTTCTTTTTTGCGTATGCCTTAGAGAAGGAAAAATCCCCCTGCTCATTGAAAATGTCTATTCTGTAAGGCTCAGCCCCTATAAAGAATATTTCATTCTTTTTCAGCAAATCATCACTATCAACGTCTAACCCTGCAAATTCTTTTATAACCTGAATGCATTTCTTAGCATTTTCTTTAGTTCTCTTGATCCAGAAATCAATATCTTTTGTCTCCCTTGCAATGTTTGTATGGTACATAACAGCATAGGCACCTATGATCATATATTCTACGCCGTGTTTATTTAATAATTCTATAAATTCCTTGTAGTCATTCTCGTACTGCTTTTCTTTTCCCATGCATTTTCCTTTTTACTTTCATGGCATCCTTCACATTGAACAAGTAGTATACAGAGCGTTTTATCGCATACAGACGGTCCAGAACATCATCAAAATTTTTCTCCACATTGAGACGCTCAACTTCAGCGGGTGTTCCTCTGCCATAGATAAACCGTTTTCCGTTAATTACTTTACTTTTAATATTCATATTTTGTCCATAATCAGAAGAGGATTATTTGCGTGATTTTTTAGTTTTGTTGCTTTCTTTTGGTGTCAGCTTGGTTTTCAGCAGTCCTTTCAACTCGTCCATAAACTCGCTGATATCCTTAAAATCGCGGTACACAGAGGCAAACCTTACATAGGCGACCTTATCAAGCTCCTTAAGTTCGGCCATGATCTCTGCGCCGATGTCGCTTGCCGCTATTTCCTTTTCTGCGGCATCCTCGTATTTTTTTGCTATACGATCCACAACCTTTTCTATGGTGTCCATGCTTATCGGTCTTTTTTCACATGCCTTCAAAAGCCCCTGTTTGATCTTTTGTCTGTCGAATAATTCCCTTCTGTTGTCCTTTTTTATGACCATGGGGACCATGTTTTCCACGCGTTCGTACGTTGTAAAACGAGAATTGCATTTTGGACACTCCCTGCGTCTTCTTATGGCAAGGCCGTCTTTCGACATTCTTGAATCTATAACGGATGTATCAATGTATCCGCATTTAGGGCATTTCATTTTTTAAATCATATTGCTGTATATCGGGAAATTACTGCACAGTTTGATTACCTTCTGTTTTATCTCCACGAGCGTTGTTTCGTTGTTCATGCTTTTCAGTGCATCATCGATGTACTGGGCTATGAGTACCATTTCTTTCTCACCCATGCCCCGGGTGGTAACCGCGGGTGTCCCTATCCTTAAACCGCTTGTCACTGCGGGAGGCTTTTCATCGAACGGAATTGCATTTTTGTTAACCGTAATACCGGCTTTCTCAAGTGTTTTTTCCGCGTCCTTGCCTGTTAGGCCCTTTGAGGAAACATCCACAAGAAACAAATGCGTGTCCGTACCGCCGGATACAATATCAAACCCTCTCTGTTTCATTTCATCGGAAAGTCTGGCTGCATTGAGGATAATCTGCTTTTGGTACAGTTTGAAGTCATCCGACAGTGCTTCTTTGAAAGCAACTGCCTTGGCTGATATGACATGCATAAGAGGCCCTCCCTGCATACCCGGGAATACCTGTGATTTGAGCTGCTTCTCGTACTGGGATTTACTCATAACCACGCCGCCTCTCGGACCCCGCAGTGTTTTGTGTGTCGTTGTTGTAACAAAATCAGACCATGGAACAGGGCTTGAATGCAGACCCGCTGCAATAAGACCTGCAATATGCGCCATATCAACCATCAAATATGCTCCACAAGCCTTTGCAATCTCAGAAAAACGTTTAAAGTCAATGGTTCTTGGATAGGCTGATGCACCTGCAATGATCAACTTTGGTTTGTGTTCCATTGCAAGTCTCTCGAGTTCCTCGTAATCAATGGTTTTTGTATCCTTACGCACACCATAGGGTATTACTTTGTAAAATTTGCCGGAAAAATTTACAGGGCTGCCATGAGTAAGATGTCCCCCATGTGAAAGGTTCATACCCATTATTGTGTCCCCGTAATTCAAGAAGGCAAAGTAAACAGCCATGTTTGCCTGAGCCCCAGAATGCGGCTGGACATTTACGTAGTCAGCACCAAACAAAGCCTTTGCCCTGTCCATTGCAAGCTGCTCTACGGTATCCATATTCTCACAGCCGCCATAGTACCTCTTGCCCGGATATCCTTCAGCATACTTGTTTGTCATCACACTGCCCATTGCTTCGAGTACAGCCCTACTGACGATATTCTCGGAAGCGATGAGTTCAAGCGTGTTCTGCTGCCTCTTTACTTCGGCAACGATTGCATTATAAACCTCTATATCCGTTTGTTTCAAATTATTCATGAAATTCTTCTCCTTTCCGATGTTTTCCATATCAAAGATCTTCTTTATTCTTTGCTCATGCCTCCCGCCTTCAAATGCTGCATTCATCCATATATCTATATATCTCAATGCGTCATCTTTCTCCATTGTCCTGCCACCGAGTGCAATGACATTAGCCTTATTATGTCTGGCCGCCATCTCCGCGGTATAATCACTGTAAACAAGGGCTGCAATAATGCCCTTCTTTTTATTTGCAGATATGGACATACCGATGCCTGTGCCACACACAAGTATCCCTTTTTCTGCCCGGTTGCTTATTATGGCATCGGCGACCTTTTCAGCGTAATCAGGATAATCCACAGATGTCTCTGAATAAGTTCCAAGATCGATTACTTCAATCTTTTTGTTCTCTAAAAACTTTAGAATCTCTTTTTTTAAATCAAGCCCGGCGTGATCGGAAGCAATAGCGATCTTCAATCTTCCACCTTCTTAAATAGAAGCACTGCATTGGTTCCCCCAAATCCGAATGAATTCGACATCCCAACTTTTATGTCCTTCTTAATCGGAAGATTGGGTACATAGTTGAGATCGCATTCCGGATCCGGTGTTTCATAATTGATGGTCGGCGGTATTACGCCATTGTACAGTGCAAGCACGGTAAAAATGGCTTCCACAGCACCAGCTGCACCAAGAAGATGGCCTGTTGCCCCTTTTGTGGAACTAACAAATAGTTTGTAAGCATGTTCTGCAAAAACAGTTTTTATGGCAAGTGTTTCTACCTGATCATTATACTTCGTCGAAGTTCCGTGTGCATTTATATAGTCTACTTCTTGAAGGCTGATACCCGCATCCTTTATAGCCTTATTCATACACTGTACGGCACCTTTACCTTCAGGCGATGGCGCTGTTATATGATAAGCATCCCCGTTGGCACCATAACCTATAATCTCCGCATAAATCCTTGCACCTCTTGCTTTTGCATGTTCATAAGACTCAAGTATAAGTATGCCGGCACCTTCTCCCATAACAAATCCATCCCTGTTCAGATCAAAAGGTCTCGATGCACGCCTGGGATTATCATTCTGCGAAGACAGTGCCTTCATATTGGCAAACCCTGCCAGTGCGAGCGGAGTTATGGTTGATTCACCTCCACCAGCAAAAACAACCTCTGCCAATCCGTTCTGTATATATCTGTACGCCTCTCCTATTGAATGGGCACCCGATGCACACGCCGTTGTTATACATAGATTAGGACCCATTGCACCGAACTTTATAGCGACATAACCCGATGCCATGTTCCCTATAGTCATAGGTATAAAGAATGGCGATATTTTCCTGCCGCCTCCTTTTAACAGCGCTCCGTGGTAGTATTCTATACTCTCGAGTCCTCCCATGCCGCTGCCTATTATAACGCCCATCATTTCCTTATTAACGTGCTGATCGGACAAGCCGCTGTCTTTGTAACCCATTATAGCTGATGCCACTGCATAATGTATGAACAGTGACATCTTTTTTATGTCCCTTTTTTCTATAAAGTCTTCGGGGTTGAAACCCTTAACCTCACCTGCTATCTGTACCTCGTACTGGTCGGGTGCAAAACGGGTTATACGATCAATACCCGATCCGCCATTCAATAAAGCAGCCCATGTTTTCTCTACCTCGTTTGCAAGTGGATTGACAGTTCCAAGCCCTGTAATTACAACCCTTTTCTTAGTCATTCACACCCTGAGATTTTAGATATGATATAGCATCACCCACGGTCTTTATCTTCTCCGCGTCCTCATCCGGTATTGTTATACCGAAGTCTTCTTCCATCTGCATGATCATCTCCACAATATCGAGCGAATCCGCTCCAAGATCCTCTATAAACTTCGAACTCGGCTGAACCTGCTCAATATCCAATTTTAGGCGATCCGCTATAAGCTCCCTTACTTTTTTTTCAAGCGACATAATGTATCCTCCTTTTTTAAATTAACATATATGATATCAAATTTTTCCCCAGTCTGTAACTTTTTACCCCGTTAGAAAGCACCGTCATTTTTAGCCATAGGACTGATCCGCCTTTGGTAGAACGGCGGGGGTACTATGATAATTTTTAAATTCCTTATAGAAAGGGCGCTGTTTAAAGCCACGTCCTTTCTAACGGGGTTTATTCCGTTCCTAATACATGCCTCCGTTAACATCCACAACCGATCCATTTATATACCCGGCATCATCCGAGAGTAAAAAGCATACAACATTTGCCACATCATACGTATTGCCATACCGCCCCAGCGGTATAGTTTCGAGCATGCGCGACTTCATAGCCTCGGGTATACCAGAAACCATGTCCGTTTCAATATAACCCGGAGCCACAGTATTAATGAGTATATTTCTTCTGCCCATCTCTTTTGCAACAGATTTCGAAAACCCTATTACGCCTGCCTTTGCAGCGGCATAATTCGCCTGTCCTGCATTGCCTATCATGCCTACAACGGATGAAATATTAACAATCCTTCCATATTTCTGCTTCAACATAAACTTCAATGCCGCTCTTGTGCAGTAGAACACTCCGTTGAGGTCGGTAGTGATAACATTCAGCCACTGCTCATCACTCATGCGCAACACAAGACCATCATTTGTAATACCCGCATTGTTAACGAGGAAATCAAGACGGGCAAAATTCTTCTCTATGTAATCAAAGGTGGCCTTAACCTCGGATGAGTCTGCAACATTACACTTCAATGCATGCAGTTTCTTGCCTTCTGCCCCGGCCATTCTGCACATTGCGTCTGCATCCTTCTGAGAAGCGCTGTAGGCAATAATAACGGTGGCATTGTATGCGAGCAGTCTTTCCGTTATAGACTTGCCTATGCCTCTTGTCCCACCTGTCACGAAGGCGATTTTATCTGAAAAATTATAACCCATAATTACTGTATAAGTACATTTAATTGTTCAAGCGTAGCAGGATCATTTACATTAAACAATCTTAGAGAGTTGTTTATTCTTTTAGCGAGTCCGGTTAAAACCTTACCAGGTCCTATCTCTATAAATGTATCCACCCCATGCTGAATAGCGTATACCATCGTATCAACCCATTTAACAGGGCTTACGAGTTGTTTCAAAAGCATATTTATAACGTCGTCCGATGGATGCACCGTTGCATCGACATTGAATATTACAGGATAAACCATACTGCCGAATTTTATACCATTCAATACTTGCTTCATTTCAGAAACAGCAGGCTCCATTAGACTTGAATGAAAAGGAGCGCTTACGTCCAGTTTTTTTACAAACCTTGCCCCCTGCGAACGGAGCAGATCTATTGCATAATCCACTGCAATGGTATGCCCGGATATCACTATCTGGTCATTACTGTTATAATTTGCTACCTCAGCTATTGCGCCTGTATCGGCCTGAACATGCGTTAAAATTTCTTTTATTTTAGATTCATCGATTCCTATAACAGCGGCCATTGTTCCCTGTCCCGGTTTGACCGCCGCTTGCATGGCTTCACCTCTTCTCCTAACTGCATATACGGCATCTTCGAACTCTATTGCAGATGCAGCGGTAAGAGCGCTGTATTCCCCTACACTGTGCCCCATACACATAATAGGTTCTATGCCGATCTTCGATTGGATGAGTTTACAAACGGCAACACTCATGGTCAGTATTGCGGGTTGTGCGTTATAGGTAAGCGTTAATTCCTCTTTTGGCCCTTCAAACATCAGCCTTTTTAATTCTATCCCGAGCTTTTTGTCCGCCCTGTCGTAGTACTCCCTTACGATTTCATACTTATCATAGAGTTCTTTACCCATACCGACGAACTGAGAACCCTGCCCTGGAAATATAAATGCTATCTTCATAACAATCTATTTTGTCTCTTCGTAAACCTTTTCATTCAAATTGTCTTCAATCGTGATATTATTATTCAATTCTTTTATTATTGCATCGTTCAACTTTGTATCATAGAACCTTTTCGATAACTTTATTGCATTCAGTATCGCTTTTTCGTTCGAACGTCCATGCGTTATTACAGCGAGTCCATTTACCCCTATAAGAGGCGCCCCCCCATACTCCGCATAATCAATACGTTTCTTCAATCTATTAAAAGCACCCCTTGAAAACAGGTATCCAAGCATACTTATCGGCGATGCTTTAAAACTGTCCTTCAGTATCTTTGTTACCATTTCCGCAATGCCTTCGCTTGCCTTCAGCACTGTGTTGCCTACAAAGCCGTCGGCAACGATTACATCGATATCGCCCATATATATGTCCTTACCTTCGACAAACCCCTTATAGTTTACAGAACTTTTTTTCAGGAGCTCGTTTGTAAGAAACGTAAGTTCGTTGCCTTTTCCCTCTTCCTCGCCGTTACTGAGAAGCCCTACCGATGGGTTCGAAAGGTTAAAAAGTTTTTTTGCATAAACACTTCCCATGATTGCAAACTGGCGAAGGTAATGAGGCTTGCAGTCAACGTTTGCACCCATATCTATAAAAATTGTATAGCCGCGGTAACTTGGAAGCACACCCACTATAGCAGGTCTATAAACACCGGGTAGCTTGTGAAGTACAAACATTGAAAGTGCCATCATTGCTCCTGAATTGCCGGCACTTATGACAGCATCCGCTTTCCCGCTGCCTACAAGGTCTATTGCCACCCTCATGGATGCATTTTTTTTCTTCCTTAAAGCGTTTGCAGGAGACTCGTCCATTGAAATAACATCGTCTGCCTGAACGATTTCAACACCGCTATTTATACCGCTCAGTTTCTTTTTGTCCCCAACAAGTATTACATCTATTCCTTGTTTTACTGCCTCATTCGCGGCTTTTATTTCTACGCCTGGACAGAGATCGCTGCCAAAAGCATCAAGCGCTACTTTCATATTTGTTTATATTTCCTTTACCTCTACTACCTCTTTACCGGCATAATAACCGCATGTAGGGCAGATATGATGCGGTTTCATAAGCTGGTGACACCTTGGACATGCAACAAGTGAGGGGGCGCTCAGCTTGTGGCTTGACCTTCTTTTCCCTGTCCTTGATTTTGAATGTTTTCTCTTAGGCTGTGCCATATTTACTCCTTCGTTATATTTTTTATCTTTTCTAATTGATTTCTTAAGGAATTGTTTTTCATATTTTTATAACATTTATGTTCCGGATTTTCATTCAGATTAATACCACAGTATGGGCACAACCCTTTACAGTCGGGTTTACATAAAGGATACATTGGTAAACTAAGCATTATCTGTTCAAAAACAACAGCTTCGGGATCGAATTCGTCATTAACATAGAATTCAGCCTCAAGCTCAGTTTTTACTATAGCATGCTTTGTAGGTGCTGAAGCCTCATAAGGCTCAAGCACTACAGAAAAGTTATTGTCTATAACTTGATGAAATAACTGTAGACACTTTACACACCTCACGACAACATCGGCTTGCACACTGCCATTTATGACAACAGATTTCGTGTACTGCATGTGTATATCGATTTTGGATATCAGGTCACCATAAAGAGATTCCACATCAATATCTGAATCACCAACCATGCTCATAAACCATGTGTTGTCTTTTTTTATATTTAATTTTTTTCCTTCTTTCGGAATCTCTCCTATATTCATATAATATTCAGCCTGTTCCCGCTTTTATGATTTTTTACCACTTCAGTATGAGAATAAAACAATCCTGCTCTTGGATACAGTATTATAAATCTTATTGAATATCTCTTTGAGATTGTCAAGTATACTACACGAACCCAACTACGTTAAGATGTATTCTACGGACAGCATGATTTAATTACAGTACATTCTCCACTCTTAGCCTGAGTTTGGTATTACCAACAGTTATGATGTCACCGTTTTTTATCTTCGTTGTTGTTATACGCTGACCATTGATATACGTTCCGTTTGTGCTTGCAAGGTCTCTTATAAAATATGTATCTCTTGACCATGTTTCGATAACTGCATGTTTTTTAGAAATGTTTGGGTCGTCCATAATAAGATCTCCATCCGTTCTTCCTATAACTACCCTTCCGCTTGCAAATTCATAGACGCTACCTTTTTGTATTCCCTCTATGATATCAAGATATATCTTTTGTTTGTAAGGCAGTTTGAATTCAACATCATCCGGTCTCTGGATGCGCGTTGTTCCTTCTACAGATACCTCGTCTTTCAGGAGGATGGTTCCGCCTGAACCTTCCGGCATTGTATCCGGGGTTTCAAATATTGTTATGAGCAGCCTTGTATTCCCTATGGAAATCTCATCCAGATGTTTCAACTCTTCCTCTTTTATCTGCCTTGTACCTATAAATGTGCCATTGGTGCTGTCGAGGTCCTTCAGAACAATCCTCCGGTCATGGAGTTGTATAAGGGCATGCTTTCTCGATGCCTGGGTATCATTCAACACCATATCCGCATTTTCACGGCCTATGGTAAAGTCGGGTTTATCAACCAGAACGGTTTTACCGACATCCTTACCTTCGAGCACTGTTAAGGAAACCCTCAAACCATTTGGAATTTGCTGCGGTGCATTGTTGATACCCATGAGGGTGGTATTGGATAAAGATTCAGATAATATTGTACGCTTGCACGATGGACAAGTAATGTTGTGTTTGTCAAAATTGTCTATGTCGAAACTGTTGCCGCAATAAGGACACTTTATTTGCATATGAATCACCTCTTTTGTTTTTTATTAAAGACATGTCTTCTAAGATTTGTTGTTGCTTCTTCAATAATGGTATCAACATGCGAAATTTCCGAAAGGATATTCCTTTTGGTTGATGTTGCATATTTTATCGTGTCTTCGGGCTTTTCTGTTTGTTTTGAATTGGCCCTTATGAGCGATTCAACCACATCACTGGCTTTCTTATACCGCTCATAAGGTTTTTTGGAAAGTGTTCTTAACAAAACTCCGTCTACGTGAAGCGTTAATGCAGGATTGTAGGAGCTGGGCGGATTCGGATCTTCGTTTAATATTCTATAGGTCACTGCATGCGGAGTATTGCCATAGAATGGTTTTTCTCCTGCTATGAGATAGTATATCATCACTCCAAGTGAAAAGATGTCCGTGGTCGAATCAATGGGACCACCGAGTATTTGTTCCGGAGACATATAAGAAGGCGAACCTATTATGCCCGAGTCCTGAGTGGAAGACGTATCAAGTATTCTCGCAATACCAAAATCCGTTATTTTGGGAACATAATCTTTCGTGAGCAATATATTGTCGGGTTTTATATCCCTGTGCACAATACCCATAGAATGGGCATAATCAATACCGCTTGCGACGCCTTTTATAATAGGATATAGTTCGTTCATGCTGAATTTCCCTTTTTTCTTCCTCAAGGATTCCAATGACTCACCTTCGACATACTCCATTACAACAAACGGGAGAACGTCTTCGCCATAATCATATATTGTAACTATGTTCTGGTGATTCAATCTACCCGCTGATCTTACCTCCTTAAGCATTCTTTTTGTTAATTCTTCTCTCTTGGTATTATCGAGAGAATTGGCTATATCCATTGTTTTAAGCGCAACTTTCCTGTTAATAATGGGATCGTGGGCAAGATAAACAACACCCATCGCCCCCCTACCAATTTCTTTTTCTATTTCATATCTTGAGATTTTTTTTAGAGTCATGGCATGGTTACTATATTACATTTAAACCGTATGCATGTCAATTGCATGAAATAACAAAACGGGCGGTAGCGTAGTTTTTAGTAGAGGCGTGGGTTAAATTCTCCCCTACCAATCAATTTATCGATATGCAGGATTAAATGTCTCTATATATTTCCTTGGTTTTATCCGACAGCTCTATGTCAAGTGTCTGAGATAAGATTACCTTACATCGTCTATACATAGTAATAGCCTCGGCACGGCGTCCCAAAGATTTATACAGCATTATCAGCTGCTGATAAAAGAATTCTACCTGATTATCTATTTCTAATCCCTTTTTATAAATTTGGATTGCATGGTGAAAATCTTCTCTATCGTTATAATAACCGCTAAGTATTTCTACAAAATGTATAAATCGGTCATGCTGCATATCCCTGAAACTTATAACCCACGACGGTATGGACTCCTGTGTAAAAAAATCTCCTTTATAGAGGTCAAAGATACGCCGTTCCAGAACTTTGATCTCCTCTTGTTTGTCAGATAATTTTGTAGATTCGTTATTGCCGGATAAAAGCCCCTCAATGCTCTTTAAAAGATATTCATACGCCGCAACATCCACCCAGCATTTTTGTGGATTCAGCATAAGCCTCCTTGACTGTAATATAACGGCATCGTTTGAACCAAGCATCTTCCTGAGCCTGTGTATGGTTGTATTCAGTGTCTGGTATGCATAATCACCTTGAGCCTCAGGCCACAAAGCACCGCTTATATGATCAAGCGCCACTGATTTGTCATTATTGACAATAAGAAACTGTAACAGCTCAATAGGCTTGACCTGGGCCTTTCTTGACAGTGCCATGGTTGTATCGTCCTTTAGGATCTTGAGTCCGCCAAATGTATAAACCTTGAATTCCCACGGCCAGTTCTCGTATTTCATGGGGAATGCATCAGGTGTCAACTCAAGTCTTTTAATAAGCTTATGGACATACTTGACTTCAATTCCTTTTTCCAATGCTTTCATGCACAGTTGTATCCTTATCTGCCTTGTTTCCAGAAAAGTATGAATGATATTATATTTCTTACCAAGGGTCATTGTTTTTCGTAAAAGCTTTAACCCGTGCTCTTCATTATGAAAAACATTATTATCAAAAAACCAAGATATATTTAAAAGAGAAGACATATATTCGAGCATATAACTTCTCATTTTTTTACCGAGAAAGAATGCACGCTTAAGATGTTTGGCGGCGATCGTATAATCACCTTGCATGTAATATAGCTCAGCCAGTGCACTGCGGATGAGAGCCTCAGGGAAAGGTGAACCCATAGCCAACGATAGCTTCAAAGAATACTCAATTTTCTGTATTGCATTCTGCGTATTGCCGTTCAATTTATCAAGCCATCCGAGCATGGAATTATACTGTATTACCTCAAGCAGACTGGATTGGTTAACCACGGGTCCCATCATATGCAGGAATTCTTCTATTTTTTTGATATCACCTGTCCCAAATAAGAGATAAACCGCCTGTGCCATGATAAGGTGATCAAAATAATGCACCCCGTACGTATCAGCTATAGCAAGGGCTTCGTGCACGGCATTCAAGCAGGGTTCCTTTAAAGAAAGGTGGCGTGCATGTACAGCCATAAACATTTGGTAAAGCAGCTTTGTCCTTATAGATAAGGATTCTGGTTTTGCTATTGATTTCATTAAATTAATCAGCAAATCAAATTTAACGATGTTGCCTGTCCATGAATAATAATTTGTTACATAGGAAAGATAATATACTCGCAGGTCTGGATCCTTGATATATTCTAAAAGCGACAATGCCTGTTCTGCCCATGTTTTAATTTTTGGATGTTCTGGTTTCTGAAACGTTAGTACCTGAACAATCAAGCTTAATACGCGCGCTTTAAGTTCCTTTGAAGGAAATTTCGGGTGGTTAGCGATAATTTTTTCCATTGTAGTAATCCATTTTTCTGTATGCTTGTAGTTACCAAATTCATAGAAGAATGTTTCAATAATACCACACCATGCCAGGTAAACTCCTTCAGCATTGGTTCCATTTTTTTGAAATCCCTGAAATGCTTTCTCAAAATATGACCTACCTTCAACAGGATTAAACACAGAGCTCGATTCACCAAGCCAGTATAAAAGCCATGGATCCTGATGTAATACCCTCTCGGGGATGGCTTTTATCCATGCATCAAGTATCTTGTTCCTGCCCTGTGCTATCAATGTCTGTGCATGCCCTATAATAATCTCCCGAATATCCGCCACGCTCTCGGACTTTTTAAACAGTTCTACAGCATCTTCAATCTTCCCATTTTCCTTGAGAATCATTGCTGCCTGCTTATAGATACGCTGAAGTTCTGGTTCATTGAAATACACCTTTGCTCGCACCATTAGAAATTCCCTGAACAGGTCGTGATATTTATAGGTGTTATCCTGATGTTTGATGGTAAAATACTGGGACTTTACCAGCTCGTTCAATATGCGCTCCGAGGTGTTTCTGTCCGTCATCCTGTTTGCCATCTCTACGGTGATGAAAGGGAAAAAGCATATCTTCAGAAGAAAATCCTGCATGTTCGGCGCTAACCGATCAAAAATCTCGGCGGAAAAATAGTCGAATATAGCTTGATAGTCTTTGAAGCCGTCCTGCGAAGCGACATCGAATCTCTCCTTATTCTGCTCGAGCATAAGGATGATTCCGGCTGCCCAACCGTCTGTCCGATCATGGAGTTTTTTGACCGTTTCAAGAGTATGGTTTTCACCGCAGCGCAGCCTAATAAGTTCGCCAGCTTCTTCAGGTGTAAACTTGATCATCTCGTTACTGACAATCTCCATCATATTGTTCGCCCTGAGACGCGAGAATGTATCGGGGGGTTCTGTCCGGCTGATCAATACGACATTCCCGTGCTCCGGCACCCTCATCAATGCCTCATTCATAATAGAGTGAAATAGCGGATTACTATTGACCTCGTGGTAATTATCAAACACAAGAACAAAACCTTCGGGCAGCATGCTGTAAAGATTCTCAAAATATCTACGCGTATATGTTGTGACATCGGCAAGATACTCAGGAGTCAAAAGCGGTAGCCTTGAGCGTTTTGCAGGTGTTATTTTCTTAACTACATATCTCAGGTAATAGAAAAAGGTCGCAAGGTCTGCATCAGAACCGTCTATATGATACCATGCGTGGGGAAGTTTGTGTGCCGATACATAACTTGCAACAAGAGTTGTTTTACCTGAGCCTGGCTGTCCTGTAATCCAGATAATCCTTTTCTTCCTTGCTTGATCAAGCTTCTGAAACAGCCTCTTCCTGAAAACAACAGTTCCCACCGAAGGACTTTGCAGCTTTGCAAGAGAATTTGTTTGCAATGTTATTGCCCTCCACTTTCAACAACAGCATACACATATAATTTTTTACCCCGTTAGAAAGCCCCGGCATTTACGATGGGGATAATAGATAGTTTTTAAACTCTTTCTTTCTAACAAAGTTTCCTATGGTAGGAAATATGAAAAGTCAATTAAACTCAAAAAATGTATTGGAAAATGTCATGCAAAAAATCGTTTAGAATCGCTCCTCCTCTGATCGAATCAATGGGAAAACAGGCTCAAGCGTGGAAGGCCGGAGAGATCGTTGATTGTTTTGATGTACTTCAGTGTACCTTGATCTGCGTCCGTACATATTGTTTCCAGATATTTCTTATGTGTGTCATCATGCTCTATCATAAGCATACCATCCTCGTTTAAAAATTTGCCTGCTTGTTGAATAATCTTTTTGATAATCTCTAAACCCTTTTCTCCGCCGTCTATCGCTTTTACAGGCTCATACAATACTTCCTTTTGTAAATGCCGCATCCTGGTGTGCGGGACATATGGCGGGTTTGAGACAATCAGATCGAATTTTGACGATAAAGGTATTTTAGAAAACAAATCCCCTTTATAAAGGTTTATCTTACCTGTAAGACCAAGTCTGCCGCTGTTTTTACTTGTCAGGTTTATAGCCCTCACGGAACTATCACTCAAACTTACAAATGTGTTTTTATCTATACTTGCTATGCTTAATCCTACAACCCCGCTACCGCAACAGAGGTCAAGAATAGTCTTGTATTTAAGCTCTGCTATATACTTTAAAACCGTCTCCACAAGCAATTCTGTTTCAGGCCTTGGAATTAATACACCCGGGGTGATAAGAAAATCGATTCCCATAAATTCTACAGAACCGATGATGTATTGCAGCGGATAATGGATACTGCGTTTTTTTATGGCCTTTTTGATCTTTCTAACATAACTGTTTGATAAAACAATATCCTTATGTATGAGCAGATGTTCTCTTGGTATGCCTATTATGCTTGAGATTATAATATTT
Organism: uncultured Pseudomonadota bacterium; assembly: GCA_964547905.1. Taxonomy (GTDB): domain Bacteria; phylum JAMCPX01; class JAMCPX01; order JAMCPX01; family JAMCPX01; genus JAJYLM01. The sequence continues at coordinate 46,928 of CAZJPN010000036.1, read as the reverse complement.
GTTTCTGATAAAGCGATGCGGATATTTTTAACACGTGTGTAAGTTTTTATCCATTCATATATGTCATTCAGCTGAGGCATACTTCATTTTGAAGAGATTGCGTTGGCAAGCTCATTTGCCCTGTAGAAGGCGGTAAGTGCGTCTATAAATTCATCAATTTCTCCTGATAGAACCGAGTTTAACGCATAAACTGTATAGTTGATTCTGTGATCTGTGATCCTGTTTTGAGGAAAATTATATGTTCTAATCTTTTCACTGCGATCCCCCGTACCAACCTGATTCTTTCTATCCAGTGCTCTTTCAGATGTCTGTTTTTCTATATTCATGGTCAGCAACCGCGATTTTATTATTTTCATTGCCTTTATCCTGTTCTGGTACTGAGAACGTTCATCCTGACATACAACAACCATGCCTGTGGGTATATGTGTTATTCTTATGGCTGTTTCGAGTTTATTAACATTCTGCCCCCCATGACCTCCAGCCCTGAATGTATCTATTCTCAAATCATCCGCTTTAACATCGATTTCCACATCATCGGCCTCCGGTAGTATTGCAACCGTTGCAGTTGATGTGTGTACCCGTCCGCTTGCTTCTGTTTTAGGAACCCTTTGAACCCTATGAACGCCGCTTTCGAATTTCAATCTACTGTAAACCCTTTCTCCCTCTATAAGCACAATAATTTCTTTATACCCACCCATACCGGTTATATTCTCGCTTAAAATCTCTGTACGCCATTTTTTCTTCTCTGCATACTTCAGATACATTTTTAATAAATCCCCTGCAAAAAGAGCGGACTCTTCACCACCGGCACCTGCACGTATTTCGAGCAATACATTTTTAGAATCCAGAGGGTCATTGGGCAGGATCAGTTCTTTGAGCTTATTCTCAACCGACTCTTTCTGTTTCTCTAAAGATTGCAGTTCTTCCTTTGCAAGGAGTTTTATGTCATCTTCGCCTGTATTGAGTAATTGTTTTGTAGATTCTATACTCTTTTCTAATTCTTTGTATGCTTGATAAGTTAATGCAAGAGGTTCTATCTCGTTTTTTTCTTTGATATATCTGGTGTATGCTTTCGGATCATTAAAAACTTCCGGTTCGGTTAATAAAGAGCTGAGCTGATTATAACGCTGTAAAACCTTTTCGATATTTTCAAACATGTTACAAGCCTTTGTAAAAGGGTATGATTCCTTTTAATTTGCCGCAGAAAAAATAACTCGTTCTCAATAAAACAATGATGCGGGCCGGGTTTGATCTCTCGAAAATCGCGGGTTCTGTTGATCTTGCAAGTTTAAGCTTTCCAATAGCCATATACCTTATTACCCGGAATCATGCCTTATTTATACGAGGATATGGCTTAGTTTATTTTCGATACTTTTTTGTCGGCCTTTTTGCTGTACTTCCTTTGGAACTTCTCGACCATACCTGCAGAATCAACAAATTTTTGTTTGCCAGTAAAGAACGGATGACAGTTCGAGCAGATCTCCACTGTATAATCGCCCTTTGTCGATCGTGTTTCTATGACATTTCCACATGCACATTTTATCATAGCTTTTACATAGTTAGGATGTATACCTTTTTTCATTTTACCTCCGGTTTTCTAATCAAGATCAACTTTGTTCATTGAGTCAAGGAAATCTTTATTCGTTTTTGTTTTTGTCATCTTATCTATCAAGAACTCCATGGCTTCCACAACGCCCATAGGCTGCAGGACTTTTCTCAACACCCACAGTTTATTGATAACATTTTTATCTATTAAAAGTTCTTCCTTTCTTGTTCCGGATTTGCTTATATCCATCGCAGGGAAAACTCTTTTATCGGCGAGCCTCCTATCCAGAACGATCTCCATATTACCCGTACCTTTGAACTCCTCGAAAATTACCTCGTCCATGCGGCTACCTGTATCTATAAGTGCTGTCGCCATAATAGTAAGACTGCCGCCCTCTTCTATATTTCTTGCTGCACCAAAAAACCTCTTTGGTCTCTGGAGTGCATTCGCATCTACACCGCCAGACAAAACCTTGCCACTTGCGGGAACGATTGTATTATGTGCTCTCGCAAGTCTGGTTATACTGTCAAGCAGTATAACAACATCACGGCCGTGTTCTACAAGCCTCTTTGCTTTTTCAAGAACCATATCAGCAACCTGAACATGCCTTTGTGCAGGCTCATCAAAAGTAGAACTTATAACTTCACCTTTAACAGACCTCTGCATGTCCGTAACCTCTTCGGGTCTTTCATCTATCAGGAGTACTATGAGATGAACCTCGGGGTGATTTTTGATAATAGCGTTTGCTATGTGCTGTAAAAGAATAGTTTTACCCGTTCTTGGCTGTGCTACTATAAGCCCACGCTGGCCCTTTCCTATTGGAGCAAGAAGATCTATAATCCTCGTCGAAAGCTCGGAATGGTTGTATTCAAGCTTAAATTTTTCTTCCGGATAAAGCGGGGTAAGGTTATCAAAAAGGATCTTGTTTCTTGCAACCTCGGGATCATCATTGTTTATACTTTCGACCTTTACAAGTGCAAAATATTTTTCCCCTTCCTTGGGTTGTCTTATCTGCCCTGTTACTACATCACCCGTTCTGATACCAAACTTTCTTATCTGGGATGGCGAGACATATATATCATCAGGACCCGGCAAATAATTATAATCCGAGGATCTTAAAAATCCGTATCCATCGGGAAGTATTTCAAGTACGCCTTCCCCATATATAATACCGTTGTTAGCACTTTGGGCCTTAAGTATGCCGAATATAAGCTCCTGCCTGCGCATACTCATTGCATTTTCTACATTTAGTTCCTTAGCTATGTTGGCAAGTTCCGCTATGGATTTTGTTTTGAGTTCTTTTAGATTCAATTGTATCTACCTTCTTACATAATGTTTTTACAAGGTTGTAACATTTACTTTCGGTTAAAAGGCTTTCCGCCTTTATTTGTTAAAGTATATTGTAAACAATATTTTTTAAAAGTAAAGTTTTTTCTCTTGCTGTTTCTTTTTCTTATATATTATTTATTTTGCGTTTGCAACACCACTGCATCCTATTACAACATATATATCATAAGCAGGATTTTTTACTTTTGATTTTGCCAATTTTTCACTCCCGGGAATCAAGCGTAAAATATTCACTGCCTGGCTGTAATATGGGTCGCTAAATATAACAACAGAGTCATTATAATTAAGTGTAGGAGCTCTGCCCACTTCTATGACATTAAAACCGGATGATTTTATTTTTTGTGCAAAGAATTGGGATTTATCCCCTGAGGAGCAACCATTCACAACAACAATTTTTGGTTCAGTCGCCATACCAGCCGGCTTCTCAGGCTTCGGTAAGGATGCCTTTTGATATACGAATCCACTCGCTTCGCTTTTAGTTTGGTTAAATAAATAAGAAACACCTATTGTGGCAAGATAATTGGTATCTGTTCGGACAGGGTCGGGCAACCCTCCTCCCCCACCAAGCGTCAAAGCTATAAACCTTGTCGGAAGATATCTGATTCCCACTAATCCGTAAAGGTCTTCATCTCCGGGAAGAATATCTGTAGAGCCAGAACTTGTACCGGGATTGGCAGCCTGTCCAACGAATTCTACACTGATGTATGCTTTTTCAAGCAGAATAGCGTACTCATAACTTAATGACGCTAGAATTATCGGAACATACTGATATCCTTTCGCTGGCTGTGCCTTGTCAAAATAATCACCCTGTTTAAATCCCACATCCCAATAGAGCATATTTCTTTCGCTTCCAGCTATTCTGTATCCAAAATCAGCCTCTATACCAACATTCGTATCACCACTACCAAGAACACTACCTGTGCTTGCAGAAGGGATCCCTACTACTAATGTCGCAGCTAAAGAGATTGGCGTCGTTTCCCCGTTTAAAAATCTGTACTTACCAAGTACATCTACGTTTTGTATGCCGCTTTCTAACTTCGGCCCTCCACTAATATCTACAGGAAATACAATACCACCCTCCAAATTATCCAAAAACCCATAGTTAAATATGCCTGATACGTTTGTGTCAGCCCAATCCCTATTGTAACCTGCTGGATACCCATAATCTGACGGAGTATAATGCGCTGTGTAGCCGAAAAAAGCACTGACATTCCATGCATTTCTTGACAAAACATCAGGGGTCCTCGTAACAATAAGCCCACTCCCTCCACTATCCGATGGCATAGCTGCCAACACATTACCAGCTAACAACAAACTAACCATTATCGTCAAAAATATTGAGTGTTTCATGCTCTCCCTCCATTAAATATATTTTATGGTTATAATATTAGATTTTAAATGTCAAGTATTTAAATAATTTATTGATTTTAAGATGTCTACAAACTCAATGAAACCATATCCTTGCTTTTTTGACATGATCCACCGTGGTTTATATTTTATCATACCGAAATAATCCTTAATATTTGCGACACCGACAGACAACGGAAACAACTCCGGGTCAAACATAGATTCATCATTGGCAGAATCTCCTATAGTAACTGTTTTCCTATCATTGACTATTGATTTTAGTGTGCCCCCCTTGCTGCATAGAGGCGAAAGTATATGTGTTTGTACGGAACTTACGACTATCGTAAATCCATAAGACACTGCAATATTTTTTATGTTGTTTATATCCAATTCTTGGATCGAATGGTTATCCATTGATAAGTCGGTAAGCCTGAAGGGATTATCCTGAGCCTGTTTTATATGTGGAAACATTTTATGTATACTGTCGAAACATTTGTGCAGCATTGCGGTATGATTTGCCGGAAGGTCAATGGTTTTTATATCATGATCTTTTATAACAACCCCGCCGTTCTCGGCAATAACCATTTCAACCGGAAGATACTGTGAAAGTGTGGTACATGCACCTCCGGATCTTCCTGTAACAAGTATAACCTTCTTGCCCGCATTGTTTAAATATTCAATAGCCTTTATAACATCCGATGTAAGAATACCACTTATCGTAAGCGTATCATCCACATCAGTCGCTATAATTTCTACATCTTTTAAAGATATTTTCAGTTCCTCTAAATCATACATGAATAAACAATATAAAAAAAATCCGATAATTGTCAACCCCGTTAGAAAATGTTGTGGAGCATCTATTTCCGCCCAAACACATTGTATATCAACTTTCCAACGGGGCTAAAGAGAAAATTCAATAACCGGATTGCTTGTAAAACGCCTGGATATAAAGTAGAAACGAAGAGAAGGAGATGTTATCTATGAAAAAGATCGGAATTCTGACAAGCGGCGGGGATTCACCCGGCATGAATTCGGCCATAAGAGCAGCCGTAAGAACGGCAATTTCTCTGGGTTGGGATGTCGTAGGTATACTCAGGGGCTATTCAGGCCTGATCAACGAAGAAATTCGTGTTCTTGACTCCAGGAGTGTAAGCGGTGTCATGCAGTTCGGCGGGACAATACTCCAGACTGCGCGATCAAAGGAATTCCTGCGAGAAGAAGGCAGGCAAAAGGCCGTAAATATGCTCACCAAGCACAATATTGATGCGCTTATAATAATCGGGGGAAATGGTTCCCTGACAGGAGCTCTGAGGCTGCACAAGATGGGTGTAAAAACAGTCGGGATCCCCGGCTCCATCGATAATGACCTTTACGGAACCGATATGGCAATCGGTGTTGATACGGCATTGAATACCATTGTTCAGGCCATTGATAAGATAAAGGACACTGCTTCATCCCATGAAAGGGCTTTTATTATAGAGGTGATGGGAAGGGAATCCGGCTATCTTGCATTAATGTCAGCAATGGCAAGCGGTGCTGAATTCGCAATTGTCCCGGAGGTACCTTACAATATAAAAGCCGTGGCAGAGGGGCTGAGAAAACGGTATGAACAGAAACGGACAAACAGTATTATCATTGTTGCAGAGGGCGCAACAAGTGCTTTCCAGATAGAGAAAGACCTCAGAGATGAGATAGGGTTTGAAACAAGGGTAACAGTCCTCGGGCATATTCAGAGAGGAGGATCACCGAGCGTGTTTGACCGCCTGCTTGCATCAAGATTCGGCTATCATGCGGTAGATTTTCTAAAAAACGGCGGCAGCGGGAAGATGGTAGGGCTGGTCAAAGATGAAATCACGTTTACGCCTTTTGAGGAGGCAGTCAGCAAGGTAAAACCGATCAACAAGGACCTTATTAATATCATGGGTCTGCTCTGCACATAAAGGATGGCCCTTGTCCGAAAAAGTTCAATAAGGAAGTTTGCTTCCTTATTGAACTTTTTCGGGACTTATTTCTTCTTTATGAAGTAATCCAGCGTTGTTTTCAAGCCCTCATCCAGTTTAACCTTCGGTTCCCAACCGAGCAGCTTCTTTGCGAGCGTTATATCGGGTCTTCTCTGCTTTGGATCGTCCTGAGGCAAAGGCTTATATACGATCTCACTTTTTGATCTTGAAAGCTCTATGATATGCTTTGCAAAATCAATAATCTTCCATTCCTCCGGATTACCAAGATTTACCGGACCGACATAATCGGACATTAAAAGCTTGTATATACCTTCAACCAGATCGGAAACATAGCAAAAGCTCCTTGTTTGAGAACCATCGCCATAAACGGTCAAAGGTTCATTGTGCAGTGCCTGCATAACGAAATTAGGGACAACACGTCCATCATTTAAACGCATACGGGGGCCATAGGTGTTAAAAATCCTTACAATCCTTACATCGATATTATGAAACCTGTGGTAAGCCATGGTCATTGCCTCTGCGAAACGCTTAGCCTCATCATAAACACTGCGCGGTCCAACGGAATTAACATTCCCCCAGTATGTTTCCGGCTGCGGATTGACGAGCGGATCTCCATAAACCTCAGATGTTGAGGCAAGGAAATATCGTGCACCTTTATCCTTTGCAAGACCTATGGACTTATGAGTTCCAAGGGAACCTACTTTCAGCGTTTCTATCGGATGTTCGAGGTAATCAATGGGGCTTGCAGGTGATGCAAAGTTAAGTACATAATCTATCTTGCCTGGAATATGTATATAATTTGCAATATCGTGATTCATAAAAACAAATTCTTTCGTACCAAACAGATGCGATATATTGTCCAAAGAGCCTGTTATCAGATTATCCACACAAAACACCTCATAAGACTTTGCAAGAAAATATTCGCACAAATGTGAACCTATAAATCCGGCGCCACCGGTTATTGCAATCTTTTTATTCAAAGTAACCTACCTTCCTATACCGTAATATTCAAAACCAATATCCAAAAGCTGTTGTTTGTCAAAGATATTCCTTCCATCAAAGATCACTTTTCCCTTCATCAATCTTAACATTCTTTCGAAATCGGGCTTTCTGTACTCGTTCCACTCGGTAACGAGCACAAGTCCATCTGCGTCTTTGAGAGCGGTGTACATATCCTCGGCGTACTTAATCCTGTTGCCGAACATAGCTTTTATATTCTGAATTGCCTCCGGGTCATGGGCTACGACGAGTGCCCCGGCTTTTAACAGAGCATTTATAATTACAATGGACGGGGCCTCCCGTATATCGTCTGTCTTTGGCTTAAATGCGAGCCCCCATACTGCCAGCCGCTTGCCCTTCAACTTACCTTTAAAATGCCTTTTTATTACAATGGGCATCAATGCCTTTTGGTTGTTATTTACGCGATCAACCGCAGATAATAAATCCATGCCATAACCATATCGTTTCCCGACATGTATTATACTTTTTACGTCCTTCGGAAAACACGATCCACCGTATCCCACTCCGGGAAAGAGAAAAAGGTGACCTATACGATTATCATAACCTATACCCTTTCTCACATCATCGATGTTTGCACCTGTAATGGTACACAGATTCGCAATTTCATTTATAAATGAGATCTTTGTTGCCAGCATTGCATTTGCAGCATACTTTATCATCTCAGAACTTCTTATATCTGTAACGATGATTGGATTCCCTGTGCGTGTGAACGGTTCGTACAGTGATCGTAGAATATCACCTGCCTTTTCATTCTCTACACCCACGACAACGCGATCCGGTTTCATAAAATCATCTATTGCAGCACCTTCTTTTAAAAACTCCGGGTTTGAAGCGACATCAAATTGAAGACCCGTTTCTTTGGCTATAATTTTCTTGATCACATCGGCGGTTCCTACGGGAACCGTGCTTTTTGTAACAATAATTTTATGCTCGTTCATATACCTGCCGATATCCCTCGCAACCGCTTTTATTGCACCGAGGTCCGTTGCTCCGTTATGATCGGAAGGTGTACCGACGGCAATAAATATAATGCTTGATCTCCGGACAGCATTCTTCATATCCGTTGTAAACTCCAATCTACCTTCTTTATGATTCTTCTGTATAAGTTCTTTTAAGCCAGGCTCGTATATTGGAACAACCCCCTTTTTAAGGAAATCAATCTTTTTTTTATCGATATCTATACAGATAACATCGTTGCCGCTGTCGGCAAAGCACGCACCCGTAACAAGCCCTACATAGCCCGTTCCTATAATAGTAAGCTTCACGCTAATCTCCTTTGAGTCTTGAATTTCTCATCTTTAATTTTTTGAATCTTGAATTTTTAATATTTAATGTTGAATTTTGTGTTATCGTATCCTTTCCGTATTTTTCATGTATTCATACAGTGCATCATACCATGGCCTTATGTCAATCCTTGTAATCCGTTTGATCGCTGTTTTGTCCAATGCAGAATTGTGAGGTCTTTTTGCAGGTCTTGGAAACGCACCGGAATCAACTGGTATGATCTTCGTTTTTATGCCTGCAAGTTTTAATATTTCACGCGCAAATCCAAACCATGAAACAATACCTTCGTTTGAAAAATTGAGGATCCTACTGTCAATGTCAATGTGCTCAACAAACCACTGAACAACAGTGGCAAGGTCTTTCGTATAAGTCGGGCTGCCGTACTGGTCATCAACAACCTTTAGCTCATCTTTTTGCTGTGCAAGCTGAACAATCGTATCAACAAAATTTTTGCCATTTCCTCCATACAACCATTGTGTCCTTATGATTATATAATTCTGTGTAAAGCGTAAGAGTTCCTGTTCTCCCATAAGCTTGGATTGACCGTATACTGAAATGGGATTAGGCTTGTCGTTCTCTGTGTATGGACCTTCTTTCTCTCCATCAAAGATATAATCGGTGCTCATATGAATAAGTCTTGCCCCTGTCATCTGTGAAGCCCGTGCAAGATAGCCAACTGAAGTACCGTTTACCAGCATTGCTCTTTCTCTATCGGTCTCACAGTTATCAACAGCCGTATAAGCTGCTGCATTGATAATGACATCCGGTTTTGTTTTCTTGATTAACCCGATGACAGCATCCTTATCCGTTATATCGAGCTGACTTTCTGGAAGAGCCATCAAGCTTGATGCATGGCTCAGTACCTGTTCCAATGCTGTGGCAAGCATACCACCGGCACCTATAATAACAACCTTAGGGGCTATCATCTTCGCTCTGTCTGCAATCCTTTTGTTGAATAGTTTTGCTCATAGTACTTGAGATACTCGCCCGACTTAACCCTCTTCCACCAATCTCGATTGTTTAAATACCAGTCTACAGTTATTGCCAATCCTTCTTCAAGCGAGGTGTGAGGAAACCAACCAAGCCGAGTCATAATCTTCGAGGGGTCTATGGCGTATCTTTTATCATGACCCGGTCTGTCTTTGACATAGGTTATCAGCGATTCAGGTTTGTCCATGAGCTTTACGACGGTCTTGATTAAGGATATATTTGTACTCTCGCATCCTGCTCCGATATTGTAAACCTCACCTTCTTTGCCCTTATGCAAAACAATATCTATCGCCTCAGCATTATCCATAACAAAGATCCAGTCCCTTATATTCAATCCATCTCCATATATTGGGATCTGTTCTCCCTCAAGCAGGTTCGTGATTGCAAGAGGAAGAAGCTTCTCCGGAAACTGATATGGACCATAATTATTCGATGTTCTTGTTATTAAGACAGGCGTATGAAAGGTCGCATGATAGGCAAGCACAATCATATCCGCAGAGGCCTTACTTGCTGAGTAAGGACTATTGGGATGCAGACACGTTGTCTCTGAAAACCTGCCTGTTGCACCAAGGGACCCATAAACCTCATCTGTCGAGATCTGAACAAATCGCGAGATATGCTTTTCCTTTGCAATATCAAGCAGTATTTGTGTGCCCAGCACATTCGTCTTTATGAAGGATGCAGGTTCAAGTATGCTCCTGTCCACGTGGGACTCTGCAGCAAAGTTTATTACAGCATCTACACCCTTATCCATTATATCGCTGACAAGCTTTGCATCAGCTATATCACCCTTGATAAAGAAATAACGTTTATTGGCCGCGGCGGACTTAAGATTCTCGAGATTACCTGCATAGGTAAGCTTATCAAGATTAATAATGTCATAATCCTGATGGTGTTCCAACATGTAGAGTATAAAATTAGAGCCTATAAATCCAGCACCACCGGTAACGAGTAGCTTCATTATACGTCTTTATTATCCATCCTTTCTGGACCAGTCGTACGGTATATCGTTTTTGTGAGGATCGATCCTGTATTCATCGGGCTGTTTATAATTAAATATGTTCGTTGGTATATTGATAACAATTGCCTCCGTCTCACTTATACACTTGAACCCATGATAAACCATCTCGGGTATGGAAACGAGTATTGGATTATGCTCGCCCACGAAAAACTGGTTTAGCTCTCCCTTTGTTTTTGAACCTTCTCTGTCATCGTAGAGTACGATCTTCATTATGCCTTTCACCACGCTCATATTATCCGTTTGATATTTATGGTAATGCCATGCCTTTACTACACCGGGGTATGCCGTCGTCATATAAACCTGTCCGAATTTTGTAAAAAGTTCATCATCGGAACGGAGTATTTCCATAAGCCTGCCGCGCTCATCACATATAACCTTCAAGGTTTTTATTCTAACACCCTCTATCATAAATTTATTCTCCTAATTTAATATTTAACTTGTACTATCCTGCGGTCTTGCCGCAGTTGTTCTCTTATCCCTCCCCCTCGACGGGGGAGGTGAGGAGGAGGTGATAAGCTGAAAGTTTCACCCTCCCCTTTTTCCCCTCCCATTAAGGGAGGGGCAGCAATGGGGATCAACTTTATTTTTCCTTCTTCTCCTACGGCAGTCCAACCTTGCTGTTGTCACCGAGCAGCAGCCTGTAGACCTTTGGCTTTTCGTTCAGCTTCTTTACCTCAACATTTCTGCCAACAAGACTGTCTTCTATCTTAATACCAACATCCTCTATAAGACAATTCTCGAGGATTATGCTGTGTTCTATCTCGCTATTTATAACCTGCGTACCGGACGATATGGCGGTAAACGGACCAATGTATGAATTTATAATTTTTGCACCGCTGCCGATAGCAGCAGGTCCTCTGATTATAGAATTTTTAACAATGGCACCCTCTTCAATAACAACCTTAAACTGCACACGGGATTGCCCATCAACATCACCCTTTATATCCGTTTCATATAGATCAAGCATCATCCTGTTTGCCTCAAGCATATCTTCGAGCTTGCCTGTATCCTTCCACCATCCTGTTACAATGTGAGGCAGCACTTTGAAATTGTTGTCTATAAGCCATTGGATTGCATCCGTGATCTCAAGTTCGCCTCTTTTTGACGGTTTAATTGCTCTGACCGCCGTATGGATGTTTTTATCGAACATGTAAACACCGACCAGTGCAAGATCACTTTTGGGCTTTTTGGGCTTTTCTACAAGCCTTATCACCTTTGAGTCTTTAAGCTCTGCCACACCAAATTGGCTTGGATTTTTTACATGGGCAAGCAGTATCTGGGAATTAGGGGATTGTTGTTTGAACTGCTCAATAAGGTTTGTAATACCGCTTTTGATAAGGTTATCCCCAAGATACATAACGAATTCATCGTCTTTAAGAAAATCCTTTGCTATAAGGACCGCATGAGCAAGCCCAAGTGGCTCATCCTGTTGTATGTATGTTATTTTTACGCCGAATCTCCTGCCGTTCGCTACGGCATTCTTAACCTCTTCAGCGGTGTCTCCTACAATTATGCCGATATCTTTTATACCTGCATCTCTTATAGCCTCTATCGCATAAAAGAGTATCGGCTTATTCGCAACCGGGATGAGCTGTTTTGCGCCTGTATGAGTAATGGGCCTCAGGCGCGTCCCCTTACCACCGCTCAGTATAAGTGCCTTCATTATCTAAAAAAATCCTTTATCCGGTCAAGGAATGTGGGAGTACCGCTGTAAACAGCTCTCAACTCCATTTCTTTTGCCTGACTTTTTAAAAACACATTCATTGGCACATCCCACTTGACATCCCTGCTCTGTATATTACCATTGGCTGAGATCACCTTCGTAGGAAAGCTCACATCAAATTTTATGCCATAATTAGCAAGGGTACCCTTCAATATATTTTCATAATTTATTTTTGTCCCTGAGGTTTGTTCATGTTTTTTATTCATGGAATTGATTAAAGAAATTATCAATTCATTGTCCTTATTAACTTTCTTAAGGTTAAATTGTATATTACTCATCTTCAAATTATTGATGTTGCTAAATCCTATCATTCCGTCAATTATATAATATCCTTTGTCAGTAAATGCCTTTACACTCTTAACCTTTACACCTTGGAGACCTGCAAACTGATTGTTGAAATCTTTCGTCGTCAAAGGGAATTCAATGCCCGTTTGTGCCATGGCATTGCGAAGACTGTTTTGATCTTTCATAAGTGCCTCTGGTATATAATAAGCAAGATGCATACTTCCAGAGCCGTTTAGATTAAGTACTATATCCTCTTTGACATTTATACAGCCTGATATTAACAATAAACCTATTAAAGCACTATATTTGATATATTTGTGCATGTTTGTCTTTCTACAAAAAAATATAGTTTATGTCAAATTAACTTACAAAATTAACGTTTCCTCAAAATTTGATGTTATCCAAAAAAATGCAATAGGAAAATCTACGAACTACACAAATCCCCTCTATCTTTTAAATGCAATTTTTGGGTTAACCAAGGAAATGCACTGCGTGCTTTCACCCACCAAAAGTGATATTGACAATTATTCAATAAATATAGGCTAACGATCTTATTAATCTAAAGAATTATGGATTTTAAAGTAAATCTAAAACACCAAAAGGGTTGGTTGCCCAACCCTTTTGCGTTTTTTCACCCGTTTATTTTTTATGTTTTTCTAATTTGTCGTTCAATGATGCTTGTGCCGCTGCAAGCCTTGCAACAGGGATCCTGTACGGGGAACAGCTTACGTAGGTCAAGCCTGCATTGTGACAGAAATGAATGGTTTGCGGATCACCCCCATGCTCACCACATATACCAAGCTTTATATCCGGCCTTGTTTTCCTGCCTTTTTCAACTGCTATTTTTACAAGCTCACCGACACCCTTTACATCAATGGTTGCAAATGGATCAAAAGATAATATATTTTGCGGTTTTATTGTCACATGATAACCGCAAACTTCACAAACTCCGTCCTTGTTCAGCCTTCCGCCGCATATAGGACAATGCTCTGAATAAGATCTGTAGAAGCTTATAAATCTTCCGGCATCATCCCTTGAAAAGCCATACGTAGTCTGGGTAAGATCGTTTGTTCCAAAAGAGAAAAACTCCGCCTCCCGTGCAATCTCATCCGCGGTTATGGCTGCCCTGGGCAATTCTATCATTGTTCCCACCATGAATTTTATCTTCTTGTTCTTTTGTTTCATCACCTCTTGAGCTGTTTGCAGTACAATCGTCTTTTGTGCATGCATCTCCTCAACCATACTGATTACAGGCAGCATGATCTCCGGATAGACTTTTATACCCTGATTCATAAGTTCACATGCGGCCTCTATGATTGCCCTAACCTGCATCCTAGTTATATCAGGCATTATAATACCAAGCCTTGCACCTCTGAGTCCGAGCATTGGGTTAAATTCATGCAACTCTTCGACTCTTGACAGGAGTTTCTTTTTTTCTGCTAAAACTGGTTGATTCCCACCCTGTAGTTCAAGCTTTGTTATTTCTACCATCAATTCTTCTCTTTTTGGCAGAAATTCATGGAGTGGCGGGTCGAGTAGTCTTATCGTAACGGGCAAGCCCTGCATCTCCTTTAAGATACCGATAAAATCCTGTCTTTGCATAACAAGGAGCATGTCAAGGAATTTGAGTCTCTCTTTCCTTGTTTCTGAAAGGATCATTTTCTGCATGATCCCTATCCTGTCTTCTGCAAAAAACATGTGTTCGGTTCTGCACAATCCTACACCCTGTGCACCGAATGCCCTTGCCCTGTTTGCATCCCTCGGTGTATCAGCATTTGCCCTTACACCAAGCCTTCTGATGTTGTCAGCCCAAGTCATGATGATTTTGAAGTCACCGGTAAGACCCGGATCTACAAATGGGATCTTTCCTATAATTACCTCTCCTGTCGTTCCGTTGATTGATATATAATCACCCTCTTTTAATAATTTGTCGCCTATCTTTACGGCATGCGTTTTCTCATCGATCTCAAGGGCTTCACAACCGACAACAGCAGGTTTACCGTACTGCCTTGCCACAACAGCGGCATGCGATGTCATACCCCCGTGTCTTGTAAGAATGCCCTTTGACGCATCCATGCCGTGTATGTCATCCGGAGACGTTTCTTCTCTCAAAAGGACAACTGCCTGACCTTTCTGAGACCATTCTACAGCCTTATTTGCATCAAGAACAACCATACCCGAAGCTGCACCGGGTGATGCTGCAAGCCCTTTTGCAACGACCTCATACTTTGCCTTTGGATCGAAGACCGGATGAAGAAGTTGTTCAAGCTTGTCAGGCTCTATCCTTGCTATTGCCTGTTCTTTCGTGATAAGCTTTTCTTTTACCAGATCAACAGCAATCTTCAGCGCAGCCTGAGGGGTTCTTTTGCCTGTTCTCGTCTGAAGCATGTACAGCTTCTCATTCTCAATGGTAAATTCAAAATCCTGAACATCCCTATAGTGCTTCTCGAGCCTGGTCGTTATCTCTCTAAGCTGCCGAAAGACAACAGGCATCTCATGGGCAAGCTCTGATATAGGTTTTGGTGTCCTTATACCTGCGACAACATCCTCTCCCTGGGCATTGGTGAGATACTCACCATAAAACATTTTTCCTCCTGTGGCAGGATTACGGGTAAAACCTACACCCGTTGCGGACTTATCACCGGTATTCCCAAATACCATTGTTTGAACATTCACTGCTGTACCAAGGGTTTCAGGTATGTTGTTCTGCTTTCTATAGTATATTGCCCTGTCATTGTTCCATGATTTAAAAACAGCCTCTATCGCCATAAATAACTGCCGATAAGGGTCCTGCGGGAATTCTATCTTTGTCTTTGATTTGATAATGCTCTTAAAATCCTCTACCACGGACTTTAATGCTGCCGGAGGAACGGATGTGTCATCTTTTGCGTTGAATTTCTTTTTATATCCCTCGAAGATCTCTTCAAAAACCTTTTTACCCATACCAAGTACGACATCGCCAAACATATACATGAATCTTCTGTAGCTATCGTAAGCAAACCTTTGATTGCCTGTTTTGTCTGCCAGACCTGAAACGGTCTGGTCATTCAGTCCAAGGTTGAGTATGGTATCCATCATACCTGGCATTGAGAACTTTGCACCTGAACGGACGGATACAAGTAAAGGGTTATCTTTATTGCCAAATCCTTTACCTGTAACGGACTCCAATCTTTTTATCGATTGTTTGATATCCTCTTTTAAATCCGGGGGAACTTTCATACCTTTTCTAAAATATTCCAGACATACAGTTGTGGGAATAGTAAACCCTGGCGGTACCGGTATGCCTGCCCTTGTCATTTCAGCAAGGCCTGCCCCTTTACCGCCGAGCAGATCCTTCATATCGCCTTTGCCGTCAGCCTTACCTTTTGCAAAGAAGTATATGCGCTTTATCTTTTGTGCCATAAAACCCCCTATATCAATTTAGTTATATCCAAAACCTGCATAACAAGATTTTTAATCTTTGCAAGCAGATTCAATCTATTGGTCCTTATTTCCTCGTTATCACTCATAACGAGTACCTTATCAAAAAAGGTATTTATCGGCTCTACCAGATTTTGAATCAAATTTATATAGCCAATGTAATTTCCTTTTGCAAGTGCTGTTTGAATTTTTGGCTCTATTCCCAAGTAGCTGTTATATAAAGCCTTTTCTGACGGCTCTACAAGTAACTCTCCGCTGACCTCGCCGGCAATGTGTTTTTTTGAGATGTTTATGACCCTCTTAAAAGCAAGAAAGGCCGGTTCAAAATCCGGCTTAAACACGATATCTTTGAAAGCAAAGACTCGACGATCAGCCTCAAGCATATTTTCAGGCTCTGTTGCTATTACTGCATTAATTAATTTGTCAATGGGGTTACCTTTTTTGTTTAACGTTGCCACAAAAGATTCTACTGTATGATATTTCTCACCTAAAATTACTGCCAGTCTGCCATAGAGGTACGACAAGATGAGCTTTTTTAAACTATCCCTATTAGGGGGTTGCCATTCAGTAGAGGGTGAAGGAAAACTTACAGGCATCCTTGGAGGTTCCTTGTATTGTTCTATACCAAATTCTATAAGCTTTTTGATATCTATTTCTATATATTTATGAATGACGGTATTAATAAGACCTATTGCCGCTCTCCGTAAACCATAAGGGTCCTGTGTGCTTGTAGGTACTTCACCTATGCTAAAAAAACCGACGAGCGTATCTATCTTGTCTGCCATGGAAACAGCAGCACCGGGTGGTGTTCGAGGTAATTCCTTGCTGTTGTGCTCATAGACTGCGTCTGCAATAGACTCCAATGACGGACCTTTTAACTGTATATAATGTCTGCCGATAACCCCCTGAAGCTCGGGGAACTCGGAAACAAGCCGTGTTGCGAGATCAGCCTTGCAAAGCCTTGCCGCCTCGCGGGTTACGACCTTTAAAGCCTCATCTACCCTAATTTCATCGCATAAAAATGAAGCTATATTTTCAATCCGCCGCGTCTTGTCATAAAGGCTCCCGAGCCTGGGATAAAACGTCATGCCCTTCAAGAGTTCTACGTATGCCTCGAGCGGCTGTTTGATGTCCTGGTGGTAGTAGAACTCCGCGTCCTCAAGCCTTGCCTGCAGCACCCGCTCATAGCCCTTTCTGATAACGGTCTTATCACCATACGGATTGTTGCTTATCCCTATAAAATAAGGCATAAGCACTAACTTCTCATCTACAACAGGTATGTATTTCTGCTG
This sequence comes from uncultured Pseudomonadota bacterium, assembly GCA_964547905.1. Lineage (GTDB taxonomy): Bacteria > JAMCPX01 > JAMCPX01 > JAMCPX01 > JAMCPX01 > JAJYLM01. The sequence continues at coordinate 29,692 of CAZJPN010000036.1, read as the reverse complement.
GGTCTTCATAACGCTCATGATCACTTCCTGCGGCAGGTTCATGAACCGTTTATCAAAACTGCCCAAAATGGCTACCGGCGATTCTATGAGATTGGTAATAGTATCAAGCAATTCAATATCAGGTTGCGCCTGACCTTTTACCCTTTTCGCCAATGCTCTTGCCTGCTCCGTAATACTGTTTTTTCTCTCCTTAGCATCCGGCAGAATCTTTTCTTTTTTCATTGCTTTCAACCACGAGTCAGAACCAGCAACCTTTATTTTCTTTATACTGCCTGTTCTTAATCCCGTTGTATAAGCCGACGCTTTAACCCTGCCTATCGATAGGGGGATTACCGTGCCGTTGTACAGCACAACCATCCACCGTATTGGTCTGATGAACCTTATATTTTCGCTGTCCCATTTCATGGATTTTCTGAAGGCTATGCCGAGGGCTACACCGGCGAGCTCTTTTTTTATAAGGGTTTTTGTTAAAACACCGGGCTTCTTAATTTCAACCTGAACAAATTCGCCTTTATCGAGCTTTACGATCTTCAGTAATTTAACGTCAATACCTTTCGACCGTGCAAATCCGATCGCAGCCTGTGTTGGATTGCCGTCTTTATCAAATGCAGCCTCTTTCCGGGGTCCTGTATGGATAATGATTTCTGACTTACCTTTATCGGAAAGCTCCTGAAAGCATACGGCAAGCCTCCGCGGTGTAGCATACGTTGTGCAGCTGCCAAAATCGACACCGTCATTTTTAAAAAGCCCTGATAATGTATTGGAAAGATGTTCTACCGCAGGACCTATCTCTGCAACCGGTATCTCTTCAACACCAATCTCTATAAAAAGCTCCGACATAGTTATTTTACACCATTCGTTTTTGAATCTTTAATCTCTAATTTTGAGTTTTGAGTTTCTAATTCTGAATCTATAATCTTTAATTTTGAATCTTGACTTTCCTGTTTTGGATCTTGAATCTTTAATTTTGAATCTTGACTTTCCTGTTTTGGATCTTGAATCTTTAATTTTGAATCTTGACTTTCTTTATACCCCTGTCCCACACCCTTTGCCATTGCCCTTACCCTCCCGATGTACCTTGCCCTTTCAGATACCGAGATAGCGCGCCGTGCATCGAGCAGGTTAAAAAGGTGTGAACATTTTAGCGTGCAGTCATAAGCCGGAAGGAACAACCCTTCTTTGATAAGCCTCAGAGATTCCTTCTCGTATTCATTGAAGAGAAGCAAAAGTCTTTCGATATCAGCGGATTCAAAGTTATACATCGAATGCTGCCGCTCATTTTCCCTGAACAGATCTCCGTACCTGACCTTGTTATTCCATTTCAGGTCGAACACATTTTCAACACCCTGCAGATACATCGAGATACGTTCTATGCCGTAGGTAATCTCGACCGTTACAGGCATCAGATCAATACCGCCTGCCTGCTGAAAGTAGGTAAACTGTGTGATCTCCATGCCGTCAAGCCATACCTCCCATCCAAGCCCCCAGGCCCCGAGTGTTGGAGATTCCCAATCATCCTCGACAAACCTTATATCGTGATCCTTTGTTTTTATGCCAAGGGTATTAAGGCTTTTAAGATACATATCCTGAATATTGGATGGTGGGGGTTTTATAATAACCTGATACTGAAAATAACGCTGTAATCTATTCGGGTTTTCCCCATACCTGCCGTCAGTGGGTCTTCTCGAAGGCTGGACATATGCTGCTGACCATGGCTTAGCATCAAGCACCTTGAGAAAGGTTGATGGATGAAATGTTCCCGCACCAACCTCAACATCATAGGGCTGATCAACAATACATCCACTGCTTGACCAGAATTTGTTTAATGTAAATATAACATCCTGGATATTCATATCATCCGCCTAAGGCAGAAATGGTATCCAGAAACAGCCGGGTTTGTCAACTCCGATGAAAAATTTATGTTTACTAATTCAGGCACATTGTATACTACGCCCCCAACGATGGCCGGGGTTGTTTTCTAACGGGGGCAACCCTGTTGGAAATCGCAAATAAAACAGTTGAAATTGTCTTAACGTTAGCCTATCTTATGAATAGAACAAATAAACCGTACAGGAGGAACTCTTATGAACATTCAGGTAACCTTCAGACATATCCCCTCGTCAAATGCTTTAAAGCAATACGCAGAAGAAAAGATTACTAAGCTGGTAAAATCCCTGAAAGAACCCATAGAGGTGCATATCATTTTTACCCAGGAGAAAAAAAACAATACCGTTGAGCTGACACTCACATCCGCGGGCAAGGAGTTGCAGGTAAAAGAGCGGGGCATAGATATGTATGCTGCCATAGACCTCATCTACGACAAACTCGACAAGCAGATAACAAAACTGAAAGAAAAGAAAAAAAAGCACACCGGCATAGCTTCCATGAAGCATCTCCAACAGGCTGAGCCAGCGGACGAAGAAGAGGACAAAGACGAGGTAATGGTAATCCCTGAGAAAGATTACTTCGTAAGACCCATGACCACGGAAGAGGCGGTCCTCCAGCTCGACATATCCGAGACCCCTTTTCTCGTTTACCTCGATGCCGGGGATGAAAGGGTCAATGTGGTATATAAAAGGGACGACGGCCATTACGGGCTCATCGAAACAGGTGCCAGGTACAAATAATTCAAAAGTTTTAGAACGCATACATGGTGTGCTTGTGTCGGTAAAACAGGTAGGCGTTCTTCTCATAGGCAAGAGCGGCATAGGGAAGAGTGAGTGCGCACTTGAACTTATAACAAGACATCACAAGCTTGTTGCCGATGACCTTGTCATAACAAGCGTTGAAAACGGTACCTTGTTCGGCAAAAGCGACCCTCTTATAAGAGGGTACATGGAGCTGCACGGCCTGGGCGTTATCAAGGTTCAATCACATTTCGGCAAACAAGCCCTGTGCCCTAAAAAACGTATAGATATGGTTATAGACTTTATTGATTGGGACAAATCAAGCCATGCGAGAGGCTTTTTAAAACCTTACACGTACAGCATTCTTGGAAGAAAGTTGCCCCTGGTTAAACTGCCCGTAAGACCCGCGCGGAATATGGCTTCACTTGTTGAGGTCGCCGTTAAAAGTTTCTTATTAAAAAACCAGGGGATTGATGAGGCAAAAGAACTGGAACAGAGAATCTCGGAAAGGATTGGCAGTGCCAATGGATAGCAGGTACCCTATGAATATTGTGATCGTAACAGGCATGTCAGGCTCGGGCAAAACAACGGCAATGGCCATGCTCGAGGACATGGGCTTTTTCTGTGTCGATAACATCCCGTTACAGCTTATACCGAAGTTTATCGACCTGATAACAGACTCTAAAGAGGACATCAGGAACATAGCCTTTTCAATAGATGTACGGGGTAGGGGCTTCTTTGCAGACCTGTCCCGGCAGCTGCAGGCGTTAAAATCCACAAAAGACAAGGTTACCATTATCTTTCTTGATTCAAACGACAGTGTCCTCCTGAAAAGATACAGCGAGACCAGAAGAAAGCACCCCCTGGCACAGGACATACCGATAGAAGAAGGGTTCCGGCTTGAGCGGAAGTACCTTGAAGAGATCAAGAGCCAGGCGGATCACATTATAGACACCTCGAATTTTACAGTCCATGATTTGAAAAAAGAATTGAAGCTGTTCATTCAACAATCAACGAAAACAAAAGCTATGACTATAATACTTCAATCATTTGGCTATAGGTTTGGTATTCCCGCGGATACCGATATAGTTTTTGACGTAAGGTTTCTTAGGAACCCATATTTTGTACCCGAATTGAAAAGTTTCACAGGTCTTGACAAAAACGTAATTAATTATGTTAAGAATAATGACATCACCCTTAAATTTCTCGACCTATTGAAAAAATTTATGGAATTCACAATACCGCTTTACGATGCAGAAGGAAAAAGTTACCTTACCATATCGTTCGGATGTACAGGCGGAAGGCACAGGTCCGTAACCGTAGTGGAAGAGGTGAGAAACATGATAACTGACTTAGGTTATACACCCATAATAAAGCACAGGGACATTGAAAAGGAGTAAATATGGTTGGAATTGTTGTTGTTGCACACGGTCAGTTTGCAAATGAACTGGTCGCAACCACCGAGTTCATTGTAGGGAAAAAAGACTACATAACATCCGTTATGACAGACCCTACAAAGCCCGTGGAGGTTTTGCGTGACGGGATTGCAAACGCTATAAAAAAGGTTGATAAAGGAGAAGGTGTCCTTATCCTTACGGACATGTTCGGAGGTACACCATCAAACATAAGCTTATCTTTTCTCAGCGAGGGGCTTGTAGAAGTACTTGCAGGCGTAAACCTGCCCATGCTTATCAAGCTCGCATCCATGGACACAAAAATGCCGATAAAAGAGCTCGCCAATATGATAAAGGAGTACGGCAGGAAAAATATCATACTTGCCGATGATGTATTGAACAAAACAGAATCATGAAAGAAGGCAGTTTTGTTATAAACAACAAACTCGGGTTTCATGCGAGGGCAGCGGCTCAGTTCGTAAAGCTCGCAAACACCTATGAGTGTGAGATTCATGTATACAAAAACGGTGAAAGGGCAAATGGTAAAAGCATACTCGGCCTGTTAACGCTTGCGGCTGCAAAAGGAACCACATTAAGAATCATGGTGGACGGGAAGGATGAAGAGACAGCATTGGTTTCTCTGCAAAAACTGATAGAAAACAAATTTGGTGAAGAACAATGACTACCTACCTTAATGGTATAGCGATATCACCCGGCTGGGCCATAGGCAAGGCAATTAAGCCAATCAGCTCTGTATTCGACATATCCCGCTACCATATAACTTATGATACCATACCTTCGGAAATAAACAGGTTCCTCACAGCAATTGAAAAATCAAAAAAGGAGATCCAGGGCATTTCAGAAAAGATAGATCCCGTTTCCGGTAAAGAGGCATTGCTCATACTTGATATGCACATGATGATACTTGAGGACAAATCATTTATAGAAAATGTCCTTGCCAGAATAAGGGACAATTCCATAAATACCGAATGGGCATTAACCGAGGTTTTAAGCAACATAGAAAAGACCTTTGATAGAATAGAAGACGAATATATCAAAGAAAGAAAATTTGATGTAGCCCACGAAGGGCAAAGGATCCTGAAAAATCTTTCCGGACAGGAAGCAACCTATGAGCTTGAGGAACCCGGTATTATTGTTTTGTCAAGCTTTGCCATGTCAAGCACACCATATCTCATGAAGGATAATGTTATAGGTCTTGCACTCGAAACAGGAGGGCTGGTATCGCATCCTGCTATTATAGCACGATCACTTGGAATCCCTGCTGTAGCCGGAATAAAGAATCTGGCAAGTAAGATAAGAGACGGACAAAACCTACTTATAGATGGAGATAACGGCATCCTGATAGTAGAGCCGGAATTTGAGATCATCAATAAATATCAAGGGACAAGGGCTCACAAGAAGGAGAGCGATACCCTTCATGAGGTAAGGAGCAGTACAACAACAAAAGACGGTGTTGTTATAAAAATAATGGCAAACATAGAGTTCCTTGAGGAAGCAGAGGATGCTTTTAATGCAGGGGCAGAAGGGATCGGCCTTGTAAGAACAGAGTATCTCTATACACGCAAAAGAGAGCTTCCATCAGAAGAAACGAGTTTTATGCATTATTCCACCATTACAAAATTATTTTCCGGCTCTCCGGTTACCATAAGAACCCTTGACATCGGCGGCGACAAATTATTTTCAGAAATCTATAAAAGATCGGAAAACCCGGCGCTTGGGTTACGGGGTATCAGGGTATGTCTAAAAGAACAATCCCTCTTCAGGACACAGATAAGGGCTATCCTCAGAGCAAGCGCATTGGGTGAAATAAGGATATTATTGCCAATGATCTCATCTGTTGGTGAAGTCAAAACCACAAAAAAAATTATAGATGAAGAAAGAGAAAATCTTGCAAACAAGGGCTACAAAACCGGCACAACAAAACTCGGAGCTCTGATCGAAACTCCGGCCGCGGCAATGATCGTGGATAGCCTCTCCAGTACGCTTGATTTTGTAAGCGTTGGAACAAACGATCTTATCCAGTATACAATGGCAATCGATCGCGGAGATGAAGACGTATCATACCTCTATCAACCATTGCACCCCGCTGTACTGAGGATGCTATTGTTAATAGCCGAACAGGCAAAAGCGAACAAAATACCGGCACAGATATGCGGAGAAATGGCAAGCGTACCTCTCTATCTCCCGATATTAATTGGCATGGGATTTTACGAGTTGAGCATGAATATAGGTATAATGAACAGAGCAAAAAGATTTATTCCAAAGATCAATAAGGCACGTGCGCATAAACTTGTAAGAGAGGCGTTAAAACTTCCATCAGCGGAAGAGATTGAAAAGCTTGTCATAGACGCATACACTAAAGAGCTTGCGGATGAAGCTTGATCATATCGCAATAGTGGTTAAAGATTTAGAAGAGGCTACTACGACATACAGCCAAAAATTTGGGGCAACTCTCGAGTCAAGACAGCGGGTAGAGTCAGAGGGCGTCGAGATAGCGGTCATGTCACTGGATAATGCGCATATTGAACTTGTAAAACCCCTGGAAAATAACAGCGGTGTGGCAAAATTTCTCGAAAAACGGGGGGAAGGACTTCACCACATCTGTCTTGAGGTTGAGAACATAGAAATACTGATAAAATCCCTCCAGGCTTCCGGCATAAAACTTATCGATACTAAACCGCGTAGAGGCTATAAAGGCAACAAAGCAATATTCGTTCACCCTTTATCCACACACGGCGTACTTATAGAATTCTATGAAAAATTGGGTTAACCCGCATTATTTAAATCAATGATTGTTTGGGTAAGTTCTTTAACATTAAACGGTTTTGTAAAAATTTTTACTATCCTTTTGTCATACATTTCCTTCTCTACATGAGCAATTGGCATTGATGTAAGCAGTATGATGTCGCAACAGCCCTGCGGCATTATACTGATAAGCTCGCTAATTCCATTATGCGTAACCAGCTCTAAATCAAGAATGAATATATATTTTTTCCGTTCTCTAACAATTTTTAATTCCTTTAAGGCATCCGAAAAATTATAGTAAAACTGAATTGAACCTGAGTAATCAGGTAATATTTTCAATAAAGAGAATTTGATCAGCTCGCAATCATCGATAATTACAATACTACTTGTCATAACTACAGATTTAAGGAAGCAAACATCATGCCAGAATAGAGTAATTTTATGGGTATTTGCGGGTACTAAACTCGCTTTCTATTGTAAAGCCTAATCAATACTACGATAAGCAGGAAAACAACTAAACAGGATACGGTATCACTTATAGTAAAACCATATAGTCCCACATATTTCAGTATTTGATTTAACAGAGCCATTCTTATATAAGTCCTGTAATTATATATAACTTTTTATGAGACTGCGCAACAGATTTATAGAATTTGCCGCAATTACTACAACAAATATAGACAGCCACAACAAAATGATATAATAAACCCTTATGAAGATTAATGAATTTCTATCGTACTACAGAATAAAGCTGGGTTTTGTCCTCGCAATATTGTTTGTTGTAATGGCAAAGCCGAGCGTTATAGGTATGACAATCGGCATACCTATCGGCATAATGGGGCTCCTCATAAGATTATGGGCTTCGGGGTACATAAAAAAGAACAAGGAACTATCCATAGATGGCCCTTACTCATACACCCGTAATCCATTGTACCTCGGTAGTTTTTTTATCGGACTGGGTGCCTCTATAATGGGCAGTTGCATTGTATTTGTCCTCATCTTCCTTATCGGGTTTTACTTTGTATATTCCGGTGTTATCAAAGAGGAAGAGAAAAGGCTTATCGAGCTGTTTGGCGGCTCGTTCCTTGATTATAGATCGCAGGTTCCGGTATTCTTTCCGCTGATAAAACCGGTAAGGATATCCAAAGATTTCGACTTAAAGCTTGTTGTAAAGCATGAGGAATACAATGCATGGCTTGGATTTGCAGCCATTATTATTATATTATATCTCAAATATCATTTTCATTTGTTCTATGTGTGTCCATTATGAAAAAACGTACAATAGCATATACAGTTATACTTTTGGCATTTATATTTAATGCCTATTACATAAAAACGACTCATTTGCTTCTATCGCCTGATGAGGCATATTACTGGGACTGGGCAAGGCATCCCAGCCTGAGCTATCTCGACATGGGGCCCATGATCTCCTGGATTAACATACTTATGATACACATTTTCGGGTCCACAGCCTTTGCATTAAGGATGGGAGCCAATATATTCTCTACAATCGCAGCCATAGTTTTCTTTGAAATAGGCAATCGTTTCTTTTCTTCAACCACGGCATTGTTTGCTACCATGCTCTATGTGCTCAATCCTCTTGTCTCAGCAGGTGCATTTATTGAAACATACTATGTGCCTCAGATCCTTTTTATGACCATCTTGCTGTTTCTTCTGTTTGAGCTCAATCAGACTCAAAAGCCATGGCTGTGGTATCTTATAGGATTTGTTCTCGGGCTCGGGATCTTGAGCCATCACATGTTTTTCTTTTTTAGTCTTGAGGTCGTATTCTTTGTCATTATATCGAAGGAAAACAGACACTGGTTGTTTAAAAAAGAACCGTATCTCGGTGCCATTATAACGGTTATAACGGCAAGCCCTGTGTTTATATGGAACCTCACACACGGACTCGGAATGTTCAAGAGGGCATTATCTCTTATGCCGGAGCACTATAATCCATGGTTTGTATTTGCCAATTTCTTTTTCGGGAATATGGGGCTTGAAACACCGTTTGTCTTTATCCTTCTTTTATACACTATGTTATACTCTATAAGGCGGGGATTGTTTCAGCATGATGAAAGATTCAATATAATCCTATCAACATCACTGCCGACATTTGCGTTTATAACATTTCTTGCCTTCAAAGGCAGAGCCGAGGTCAACTGGCCTGCCGCAGGTTTTATCGCCCCGTTCATCGGCGGTGTCTATCTGCTTGAGGAGGCGTACATGAAAGGACTCAAAAAATTTGTTGTGTCCGCGTTTATACTCATGTTTATAACAACATTACCGGTTTTATATTTTGAACATTATCCGGGATGGATATTCAAGAAATTCAATATTCCTCCTCAGAATCAATTTACCGTCAGACTCGGAGGCTGGAACAGGCTTGCGGAGCAGGTAGAAAAGTTTTCAAAGCCCGGCGATATTATTGGTGCTACCGATTACGGTGTTACAGCAGAGCTTGCCTTTTACCTCAAAGGACAGCCCCAGGTATACTATCTTACGACAGGTGCCAGTTCAAAAAATGCGTACTGGTTCTTCCAGAACAGGAAGGTATTGCAAGGAAAAAACATAATTATCGTGGACAGGGGAGACGGGCCGTTAAACTCCGTAACGAGTTCATTATTCTCCCATGTTGAAAAACTGGATGTGTTTAAATTGACAGACAAGGCTACAGGGATAACATGGCATAGTTTCACAATATACAGAGGGTATGATTATAAAGGGGAATAATCATGGATGAAACAGATATTGTAAAATCGGAACTAAAATCAAGTGCTGAGTTAAAACTTAAGCTCATGGATACACATGCAGCACTGATCCAGAAAACAGCGGATATTATATACAACGCCCTTACAAAAGGGTCAACGCTGTTTTTGTTCGGCAATGGAGGCTCTGCCGCAGATGCGCAGCACATAGCAGCAGAATTCATTAACCGGTTCAAAATAGAAAGACAACCTCTTCCCGCTATAGCACTTTCAACCGATACATCTGTTATAACGAGTATCGGCAATGATTATTCGTTTGACGATATCTTTTCAAAACAGATAATAGCCCTCGGAAAAATCGGGGATATAGCCATGGGCATAACAACTTCGGGCAATTCTTCAAATGTTTTAAATGCCTTCAAGGCAGCGAGGAATAAAGGGCTTTTTACAATCGGGCTGCTTGGTAAGGACGGCGGCACGGCACGGTCAATGGTGGATCTCGCCCTTATAATCGATCACCCGGACACGCCCCGCATCCAGGAGGCACATATAACTATAGGGCACATAATATGCTCTATTATCGATCAAAGGATCAAGAATCTGCGGTCATGAAGCTATTTATAGCAGGTGGAACGGGATACATAGGAAACCATGTTATAGATAAGCTTGCAAAAGACGGCCACAAGGTACGGGCACTTGTTCGTAGGGGTTCTGAAACAAAACTAAACAATAAACCCATTGAATTCTGGTATGGAGATATATCTGACCCTGCATCATTAAACAGCGCATTGGACGGATACGATGCTGTTATCTATCTCATCGGGCTTATAAGGGAATTCCCATCAAAAGGCATTACCTTTGAGCTTGCACACGTTCAAGGGGTAAAACACCTCTACGAAAGAGCAAAACTTTCCGGTGTAAAAAGATGGATACAGATAAGTGCAAATGGAGTAAAGTCTGATACATCGGATGGCTATAGAAGAACAAAGTATCGGGCAGAAGAGTTTATAAAAGCACAGGATATCGATTATACTATTGTAAGGCCCTCCGTGGTATTCGGCGGAGAAACAAAAGGTACAATCAATTTTGTAACTACCGTAAAGGACATAATAAACTTAATGCCTTTCGTTATACCTGTTATAGGGAATGGTACGTATAAAATACAACCTGTTCATATCGATGACCTTGCAAATGCAATTTCCATGATCATAGATAAACCCTCTACTTTCAACAAATCATACACCTTATGCGGGCCGAAGAGTCTTTCCTATAATGATATAATAGATGTTATAACCACTATGTATAATCTGAAAAAAAAGATGAAAATCCATATTCCGGCCTTTCTTGTAGAATTACTTGCCGGATTGCTTAAAAACATTGAATCATTCCCTGTAACCCCGGAGCAGATTGATATGCTTCTCAGCGGCAATACGTGTAGTGATTCGTATCTTTTTGATGAACTCAAAATAATACCAAAGGGGTTTTATTAATACCCAAATACAATATGGAAGATAAACCTGTTGTAGAAGTTGACTACGATTTGAAGTTTCCCCATATTTTTGTTCTTAATGCCTCTGCAGGGTCAGGCAAGACCCACAGCCTTTCGCTCAGATTCGTCCAGTTCCTGCTCTCTAACCGGATAAAGAACCATCTCTCGCAAAATACACTGAACAACATGCTTGCGATCACCTTCACAAATAAGGCTGCGAATGAGATGAAGGAGCGAATACTCAGGCAGCTCAAACTTATTGCCATTTCAGATATAAAAGATGGCAAACAAGCGGTAAAAAGAGAACAAGCACTAAGGCAGCTTAACCCTATAGACATCGATGATGAAGACCTTCAGAAATCTTCGGATAAACTCGTCGAGGAGATTATAAAACATTACACGGATTTTCAGGTTCGTACCATCGACAGCTTTCTGAGAAGTATAATCACGGCATCTTTGCGTGAGACAAATTTACAGCCTAACTTCGATATAGCTATGGATGTTATACCCTATATAGAATATGCCCTTGACGACTTGCTCTCCACCATTCACATACACCAAGATACAAAAGAGCTTTTTCTAAGGTTTCTCGACATCTACCTCAACGTGGAAGGCAAAACAGGTTTTAATCCCCGAGAAAATATTATAGAGCTTGTGAACAGATTCAGATATTTAGAAAACAAGAAGGGAAAAAGGATTGAGAGTAATAAGGTAACATCGGACGTGATAACTCAAAAAAGAAATACACTGAAAATAGCCGTCGATAAACTGTATGAAGGTATAGCTTCCGCCAATATTCAGACGAAATTTCTTCCACCAAAAGATGAATTGATTGGTAAGATCAACAATAATGATTTTTCAAATCAATTGTGGCAAAAAGACGATGTCGCATATATTCTCAAAAAACAGAGCATTCATTTCCAAAGCACACTGCAGCATACATGGGAATGCGTACGGAAACTATTGTTTGATCTCTTAATTACAACGGACAGTAGCCGCTACGGTGCCTACCATGACATTCTGGCGAATATTGAGAAAACAATCGCAGAAATTACCATGACAAGGGGCAAAATCTTAATAGATGATATAAATAAATATGTAAGGAAACTGATAGATGAATACAATGTACCCGAGGTATATTTCAATCTCGGCGAAAGTATACTTCATTACTTTATCGATGAATTCCAGGATACGGATAGGGCACAATGGAATAATATAAAGGCGCTTGTAATCGAAGCCCTTTCAAACGGTGGCTCTCTTTTTTATGTCGGTGATAAGAAACAATCTATCTACAGATTCAAGGGTAGTGATTCGAGCCTTTTTGACGAGGTCATAGAAGATAAAGAGATAACTCCTATTATAAAAGAACTCTACATAAAAAAACTAAGCTCAAATTATCGATCAACGTCATTGCTGGTGGATTTCTTCAATAAAACATTCGATCCCGATTACCTGAAGAGCATGTTCGTCGACAATGAAAAAGATCCCATTACATCCACAATCAACACACAGATTAAAGAACTTATAGATACAATATACAGGGATTCAGCACAGTCCTTACCACATAACGATACATCCCCAAACGATGCAGGATATTTATTCATTGAACATAGTAATTCCAAGGACAATCCATCAAACACAGAGACTGCAACATCACCTGATGAAGGTAGGTCGGATATCAATGATGTCGAACAGTCTGCATATGAATATGCACTCGTAAAAAGAATCAATGGTGTTATCGTAAGTCTACATGATAAGGGTATTTCTTACTCAGACATTGCCATCCTTGTTAGAGAAAACGCGCAAATAGAGTCGCTCTCAGGCGAACTGAAACAGAATGGTATACCTGTCCAATCCACACAGGGCTTCGATATAAGGAAACATACTCTGATCCGGGAAGTAATATCATTTTTAAGCTTCTTGAATAACCCGCTCGACGGCCTTTCGTTTATCGGTTTTATTTCCGGGGAAATATTCAATAAGGTATCTACTGTGAAAACGAATCTGATATATGATTGGCTGCTTCATCAACGAGGAGAGGCTTATCTCTACATAGCCTTTAAAGAATGGCAACCTAAATTATGGGACGAATTCATAAAGCCGCTTTTAAATGCAGTCGGGTATCTGCCGGCATACGATATTGTTCATGAGTTCATCGGACGATTCAAAATCCATGAGAATTTTGGGTCGTCAATAGGATTTTTTATGCACCTGCTTGGTATGCTCAAAGAGCGAGAGGATGAGGGTGAGAATAATCTTGATAGCCTTCTTGATCACTGGAAGACTCAAGAAAAAGACGATGCTGGCTTTTTTGTAAACATGACATCGATGGATGCCGTTAAGCTTTTGACCATACATAAGTCAAAAGGGCTTCAGTTTCCAGTCGTGATCATCCCTTATGCATCATTAAATCTTCGAAAGAACGGCAGTGACAAACAAAACATGCTCATCATAGAAGGACCCAATAAACTTAATTTATCCTACACAAATAAATTACATCGAAGCATAATCCAGAGCATCAAGACTGATGATGCATCTATCAATGCCTATATAAAAGAGCAGTCCTTATCATTCATGGATGAACTCAATGCATTTTACGTGGCAGTAACCAGAGCACAAAAAGAACTCTACATCTTCATACAGGATAAAAAAGATCCTCTTTATAACTTGTTTGAGCATAAGCTCGATGCAAACAGCAGATATGAACAAGGAGCACACACTGTTTTAAAAAAACAAGAAAAAGAGGGAGATGATGTCTTTCGAAAAAAGTCACAGGCATCCACCCATTGGCAAAACCATATCTATGTAAAACAACCCGACATTGCGGCACTGGAAAATTATAATGAAGAAAAGCGGGGAGATATAATTCATGATATTCTTTCAAGGATAACGAGCGGAGATACCGATACAAGAGAAAGATTGATAGAGTTTCTTGGTACAATTCAAGAACAAACAATACAAAATCAGCCAGCACTTGTTGATACTATATTGCTGTCGCTCGCGCTTGAAGAGACTAAGCCCTGGTTTACCTCTGGATCATCCTCGGGCATTTTCACGGAAAAAGAGGTCGTAGACAGGCACGGGGATTTAAAGAGAATAGATAGGCTTATTGTAAATCAAACCGAGGCAATCATTGTCGATTATAAAACCGGCGGGTTAAAGGACATCGATAAACATAAAAAACAGGTAAAAGAGTATATGGATATAATCTCGGATATATATCCAACAAAAAAGATAAAGGGATATCTCTTGTACATTGACCATAAAAGGGTTGAAGAGGTTAGATAAACAAAAAATACAACAAGAAATTCTTTTGGGATTAAAATGTTGCCAGCTCTTTTGCTGTTCCCTTATATCCATAGCACTTGTAGATATAAAAGGTGAAGCGTATGGCATTATCGTGCCGGGTTCGGATTACAAGTTCTTTTGCAAAATTTACCTTGTTAAATAGTCTATAGGTCTGTTTTCCTATGGGTCCATATCCAACATAAACAGCATCTTTACCTTTAACCGCCCTGAAGTTGTTCCAAAAATCATACTGACTAAACCGACGGTTAACGGGAATCTCGTAAACCTGTGGATTCCCTTTTATATAAAAGGCAAGCTCTGCATTGAGCCCGTACTCCCCGGTTGCAACGAAGCTGCCGGCCGGCATATCCTGCAATTTATCCGATACATTCCTCCCGAGTTCCTTCCATCCATACAGCCTGTTCGTAGGATCCCTATCCGGTGGTATATATATACCCACGGCATGCATAACAGAAGGATAATATGCAAATATAGAGGCGAGTACACAGAGAAATATAGTCAATCCAAGGCCTGCATTTATAAGCAAACGGATAAGATGATTACCCTTTTTATACCTTTCATAGAGTATATCTACGGCTGCGATAGACCCTGTTATGTATCCTGATACAGGCCAGTTCGGTTCTGTCCTGCCGCCGATACTGAGAATGGCTATGAAAAGTATAACCGGTGCAGATAAGCAGAACAGAAACAGGTACTTATCATCTTTAAATTTTATGCCACGGTACCCGCTAACGATAAGGCCATACACAACAGCAAGGAAGAAAAACCCTGCTCCTATGCCTGCCTGTCCCCCGATATATTCAAACAGTGTAAATGTAATATTATGTGCCTCTGACATCATACCAATAGCATGCCTGAACATAACAAAGTCATGCATTGCATTCCAGATCATGATGGGACTTGCAACGATCAGCTCTATCAGGAGAGCAAGGTATGGTTCTTTGCGGCTCAGCCATTTCCGGTTGTTGCGTGAAAGAAGTACAAACAGCCCGACCTCTGCCGTAAAAAAGATAAACATGTGGTGCGACAGCAATCCAAGCCCTGCACTCATACCGATCAAGTACCACCACCAGGGCCTGCCGTCTGTTATAAGCTTCCACAAGAAAAGTGCCATTAATGACATGAAGAAAACCTGAGGGGAATAGTACGTCATGATAATGCCACCTGCCATGCCGATGGGAAGGATATGGAACAACAATACCACCCAGAACCCAAGCATGCTCGATCCCGTGACTTCAACGGTGAGCATATAGATCACAATAGCAGTCATGGCTGAAAATACCGGTGCCCCGAGCCGGACAGAGAACGCGGACAGGGGGAGTATATGCGTAAAAAAGGCTATAATCCATGCAATCATGGGTCCCATGTCATAGTAGCTTAATGCAGGATGCCTTGACCAGTCCCAGAAATACGCCTCATCCTGCGAGAGCGTATAGTGGGTCGTCGCTATGTAAAAGATCCTGAATAGAAGAAACCCCACAATTACAGCCAAGGCTAAATATGCATACTTCTTATCCTTCACATAATCCCCTTAAAGCTCGTCAACGTTATGCCGATGCTTTTTATCAATCCCTTTGTAGTATCAGAGGTAAGGGCTTTTAGTTCCTCCTCCCATGTATACCCCCAGTCATAATCTGCTGACGCATCATAACCAGGATGAACCATGAGCTCAGTAACGCCATTGTTGGCTATCTTTTTGAGCAGGCTTGATAGATTGGTTTCATCCATATAACCGCCCTTTTCAAGGCCTATGAACCTGTCTGTAAATCCTATACCCTGTAACTTTAATTTTGATTTCAGTGCCCGGCCTAACATATCTATTCCAAGACCCTTCATACCTATTCCTTTTGAACACGTCACCCTTATCCACCGTATCTTAAATTGCTGTGCAAGCCTTATGACGATATCTCTTACCCCGGGTAAAAGGTGAAGGTGCTGATGACTGTCGATGTGACTTACAGATATATTGTTATCCAACAAGAGGCTTACCTGTTGTGACAATTCCTTCTTAAGTGCATTCCGATCAAAACGTCCCAATATAATCCTCGGGATTACCTCTCTGTAGCTTTTCAAAAAGAATCCATTGCTATCAATCAGTCCGGGGATATTGCCAGAAATGGGCTTTTCACCGCCAGTGAATGTAAGGTGGATGCCTGCATCAATACCTGAGTCCTCCAGAAGGGATATACCTTCTTTAAAATATCTGCCATTGACCACAACAGATGTTGCCGTAACAATACCATCTGAGTACGCCTTAATAATACCTTTTGAAATCTCCCTGCATAATCCAAAATCATCGGCATTCACAATAAGGAATTTTGTCATCGTCTTTTAACAACCGGCTGAATTGATTTGATCTCTTTGTACATGGAGAATATTTCTTTCAGGATTTTAATAATTACATTTGAGCTTGACAAGGTTGAAATACCTCGGGTTCGGGGAAAATAATTCGTCCCGAATTGTATAATTTTAAATCCGTATCTCCGTGCTTTAATCAGAAGTTCCGCATCTATAAAGCTACCCTCTGATTTCAGATTTAAATATTCCAAAATCTCCTTTTTTACGAGTTTAAATGAAAAATTAACATCCTTTATCCTCATATGAAACAATATTTTTATAAGCATATTGTAAACATAAGAGTAGATTAGCCTTCTCAGCCCTTCCCCCGTCCTGTCAAACCTAAAAGCAGCTACTATATCAGCATCATAATACCTCATGAGCCTGTAAGCCTTTTTCATCTCCATCATGTCAAATGGAAGATCTATATCAGAGTATAAAATCACATCCATTTTTGCATTATAAAAACCTGTTTTTAAAGCACCCCCGAGCCCTCTGTTGGTTTGATGGTGAATTACCCTTATTCTTTTGTTTTTTCCGGCAAGTACATCCGCTATCCGTCCCGTCGCATCTGTTGAAGCATCATCGATAAGGAGAATCTCGTAATCCGATATTTCTCTTATTTCAAGCATGAGATCGCATGTCTCTTTTGCAGCTTCCACAGCTCTATTTATGTATAATTCTTCATTGTACATCGGATAAAAAACAGTGATTCCCTCCATGCATCGTCTCCTCGGATAACTCATATACACACTTTTCTGAAGATATGCAAACACCGGGGCATTCATGAGCCATTGCAAAACAGGATTTTTAAATTATAATAAGAGGAATGATAGAGGTAGATGAACATATCCATGAAAAGCTCGGGGTTGTGCCGAAACAACCCGGTGTTTATATATTTAAGGACACAAAAGACACAGTGCTCTACATAGGCAAGGCCGTAGATTTGAACAGCCGGGTAAGGGCTTATTTTACGGCATCGCCGGATGCCAGACCTTTTATAAATTTCCTAAAACCCAGAATAAACCGCATAGAATTCATGCTGACGGACACCGAGAAAGAGGCACTCCTGCTTGAGAACAACCTTATCAAGAAGCACAAGCCGAGGTACAATATCCGTTTAAAGGACGACAAGAGCTATGTTAACATACGCATATCCACGGACCACAAATTCCCCGGCATCCAGGTCGTGAGAAGGCCTGCGCGGGACGGCTCCCTGATCTTCGGGCCCTACTCCTCGGCATTCGCAGCCAGGGAAACAGTCAAGCTGATCACAGACCTGTTCCAGCTCAGGACGTGTACGGACGCCGAGCTAAGGAACAGGATAAGGCCGTGCATGAAGTATCAGATCAAGCGGTGTTCCGCTCCGTGTGCGGGCCACATAACGCAGGAGGACTACCGGGAACATGTACAGCAGGCCCGGCTCTTCCTCGAGGGAAAAACCGGCGCAGTCATCAAAGCCTTGAAAGCACACATGAAAACGGAGTCCGGGCTGGAGCATTATGAAAAGGCAGCCCAGATGCGTGACCTTATCCTGAACATAGAGAAAACCGTTGAAAAGCAGAAGGTAGAGACCTCAAGCGCCGTTGATATGGATATTTTTACCACGGCGTCCGAAGGGCAGACTGTTGCGGTCAACGGTCTCTTTATACGCAACGGACAACTGCTGAATTCATTCAACTACCTGTTCAAAGATACCCCGCTCGATACGGAAGAACTCCTGGGTTCGGCTGTCAGCCAGTATTACGAAAACGGCCACTTTATTCCGGACATCATTTGCCTGCCCTTCCCCTTGACGGATATGGGCATCCTTCAGTCACACCTGTCGGACGTGAAGGGCAGGGCAGTGCGTATTGAAATACCGAGGGCAGGGAAAAAACGTGAACTCATCAGGTTGTCTGAAAAAAACGCAGCAGAATATCTTCACCTGTCACTGCAAAAACAAGCAACAGCCCTGTCCGCGATTGAAGGGCTCCGGGACATACTGCACCTCAGGCATGCACCCGCAACCATAGAGTGTTTCGACAACTCGAATATCCTCGGTACGAACAGCGTGTCTTCCATGGTGCGGTTTGAGAACGGCGTTCCAGTAAAGGCAAAATATAGGCATTACCGGCTCAGGGAGGTCAGCAGGCCGGATGACTATGCCATGATGCACGAGGTGCTGAGCAGGAGGTTCAGGGATAAGGCAGACATACCGTCGCTCATTATTGTTGACGGCGGAAAGGGGCAGTTGAGCATAGCACTCGATGTTCTGAAGGAGCTCGGCATTGAGCAGCCGGACGTTATCGGCCTTGCGAAGATCCACAGGGACAGTACGGCGGAGGGGCAGTCATTCCATACCTCCCGTGGCAGGGTGAACACGGAAGAAGAAAGGATATACCTGCGGAACAGGAAAGACCCGATCAACATCATCCGGAACTCCGAAGCGCTTATGCTCTTAAAGCGCATCAGAGACGAGGCACACAGGTTTGCAATCACGTACCACAGAAAGCTGCGGTCAAAGGCCGGGCTTGCGTCCGGGCTTGACGGCATTGCGGGCGTTTCTGAGAAAAGAAAACGGCTCCTGCTGTCGATATTCGCAAATGTAGACGAGATCAGGAACGCAATGCCGGAAGAGATCACGCGGCGCACAGGCATACCGATAAGCATTGCGAGAGAGATACACGACCACCTGGCATGATAGCCCTCTCTGCGTTCCGTCCCGCCTGCGGCGGGACGTGGTATTGTCTTTGGCCCCTCTATCAAGAGGGGAAACAGGGCTGTGTAAATCCTCTTATGTCGTCCTTTATTAAGAAATGGAGGGCAATGAGAACTATGCTTTAGACCTGTCTAACAAGGGCCCGCCACCTGCCTTATTTCACATTTCAAGGGCAGACCCCATGACTTTTTGTTGATGGCGGAAAGGGGCAGTTGAGCATAGCACTCGATGTGCTCAAAGAACTCGACATTCATGAGCCGGATGTTATAGGCATTGCAAAGATCCATAAAGATAGTCCGCTGTCCAATCCTTACAACAGGGACCGCGGGCTGAAGCCTGGTGCCAGCCCGAACAGGGTAAACAGGGAAGAGGAAAGGATATACCTGCGGAACAGGAAAGACCCGCTTGACCTCGCACATGGCTCTGAACCGCTCATGCTTTTAAAACGCATCCGTGATGAGGCACACAGGTTTGCAATCACGTACCACAGAAAGCTGCGGTCAAAGGCCGGACTTGCGTCCGGGCTTGACGGCATTGCGGGCGTTTCAGTCAAAAGGAAACGGCTCCTGCTGTCGATATTCGCAAATATCGATGAGATCAGAAATACAATGCCGGATGAGATTACACGGCGCACGGGCATACCGCTAAGCATTGCGAGAGAGATACACGACCACCTGGCATGATAGCCCTCTCTGCGTTCCGTCTCGCCTGCGGCGGGACGTGGTATTGTCTTTGGCCCCTCTATCAAAAGGGGAAACAGGGCTGTGTAAATCCTCTTATGTCGTCCTTTATTAAGAAATGGAGGGCAATGAAAACTATGCTTTAGACCTGACTAACGCGGGTCAACCACTTGCCTTATTTCACATTTCAAAGGCTGTGCCCGATGCTCTTTTATATCCTTTTCATCTGGGTAATGATGCGATTTGCTAACCCACGTTTATCAATCAAGTAATCATCCCATTTATTCGATTCTTTTTTTTTCCTCCCCGCTACAAATCCAAGAAACTTTCCGCCAGTAAGCTTATTTGCATATCTTATTAGATCTGGAGCAGGCACAAACCAGAGATAATCCCACAGGTCTCCCTCTTCTGTATCAAAGAAACAGAAAACCGCAGCCATTGAATAATTGTCAGCAATGGATGCAGCTTTCGTAGTTGCAGTAAATATTTCATCCGGATTATCACCGAAACGGCTCTTGATCTGGATGTACATTGTTTTTAAACTGCCCTTTTCCTTTACAATCAGATCGATCCCTTCATCATCAGACAGCGGTTTGTAACAGGATAAGGTAGTATCACCATAAAGGGTGATAAGCTCCGCTATCCTTGCTTCTGCAATATCACCTTTTTGTTTTGTGGAGACATCCTTGGAGATTTTATAAAGCTTTTCTTCTTTTATTATCTCTTTTTTTTCTGGTACGATAAAATTATTATTTAGTCCAAAAACAGAAGGTCCAGCCTTTATGAACCGTGATTTATCCTTTTTTGCGTTTATATCAACAATAAGCTGAGCATTCATTGTAGCTTCAGGTGTTTTCCCTGCTGTTTTAAGCCAGCCTTTATTTAATGCAATCTTCGTAATCTCTTTGCTATGCAGCGGCTTACCGGCTTCCTTTAAAATATCCCATGCAATATCTTTAAATGAACTCATATGCTTATTTTATACAACAAATCCTGTACAACAGGCAATGCATTTAAAGAACGGGGGAACGGATAGATCAAATAAATTTTAAGTAAATAGAGCAGGTTATGATACGAAATCGATCGCAACCAATTTAAGCAGTTTTGGATTATAGACCTGAATTTTTTCCTTTTCCATTGACAGTTTTCCTTCAAGGAATTCTGAAATATCATTGAGGAGCTTCTTCCAGTCTTTATGCTCCCTCATATAGCTTCTCCATATCGCTCTCAGACTCTGGAGTCTTTTTTTTGTAAGGCTGACAGATAGTAACTTCTCTCGTGTCGCTTCCCACGTTTTTTCGATTTCCTCACCTTCCGGTAAATCGAGCAAATAATCATTCATGCGCAAATCTATCTCTCGAATGATTGCATAAATAAATTTCTTATTCTTATCTCCGGTTAGTGCGACAATCTTCGGATCTACGTTCCCCTGTTGTTCCACTTCCTTATAAGTTTCTTCGATATCTTTCATTATTTCCGTATTAATCTCATATACCTTTTCAAAAAAAGCAGGGATAACCCTTTTTTCGTCAGGAGGGCAAACAATGTAATCCAATATCTTTGTTTTATTCTTGAGCATCTTCCCGGTAACAAGGTCATAAAGATACCAGAAATGAAAATCATCGCCATATTTGTAATAAAAGAATATTCCTTTAAAACCTTTCTTAAGTCCGCTGTGTATCCCGAGAGGGATGGCATCCAATTCTGCAGACGTCTTTGCTTTGAGATAATCTATCAGTGGCTGATAGAATTTCTCTCCTCCACCGAAGACTTCTTTTTCCAATTCCTCAAATACCGTCTCATCTTTTTCCTTTATCTTCCTTAATATCCCGAAGACCTTGGGGTTGACCGCCTCTCCTAAAACAGTGGCATCAAGTCCGATGGAACTATCAATGTTTCTTATTTTGTTTTCAAGGATCTCTACGAGGCGTAAAAGATCTTCGAGTTCTTCTTCGGGAAAAAAGTTATAAACAAATATTTTTTCAAATGAGGAACCTATCCTGTCGATTCTGCCGGCCCGCTGGATCATTCTCGTTGGGTTCCAGTGCAGATCGTAATTGATAAGATACTTCGCCTTTTGCAGGTTCATACCTTCCGACAGGACATCGGTACTCATAAGTATACCGGTCTTGCCGTTCATAAAGCTATCTACAATCTCTGCACGTCTTGTACTGGAAGTTATCCTGCCGGATATCTTTTCAATTTTTATTTTTGAGAATGAAGGATCTTTACTGATATTATGAAAAATATAGTCCAAGGTGTCAGCATAGTACGTAAAAACAACAATCTGCCCATTCTTGCTGAGATCGAGAAGATATTTCTTCAATCTTTTCAGCTTTGAATCAGCATCTTCGTCTATCGTATCAACCTTTTTGCCCATCTCGACAAACAATTCTATATCTTTATCAATATCCCCGATCAGCTCTTCTTCTCTATAGTCATCAAGATTGATATCCTCCAGTTCTTCCGCAAACTCTTCCTCGGTTTCTTCGTTCAGATTCGATATATACTTGTAGAAAGTTTGTTTGGTAAGAAGCTTATCTTTTTTCATATAATCCTTCAGTTTTTGCAGAAATCTGACATGGGTTGCAATGCTTTTCCTAAATGCCTCTACGCTGCTTTCGAGCCTCTTTAAAAGGATTGTCCTAAAAATGCCATCCAACGCTATCATCCTTCCCAGTGCCATCTCCTCAGCAGACGAAAGTTTCTCAGTTTTTTTGTATTCAAGAACTCTGTAGTAAGCCATGGTCAATTTTTCACTTATTATTCGGGAGATTTCGCCGTACAGCCCCTTATAGGTTTTATTCAGCTTGTAATCTATGTTCTCAAGGACTCTTTCGGGAAAAATAATCTTCTGGTTATTAATTTCTGCATCAGGGTAGTTCTGTTTTATGTAATCTCTGGTTCTCCGTATGGATATTTCGTTCATGAGATCGTTCAGAAGCGATGGATCGCCTTGCTTATCGATATTCTTGAAGAACTTGAAGAGATCGGAAATGCCCTCTTTCAGAAACGATTTATGATCCATGAGGGTCAAAAGCATCACCTGCCAGTAGAGGTCCCAGATGGTATTATTTATTGGAGTTGCAGTAAGGAAAACGATGTATGGCCTCCTTTTCACTGTTGCTATATGATCAGCCATAAGAGTAAAGAAGTTTTCCCATCTATTTGAGAGCGGATTTCTAAAGTTATGACTCTCATCAACTACTATCAAAGAGATTTCTTCAAGGTTACCGCCAACAGCTTTTTCAGCCTTTTTCAGATATTCTGTAGATGCAAGTTCTTCCTGAGACAGGATGCTATCTGCGAGTATGAGGTCTTTGACTTCATTCCTCCACATTTGCTTTAACTGAGCCGGGCAGACGATAAGGAATCTCCTTCTCTTATAAAAACCGAACTCTTCAATAACTCTTTTTGCGATCCACGTTTTGCCCAAACCTACAGAGTCCGCAACCATGCAAGATTTGTACTTCCTAAGACGGCTGAATATCCTCCTGACTGCATCTTCCTGAAATTCTGCGAGGTTGACCTTTGAAGACGGACGGAATTCTTCTGCTTTGCTATCGGCAGCTTTGATGTCTTCTTTTTGTAATTCATACAGTGATTTTATATAAACCTCAAAAGGCGTGTATTCTTTATTCCCAAACCTTGAAGCCTCAAGGAGCTTGATAAGCTCGGGCTTGAAATCAAAAGCTTCATTCCAGAACTTATCAAACCAGTTTGTCCTTACATACCGGGCTTCCGCTTCAAGCGAGACGGAATTTAGCTCTGTATTGTGTGTAAGTCCGGCAGGTGTAAAGTTTGATGAGCCCACTATCACAAGCTGGTCAAATATGTATGCTTTCCCGTGAAGAAACTCTTTATCGTAAAGCTTTACTTCAACATTCTCTTTCCTGAGAAAGCCTATAAACTCCTTTACAAGGCTGTTATTCTCCTTTGATAGATCGAACCCTTCCATCTCCTTCTGTAGTATCTCAAGAAGAACATCGCCAAGGGTAGTATCATTTCTAATTTCCGGTGCCTTGCCGAGCAACAGACGAAAATGCTTAACCCCCTGCACATTATTTTTTATAAATGCATAAGCTTGAATATTGAAGAAGGCGGTTGCTATGTCGAAGCTGGTATTGGGTATCTCTTGCAGGACGCTGTTAATGAATGCGGCCAGTTTTATACCGCTATTATCTATTATTTTTTGGGGGATCATGATATTATGGCATAATTATTTATCATATTTTTCCATTTGTCTTCTTATAATCTCCTGAATCTTTTGTGGAGTAAAGTCGGAATCAATTGCCCCTTGCTGAATTTTCCTTAATAGCGGAGGCTTGACCGGCGGCCACGACTCGTAATAGTGCTTGTTTTTCCATTCCGTTATTTTTTCAAGAGCTATGAGCCTTGCATAATAATAAGCTACCACAGACGCATGTTTGATAAATGGATGCTCGCCAAGCGTAATGACGCAGGAACTATCCGATGATAGATCGGCTGTTGTTACATTTACAATAACAACTTCATTGTTGGGTGTGTGGTCGGAGATTATGATCCAGAGATGAGGTATTTTGTTCGGAAGCCTGAGAACAAAGGTATCTCCGGTTTTCATGTTAAACCGGGTCGTTATCTAAAAAACACACTTCTTCGGCATGGCTGATGAACTGTTCAATCTTTTCGGGAGCTATACCCTCAAGACGGAGGATGTTTTGAGGATCTATCGGCAGCGATGAACCCTTAGGGTCTTCCCACTCCGGCAGTGTATGCATGAGGTCGACGAGATCCCATTTATCCATTGCCTCATATTTCTTGTATATTTCCTGCAGCACCCTCGTCTCATACTTCGACAATTCGTCTCTCCTTGACGGGGCATGCTCCGCATGCCTGACTTTATAATTCTTCGGCTCGGAAATATAGCGAAACCACGGGGTAATTGTTTTGTACCTGCCCACGGTAATAAGGTCATAAATTCTGCTCAATACGGGCCCTCTTGGCATGGAGACAAAGCTGTCACCCGTTATTGTATATCCATGCTCCAGAAGGGTCTGACGATCGGCAAGATACAGGAGTTTTATAAGAACCATATAATTTAATTCCCCGCCATGAAGTGATATAAGTAACGATGCAGCCTGAGCCGATTTGAGCTCATTAAAACAAAACCTCATTCCCGTCCTCCCTTCTAAATCTTATCCTTCATTTATTATAATTTGTCAATTATGTGAAAGGCAATTCCTTATCTTTTTCATAAAATGATTAGCCAAAACCATCTTTTGAATTTGTTAATTAGCTATCATACACTCTTTGCTTTAGCAAGGCGGTTTTGGACCAACTCGCAGACAGCCCAGTACACCTCGTTCCGTTCATCCTGCGTCAAGCCGAGCACATCAAAAACAATGTCATCAAGGGCCTTGCGGTCCGGAAGAGGATTTGGCATTTGCTCACGGATCGGTTGGGCGGGGTCAATACCAAGCTCGATAAACACATCTTTTATTTCTCGTGTAAGCATTTTTTTGAATGATTTTACAAACTCGTTTTGTTTGGCATGTGGAAACATTTCTGGGTTTATAACAAGATACTGGACTATATCGGTACCTTCATTCTTTATAGGACCTGAACCACCGCCATATGCCCTGCCATAAAGTTCCTTAATAAAGATCAATAAAGTCGCAGTAGCTTGTCCTATAAGGTTCTCATTTGAACTTTGTCTGTGAGGAATAATCTCAAAGAAATTATGATCCACTTCACAACCATCAGGGTTGTAAAGGACATTGTGGCGCCTCGCATGCATCATAGCCCAGATCAGCTTATTATTTCTGTGCTCTTTAATTTGCCACCAAGGATTCCTCGCTTTCAGAGTTGATCCGAAGTGGAACTTGTGTTCCTCTCCGAACTTGATATATTTTTGAACACCAGTGCTTTCCCTTTTTCTATCGGCGTGACACAAGAAAATGAATTTTTCAATATCCTTTACACGAAAAGCGATTTTGCTCACATCACGTGGAGAAATAATTGCCGGTCTTAAATACTCTTCCTCAATTTTGATTCCCTTCGGTGCCCCGTCATGTTTCGGAATAAGTTCAAAGTACTTGCCATCTTTTTTAATATCAAAATGCTTACTGGGAAGATAAAAAAACTCGTTACATCCAGTTTTTATTCCAAATCTTACTTCTGCAATATCTCCAAGTCTGACAAGCTTGTCCTTTCCCTTCTCGAGGATAGTGAAAAATATGTCCGGTGCACGCAGATATTTGCCGCCCCATTTGTTGCCCTCGTATTTGCCTGAGAAGAATTTTCCTTTGAGCAGGGTACGGGATTGTTTCGATGCTTCGCTTCTCACAGAAAGAAGCTGACTGTTGTTTCGTTTAACCGCTGCGACTTCGGCGTTTTGAGCAGTCTCTTTCATATCTTCTTCCGGTTGTGCCCATCCCTCTTCAAAAAGCGCTTCATGTTTTACCGGATAAACACGGTATGCTTCGGTTTTATGAATAGAATCAGCCTTCTCTATAGCGAGGAGATTTTTTGTGTTTGTTGCTTCTTCAAAAGGTTTTTTGAACATGACAAAGCGCGCTGCCTTGTTTAATGCAGTCCATGTATCCGGTTTATCTGTATGGGGAGCATCCAAAAGCGCAATAATCGTGTTGACATCCGCATGTTCAAAGCTGCGTTTTGCCTCGTTATCATATATTGCTTTAACATGGCAGTATTTGAGAAGGAATTCCTGAAGTTCTTTACCATACCCTACATCCAACCATGAATTAGCAGTGATAAAGCAGAATGTTCCGCTTTCATTCAAAAGGGAAAGTCCATGGAAGTAGAAATAGATATAGAGATCGCTTTGTTTGTTGATCTTGTTCACAAAAGGGTAATGTATCTGGATAGAGTGCAGGAGCTTTTCCTTGTATTCCCTCTTATCTTCAAGTGTTACCTCTGCCTTCAGCTTGTTTGGCGGTGCGATTTTTTCTTGCCGCACATAAGGCGGGTTGCCGATAACGATATCAAAACCACCCTTGTCACCGAAAATCTCGGCAAAGTCTATGTCCCACACAAAGGGCTTTTGTCCGGGTATCTTCAATTTACGCCCTGTTTCTTGCAGATGTTCAATTTCTTGTTCTTTCAGTTTTATTTGTTCTTCGAACAACAGCTTCTGCTTATCTTGTTTTTTGCCGACATCGAACATCTCCATCTGTACCTTTTGTTTCTCGCCCTCCAGACTCTGGACTTCTTTGCTGAGTGTTACAACTCTGTCACCCAATATCTCACCGAATATCCGAAGCTCTTCCTGAAGGAGTACCTCCGGGCTTTTGAATTTTGCGGTCGGGTCATTGTTGTAATATTTTTCTTTTTCTGTTTTCAGAGACAATAGTTTTCTTTTAATTGCCGGAGATAGCCTGCTATCTCTCAAGTGAAGGTTTATGCCTCCAACCTCTTGAACAAGAGAGTCTCCTACCCTGAGTTTCAGATTGAGATTTGGAAGGAGTGGGTAGAGCTTTCTTTGTTCATACGGGATGTCCTCTTCAATGATAAGCTGCAGCCAGAGCCTGAGCTCTGCCGAATGAACAGCCCACGGCATGACGTCCACACCATACAGTGAATTCCCTATGATCTTCTTTTTAAGCTCAAACTCGGTTATTTCTCTTTTGATCTGAGTATAGGTGAGCTTGTAGAGTTCCACGAGCACATGGAGCATGCCGACGAGGAATGCACCGCTTCCACATGCGGGATCGATAACAGCAAGGTTGTCAAGGGCCTCCTCAAGCTTATACCAGAGATTTTCTTTTGATATATAATCTGTAACCATTTTCTTATCTTCATCAAAAAGCAATTTATAAATTTGCTCCTTGGGTAGCTCGGCTATATGGCTGGCAAGATATTCAACAAGAGACCGTCTGCACATAAAGTTGACTTCTACCGTGGGGGTATAAAAAATGCCGAGGTCCTGCCTTTCGTAAATCTCTTCCGCGACATTGGAAAGCGACTCATACACATAACCGATCATTTGAGGGTCTACAGCAACCTCTACTTCGAGCGGAAGGTCCTCGCGGATGGTAAAATTGTATTTTTCGAAGAAGCCCGCAACCTTCTCGAAAAGCTCATCGCTTATATGGAATGACAGGTCATCGAGTATATTTCTACGGAAGAGTCCGCCGTTAAGGTATGGCGCCTCAGCGAGGATCTGCTTTACATCATGCGGAAGGGCAGATGAGCTATTGAATACAAAATTATTGTTGAATGCCTCAAGGAATAAAGCCTTGAGCCAGTTTTCATAAAACGTATTTTTTGCGGCCCCGCCGCTTTTTCTCTCTTCCCTGTATCGCGTCCAGTACCATTTTATGAACTTGGTATCATTGTTCAGCCAATGCTTTTTTGAAAGGAAATAAAGAAACATCAGCCTGTTGAGGAACTGCTGCGAAAGCTCATGTGCATTCTTGAGCGAAATCTTCTGGCTTTCGAAGGTCTCTCTCAGAGCAAAGAATGCCATTTTGTAGTCCTCAAAAAACTCGTCGGTTACCCTTTTCACGCTAAATGCTTTTTCCCATATTAGCCAGATATCCTTCCAGTTCTTTTCTTGACCGGTAAGTGCAATATTCGAGATAGTAAGCAGGTCAGTATGATAGGTGTTTTTCCTGTCGAAAATCAGTTTGGTCAGCTTCAGTCTATGCTTACCCTCCTCGATTTGCTCAAACTCAGGCAGGACAAATATGTATTCTCCGTAGTCTGCGGTCAATATCAGAAGAAAGCGAAGGTATTTGTCTGAGAAGCGTCTTACAAGATATTTTACAAAGCTGGCGGGAAGATGCGTTGCCTCGACAAGGAATATCTGGAGCTTGCTAT
Source organism: uncultured Pseudomonadota bacterium (assembly GCA_964547905.1). GTDB lineage: Bacteria > JAMCPX01 > JAMCPX01 > JAMCPX01 > JAMCPX01 > JAJYLM01. Next base: position 861 of record CAZJPN010000036.1, on the reverse strand, counting down.
CGTAGTTAAAAACAGTGTAGATTGCTTTGATCTTTTCTCTTTCTTCTTGAGCGAATTCAAACTCGTCTATCTTCCTTTTATATGTCGGATCAAGGATTTTATCCGCCGGATACCCGAGTCCGCGAAAAAGCTCGTAGATGTTTTCAGAACTATCCATGCTTGGAATGAATTGCTGAACGTATTCTTTTATCTCCATTGATAAGTCTCCGTTAAATCATTTTTTGATCTCGTTGAGGGAGGCACATGCCTTAAAGATAAGGGGTTTCTTTGACTTTGAACAGAAGATTGCCTGTTTGTTTGTAACCGTTCTATCAGTTTGGATATTACTTGGGGAATTCGAAAGTCCATGAATTTCATATACCAAACCACGCCAGAAAGGACAAGTCTGCTTGGTCTTAATATTAGGATGGAGGTAGGGTTTATAAAAAACCCCCTTCATCCCCCTTATAAGGTGGATGAATTACACTCCAGTCCCGCCCCTCATACAAGAGGGCAATGAGAACCGGATTCCGGGGAATTAGAGGGGTCAAATCTTTTACTTTGACAAATCAAGAAAAAGAGAATGGATCAGACCCCTTGTCAGGGGAAGATAGCAGGATACAAACCCCTTCGCCGCTCTTTGTGAGCCTGTAGCACAATATGCAAAATGGGTAAAATGTCATGCTGAACCCTGATATTCATCAGGGCAGACTTGTTTCAGCATCTCATAAAATAAATAGGTTATGAGACCCTGAAATTAATTCAGGGTGACAAAAAGGGGATTGGGACACTGTCTTGATAAAGGGGAAAAACTGGATTCCCCCGGCTCATGTGCGGGGTTGGATCTTTGAGTGAGGTATGACGCGTGAGGAGCAAATACCC
>CAZJPN010000035.1:0-9296 GCA_964547905.1 uncultured Pseudomonadota bacterium | reverse complement strand
ATTTTGCACTGTGCGATGAGATCGTATGGATTTATTGTTTTTTTACCTATGATAATGCCGGGCGATGAGAGGATACCGTGCTTTCGTGCGAGTTCATCCGCTATCTTGTCCTCTCCAAGATAGAACGCCTTAAACGGTATCTCCTCTTTCTCCAGGAAGCGGACAACAATATCGCTTTTCCGGCACTTCCTGTTCCTGATGATGGAAATGGTATGATCCAATGTCTTTCGCATATTAAACAATCCCTTTCTTTTCAAAGAGCTTCAATTCCGTACTTTTCGCAAACCAGACGAGCCCGAGCATAACCGGGACCTCGATCAGCGGTCCTATAACCGTTGCGAGTGCCACAGTCGGATTGAAGGCTGTTATGGCTATTGCGATTGCTATCTCGAAGTCCCTGCCTGTCGAGTTGAATGCAACTGCCACTGAATCTACGTAATTCAACTTTAGCCTCCAGCTCACGAGATAAACCATTACAAACATCGCCAAGAAAAATATGATCATGGGGACTGCCATCTTCACTATGAAAAACGGTTCCTTCAGGATTAGGTCCCCCTTCAGGGCGAACATAACGATGAGCGTAAAAAGCAGCCCTGCAATGGATAAGGTATCCAGATAGAATTTCAGCTTCTGAAACCACGCTTCACCGAATCTCTTTACGCCCAGGAACCTTGTCAGCATGCCGGCAACAAGAGGTATTCCAAGATACAGGAGCACGCTTTCCCCCACAACCAGCACATCAAACCGGACATTGCCAAGCAGAAGTTTTGAGTAGAGCGGGATAAGCATCATCTGAATAATGGAATTCAAGGCCACGAGTATTATTGCAAGCGGTGCATTGCCTTGTGCAAGGTAGGTAAAAACTATCACCATTGCGATGCACGGTGCAAGTCCGTACAAAATAAGCCCGGTATACAGGTCAGGCTCACTGCCCAAAAAGATCTTTGCAAGCAATAGCATAAAGAACGGGGCTATTGCATAGTTGAAGAAGATTACGATAAGGAGCTGCTTCGGCGATTTAGCGGCTTTGCCAAGGTCTTCAAACTTAATGTTTGCCATTGCAGGATATATCATCATGAAGAGACCGACGACTACACCAAGCGCAAGGGTGTTTGGAATACTGAATTCGTAGGTACCGTGAACTATCGATTTAATTGCGTCGATAGGCGGCGTAAGGGCAAAGTTTGAAATCCCATACAACTTGCCGACACCAATGCCGATTGCCATACTGACGATGACAAAAACCGGCAGCAGCCTGAAGTTGTGTAATTTCTCAAGAAACCTTCTGAACACGCTTTAAATCCTCGACAAGAATTTCTATCTTTTTCTTTATCTCGTCTCTCGCTCTTCGAAAGGCCTTCAAAACTTCTTCTTCAGTACCTGTGGCTGACTTCGGGTCATCTATAGACCAATGGATGCGTTTTATTTTCGGCGGTGTCATGGGACACATTGCCTCTGCACTGCTGCACAGGGTGATTATCATATCCATCTTATTTAAAAGGTTTTCGTCTATGCCTTTTGATGTCCGGTTTGAAATGTCTATACCTATCTCTTTCATTACCTGAATCGTTTTTGTATGAATAGTTGAGGGCATAACGCCTGCACTATAGGACTCTATCAACCCCTTTCCCAATGCCTTTGCAAAGCCTTCCGCCATCTGGCTCCTGCATGAATTGCCCGTGCACAGGAACATTATTTTAAGCATGCTTTTCTCTTTCACAACAAAGCAACAGCCTTTTTCAGGAGCTCAAGTCCCTTGATCTCATCCTGCATCAGAGGAAACTGAAGCACAGGCAGATTGAACTTTTGCTTTATCTCCTGAAGGTACTTCATCTGCATCCGTTTTCTGTTCTTGAAGAAGCCGTTGATGCATACCCTGTCCGTCAATATCAGGTTTGCGACGATAAGCTGTGTATCTATACCCGCATTCCTGAGGTCAACCATTGCTCTATACGATTCCAATATCGGCGTTGATTCCGGGTAAAGGACAAATGCAAACAGAGTACGGTCCCTGTCCCTGAGTGTCTGTATGATTTTTTTAAACCTGTTCCGGGCAACGTCTTTAACACCGGCATTATCTCCTGTTCCTGCCATCATCTCGACTTGCTTTGCATAATCAAACGGCAGCTCAAGGAGCCTGAGCGTATGACCTGTCGGGGCCGTATCGAACACGACCGTTTCGTATTCATTGCTTTCTATAAACTGTATGAATTTGTCGAATGCAGCCATCTCTTCAGTACACGGGGAGTTCAACTCTTCGTCCATTGCAGCAAGCATGTCATCGGAATACTTTCCCTTTGCTTCGCCCAGCGCCTTTTCTTTATACTCTTTGAATGCTGCCTTCTGGTCAACCATCACTGCGGAGAGGTTGCCGGTAACTTTTGCCGGCTCAGCACCGACCTTTACATTCAAAACCTCACCTATATGTGCTGCAGGATCAGTGGTAACAAGAAGGGTTTTAAAACCCTTTTGAGCATTGAACAGCGCAGCTATGCATGAGATTGTAGTCTTTCCAACACCGCCTTTGCCGGTAAAGAACAGAGATTTTGTTGCCATGTTTTTCACCGGCAACCACAGGCTTTCGATGTCCGGCTTTTCTAACAAGACATTGGCCCATGCAGCATGTTCGATGCCTGATTGGAATAACGGCTTTCTTCCGTCAAACAGCTCTTCTGCGACTGATTGAAGGGCTTTCAATCCCTTTACTTCATTGTCCCTTAAAAGCATAAACTGTTTCGGCTTCTTTATGGCGCTTTCGGTCTTACGGATTATATTCTGCTGGGCATCATATTTCCGTTTAAAGAATTCAATACCGCATACCTCTTCCGGCAGTATGCCGTTTATGATAAGCTCACCGGAATTGATCCCTATTGATTCAAGTTCTTTGGACGCCCGCTGTGTTTCGTAAAGGGATAGTTCTTCGGGACGCATGACAAATATGAATATCGTCTTTTCGGTATCCTTCAACAGTGCAGTTGCCCTGTCATATTTGTCCTTTGAGTCCTGAATGGTCTGAACAGGACCGAGGCATGTCTGCCCGCTGCCGCCTGCAGCCTGTTGAATATGTTTGGACCAGTCAACCGGAAGCTGAAGCAGGCGTATGGTATGACCTGTCGGAGCAGTATCGAATACGATGATATCGTACTCATCCCCTTCCATAAAATCTATAAATCTGTCGAACGCGGCCATCTCTGTCGTACAGGGACCGCTGAGATTTTCCTCAAGGGATGCAATGACATCCTCCGGCATGATCTCCCGGTACGGAGCGATGATCTTTTCCTTATATTCTTTGGTCGCTTTATCAGGCTCGATCTCCATCGCCCATAGATTTGGTACGCCATTGACCGGGGTTATCTTATGCCCTATCTCCTGTTCAAACACATCGGCAAGGTTCGATGCCGGGTCTGTAGTCACGATTAATGTTTTTTTGCCGTTCATTGCATAATGAACGGCGCTTGCCGATGCCATGGTGGTTTTGCCCACACCGCCTTTTCCTGAAAAAAATAAATATTTTGTCATTCTATACCTCTGTAGGAAAGAAAGAGTTTTATACGAAATGAAGTGAAATACCTATGAACTGCTTGCAATACTTTCATGGCATACTGCGTGGACAGATACTCTATTATCGTCAAAGATAAAGGATGCATGTTAACATAATAATTCCGTTTAGCGAAGAGAGCGTTGTTTCATGAGCAGAGACGAACAACTCTTTCCTGTTTTCAACTGTAGTAAGATCCTTAATTCTCACATGATTATTCATCACATTCATCACAGGATCCCTCATCACAGGTATGTTCCGCCATACCGTTTAATACGAAGCCGCGTTGTTCAGAAAAATCCATTGAGGCCGCTGCAAGCGTCGCGTTCGCATCTTTTTCTATAAAAACCTTCAACCCATCTTTCTCGATGGTCACATCCCCATCCACTGCTCGTTCAACCATGTCCAGAGCTAACGACGGACCACAGCAGCCTGCGCCCGCGGTAAATATCCTGATCCCGTAACCTTCATTTCCCTGTTCCTTGAGAATCTTCTTGAATCTCTCCAATGCCTTATCCGTTAGTGACAGCATACATCCCCCTTGTTTTACCCCGTTAGAAACGGTCTGTCCTCTTAACGGGAATAATATGATTAATTTTTTAAGCCCTTATAGAAAGGTTGTGAGTTCAAATCATATCCTTTCCAACGGTTTTTAGTGTACCGATAGTGTTATTGGCTTGTGCTTTAACGGTTCAATATCCAGGGCCTTACACAGATCCTCGTAGGACGGATACGCTCCGGTTTTAATAACAGAGCCATTCACTATGGTTATCGGCAATATTTTTTTACCGCTTTTGTGCAGTAAATCCGAAACGTCCTTGTTTGCCATAAAATCCTTCGTTTGATGTGCGGGGTTGAACCTCTCCACCTCAATGCCCTGTTTTTTCAATGCCAGCACAGCATCGTTTACTTTTATCAGTACCGGATCAACGACCGGACCGCAAAGCCCTGTTGAACAACACATTACCGGGTCATAGATCTCTATTTTCTTAATCTGCATTGTTCGTTACTCCTTTACCCCCCCGTTAGAAAGCTCCATCTTTCTAACGGGGGTTTCCTTAACTTCCCGCTTCATGTTATTGTATTGCAAAATGCTATGTCCTTCTTGTTCACACCTTTTAGTTTTTTCTCGCCCTTCTGCAGAGAGGGATCATCTTTATTTTCACCCTTGTTTCATCCGACAATGCTTTTGACGATCTGATAAAATCTTTCAACATACTTGTATTCCTTTATCACGATATAGAGATATACTAAACATCATGGATGTACCTGTCAAGTAAAATCTTATGCTTCCTGTAACATTTTTTCCGTTTTTGGCGAATGATTGGACATCCTTTAGCAACGAGCTGCATCAAAGCCGGGTATGGAGTTCTTGTAGATACCCACGAACATAAGGCTGTGACATAATCACTTTTTATTTCCCTCCCTTGATGGGAGGGACAAAGGGAGGGTGATAAATTCCTTAAATATCAACGTATTTCACCCCCTCTCTTTCTCCCCCATCAAGGGGGAAGAAGTATTTTTGTACATTGTGACACGACCTACGTGCCCGTGGAACTCTGCTTCATCAGTAGATAAAAACAACGCACCTTGCATTTTTGATTATACGGTTAGGACATTATTGATATACAGCTACAATATTGTATCGGTTTTTTATATGAGAGGCACAAAACAGGGTTTTTTGATGTCTTACCGTCAGATGGCATACTACATGCTTCCTTAAGCTATGGTATGCTTATAAAAGCAGGTCGTATTTTAACATAAAGGAGGACATTATGAAGATGATAGTTGCCATCATCAAGCCTTTTACGCTTGATAAAGTAAAAGCTGCACTTTCAGAAGAAGGTATAGCAGGTATGACCGTTTCGGAGGTAAAAGGATTTGGCAGGCAAAAAGGTCACACCGAATTTTACAGGGGTGCGGAGTATAAAACGGATTTTATACCGAAGCTAAAACTTGAAATTGCAGTACCCGACGAGCATGTACAAAAAATAGTTAAAATCATAACATCTACGGCAAAGACCGGCAGCATCGGAGACGGTAAAATATTTGTGTACGGACTCGAAGAGGTGCTGAGAATAAGAACCGGTGAAACGGGAAACGATGCCGTGTAGAGGATAAAACTCCTTTGCATTCTGTACAAATTTTTTTTCGGAAAATCTTATTAATTCCCCTTTTATCCCGTTAGAACGCCCCGCCATTCCAGCCAGAGGGCTGATCCGCCTTTGGCGGAATGGTGGGGCTACTATGATAATTTTTAATTCCTCATAGAAAGGACGGGGTTTAAAGCCACGTCCTTTCTAACGGGGTTTACGAAAGAGGCTGCCTGATAATTGTCATTCTGAGGCGCAGTCGAAGAATCTAAAGCCATAGGATCTTCGCTCAAAGTGACAGAGGATAGATTCTTCTTGGTCTAATGTACAACCACAATTTGCTCAGTTTCTAACAGGATCAACATTATTGTAATAAGACAACAACATTGTACTACAATATAATCTTCTCTACACCCTTCGAAAATATCATCGTATCCAGCAAACCCGCATCAGAACACCATCTCAACCGTATCACTGCATACTGGCACACGTTATGCTTTTACAAGCTTCGGGAGGAAAAATTTATGAAACAAATGAAGTTTATAAAATTTATTGTACTGGCTACAATGTTAGGAACAGCAACAAGCAGCTTTGCATGGGAAACTACAGAGTACTGGACCCCGTGTATTATCGACGTTCATCCGTATGGTGTCCCGGAATTGATGATAGGAAATTTTTTCACCGTTAATAAAAAGATAGCAAACGGCGGGGGCGCTTTTCCTACGGATCTGGGCTTTGAGATCGGCATCCTACCGTTTAACAAGGTGCAGATGGAGGTAGGTATAGATGCCATGGAACCATCCGATGACCCCTATATGTTCAATACAAAGATAGGAACACCGGAAGACGCCCTGTTCAAGGGGGCTCCGGGACTGGCTGTTGGAATATTCGATGTCGGTACTAACCCGTCTACAACAGCATACGACATTGGAGACGTGATCATAGGTAAAACCATTCCCTACATCGGCAGGCTGCATGCCGGTTATTATTACGGCAATCATGCCGTACTTGTGAACGGTAACGGTCAGCCGGAAAACCAGGGATGGATGGTCGGTTACGACAGGACCATTCTGACCTTAAACAAGGACTGGCTGAATTCGATCGTTCTGGCTGCGGATTACGCTTCGGGTAAAAACTACGTAGGCGGAGGAGGCTTCGGATTTTATTTTAACTGGACTCAAAATATAAGTTTGCTCACCGGGCCTGTCTGGTTTAACGATGCGACAATCAATGGCAGCCCATGGAAATGGACTACTCAGATTTACGTAAACTTTTAAAAGGAGATTACTATGAGTGAACAAAAAACAAACACAGCAACGGTAAAATCGACGCTCGGATTGACCGGCGTAACGGTCAATGCAATGGCACTGATAGCACCGGGTGCATTCCTCTGGATGTCCTATCAAATGCAGGCCGCTGCAACGTCCCCTGGCGGAGCTTCGGTCGCTTCCGACATATGGTCGGGGATCATCTTTGCATTGATCCTCGCATTCCTCACGGCACTGTCGTATGCAGAACTTGCGAAAATTTATCCGGAGGCAGGTTTCGGCAGCTCCTATTACTTCGCGGAAAAGGCCTTTCTGGACCAGGAGAACAAGACCCATCATAAATGGGCGCGTATTGCAAAACTGCTGACCGGATGGGCAGCGCACCTGTTCTACTGGGTATACCCCGGGGTTATGGTCGCCATGATGGCAATCCTCATAGGCTACATATACACAGCGTTCACAGGGCATACCATGACAAATACGGAGCTTACAGTCATAGCTATAGCTTTTGCCGCAGGGACCGGATATATAGCATACCGGGGTGTTACGGGATCGACTTTGACGGCACTGGTCATCAACATCATCCAGTTGATCTCGTTGATAGGCTTCAGCGTTGCAGCTATCATCTACAGGCTGCATAACCCGGCACATGCAGCGACATGGGCTTTCACCAGTGCATGGGATGTTGTCAAGATACACTCCCTGCAGGGCGTACTCATACAATCCACACTGGCAATACTCATACTGGTTGGATTTGAAAGCTCCACGGCATTTGCAGCAGAAGCAAAGAATCCAAAACGAGACATTCCAAAGGCCGTCATCATATCGCTCGTGATCCAGGGATTGTTTGCCTACCTCTTCGAATACTTCGCGGCAAATTACATGGTCAGCGAAAAACTGGTCAATACAACTGTCAACGGCGCTGTTACCACCACACTGACAGGGCTTGCAGCAGCAGGTGCATCGAGTGCACCGATGGGGGACATGGCGATACTCATCGGCAACAGCCTGCTTGGGGGTATAGGGTTCGGATTGATGATCTCGATAGCTGTTACGGTTGCACTTGCGATACTCGGAACAACCCTGAGTGCCATGAATACCGCTGTGCGGGTCAGTTATGCAATGGCACAGGACAAGGAGATGCCGGCACTGCTGAATTCCCTGCACGGCCGTTTCGCGACACCGCACCGGGCGATATGGGTGCTTGTCGTTGTGTCCTCGCTCATAGCTGCGGTCGGTGTTCAATCTGTCGTCGGTCTGACCGGCATAACCCTCGCTTCTAACTTAGGGACCTTTGTGCTATACGGTTTGACATGCGTATGGACGATTGTCGCATTTTCGCAGCGACAGGAACGCAGCATTATAAAGCACATGATCATTCCCGCACTCGGGCTTATAGCGAATTTGGCCATGTTAGGGGCAATTCTTTACCTCTACATTATTGGTAACAGCGATGCCAAAAGTGAGGCGTACATCTGTTTCGGGATAGCCGGTATATGGGCAATCGGGAGTGCGCTGTACGTTGCAGTGAACAGTAAACGTTCGGGGCGTCCCATTATAGGAGTACCGTATAAGCAGTTATGAATCAGATCAAACCGCATATTGAATTTTTTCAACTGACGGACAAAGGTCCTGTACGTGGGAACAACGAGGACGCAATAGCATCCTATCAGTATGAAGACGGCGTTTTGATGATTGTGGCAGACGGACTGGGTGCTCACAACGCAGGTGAGGTTGCGAGCACCCTTGCCATAGAAGTGATGGAAAAGGAGATGTCCCTTGTGTCCGGCACCGTCTTATCCATGAAAAATCTCAGGCATGCCATTCAGCAGGCAAACCTCGAGGTCTACCAGAAGGCCATAACCGTCCCTGAATTATACCACATGGGAACAGCGGTGATAGCGAGTGCGATAACCGGCAGCACACTCTTCACCGCGCATATCGGCGATTGCAGGCTCTACATGCTGCGAGACGGCGTATTTACGCAGCTTACGAAGGACCATACGTGGGTCGGGGAAAGGGTACAGTACGGCATCCTCACACCCGAAGAGGCACGGACGCATCCGAACCGCCACATGCTCACCCGCTATCTCGGTTATGAGCTGCTTGCATCCATAGATTTCTTAAAGATAGATGTCCGGCCCGAGGACGTGCTTTTGCAGTGCAGCGACGGTGCGTATGAGGCGCTGCTTGATCCGGATCTGGCTGAAATTGTCCGGTCAAACAAACCGGAACAAGCATGCACGTCCATAGTAAGCAGGGCGCGTGAAGCCGGAGCGGAGGACAATATCAGCGTACAGGTAGTATCGGTTGTCAGCCCGGGAACCCCTGTTGATCAGCCGTCATGGTGGAGATTCTGGTGGCGATGAACCTGCTCTCAAGGCGTCATACGTTTGA
>CAZJPN010000034.1:0-7056 GCA_964547905.1 uncultured Pseudomonadota bacterium | reverse complement strand
CGGTTCGATCTGTTCGGGTTTGTCTGCCTGAACGACGGCGTTTCTCGGTTTCCTCATTGTGTTTTACCTCTTTATAGTTCTTCTATTGTAATATTGCTGTTTGTGTAAATACAAATCTCTGCCGCAATCTTCATTGAGTTTTCCGCTATTTCCCTTGCCTCAAGATTGGAATACTTTATCATTGCCCGTGCTGCTGAGAGTGCGTAGCTTCCTCCGGAGCCTATGGCGATAATATTGTCATCGGGCTCAATAACATCCCCGGTCCCGGAGAGCAGAAGGGAGGTCGTTTTATCCGCTGCGATCAGGAGCGCTTCGAGCCTCCGCAGTATTTTATCGGTTCTCCAGTCTTTGGCAAGCTGCACAGCGGCCTTCAAAAGGTTGCCCCTGAACTCTTCCAGCTTCCCTTCAAACCTGTTAAACAGGGTAAATGCGTCTGCTGTCGAACCCGCAAAACCTACCAGCACGGTATCGTTATAAAGCCTTCGTACCTTTTTTGCGGTGTGTTTCATGATGGTGTCGCCCATTGTTACCTGGCCGTCGCCTGCCATAACAACCTTTCCATTATGCCGTACGCTTATAATTGTTGTTCCGTGAAACATACTCTCTCCTTTTTTCTACTTCCCCTTGTGTGCCCTCGGATGCGCATCATCATAAACCTTCATGAGCCTGTCCATACTCGTATGCGTGTATACCTGTGTTGTGGAGATACTCGAATGCCCCAGCAGCTCCTGTATAAACCTTAGATCCGCACCGGCATCAAGCAGGTGCGTTGCAAAGGTATGCCGTAGAGAATGCGGGCTAATGTGTTTGTTTATCCCTGATTTCAACATATACTTCCTTACAATCATGCCGACAGCCCTTCGTGTGATCCGTTTTCCGTTCTTGTTTACAAACAATGCCCCTGTTTCAGTCCTGCCTTGTAAAAAACTCGTTCTATCTTTCAGATAATGCCCTATAACGTCAATGGCCTTTTTATTAACAGGTACAACACGCTCTTTTCTGCCCTTGCCGATAACGCGTACATAGCCTATATTAATGTCTATATTCTCAATATCCAGTCCTACAAGCTCCGACACGCGCAAGCCGCTTGCATAAAACAGTTCAAGCATGGTCCTGTCTCTCAGGGACAGAAACGTATCGCCTTCGGGCTGTTCGATTAAACCGAAGGCCTCGTCAACATTAAGAAACCCCGGCAGCAGTTTATCCTTTTTCGGTAAGGCTATGAGTTCGGCGGGGTTCATCTCAATAATGTGCTCTCTCAATAAAAATTTGTAGAATGTTTTCAATGCGGCAAGCTTTCTTCCCACGGAACTTTTCTTGTCCGTTTTCAAAAGTGAGGCAATAAAACTCCGGATCTCGAGCATACTGACCGATTCAAGCGGTTGTCCGTGATGAAGGGTGTTTAAGTATGCCGAAAATTGTTTCAGATCGGAAAGGTAGGCATCGATAGTATTGGCAGATGCTCCTTTCTCCACGCTGAGATAGGTATTAAAATCCTCGATATAGTTCATTTTATAGCAAGAATTACCACATCACGTGTCTATTTTCAATGTATGTCGAGCATAAGGTGAAGCCCGCAATTGATGCAAGTGATTTGTCGTTCCCACGAAAGTGGGAATTTGGAGTTTTTTTCCCGGAATCTTATTTATTTTTGGAGCATCCGACTTGTTAATAGGTTTATACAAAATATAGTGGTATAGTATCAAATTATGGATGAGAAAACCTTTTATACAAAGGTATTGAGGATTAAGCTCCCATGATATGTAAATCAGGTAGTTGTGGATGAATCGGGCAATCCCCTTCTATTCTCTCCTTGTTACCTCTCCCCCTTGATGGGGGAGATTGAGAGAGGGTGAAAGGGAGGGTAATTAAGCAGGATGAAAATATGCCAAACAAATTAATTCTTTTCGCTAAAAACCTAAGGAAGCAATCAACCGATACCGAGAGAGTGTTATGGCAGCATTTGAAAGCAAAACAATTGGGTGGTCTTAAATTCAGACGTCAACAGCCTATAGGCAACTATATAGTAGACTTTATTTGCTTTGAGAGGAAGATCATCATTGAGTTGGATGGTAGTCAGCATTCACGGGAACTTGAAAGAAATAGAGACAAACAAAGGGATACATGGTTTAAGCAACAGGGGTACAAGGTGTTGAGATTTTGGGACAACGAGGTATTAACGAATATAACAGGGACACTTGAGAAAATAAGACAAGAAAGTCACCCTCCCCTTAATCCCCTCCCATCAATGGCGGGGAAAAGAAAATAATGAAATTTCTGTCTGCGGTTGCCGACGAAACCAACATTGTGTTTCAGACCAGTGTAACCGCTATATGTGGAGGCTACCCACACAAAAATTCGGATGCGCCTTATTTTTTTACTTGATGATTTCAGCCGACTCGGTATAAAGTGCATGAACGATGTCTTTAGATATAAATAAAAAGGATGAACTCCTCTCCTGGATAGCACTGAAACAGGTGGAAGGTATCGGTAATGTCTTCTACAAAAGGCTCATAGCATCATTCGATACACCCGGAAGGGTATTCTCTGCACCTTACGATGAATTGATGCAGGTGGAAGGCATATCGGAGTCTGTTGTCAACAGGATCAAACGGTTCGACGGGATCGACAAGGCAGAGGTAGCCTTAAAAAGGATACGGCAAGAGGGCATAGACATAATTACCCTGTCTGACAGGTATTACCCGCCGCTTTTAAAGCAGATAAACGATCCCCCGCCTTTTTTGTATGCCAGGGGACAGCTTGACACGCCGTTGCGATCCCCGTGCATTGCCATCGTCGGCACAAGGTTTCCTTCGCCGTACGGGGAAGAGGTTACCGCGGAGATTGCTTTGGCACTGGTCAAAGAAGGGGTCACCGTTGTAAGCGGCATGGCAAAGGGTATAGATTCAATAGCCCATAAAACGGCAATAGCACACGCGGGCAGTACCGTGAGCGTTTGGGGGACCGGCATAAACAGGATATACCCGTCCGGGAACAAACAGCTTGCACACGATATAGCAGAGCACGGACTGATCCTGAGCGAATACCCCATGGATACACCGCCGCTGGACGTAAACTTCCCGGAGCGCAACCGCATCATAAGCGGGCTGTCCCTTGCCGTGGTCGTAACAGAGGCGTCTTTGAACAGCGGTACTATGATCACGGTATCACACGCGCTTGACCAGGGCAGGGACGTGTTTGCCGTACCCGGACAGATCTATTCAATGATGAGCCAGGGCACAAACAGGCTCATAAAACACGGGTGTGCTATGGTGGATTCCATAGACAGCTTTGTAGCGGAGATAAAGACACTTCTGCCGTCAAAAAAAAGCAGCAGGACAGAGATGACGGAATCGCACTTCAGCATCTTCTCTGCACTGTCTCCTGCAGAACCGGTGGATCTTGATACCATAATTATAAGGTCAAAATTTGACACAGGGAAAGTAATGAGTATTCTTACTGAAATGGAACTGAACGGCGTTGTAAAACAATTGCCGGGTAAAAGATTTATAAAAATGGAGTGAACATGCCGAACGAAAAACACGGAGAAAAGTATCTTATCGTCGTAGAATCGCCCGCTAAAACAAAGACCATCAAAAAGTTTTTGGACAGCGATTATGAGGTTGTCGCTTCCATGGGGCACATCAAGGACCTGCCCAAGTCGAAGCTTGGCGTTGATACAAAAACATTTGCCGCCGAGTATGAACTGCTCAAAACCAAGTTCAAGGTTATATCTGCCATTAAAAAGGCCGCCAAAAATGCAAGTACCGTATATCTTGCACCGGATCCCGACAGAGAAGGAGAGGCAATCGCATGGCACATCGCGGATGAGATTAAAAATATAAATGCGAAGGTGAAAATATACAGGGTGATGTTTAACGAGATCACGAAACAGGCGGTACTTGAAGGGATAAAAAATCACGGCAAGCTCAACGAGAAGATGTATGATTCCTACCTTGCCCGGCGCATACTCGACAGGCTCGTGGGCTACCAGATAAGCCCTTTGCTCTGGGACAAGGTACGCAGGGGACTGAGTGCAGGCAGGGTACAGTCCGTTGCAGTGAGGCTTGTGTGCGACCGTGAAAAGGAACGTGAGGCGTTTGTTCCGCAGGAGTACTGGTCGATCGAGGGTGAATTCATAACGCCCGACCACGATGTTTTCGAGGCAAAGCTCTTTAATATCGATAACAAGGCTGTGGATATCAACAACGGCGATACTGCCCGCTCCCTTACAGAAGAGATAAAAAGACAAAAATATGCCGTTACCGGCATAGAACAAAAGGAAAGAAAGTCCTATCCGGTGCCCCCGTTCATCACCAGCACGCTTCAGCAGGAAGCGATCAAGCGCCTGCGGTTTACGGCAGACAGGACTATGAAGACTGCGCAGAAGCTGTACGAGGGCGTTGAGCTTGGTAAAGAAGGACATACGGCGTTGATAACCTATATGAGGACAGACTCCGTGAGGATAGCGGACGAGGCATTATCGAATGTCAGGGGTTACATAAACAGCGTCTATGGAAAAGACTATCTGCCGCAGTCTCCGAATCTGTATAAAAATAAAAAATCAGCCCAGGATGCGCACGAGGCCGTCAGGCCCACAAGGTTTGACCTGCCTCCGGACAAGGTAAAGAAATACCTTTCCGACCAGGAGTATGCGCTTTACCGGCTGATCTGGGAAAGGTTTGTTGCAAGCCAGATGACCCCTGCGGTGTTCCGGCAGATGGTTGTCCTGATAGCAGGCGGCAGGTTCCTGTTCAGGGCAACGGGCTCGACCCTTGTATTCGACGGGTATCTCAAGGTTTATGAAGAACAGCGGGAAGAGTCCCTGCTCCCGAAACTGGGCAATAAAGACCCCCTGCAATTAAAAGACATACTACCCCACCAGCATTTTACAGAACCGCCTCCCCGGTATACAGAGGCGTCCCTGGTAAAAGAACTGGAGGAAAAGGGTATCGGCAGGCCTTCTACGTATGCAACCATTCTGTTTACCATCCAGCAGAGAGGGTATGTTCTGAAGGACGAGGGAAGGTTTCAGCCCACAGAGCTTGGTACTATCGTTACCGAGATGCTGATTAAGAATTTTCCGCAGATCATGGACATAGGATTCACCGCTGATATGGAAGATAAATTGGACAATGTGGAAGAGGGCAATACCAACTATATCGAACTGCTCAAGGCGTTCTACAAAACATTCGAACAGCTTCTGAAGCAGGCAGGCAAGCAGATGAAGAACATGAAGGCAACCGAAGAAAAAACGGACATCAAATGCGAGAAGTGCGGTTCGCCCATGGTCATAAAATGGGGGCGTAACGGCATGTTCCTTGCATGTTCCAATTATCCCGAATGCAAGAACACAAAGAACTTCAAGAGGGATGAGAACGGCAAGATAACCGTAATCGAGAACGAGAAATCGGATTTAAAATGTGAATTGTGCGGCGGGGCAATGCTGGTAAAACGGTCACGGTCCGGCGCCCGGTTCCTCGCGTGCGAAAACTACCCGAAGTGCAAGAACACGAAGCCCTATGCAATCGATGTAAAATGTCCGGAGTGCGGCGGTGATGTTGCAGAACGTTCGACGAAAAAGGGCAGGTTGTTTTATGGATGCACCAATTATCCAAAGTGCACTTTTGTTTCCTGGAACAAACCGGTAAACAAGGTATGCCCGAAATGCGGATCCAAGTATCTTATAGAGAAATACTCCCAGAAAGACGGGGTTGTAATCGCCTGTCCGAACAAAGAGTGTGACTACATAGAAAAATAAGGGCATTTAGAAACCCTCCCCCTTGATGGGGGAGGGATAGGGTGGGGGTGATTTAAAGTTGAACAAAAACATTGCTTCAATAGCTAAAACTCTTAGAAAACAGTCGACACATGCAGAGAAATTCCTATGGAAGCATATAAGAGAAAAACAGTTAGAAGGTTTTAAATTCAGAAGACAAGAACCAATTGGCAAGTATATTGTAGATTTTGTTTGTTTTCAGAAACAAGTAGTTATAGAGATTGATGGTGGACAGCATGCTGGAAACGTCACAGATAGAGAAAGAGACAACTGGCTGAGAAGACAGGGATATAAAGTTTTAAGATTCTGGAACAACGAAGTTTTAACAAATATCGAAGGGGTATTAGAAATGATAAGGATAAATTGTTTAAATCACCCTCCCTTTCTTCCCTCCCGTCAAGGGAGGGAGAACTCAGTCACTAAGCTATGAGACGGCTATGACTAAACCTTCCACTCCTTTAGTCCAGCAGTACCTTGAAATAAAATCCAGGTACAAGGATGCGATCCTTTTTTACCGGCTCGGGGATTTCTACGAAATGTTCTTCGAAGACGCGGTAACAGTTGCCCCGGTCCTTGATCTGACCCTTACATCACGGCACAAGGACGTTGAAGACCCCATACCCATGTGCGGGGTGCCGTATCATGCAGCAGCGCCGTACATAAAAAAACTTTTGGATTCAGGGTTCAAGGTCGCACTATGTGAACAGCTCGAGGACCCTGCAAAGGCAAAAGGAATTGTGAAACGGGACGTTATACGCGTGGCAACCCCGGGACTTATCTATGATCCGGACATGATAGAATCGAATCAAACGAATTATATAGCGGTACTCGCAGGCTCGGATAAGGACTGGGGTATGGCATTCTTTGAGACGTCCACATCGCAGCTGCTTTTCCTGACAACAACTGATCCGGACCAGGTATTATCCGAGATAAAAAAGCTTATGCCAAAGGAGATGATCTACCGGGATAAAGCGCTGCCCGGCAGGATTATTGATTTGTTCGGGGCAGAAGTTCCCTTTCTCATGACGCCTGTCCCGGAACAGCATTTTGAATGGGATACGATAAAGCAAAGGGTCCTTGGTATTTGGGGCAGTCAGCTTACCGGTTCGGGCATTGTTGAGAACAATACGCTTTTATCTGTTACAGCAGCTTTGTTCCGGTATCTGGAAGACACCAAGACCCCGATAAGCAATATTACCATAAAGAGGGTACTGCCCTCGCTGTATCTCTATATGGACAGCGCGACCATACGCAACCTTGAGCTGTTCAGCTCTATT
>CAZJPN010000033.1:0-19839 GCA_964547905.1 uncultured Pseudomonadota bacterium | reverse complement strand
GGCCTGGACCATCTGGTCATGGGTACGGGAACGGCGGTCGATAAAACGGTTGCAGAATACCATAGTGGCGTCGTAGACGATCTCCGACATTTTGTAAGACTGCAACTCCCGGTATCCACCGTGCGGCGGGATGAGACGGGGAAGATCTTTTGAGTCAGACATAGTTTGTTGTCCTTTCTTGTTTTTATAAAAATGAATTCTTCATTGAAATAATTTATTTATACCAGTGCAAATCCATCAACATCTAGTTTAAGTAATGGAATTATCGTTATCATGTAGCCTAAAAACTCTCTATCGTAATCACCACGCCACTCATATATTTCTTCATGACCATTGATAGGAATACAGAAACTGCTGAATTGCTTTGAATTGATTTTAAAAAATCGAATCTGCACGCTATTACGAATTACCTTTACCGGATCAACTTTCTCGTACCTTTTTAATGTTTCAGCAATTTCAGCCGATATAACAACCAACCTTGTATCAGCATCTATAACCTTACAAAGCCTTGCCACTTCTGGATAATCATTGGCCCGTTCCTGCTTTATAATTATCGAAGCTTTTTCTTCAAAATCACCAAAGTCGCTCATCAGTTCACGTCTTATTGCTTCTGTAACTATTTCTGTAGAGTCTTCTCTATCAAAATACTTTTCTGCAAAGAGTGCCTTAAAAACATTTTTCGAAGTTCTTAACTGCGGATTATCTCGCATAAGTGGATCATTAATACTAAAATCAAAAACTTCGGCACCAGCAGTATTACTATGTCTGTTAACTCGACCGCCAATTTGAATCAGACTTGCTGCGCTACAACTTTCTCTGAATGCCGTGACGAAAGAAAAATCCATTCCTGCCTCGACGCAGCTTGTTGCTACAAGCGTCCAATCGGTATCGTCTGATATTTCTAACCGTTTTTTTATCTTCTCTACAAGGTTGTCACGATCACAGGGGGTTAATGCAGTTGATAAATGCATTACCTGCTTATCAGATTTTTGCATTTTCCATGCGAGAACTGCTGCAGATTGTACAGTATTTAAGACAACGAGTCTCGGCCCATTTTTTGATTGTATGAATTGAATCAGACCAGTAATATCGAATTCCTTTTCGCATGTTAAATATGATATACGTTTTCGCTCTTGACCATTTACCTGCACTTTTTGTTTAATGCTCAAAAGATTTGTCACATTCTCAGCCGGATTCGTAATCTTTTCATTCCTCCAAAATTCAGGTAGCGTCCCAGAGGCAAACACAAAATGGCAAGTCCAATTAGTGGTTAAATCTTTAATCCATTGCCAAGCCTGTGGCCACAACCATGTTGGTATCGCTGCATGTGCTTCATCTAAGAATATTGCCGATCCTGGTAATTCATGAAGTTTCCGCAATTGTGCAGGGTGATTTGCACCTAAACTTTCAAAAAATTGAACTGCTGTCGTTACGATAATAGGCGCTGTCCATAAAGCCGCGTACCGGCGTAAATCATAACTTGAAAAATCAGCTTGGTGGTGATGTTCAGCAACAATCTCTTCAGGATTCTCGCCGGGAAGAACAAGCGACTTGCGATAAACATCAACGGATTGCTTGATGATATTTGTGTAAGGCAATACCACAAAAATGTGTCTTAATTCTTTATTAATCGCCGCACGTAGAAGATGAGCCATTACTGCCGTAGTTTTACCAGTTCCAACCGGACTGTCGCAAGCATATAAACTATGCTGTGTATCTGCATCCCGACAGGATTCATAAGTTTTCTGTCTTTGCTCCTTGCGTGATTTTGAAGCGTCGGATTTATTTTGTAAGCCTTTGACATACTCATTTAAACTCTCAAGGCGTTCTTGCCAGCGCCGAGTAATTGGTTCTAATTCTATTTCATCGCCGTAATTTGTAGCGGTGTCACCATAGTCACCATCAACAAGGCATGAAAAAGCCATTCTCCTTGTCAGGCCAGTCCAACCTGACTTAATAGCTTCGTTAGACGATTTGTTGATCTTCCCATACCATTCTGCATGATTGGTGAGATAATTCTCAAGCTTTTGATCAACTTCATTACAAATTTTCTCATCACGTAAAAACAGATTTCCTCTCCCGGCCTCATGCGGCAAAGAACATAAACCAATATGATGTCCATATACTAAAAAAGCAGCTTCATATTCTTTACCTCTGGACAAATAAGTCGTGCCAGCATCAACGTGATTCAAAGGCAAATGCTTCTTACCACCTTTCCCCAAGATTGCCTGATTAGCCTCGTCGAGCTTACCCAAATCATGAAGCATAGCAGCTCGTTTTACCGATTCCTGTAACAGTTTTGTATTTCCGGAAAAATACCGTGACATAGCCACAACGTTATTCGTTGCTCGCTCAATTACTCCAGCAATATGCTTTGCATATGTCTGCGGCGGAATTTGTTCTTCCGGCTTTCCACTATGCGCTAAGGGTTCTTCACTATTCATTCATCAAATCCTTAAAGTCACCTAACTTCTCCCGCAACTCTTTCGGGAGTTCCTTAGAAACATCATAATCTTCCCATGACGTTGAAGGTTTATCAGTATCTTCTTTTATCGTTCGCTTAGGCGTCAAAGCATCAATCAGTGCAAAATCAGAACATGAGCCAAGCGCCGACTTATGCTCCATATACCATGCATGGCGAATGCTTACATACGGTCTGATATAGGACGCGGTATGCGGATATGCCTGTGGTATAAGCCGCAGCATGACATCAATATCTTTTGAAGTACATTCAGTCTTTCTTGCCGCTGTGGGATTTACAAAAAAGGGCATGCAATATACCCCGTGTTTCACAATTCTATACGCTAGCGGAGCCATTCCTCTATCTTTATCCCCTTCAACTCCTGCCTTGCTGGTGTTAGTCATACGCTCAATATCAACGGGGCTTATAGACAAGCCAAGTCCAAACTGTACAACGCCAGTTTTAATTGTTGTTGAACTACCTTCTTCCAAAAAAGTATTACCAAAAACTCTCCCGTCCCAATATTTATCTCTAAATATTTTGCCATTATCGTCTTTCAATTCTTGTTCGATGACCTTTCGGTCGCGTCCACGGTGTTCGAGGATAAAATATCTTTCAATATCGGCATTTTCTTTTTTAGCAGTATCTTTCCATACCGGACCGTCTTTATCTTCAACTAAATCACGTAATTTACGCTTAAAAGAAACGGGCGATATTTCACCTCTGCCATCTTGCCGTTGTCGAGGGTCACTTTCTCTATCCGGATCACCATTTGGATTGGAATTTCTAACCTCAATGATTAATAATCCTGTTGCTCTTTTTTCAACCAGATCATTTTCCTTGACCATAACAATTCCTCCTTTACTTTTTTTTAAATTTATTCTTCTGATTTTGAACGTGCCAGATACCCTAATAAAACCTGTGCCTTTGTCGCATCATCTGCCATTGATGGCCACGACACATTTTCCAACTCTGCAGAAACCTTGCCCATTTCGGACAGCATCCATTTGACAAGTTTATAGTCCTCACCTTGCACTTTTGTTGCCCACGCATAATAAATTCGCAAGCGGTCTCCAAGTAGCGCAATCGCTTTATTGGGATTATCCAACGCAACTGGTAAATACGCATTCCCGATCAATTGTGGTGGTAAACCCTTATTTTTTCGTTTCATCTGAAACTTGCAATATTGTGCGTGCAAGCTATCGGCAAAAGCAAGCAGCCTGCCGACATTAAATGCAGCATTCCTCATATAATCCTCCTTTTTTATTTCCATCTTATACAAAATTATCGCTAACAACGAAATACCAGCTAAAACAGTATACCTTGCTTCAGGTTTATAATCCTTTATGTCACCAGCATGATCAGCACACGCGATACCAATAAAAAGCGGACCGAGACGCTGTAGAGTAAGCCGCAAAAGCATCCGAGCAGTATCCTGAGATATGGGTTTCTCCCCTAAAAACAAATCATATACATGCCTCAATGTAACACCAGACACAGCACGCTTATCAAGACCGTTTTTGATCCATTGATTCTGAAAACATTTCATGACTTCCGTTGGCGAAGGACATGGTGGTTCAGCTTTTAATGCTTTCTCTTTTTTTGCAGGAGAAAGCCATAAAGAAAATGAAGGTCTGTTTTTAGCCGCTGTTCTCCATTCCTCTATGCTTTGGATGATATTTTTAATACTATACGCATTGCTCAGCACTACTTGAGCGCGCCCTTCATCAACCTTGCTGATAACAAGCACGTTGATTTGAGAATTATCATTTAAGCCTGCCTTCCCACGCAGCGCATCACAAACAGTCCTTGTTCTATTTTCATAAGCGGCTTCTGCTATTTCACTCTCCTTTACGTCTGGCGCTGAAAAGAAACTTGCAAGTTCGATATCATTGTCTGGTTTTTCTTCTAAATAAGAAATGAGTAAATCCTGTTTTTTCTTTATATTAGGAACTCCTTGCCAAGTCTTCCCTTTCCGTTCTTCTGCAACACACCATTTGATAGCTCCATGCTCTGCCTGAACTTTCTTAGTATCTTGAGGATAAATAGCTGAACCTATTTTCCCATAGCGATTATGACAAGGAGCATCCTCATTCATCGAAAACAAATATATCCTTCCGACTATTGGCAAATTAGGGTCAGGATAAGGCCCGTTATGCAACTCGCTATCTCCAAATGCTGATTTACTATTCTTATTACCGTTTGCATCTGCCTTAAGTAAATACTTAGTGATCAGCAAGCCCATTTCTGGATGAGCAACACGGCACAAATAATTTTTCCAATTGCTTACATCAAAAAAAAGCGAAGCATCGCAGACAATCTCTTTTTCTTTTTCCTTTCTATCGCCGACCAAAACCGTCGTGACTAAGTTAATTGTCGATTCATTTATATTATTCATAAGTAATGTCGACAAATTCTTTAAAAAACTTTTTGAACCCGCCTTGTTTTTTGGCAATCTTTTCACGAGATCAATTAAAGCAGATAATTTCTGATCCTTTCCCTCTACTTCAGCTATCTGATTTTTCGTCCATTGTGCAAGACTTAAATCTTGTTTATCGCTCAAATCATATTTTTGTGTCCCCTGAATTAATAATGCCTTTTTATCTTCTGGCTTTATTTTTTTACTTTCTAGTTTTTCATACACGGGATCATCATAGATAGTGCTAAAAATTGGCTTTTTAAGTTTAATGTAAGGAAAACTGTTATGTTGGCCTTTTCGCAAAGTCCAAAGCCTATGCATGTTTTGACCACTGACATATTCAACGGTTTTTGGTATGCCGTTTTGATCAATCCCTACAATAAATCCTGCCGCTTTACCTGGTGTCTTAATATTCTGATGCAAATCACCTAATTGAATACCGCACTTTTGCAGATTGTTAGATAATCGGTATAACTCATTTAGCATAAATCAATTCTCCTCCCTTGATCACCGCATCAACCGTGAAGCTCGGCGCTACTTGCCCACCTGATATTTTATCGAAGACACTGTGAAGCATTGAGGGAATAACAATGTTGATATCTTCCTGTTTCTTTGTGCCTTCACGAAATTCTCCTACGTATGACGGTACAAATTCTTTCCATCCGAGGCATGGTGTATAGTAAAATCTACCTTGTTTTAAGCGCCGAAAAAATAAGTCCTGCAAATAATGCCGATGATTCGTTTCATCGCGAGATATGCTGACTGCTTCGACAACGCCATATAGGCGATAACACACATCTATCAACACGGTTGCTGGTATCTGATAGGAACTGCTCTTTGCCATCTGATTCCCCTTGCGTAATGGTCCACCGTAATTGGTTGTATATTTGTGAAATTTAATCGGTGAACAGATTTCAACTTTTGTCGGCCGAATGGTTGCGGCACCTTTATTGGCCTTTCCCTTGTCACCTCTCAAAAATGCAATTGCCTCAAACATTCCCTTTGTGGCTGAAAAAGTCGGTGCAGGATATGACACTTGCGCCGCCCCAGTATCCGGTCTTGTAAACATTGCAGCAGGCCCAGCAATTTCAAATTTTACTTCATAAGGTTCCATCTATATCCCTCCTTTTTGAAAAGAGCGGTTTCCTTTTGTATTATTGTGCTGTAGCAAAATAGTTTAACATCGAACATTTGTGAAGCCAATTCTGAAGTAGTTATCGAGAGATCTTGGAAAAGATAGGCACATCTCTCTTCGCTTTCCTTCGAAACAGTTTTCTCATCCGGGGCGGGCATTTATGCCGTGCCTCCGTTTTTTAAGAGCGGCGAGAGAGCAAAAACCTTGAGATTTTTCGGAATGACAAATCTCCTTTTTCAGAATTTATGGATCTCTGTGCACTGCAAGGAAATGATACGATATATACATCAAGAATACGATGGTTGCAATGATTTTTAACATGATTTTTAAGAAACTATGATCTGTGGTTATTAACCCGAAAAATGCATTTGGTAAACAAGGATGTTTACTGAACTTCGAATTCTGTACTTGGAATCTGGGATTGCCTGATGATCGATTTTAACGTGCCTATCCTTATTTCTCTATGATTTGGTACAGGGACTGTAATTGTAGAAGCCCCGGTTTTTTCTGCATAACAACATGACTGCCTTTTTGCCGTACCATATCAAATCCATGATTTGACAAAATCCGGCAAACTTCCTGTCCGGATAAAACCTTGAGCTTACCCAACAGATACCTCTAAACGGGTTATAAAGACTTCGTCATGTAGACGTTCTTTAACCTCTTGTTCAGAGGCACATTCAAAGAATAATTCAATAGCTTCTCTCAAATTCTGACGGGCTTCTTCTACTGTTTTACCCTGGCTTGCAACATCAAGTTCGGGACATATGGCAACATATTCATTGTCTTCTTTCTCTATAATCGCAGTAAATTGTTCTCTGTGGCGCATAAATCTATCCTCCTTTCTTACTCTACTGTTCAATTTAATAAAACTTTATCAATAAAGCAACCGCCCATAAGTTTTCTCATCCGGGGCGGGCATTTATGCCGTGCCTCCGTTTTTTAAGAGCGGCGAGAGAGCAAAAACCTTGAGATTTTTCGGAATGACAAGTCTCCTTTTTCAGAATTTATTAATCTCTGTGCATTCTCAAGGAAGTAAGGTGATGGTAACCCAAAAATCAGGCGTTTGCAATAGGAATTCCCGCAGGGCATAGGGTAAGCCTGATGACCTTGGGCTGATTGAAATCATACCTCTGCGAGCCATCCCTTTGGTAAGTAGCAAAGGGCAAATACAAGCCCGAACCCATTTCCAATGCACTCTTTATAACAGCCTCAACCCTTCCCGGTCCGACGGAAACGGCGTGCACCTCCGTCGTAGTAATACGATCTTTTATAAGGAGTGCTTCTTCAAGGGCATACTCGTCATAACTGTTCAGCGCTCCCGTATGTCGTTTCCATTTCAATCCACCGGTATATTTGCTTATAATAAAGATACCAAGAACAACTCAAGCATAAATCAGATTTTCCCAGGGGGTATTTCAGGTATGCCCGAAAAGAGAAAAGCATGAAAAAGGTTTTGGGATGCATCCTTTTTGTCGAAGATACAGAGAACTGGAGATGGGTCGTGGATTGATTTTCTCACAGCGGGTTTATTTGCGGAACAGTTGTTTGAACCAGTCCATGATGCTGTTGACAGCACCTTTGTTGGGTTCTGTTCCCGATATAAATGCAGCCTGAACACAGTCCGTTATATTCCTGCCGCTCAGACCCGTGTAACGGTCGACACATGCGAACTTTATGCCCGGGGGCACGGGGAAGTCCTTGCCTCCGTACATCTGTGTATACATGCCGAGAAACCTGCCGACAACCGGCAAGGCCACTGCCGCGGCCGGCACACCGATCCTTGCCTCGTTATCATAGCCGAGCCAGTCAACAGCAACGATGTCCGGGGTGTATCCTGCAAACCATGTGTCCCTGAAGTCATTCGTCGTGCCGGTTTTCCCGGCATATTCGCCCTGTATGTCAAAAGCCCTCAACCCCCTGCCCGTGCCCTCTGTTTCGGACCCGAGGAGAACATTCGTAACAATATAACAGGGCTGCTCCCTGCCGACAGGTTTAAATTGCAGGTCTGTTGTAAAAAGAGTGGCATTATTCATATCAGTAACAGCCTTTATGCTTACCGGCATTACCGGTTCATATCCGCCGCTGGAAAAGATCGTATAAGCGCGGCAGAGATCCAGCGGGGTTGTGGACATACTGCCAAGGGCAATGGAAGGAAATGCCGGGATGTCCGTACCGAGCCCAAGCTGTTCCAGCAGATCTGAGACCTTGTCAAGCCCGGCATCCATTGCAATTTTCACCGCAGGTATATTGATTGAATGCTGGAGCGCATAGCGTGCAGTTATGTATCCTAAAAATCGTTTGTCATAGTTTTGGGGTTCCCACTCGCCTGCACCGGTATGTATCTTCAACGGTGCGTCCTCAACAGTTGTAATCTGGGAAAACCCATCCTTTGCTTTATCTCCGAATGCAAACATATAGATAAAAGGCTTCACGCAGGAGCCGATCTGCCTTCTGGACATCACAGCTCTGTTATACTGGCTTTTGTTGTAGTCCCTCCCTCCTATCATTGCGAGCACATAGCCTGTTTGCGGCTGCATGACAACCATGGCACCCTCAAGTGATGCAGGTGCCTCTGCCATAGCGCGTTCTGCCATAAGCTGCACATCTGTGTTTAAAGTTGTAAAAATCCTTAACCCATTTGTTGTTAACAGTTCTTTCGAAAAACTTTGTGAAAGTTGCTCCTCTATATAATCAACAAAATACGGGGCTGCCTTAACATTGATATGTGAAACCTCCACCGTGATGGGTTCCATGATTGCAGTTAGGTATTCATTGTTGGTAATAACATGGTACTTCATCATCCTCGAAAGGACATAATTTCTCCTTTGTAAGGCCTCGTCTTTATTGTAGATCGGGGAATACCTGTTCGGTGACGCAATCAGTCCTGCAAGCATTGCACATTGTGCCATGGTAAGCTTTGCAACAGGCTCCGAAAAATAATACCTGGCCGCAGCTCCCATACCGACGATACTGATATGACCGTCCTGGCCAAGATAAACATCGTTCAGATATGCGTTGAGTATCTGGGCTTTTGTAAACCGGTGCGCTATCATAACAGCCATGATCGCTTCTATGAACTTGCGTTTAAAGGAACGCTCGTTGCTGAGAAAAAGTACTTTTACAAGCTGCTGCGTTATGGTACTGCCGCCTTCCCGAATACTCATGGACGCAACATCTGCAATCATGGCCCTGGCGATGCCGTTGAAATCCAAAGCCCCGTGTGTAAAAAACCTTGCATCCTCCGTAACAATCACAGCGTTGATAAGGTTGTCCGGCAGGGAGGGTAATGCTACGGGTATACGCATCTTAAAATCATCACCAAAAAATACCGCAAGCTGCTCCGGTTGCAGTTCCACACTGTCCACCTCCTGCTGATCGAAGGACGTAATGTCCGATACGCTGTTCGCAGAGAAGTGTACAATAGCTTGTACGGGTTGAATGGTGTAGGAAGGCATCTCAAACTTTTTTGTGTATACATAAATATTGCTGCTGGACACCGAATAGCTCCCCTCTGTTTGCGGGATCCCGGTTACTTCGTGGTAATCAAGCCTGTTAAGTTTATCAATAAGTGCCTGCTCCGCAATACCCATGCCTTCTTTAATATAAGACGGAGAGGAATAAACTATGGACGGTGATGGAAATCCCCTTGAAATAAAAACAGCCGTTATTTTTGTGTACAAAAAATAGAAATAGATTGAAACGGCAATTATAAGTACGCCTGCCGTTATCGTAGAAATAATGTATAAGCGCTTTTTTGTTTTCTTCTTCATCTCGCAGCCTTGAAGGCTTTGTATATATTTTCTTCCGTCGTCATCTATTTTTCAAGGGGCTGTTTTAAATCTGTCATGTACCCAGAACCATTGTCCCGGGACTCTTCTTATTTGATTCTCCAGAATCGTTGTAAACTGTTGGGTTAACGTTCTTGTTGCCTGTTCCTTATCCTGAATATCATCGACAAAAATCGGTTTTTCATAACGTATGGTATACCCGCCGCTTATACAATTGGGGGTTATAAACCCCGGCACAATAGCAGCACCTGTTTTTAAAGCCATTAACGCCATTGCATACTGTGTTGCTGCGGGTCTGCCGAAAAATTCAACAAATACCGCCTCATGACGCAGGGTGTTTTGATCGAGAAGCATTGCGATTGTTTTACCCCGCTTCAGGCTCCTCAAAAGCTTAAAAACAGCGTTCCGTGGTCTTACGACATCTATAAGTGCACTTTTGCGCAAGGCTTTTATATAGCCATCTATATAGGGATTATGAATATCTTTTGCCACGGCTACAAGCCCGCCGTGCCTCAGGCTCTGTGCTGCTGCTGCAAATTCCCAATTGCCAAGATGGCTTGTCAGCAAAAATACTCCCTTCCCTCTTTTGACGGCATCCTCATAGTATTCTTCGCATTGAAACCGGAATATTTTCCCTGTGTTGTCTGCGTTAAAGCCTGCTATGCGCGGAATCGTTATAAATGTTTCTATTATGTTTTTGTAGCTTTCTTTTAAAATACGGTCCCTGGTGTCTTCATTCATCTCAGGGAAAGCATAGCTTATATTTTTTCTGGCTATAGCGCGATGTCTGACATCCACGGTAAACCACAGAAAACCGAAGAATGCCGCAACTGCGCGGATGCGCTTTTCGGACAGCCTGTTCAAAAAAAATACGACTGCCTGGAGAAACATATATTCTAAAAAGTATCTGACTTTTTTGATCATTCCAAAAAACCTTTTTTCCGGAGTATGTCTTTCAGGTTTTCCCCGTCCTCCGTAACAACGATGTCAGCGTACAACCACAGAATCCTGCTGTCCCTTTTTACGGTCTTTATCTTTACCGCGTCCTTCGAAGTAACGAGTACCACATCCGGGGCGTACTGTCCCGCAAGCCTGCGGATCTTGTCTTTATCGTATCTGCTGTGGTCCGGTTCTGCGATACATGCCGCGGGCTGAATACCCGTTGCTTCAAGCAGCTTAAAAAAGCTGTCCGGAAAGGCAATACCGGCAATAGCCAATACACGTTTGTTTTTTACATCTTTTACCTCTATTGCCGTGTCATCGTCTATGGTTTTCAGAGCATTGAAACGGTAATTGAAGTGGAAGACTTCTTTGTGCCCCGCATATCTCTTTATGGTGTTTTCAAGCGTTACGCTCTGTCCTTTTATGCCAATACTATCCGCATACCGGAGTGTCCCGATCGCTTCCCTGAGAGGGCCTGCCGGCAACAAATGCCCGTTGCCAAAACCTTTCTCTCCATCGATAAGCACTATATCAAGGTCCCTTTTTACCTTGAGGTGAGAAAAACCGTCATCGAGTATGATAATGTCCGGGTTATAATGCTTTTCTACGAAACGTATGACCTCTGCCTTTTTTTTTCCTACAGCGATAACCGCGTTCCGGATGGATTTTGCTATAAGGTATGGTTCATCACCGCACATCCCGGGATCTAATAAAATTTTTTTACCATCAGATACTATTCCGACACCTCTTCCTTTTGAACCATAACCTCTTGAAACGACAGCAAGTTTTTTTCCCGCGAGCAAAGTGCACAGGTATATAACCATTGGTGTTTTACCCGTGCCTCCGACTGTAAGATTACCGACGGATATAATGCGGCTTTCAGCCCTATACGATGCCAGCACACCATGCATGTAGAGAAATCTTCTTATACCTGTTATACATCTAAAAATAATGGATACAATTATCAATGGCAGGAGCAAAACCTCGAGCAACTGGCTTCTTTTATAAAAGATCTTCATTGGTTCCACATATACGATGCCGTTGTATTTTCTTTTTAGATAAGAAAAAGTTTGATATCGGATTAAGGCGCAAAAAACGTTACAAGCAGTACCTGTTTGCCGTCTGATGAATTGAGATAGAACGATACCTGCTTATCGTGTTGCAGCATCTGCATTATATAACCTGACAGGCGTACATCGTATCCCTGATACCTTCCTACAGACCCGCCTGGACCTATAACCTGGATGTTTCCTTTGTACGCTGTACCATCCTGCGTTTCTATTTCTATTTGATAGGTTTTACCCTGCCTTACTCTTACAGAGTAAGGGTCTTCGAGTTGTTTCCCTTCCCACAGCGCCCTGCCATTTTCTGGAGGAATCAGGTTTACACTGAAAGTCTGCTCTTCTTGTTTCATTTCCGCATATCTGCCCTCCATGAACGTCTCTTTACCACTACTATTGTTTTGTGCTGCACATGACATAAGCAACGACAATAAAAAAATAACAACAGCCAAAAATTTGATTGTTTTCACTTTACGTAACCCCCTATTATATATTTTAAATCATTTTTGGTTTTTTGTGGTATTAAATCTGTTGATGTAAGAAAACTGTCTTTTAAGGCATGTGCACATATGCATTTTCTTTCTTTCTCAATAAGTGGAACCACGGCACCTATTATTTTCTTCGCATTTACAACATTTTCGTTCATAATCTTTACCACATCTTCGACACCGACATCCTTCATACCCTGATACCAGCAATCATAATCTGTAGCAAGGGCTAATGTTGCATAACAGATCTCCGCCTCTCGCGCGAGTTTTGCTTCTGGCATATTCGTCATACCTATAATATCTACGCCCCATTGCCTGTACAGGTATGATTCCGCCCTCGAAGAAAATTGAGGACCTTCTATACATAAGTATGTACCTCCCTTATGCATTGTAATACCTTTATCCTTTCCAGCATTATATAGCCTTTCGGACAAAACCGGACATACTGGATCCGCCATAGAAACATGAGATACAATACCATTGCCAAAAAAAGTTGATATCCTTCGTTTCGTGAGATCTATAAATTGATCCGGCACGACAATATTGCCGGGTTTTATCTGCTCTTTCATACTGCCAACAGCACTGACAGATATAAGCCTGCCAACCCCAAGCATTTTCATGCCATATATGTTAGCCCTAAAATTTATTTCTGATGGAGAAATACGGTGTCCCCTCCCGTGCCTTGGCAGAAAAACCACCGTTGTGCCGTCCAGCTCCCCCATTATATATGTGTCTGAAGGATCTCCGAAGGGTGTTTTCA
This sequence comes from uncultured Pseudomonadota bacterium, assembly GCA_964547905.1. Taxonomy (GTDB): domain Bacteria; phylum JAMCPX01; class JAMCPX01; order JAMCPX01; family JAMCPX01; genus JAJYLM01. The sequence continues at coordinate 6,782 of CAZJPN010000033.1, read as the reverse complement.
ATTTTTTTTCTCTTATATCTTTCAATCCTTCTATCGAGTAAAGGCCGCTGCCACCTATAATACCTATTATTTTTTCTTCCATACTTTCTCCTCTTTTCAGATGATATTTACTATATTTTTTTTACATTGCAACTATATTTTATATAAGCACCTTTTATGACAAATCCCCCTATCCCCCTTTACTAAAGGAGGGTAGGGGGATTTGTAGATCGCTCTGCCCTTCCCTTCGGTGGGTGCCATGAGCGAATGAACAGACTTTCCTATTGCGTTTTTTGGGTTAATGCAGAAACAGTCCTGTTCGCCATAGACTATTTTCTTGTATTTTTTTTTATATGTTGTATCTTATGGAAAAGGAGGCGGGTATGGAAAAAAATGTCGGTTCAACAGATAAAATTATAAGATGGGTAATAGGGCTGTTGTTACTCTCCATGATCTTTTGGGTACATTCCACTTGGAGATGGATAGGGCTCATCGGCTTTGTTCCAATACTTACCGGAAGTATAAACTACTGTCCACTCTATCGGGTAATTGGTATTTCTACAGCCAAAAAGCCCGATCAACCACAACAAGAAGAAAAGAAATAAAAAAAAGGGGGGGAGACCATTCTCCCCCCCTTTTTTAAAAGCACGTGTTTTAAAATTTTTTAAATCTTTCTATCTTTGCTCCACAGATCGGGCATACAGCCGGTGCTTCTCCCTCTACCGTATACCCGCAAACATCACATATATAAATATCTCCGATATCTATGTCCTTTCCCTGATCAACCACCTGTTTTGCTTTTTTGTACATATCTTCGTGTATCTTTTCCGCCTCCAGTGCATAGTTGGTAGACCTGACTGCAGACTGTTCCTTCTGGAGTTCGGCTACAGTCTTGTATGCAGGGTACATCTCTTCCACCTCGTATGTTTCTCCATCAATGCCTGCCTGAAGGTTTTTAGATGAATCATTGATCTCTCCAAGTGCCCTGTAATGATTGGTTGCATGTACCTGTTCGGCAAAAGAGATCGCTTTGAACAGACGTGATAAATTTCTTTTGCTTTCTTTTTCTGCTCTTTCTGAAAAAATCAAATATCTCATGTGCGCCTGAGACTCGCCCGCAAAGGCTGCTCTTAAATTTTGTTCTGTCATTTTTCTCATACTCTTTCTCCTCTAAAATATTACATTCTCATAGGCATTATAAGATTCAGGTGTTTTTTATTATCATCCGCATAGAACATGCTTGCACTTTGCTCATTATTAAAACCCATTGACACAAATTCTCCATCGATAGAGTTCAAACAATCAAGCAGATATTTACCGTTGAATCCTATTTTTAGTGGATCACCTTTGTAATCAATTTCTATTTCCTCTTTTACCTCTCCTATATCCGGTTCATTACTTTCAACTATAATTAAATTTTTATCTATATTAAATACCACTCTTGATATTTTTTCCTGATATATAGATTGTGCCCTTTTAACCGCAGATATTAAAATATCTTTTTTTAACTTTATCTTTATTTTTGTTTCTACAGGTATAACGGACTTATAATCAGGAAAATCATAATCCAATAACCTTATTTGAATAATAGTATTGCCTATCTTAACTATAAAATTTTTATTTTTTTCTACAGCTATGTTAACTTCGTTTTCCGTGCCTATTTTTTTTATTTCATACAACCCTTTTCTCGGTATTATAATACCCTTTGTAAGTCCTTCTATTGTTCTTATTTCTTCATCCTCATACATAGCAAGTCTATGACTATCTGTCGCAATACACTTTAAGTTATCCGCTACCTTCTCTATATAAACGCCGTTTAAACTATATTTTACTTCATCAATAGATGTTGCATATATTGTTTTATCTATCATTTTCATCAATTTTTCGTAAGATACTTTGGTATAATTCCCTTTGTACTCCTCTATGTGCGGAAAATCTTCCCCCTGCAATACCTTTAATCTCCCCGATATTTTTCCCGTATTAATGTCTATAAATCCATCTTCTTTTTTTATATTTATGTCTCTGTCGGGCAGCTCTCTTATATAATCATAAAATTTCTTAGCTGGAATCGATACCTGCCCGTCTGATATTATATCACAATTTATATTACTTATTATCGTAACCTCTAAATCCGTCCCTATTATCGTGAGAGTTTCCTTATCGGCTTTTAATAATATATTTGATAGAATAGGCATCGTGGCTTTTCTTTCTGTTGCACCAATAACCTTACTTACCTCTATTATTAAAATTCTTTTATCTATATTCAATTCCATTTTTCTCTCCTAATATTCTTTATATTTTTAGTAGTAATAAAGAGTGTTTATAAATAATTTTTATTCTTATATATTTGAATTACATATAAAAAAAATAAATAATTCATGTTTTTTATCTTGTTATTATTCTGTTGATAAACATTATAAAAAATAAATTGTAACTTATCAACAACTTTTTAATTATGTTATCCTAAACCTTTCTTGATTTTTTCAACAGCATCTTTTATACTTTGATTATCTTTTATCATTTCCGTTATTTTATTGACAGAATGAATCACGGTAGAATGATCTTTATTCCCAAATTGCAGTCCTATCTCTGGGAAAGAAGCATTGGTAAGAGTACGCGATAAGAACATCGCTATTTGTCTTGGGAGAGCTATAAACTTCATTCTTTTATTGGAGAGGAGATCGGAAACTTTTATTTTGAAATGCATTGCCACGGCTTTCTGTATATCGTCTATCGTAAGCCATTTATCTTTTTTTCTAATGAGGCCCGATAAAACTTCCTTTGCTATGTGAATATTCAACTTTGTCTTTGTCAAAATCGCATAAGCAGATAACCGGGTAAGATAACCTTCAAGTTCTCTTATGTTAGACTGTGTATTGTAAGCCAAGAAAAAAGCAATCTCGTCATCAATTTCTATATGATCACTCTCTGCTTTCTTTTTTATTATGGCTACCTTTGTTTCTATATCAGGCACCTGTATATCCGCTATGAGGCCCATCTCGAACCTGTTTCTCAGACGCTCTTCTATATTTGATATTTCTTTTGGAAGTTTGTCGGAAGTAAAAACTATTTGTTTTTTTTCTTCATACAATGTATTAAACGTATGAAACATTTCTTCCTGTGAGCGTTCCTTATTAGATATAAATTGAATATCGTCTATAAGAAGTACATCACAATTTCTATATACCTCCCTGAATATATCCATCTTTCTGTCCCTCAAATGATTGACAAGATCGTTAACGAAATTTTCTGTGGTCATATAAATAATATTCAATCCCTTGTGTTCATCATCTATTAAATTGCCAATTGCATTAATAATATGTGTTTTACCAAGACCTACCCCGCCATATATGAACAGAGGGTTATATGCCTTACCAGGATTTTGTGAAACAGCAACTGCTGCCGCACTTGCAAACTTGTTTGATTCACCTACGACATAATTGTCAAATGTATAATTTTTTAAAAGGCCTTTTGAATTATTGACATGGGTAAACCCTACGTTTGGTAAATTTTGACTTTTAATATCAATTTCTTCTCTATGATCGATAACTAATTCGACATTTGTACTATCATTGATAACGGTTCTCGCTAATTTCAATATATCAGTGTGATAATGGTTTTTAATCCAATCCAATGAAAAATCATCAGGCACACCGAGGATAAGAGAGTTATCTTTAAAACTTAAAGGATTTAAAATAGTTATCCATGGATCATCATTAGTATCCTTATAAATATTAACTAATTCCTTTTTTATTTTTTCCCATGCCTCCATAAAATCCCCCTTATAATTATCATATAACTCGTTGTGTAACTTGTTGAGATCAAAAGCAAACCAATAATAGAAACACACAAGTTTTTCAACACCTGTGGAAAACCTATAAAGTATTTATAATTCAAGTAATTAATATTCATTTTATGTGTTTTTATGTTAGCTACAATAAGTAGAAAAATAAGTTTTATAAACAATATATAGTATGTTATAAAAAATTGACCACAACTTATTGTTTTTATCTAACCTATTGAAAAATAAAACAATTTAATCCTTTTCATGACTTCATATTATGCTATAATTTGTGCTTGTCAAGCTTTTAATCAAACTTACTTATTGAACTTTTGAGGTTAGTATGCACAATTTATATATGTGTTTTACATATATTGCTGTAAGAGGTAGCATAAGAATAAACTGAAAAATTTCATAATATGAAAAAAGATATAATTATAACAAATGATACAATTGCTGCTATAAGTACACCTCAAGGCGAAGGTGCCATAGGTGTCGTTAGATTAAGCGGCAACAATACATATAAAATATTGAAAGAGGTTTTTTCTTCTATAAAGCCGATAAAAAGATATCAAAGTCATAGATTATACTATGGGGCTGTTACGAGTGGGACAAAAAGCTTTATAGATCAAGTATTGGTAGCTTTTATGAAAGCCGATAAAACCTATACGGGTGAAGATATGCTGGAAATATACACACACGGCGGTTCAAATGTTATTAACTCGGTCCTTCAGAGGGTTCTGCAAGCCGGTGCACGGCTTGCAGAAAGAGGGGAGTTTACAAGAAGGGCGTTTTTGAACGGCAAGATGGATCTTCTACAGTCTGAGGCGGTTTTGGATCTTATTAAAGCGGATACAGATACAGCGAGAATGCAGGCAATAAGTCAGGTAACAGGTGTACTGTCCGTGTTTATTTCTTCAATAAAGAAAAAGCTTGTTCAGGTGAAGACAAATATAGAAGTAATGATAGATTTTCCGGAAGAGGATGTTTCTCCAAAGCAATTATTCGATCTGAAGCTTACACTGCAGGCAACACATGATGAGGTTATTCATGTATTAAAAAGTTATGATCACGCCAAAATTATACGCGATGGTATATACATAGTATTGATAGGAAGGCCCAATGTTGGCAAATCAAGCCTTTTTAACACGATAATTGGGGAAAACAGGGCGATTGTTACACCCCACCCTGGAACTACAAGAGATTATATAGAAGAGTCAGTCAATCATAAAGGGATAAGACTTGTGTTTGTAGACACTGCTGGTATAAGGAACAGCGAGGAACCTATGGAAAAGCTTGGTATAGAGATGACCCATAACATTGTCGAAAAGGCTGATATTATAGTCATTGTAACAGATCCGACAACAGCCTCTAATTACAATGAAGAACTCTCAATAGCAAAAGAGCATAAGGACAATGCCATTATCACGATAAATAAGGTGGATATTGCATCTGAATCTCAGATTGAACATACAAAAAATGTGTTTAAGGATTATTCTGTATTTGAAGTATCTGCAATAACACGTAAAGGTGTAGAGTCACTTATGCAGGGTATTTCAGCACCTTCTCTCGCGCCTTCAATTGAGAATGCGCCGGTTATAAATAGATACAGGCATAAGCAGGCGCTGGAACATATAGAGCTTTCCTTAAATGCAGCCATAAACCTTATCGATCAACAGGCGTTCCCTGAAATTGTTGTGGAAGAGGTTGACAGTGCTATCGTAGGTTTAAAGGAACTGACGGGAGAAGTAACATCTCAGGATATACTCGATAAGATCTTTTCAGAGTTCTGTATAGGCAAGTAAGAAGTATGAGAAAAAACAAAGTTTGGTTAAAGCAATTCAAACAATTAGAAGGGACGTAGGTTTCTAACAGGTAAAAGATGGGAGATTAATTATATGAAGAGTAAGGTAATTGCACTTGTAGCGCATGATTCTAAAAAGTTAGACCTTGTAGAATGGATAAAATACAATGAAGGTACACTTAAAGAATACACGATTTACGCAACCAGATCCACGGGACAGGAGATAAAAAGGCATACAAGCCTCGATGTAAACCTTTTATTGAGCGGACCTCACGGCGGGGATGCACAGACAGGTGCCATGATAGCGGAGGGAAAGATAGATATACTTATTTTCTTATGGGATCCCTTAACCCCCCAGCCGCATGACGTTGATGTAAAAGCACTGCTAAGGCTTGCTGTGCTTTATAACATACCTATGGCATGCAACAGGGCAACAGCGGACTTTTTGATCTCATCGCCGATGTTTAAATAGATCAAGGTCCTCTTTTATAGACAATAAAAAACATATCATGTTGGGTTCTATATACTTGACAGAGTGTTTATTTTTCATTTAAAGGGTTAAGTTATTATGGATTATAAAAATACATTAAATTTGCCGAAAACCGATTTTCCGATGAAGGCGGATCTGCCAAAAAAAGAACCGGACATCCTCAAGTTCTGGGAGGACAATGCTGTCTATGAAAAGATTATCAAGAAGAACAGCAAAGGCATGACATTTATGCTGCACGACGGACCGCCGTATGCAAACGGTCATATACATATAGGCCACGCACTCAATAAGATCTTAAAAGATATCATCATCAAGGACAAGGCAATGCACGGTTACAAAGCAGAGTATGTTCCCGGCTGGGACTGTCACGGCCTGCCGATAGAGCATAACGTTGATAAATCACTGGGTCAGAAAAAGCATACCATGTCGAAACTCGAGATACGCAGGGAGTGCAGGAAGTTTGCACAGCAGTTTGTCGATATACAGAGGCAGGAGTTTATACGACTCGGGGTCCTCGGCAGGTGGCAAGAGCCGTACCTTACCATGAATTACAGCTATGAGTCCGCGATCGTGGAAGAACTGTCAAAGATTATGCGGAATGGGTATGTTTACAAGGGGAAAAAACCCGTTTACTGGTGTGCTCACGACGCTACCGCGCTTGCAGAAGCAGAGGTTGAATACGAAAACCATGTGTCTCCTTCTGTTTATGTACGGTTCAGGGTAAAGGA
>CAZJPN010000032.1:0-27730 GCA_964547905.1 uncultured Pseudomonadota bacterium | reverse complement strand
TTTTTGGGGTTTTTCAAGATTTCTGGTTAACCCAAAATGTGCAATATCATTCACTCAATCCTGCGATCCATCTGATATCTATAAGTTTTTGGTTATAAACGAAGTTGAAGACCTCTGTATGTTTATATGCTATTACCCGGTATAATTCCTTTGTCGGATTTTCGAAGAATACCTTTATTTGACGCAGGCTTATCTTTCATTACACAAACTCCCCTATTTTTCAAATGCATTTTCGGGTTAACCCAAAAATTGCAGTTCTCGTGTTCGACAGCAACGATATCTACTGAACATGGATATAGCTATACGCAGTCAGGAGATTAATCCGAGATCCTTACCGCATTTTCTAAAAGCATCCAGTATGAGATTGAGCTCTTCATCCGTATGATTTGCGGAATAGCTTGTCCTGATAAGGGCATGTCCTTTTTGAACAGCAGGAGATATAACCGGCGTGGTAAAAATACCTTCCTCCCGCAATGCCTTCCAGAGAGCAAATGCCTTTTCATCATCTCCTATGACTATTGGAATGATCGGGGTTTGGCTCGGACCCGTGTTGTAGCCCATTTGCTGAAAACTGTTTTTCACGAGATGGGTTATCTGCCAGAGCCTTTCTCTTCTTTCTGGTTCGGTTTGGATGACTTCCAGAGCCGCTAAAACGGTAGCCACGGTAGCAGGGGTGGCTGCTGCACTGAAAATCAGAGAGCGGGCAAAGTGCTTTATGTAAGAAACAACTTTTTTGTTTCCAACCACAAAGCCACCGCTGGACACAAAAGATTTGCTGAAGGTACCCATGATCAAATCTATCTCATTCTCGAGTCCGAAATGTTCGACTGTGCCTCTGCCGCTTTTCCCTAAGACCCCGATACCATGTGCATCATCAACCATCACTCTGACATTGTATTTTTTTGCCAGTTTTACGATTTCCGGAAGGTTGGCAATGTCTCCTTCCATACTGAAGACGCCGTCAACGACGATGATTCTTCCTTTATTGTCCGGGATTTCGACTAAAACTTCCTCCAGGTCTGTCATATTGTTATGCTTGAATCTCTTGACTTCGGCATATGATAAACGGGAGGCATCTACGATGCTTGCGTGGTCCATTTTATCGGTGACGATCACATCGCTTTTGCCGGCTATGGATGAAATTATACCAAGGTTAGTCTGGTATCCGGTGGAAAAGGTCAATGCTGCCTCTTTATTCATAAAACGAGCCAATCTTTCTTCCAATATTTCATGGAGATCTATGGTACCTGTTAAAAATCTTGAGCCGCAGGTTGCCACACCGTAACGATCGATAGCATCCTTGGCTGCTTGCTTCACTTTCGGATGGTCGATCAACCCTAAATAATTATTTGAACCGACCATAATCATATCTTTGCTATGAACTTTAATTCTGTTCCCTTTGGCCTCGGAAATCGGCGTAAAATACGGATAGAGATCTTCAGCCATAACTTCTTCGGCTCTGGTGAAGGCATAAGCCTTTTTAAATATGTCCACGGTGGGTCTCCCTTATATTGAAACGCTTCATTGTTTTTTCATCAAATTTTTATTATTATTTGTTCTGGAATAAGTGTGATTTCTATGCCTTGTTCTTTAATTCTTGCAGTCTCTTTTCGAGGTTTTTTTTGCCGGTTTTTCTTAACATAGGCCACACCATAGGCAGAATCCATGGCCACATTAGCGCTATCCTTGCTACTATGCCCTGCGAATTAGGGACATAAACCTCTACCCTGTTTTTGAGTATCGCATTCTTTACCGCCTGTGCTACAGCCTCTGGTGTTTGGGGCTTATCAAGGAATGACATGGGGGAGCCGTTATGCGTTGCCTCATATTGGAGTTGTGGAGTCTCAACAGAATCTGGGAGCAGTGTGGAAATACTTACGCCCGTATCCATAAGTTCAAGCCTTACAGCAAGATCAAAACCTCTTATCGCGAACTTCGTTGCCGAATAAATTGCAGAACTCGGTTCAGGAACAACACCCGCCAAAGAAGATGTGTTCACGATGTGACCAAACCCTTGTTTTTTCATAATGGGGATTACCTCTTTTGTCCCATAAACAATACCATATAGATTTGTTTGAATTTGCCTATCTATATCTGTATAATCGCTTGCATCTATATCAGCGGGCAGTATAATGCCTGCATTGTTGATCATGATATCTATTCTGCCGTGTTTTTGCATGGTCTTGCCGATCAGGTTTTTTACCATTTCAAGTTTTCTGACATCCGTTTGAACGGCAATTGCATCAACACCTTTTGATTTCAGTTCGTTTGAATATTTGACTATCTTTTCTTCAGTGAGGCCTGCAAGTACAACTTTTGCCCCTTCGTCCGCAAACATCTTGATAATCGCTTTGCCGATACCGCTTCCAGCTCCTGTTACTATGGCAACTTTATCTTTAAATTCCATCTGGGTTCCTCCTTTCATGCTTACAAGAAACATATCAGTAGTTAGATTGTCAAGTTTTTATATGCATCCGAAGCATATTTTACTTGGTAAATTGTTTGGCGGATTCCTGTAATGAACAATATTTTAAAGGATTATATTGTATTTGGCGTTATAATATAATTACCCAAAAAAGTTTTATAATGTTCTAAAAGGGGAATTTACAACGAGGAACCTTTATGAGATAAATATTTTCAAAGTACCTTTAAAAGGAGGATAAAATGATACGAGAAGAGAGTCGGATCGGTTCATTTATGAAGTATTATCAACCATGGGTATTAAGAATATTGATTGCAGCTTTGGTTACCGTTCTGTTTGGCGGTATTGGAGAGGCAAATGAATTAGCCCAGCCGGCAGCCCAGCCAAATTCCGTTGTAAGATGGTATCCAACAGATGAGGTGTTGTCAAATGTATATCATGAGACACTACCGCAAGCCGAAGCATTAAAAAATGCATATCAATTATCACTACAGGGAGAGAATGCATCAGAGGCAATTGCAGACATTCAAAAGGCGATCAAGATGTGCGAGGATTATATAAAAGCCAATCCCAATGATACAGTCGGTGATTCCCAGGCCTATGGTATAATGGCTTACGGGTACTTTAATATCGGAGAATTCCAGAATAACGATGCTGATAAACTAAAAAGCTATGAACAGGGTAAAGACGCAGCCCAAAAAGTCATAGACCTTGAACCAGGGGTATGGGATGGATGGGCATGGTACGCAAACAACCTTGGACGTATCAGCCAGTTGAAGGGTGTAATAAAGTCATTGTTCCTTCTCGACCCGTTCAAAAAACACCTCTTTCAGGCGGAAAAACTATCACCGGATAACCCGTTTATACTCGATGCAATTGGTGATATGTACAGACAACTTCCATGGATAGCTGGTGGAAGCATGAGCAAGTCCAAAGCATATCTTGAAAGGTCGGCAAAGGCTGATCCCGATTATACGCTTGCAAAGCTTGATTTAGCCATAACCTTACTCGAGGATGGCGATAAGGTACAAGCAAAACAACTTCTAACTGAGGTTGTAAATGCCAAAAATTCTTCCTATAGAGCACACTGGCTTATATGGGAAAAGCCGAAAGCTGAGGCGCTTTTGAACAACATGGATAATTACAAAAAGCTATTAGATCAATGGCACATGCTTATATAACATTAAACGGATAGAGAGGGGAACATCTTGAAATATAAGACGATACCGGAAATGTTTTATAAGCAGGCAGAGAGCAACAAAGATAAAGTAATCCTGAAGTATAAGAAAGAGGGGGAATGGATCGATATACGATGGGACGAAGAGAAGGAATATGTTGAATCTTTTGCCCTTGGTTTGATGAAGCTTGGTATAGAATCGGGAGAAAAGATAGCCATATTGTCGGAGAATCGTTGCGAGTGGTATGTAAGCGATCTTGCGATACAGAGTATAGGATGCATCGTTGTTCCCATTTATGCCACCAATACATCTGAGCAGATTAAGTACATAATGAACAATTCGGAGTCTATAGCGATTATCGTCTCTACGTCCCAGCAATTTGAGAAGGTAAAAAGTATAAAGAAAGATATTCCTAAACTTAGATACAGCATCACTCTTCAAGAAGTGGCAGTGAATAGTGACAATACAATGAATTTCAGCAGTATACTCGCCCTTGGCAGATTATCCGGGTTAGGCAGCGAACTCAGGAAAAGGCTCTCCAATATAACCTCCGAAGATATTGCAACTATAATATACACATCCGGGACAACAGGAGATCCAAAGGGTGTAATGCTTACCCATAGGAATTTGTTGTCCGATGCAGAAGCTGCGTATGAGGTAATTAAGAGCGAATTGAGCGATGGGGATATAATATTGTCTTTCCTGCCGTTGAGTCATTCCTTTGCAAGGACGGCAGATTATTATGTCCCGATATTCCATGCTAAAGGTATACAGGCATTGGCTGAGAGTCTGGAAAAACTGTCTGAGAACCTTATAGAAATAAGACCAACGATGTTCGTTTCCGTACCGAGGGTTTTCGAAAAGGTATACGGAAAGGTTATATCTCAGATAGAAGCAGATAAGCCTATAAAAAGAAAAATTTTTTACTGGGCTGTTTTAGTTGGGAAGCAGGCGTCCCCTTATTTGATGGATAATAAGCCTATGCCCTTTCTTCTTTCCATAAAGCACAAGCTTGCATCGGTACTTGTTTTCGAAAAGATCAAGGATGCCGTTGGTGGAAGGCTGAAGTTTGCATCGTCAGGCGGTGCGCCTCTGCCCAAGGAACTGGGTGAATTTTTCTTTGCACTCGGTATAAAAATCATAGAGGGTTACGGACTCACGGAAACGTCTCCAATAATCACGGTTAACCCTCCGAATAAGTTTAAATTTGGCACCGTGGGAAAACCGGTTCCTGGATGTGAACTCAAGATTGCAAGTGATGGTGAAATTCTGGCAAGAGGTCCGATGATAATGAAGGGATATTACAAAAAGCCAGAGGCAACAAAAGAGGTTATAGATGATAACGGGTGGTTTCATAGCGGGGATATCGGGTTTATAGATGAAGAGGGCTATCTTCACATTACCGACAGGAAGAAGGACATTATTGTTACAGCAGGAGGAAAAAATATAGCCCCTCAACCCATAGAGAATAGGCTGAAAATGAATAAGTACATAGAGGAGGTTGTCATTATCGGGGATAGAAAGCCTTACTGTGTTGCTTTGATAGTACCTTCATTCGAGGTACTTGAAGATATGGCAAAAAAGGAAGGCATTGCCTATAGTTCAAAAGAAGAGCTTCTTGAAAGCCCAAGGATAAAGACCGTTATCGATGAGGCTATTGCAGAAGTTAATAGAGGACTTGCACGGTATGAAACAATAAAGAAGTTTGCCCTTATACCCACGCTGTTCACACAGGAGACCGGGGAACTTACACCAACATTAAAGGTTAAAAGATGGGCTGTAGAGAAGAAATATAAAGACATTGTAAAGCAGCTCTATGATATTCAAACTACAAAATTAGCGGCAGAAGCATAAACCATAAACCAAATGAGGAGGATATATATGAAAAGGATATCGATTGTATTGTTTGCGGTAAGTATGGCAGTCTACTTGTCAACTTCAGCGATTGGATCTATGATGAATGCGCCTGATGTTTATGGACTTACGGCAAGGGGCATGGGTGTTGGGAATGCAATGACAGCGTACCCCGGGGATATTTCGGATGCATATTATAACCCTGCAGGTATTGCCCTTATCAACACGAGTGAAATAAGTCTTGGATATATTTATGCGGATCCCAATCTGCAAATTACCGCTAACGGTAGCACATATAATGATATTAAGCCGCTGAACAGGATAATTGAGATAGGGTACGGTTTAAACCTATCAAAGATTGTAAAAAGACCCGCTGTTCTTGTCCAGGAGTTGAGTGTGGACGACAACATCAATAAGCTTGCAGCGTTTGACGATGGTGCGAGCGCAAGCGGTAATTTTTTCAGATACGGTTATACGAACCTGATGCTTCTTACGTCCCTTGGAGTAGAAGTTCTTCCGTGGGTATATGTAGGATACGGTATATCGGCATATCTTGGTGCGAATACAACAATGAATACGACGACTACCCTTAACGGGCAAACAAGCAATTCTTCTATCGATCTTGGGACGAACGGGAAGTTTTCATCACTTGCAGGTCTTTTACTTACGCCGTTAAATGGGTTAGTTACTGTTGGTGTTACATACAGGGAAGGACATATCTTTAATCTTGGTCCTATATCTGCAAATAGTGTAGCAACTGTTGGAGGTAGCACCCTTTCAACGCTGGCATTAAATCTCTATTTTAAGGATGGATTTGTTCCGACACAATGGGCATTCGGTATTGGGGTTAATCTTGCAGATCGTTTAAGGTTTTTATTTGATCTGACCTACTATCAATGGAGCTGGCTGAACAAGCTTGAATCATCAGGGGATTATGCAAAGACCGGGATAAATCTTGATATGAAAGATACCTATGCACCGAGGGTTGGGATTGAGGTACAGCCTATAGATAACCTGTATGCAAGGATAGGGTATCAATATCTGCCTTCGCCATTGCATGGTTCGACAGGGGATCTGAACTGGGTTGATTCACCCCAGCAGGTATGGTCAATAGGTGCAGGTTATAAATTTACGCAACTGAATCCCGAGTATCCTGTCAGCATAGACGCGGTATATCAGTACCATTATCTCAATAAGACCTCATTTCCATTTTCAAGCGGATATGATGGACAGGCAAAGGGAGATATAAATACATTAGGTGTTACGCTTACAATGAAGTTTTAGGAGGATACTATGAGGTATGGAATATTGAAAACAAGCAGTGCAATCATTATTGCTTTTGCGCTGTTGAGCATTACGAGCTGCGGTAAAAAGACATCACCTCCTACTGTTGCAGTGGCAAGTCAAACGAGTGTGATTAAGACACTACCATGGGAGGGTGCGAAGCTTATCCCTGTTAATCCGACAGTGATAGTGGATTTTTCAAATCCATTGAGTCAGAGCAACAGCGGTATGACGGTAACCCTTGAATCGTTGCCATCGGGTCAGAGTGTATCAGGGCAGGTCGGTATTCAAGCGAATTACTTGTATTTTACACCGTCAACGAGTCTGGAGCCTTTAAGTTACTATAGGTTTACCTTATCAGGACAGCTTTATGATGAAAACGACGAAGAGGTATTTTTACCTGTGAACGGGCTGACGTTTTCGTTTGAAACACAGGCGAACAATACGCCCATGGCAAGTGCAGGGCCTGCATTGATAAACATATTCCCGCCTTTACCTGGTGAGGTTTTTACGAATGCAGTATTCAGACTGACCTTTTCCCAGCCATTGTTCCAGGGGTCTATCGTGTATGGCGGGGACATCATGATTACGGATACAACAACCAAAACCGTTGTGCCTGTTGAGCTTATACCCATTAACAATAACATCATACTACAGCCTGTTTCCGGGCTTACGGCAGGGGATACGTATGCGCTTTTCATGACAAACACGATCGAGGGGGTCAATTTTTCACCTGTTTCATTTGATTATAACGGCATAGGAAATGGGAGCGAGTTCTTATATACATTTACACCAGCATCTGCCGGTAAGGAGACACTACTCCCAGTCCAGCTCGAACCTGCTGTTACGCTTGGTAGCAATGGTACTGTTACAACCTATGATAGTGTAAATACCTCCCCAGTGCCGGTAAATGTCAATATTGTTAATTCTCAGCTTTTGGGTACTTCGATTGCATACCTTACAGGATATCTTGATACATACATGGGTGATTCAGCGATAACACCTTCTTTTATCCCCATTATTTTACCTGGGGGGCAGAGGCTTTATGGGTCGGCATTGTCTGTAAGCCTTGGAGGTGTAATACCTACCCCGCTCAATTCGGGAAAACTCAGTATTACACTGCTTGATAATGCAACCCTGTATATGACCGGTAATCCATACCAGAATCAAAATCCTCAGGCTCCGCCAGTGATGTACGGCGTTGAGGACATGAATTTGACTGCACAGGATCCTATTACCAATGCAGTGCTGAATCAAAACCTCATGGGCGTACAGCTTACCGGTACAGTTACGGTTGATAAGACAGATGGCAGTTTGATTATAGATTTTATTGGAATCACAACGCTTAATATTATGGGGATTGAGAATGCACCTGTAACGCTGTTTCTCAGGTTCAGGTCTGTACCCGTGGGATGGGTAGCACCGCAGAGGGACAACACCTTTGTTGCAACAGGAACAATACCCTATAATGGCGACGACAGAATAGGTACGGACAGCAGCTTTATCGTAAACTTCTCAGGACCTGTGGATCCAAACAATTTCCAGAATCTGATCAGTTTTGATCCTACAGGTTCTACAATTGGTTATCAAACTATTTATAATGGCTCAAGCGTGATTGTAGAACCCTATAATCTTTTGCCGCCTTTTGGACCATTATTGCCAATACCTCTTGCACCACAAACACAATACAATATAACAGCCTCTGCCGGGCTTGCCTCGATTATGGGGACTGCGTTGAACCAAGATGCCGTGTTTTCGTTTACCACAGATTCTGTGGAACAATTCACAGCAGGGACAGATCCAACAGCAACAGAAGCATCTGGATTCGATGACTTTGTTCCTAATCCTGTCATTGCAACTGTGTTTCCAGGAGACGGTATTCTCCCGTTGTTTGCCCATCCCTATATAAGCCTGGATAAGTTCATAGATCCAACAACAGTTGTATATAATCAGGATGTGTTTGTTACGGATACAACAGCAGGCATATTGGTGCCAGGCGGTGTTAAAGTAATAGGTAAGAAGATATTATTTGTGCCATCACAGCCGCTTATAAACGGGGATCAATACACGTTTACTCTGTCCGGTGGAACAGTTAAAGATATAGATGGATACCCAATAGCCCAGATTGTAATGGATACAAGCACAATTCCTGCTACACGAAATGTATATTTCAGTGATACCACCATTCATTTCACAGCAACAGCAACCCCGTGGTTCCCGATACTCTCGCAGGAGCTTTCGCCTTTTGCAGACAGGGATCAGGATGGGTTTTTAGATGGCTCTGAGGTTACGACGCCTGCAAATGAGATCTTGATGGGACAGGCTAATACAACTGTAACAGGAGTAGGTGCACTTACACTTTCTCCAACAACGCCGTCTTATCTCAGTGGCCAGATCAATGCGCTTGTGACAGGTATAACAGTTGATACAACCGGTAATCCTATGATGCAGTTTGTTGTTGACGATGGTGGAACACTATTCGGTACAAATGTGCTCACACAGCTTTTAGTTAATGGAGCTTATAGCGGGCTAACAACACAAACAGGCAGGCTTACGCTAACGCTAATGCCTTTCACAACAACTCAAGCATGGCCATGTCCTGTGATTAATGATCTGGGTGGTACCCCGGACGTAAGGCTTGTCAGCCCAGCATGCGGGTACATTGCATATGATACATCGGCACAACAGCTTACAGCAGTTACCTACATGGCATCAACTGTTTCTGTGGCTGATGGACTTACAGAAACCTTTATAGGTACTTACCAGCCTACAATAGTTGTGTTGTCCGGACCTGTAACATTCTTAGGGGACGGAAGGCTTGCCCTTACAATGTCAGGCACGACAGCAATAATACTTGATTTGAGTGCCTTGTTCGGACCTGGTATTACAGCAGTGATGCCGACAATCATATATACGCGGTTGGTTTCAACGATACCATCTATTTGGAACTAACAGCATGAAAAGTATAAGGCTTAAAAAGAGTGGAAGATAATATAAAAACAAAAGATATAAGTGTGGATGAGTTGATCTCAAGGATGTTAAAAGAGTCCTCATCCACACTCTCTCATATCTCTGAGTTGCGGAGGTATTTTGATACATTCTACAAAAGGATCAGAAAACCGAAGAGGGAACATAAATAATTTCCATACCATAGGTTTGTGATGTTCGGTGTCTTTGTGAGGGGACAAAGACACCGACGCAATGGCGTTTTCTACCACGTTATAAACGGTGTTGAAGTCCTCTGTATGTTTACCCCGTTAGTAAGTATGCTATTTACAATTCTTGCAATAGCTCCTAAATTCATTATAAAAATATCTTTTTAAATCTTACCGTTTTCTAACGGGGTAAAAGATTATAAGAGAATGGGATGTACATAATCTAATGCTCGTTCTCCGTTTCCTTGTAAATTGGTTCATTGTGTAGTAAGAAGAGGCAATTAAAATAGTTACAGGGAGAGCATACATTGAAATCATTGATTACAGGTGGCGCAGGATTTATCGGTTCTCACTTATGTGAAGAGCTTTTAAGCAGGGAGGAAGAGATTTTTATATTGGATGATCTTTCAACCGGCAGTATTGACAATATAAAACACCTTAAAGATAAGAACGGCTTTAACATGGTTATAGATTCGGTACTCAATAAACCCATTCTTGAAGAGCTTATCAGCAAGGTAGACAGGGTTTTTCATCTTGCCGCTGCCGTGGGTGTTAAACTTATCATGGAAAGGCCTGTCGACACAATTGAAACGAACGTGCTCGGAACGGAGAATGTTTTAAACGTCGCTAACAAATACCATAAAAAGGTACTCGTTGCCTCAACATCGGAGGTGTATGGCAAGCACAAGGATCATACATTGAATGAACTCAGTAACATGGTATTAGGTCCGACCAAGAAAAGAAGATGGGCTTACGCATGCACAAAGGCATTGGATGAGTTTCTATCGTTTGCATATTATGAAGAAAAGAAGCTGCCGGTCGTTGTTGTAAGGTTCTTCAATACAATAGGTCCACGACAGACAGGTCAGTACGGAATGGTTGTTCCGAAGTTTATAAAGAGTGCGCTCCTGAACAATCCTATTACCGTGTTTGGAGATGGTACACAGTCCAGAAGCTTTACCTACGTTAAAGATACTGTCAGGGCGGTACTGATGCTCATGGACAAGCCCGAGGCAGAGGGAGATGTGTTTAATATAGGGGATGGACGGGAGATAACGATACTTGAGCTCGCAAAGAAAGTAAAAAAACTGACCAACAGCTCTTCTGAAATTACATTTGTCACTTATAATGATGCTTACGGCAAGGGGTTTGAAGATATGGAACGCCGTGCCCCTGATATATCCAAAATAAGAAAATTCATAGGTTATGAACCTTCCATAAATCTGGATCAGGCTCTGGAGATCATCATCCAGCACATGAAGAATGGATGAATAAATATCTATCTGATTGTCGTTATCAAACTTTGTGTTGAGGGTGATACGGCGTAAATAAAATACGTAAGTGCATCCGATATAAATGCCTGGTTAGTTACTGGATCTATAATAACCTGCTGCGGGAATCCGAGTCCTAAAATAGCTCTTATTTGTTGGGCTGCCACGGTGTTGAAAGAGAACATATCATTATTGTTGAGCTGAACACTCCCCGGGTTTATATAAAAAGAGACCGCATCATCAGAGGCATCAAAGAAAGAGCCGTTTGTTGCAGGTGTCGGTTGCAGACCTGATACGCTCCCGCTGACGGTATAATTTTGATTGGATGCGTTGTATACCACGGTCCATGTTTCTGATTGTGTTGTACAGTCATTGGTAGTTATAGCCTGTAGCGATGGGAGGTTTGCAGAGTGTACGGTACTTGTTAAGAGTAACCCTGTAGAGGTACTCGGTATTGCAGGTACATTACACCCCTGATCTATATTGAGAAAATCTATATATCCACTGGCGTTCGCAACTATGCCGAGGTATGAGAAATGATTATCGTCCAGAAGCACCCTCTGTGGTGATATTGCCATACCGTAAGGTACGCCAGGTAAAGTAAACTCATAACCTATAGTCCCCGAGGAGATGTTTATGGACTCGAGATTATACCCCGTTCCTGTGAATACAACTGCATATAACATTGTATTCGCATATTGGTTCAATGCATGCATAGCTGTAACCGGGTGATCCGTATCGATTGTTCCAACATTATCAAGTGTCGCAGGGTCAAAAATAGAAACAAAGGATTGTCCCTGGTAAGATACAAAAATACTTTTATCGTCCGGTGATAATGCCATTGCAGTTGGAGTAAACGTTAATGTGGTAAATGTTGATGGGGTTATGGCGCTGCTTACCGTGAAAGATTCAAGGTAAAAATTATTGTTGTTATCGGAATCAATGACATAAAGCATTGAAGTTTGTGTAATGAGCCTTGCTTTAAAAGGATAGCCTTTGAGATTAACCGTACTTGTTGTCTGGTTTGTTAAAAGATTCAATGATTCAAGTAGCCCTGTAGATTGCGTGAAACCTGTAACATACAGATAGCCGTTGTTATAGTCCAACGAATAGGGATACATGTTCAAAGGTATGGCATTTACTGTTCCTGTTGGTATGGTTACATTCATAGCACTGTCTGTTGCCGTGTTTATTTCTGATATTGTACCTGTAAACGTATTTGCTACGAACAATGTTCTAATGTTTGATAATGGCAGATAACCGAGTGCCATTCCAGAAGGATAGGTAAAAGGACTCTGGATCGATGATGGCGAACTGCATGCCGATACCGTCACTACAAGCAATAAAGGCAATACTATTTGAAAAAATCTTTTCATTTTAGTGTATAAGTGTATATATGAGTGTATAATTGTTTAAATTCACCACATCCAAACTACTATCATTATAATTTAATACATAGAGATACTGCTGATCCGGAGAGAGAGCCATTGCAAACGGACCATTCCCAACACCTATTATACCTATCACTGCCTCAGTATCGGTGTCAATCACATATATTTTTCCAGAGCCATAACACGCAACATACAGTGTCGAGCCGTTTGGACTTAAAAGCATGGCTTCCGGTGATTTGCCTACTTTTATGTAGTTTTCTATGATGTTTGTGCTTGCATCAATGACAACAACACTGTCCATGCCTACATAGCTCACAAAAATCGTTGACATATTAGGCGTCATGACAATGCCTTTTGTCACCGGAGTGGCAGTACCTATACCTGAGCCGGGATAATTCGGTATGTTTATCAAGCCGGATGCTGCTGTTGTGTTGAAAGTAAAATTATCTCCAGAGACGTATGGATACTTGGGTTGATAAATCGTAAATCCTATATCACCATTATCCGATGTATAGGGTAATCCAACCTGGGCATGTGTAGCCATCTCACCCGATGAAGAGCCGCCGACTATAAAATCGGAAGTAGCAGACGTGAACGTTACTGTCCATAGTTCTGATTTTGTCTTGCAGTTATATGTCTGTACTGTTGACATCGTAGCACTATTACCCGTTGTTACCGTGTTGAATACAGGGGTTGATGCTGAGCTTGCCAGCATAGGATTAACCTCGCAGTGATCGTTGATGGAAACA
The DNA here is from genome assembly GCA_964547905.1 of uncultured Pseudomonadota bacterium. Classification (GTDB taxonomy): domain Bacteria; phylum JAMCPX01; class JAMCPX01; order JAMCPX01; family JAMCPX01; genus JAJYLM01. The sequence continues at coordinate 14,426 of CAZJPN010000032.1, read as the reverse complement.
ACGGATAAATTGTTGTCGACACCCCTTGTTATATAGGCATACATATCAGGAGGTTGATTATTTATAACTACCGGGGATGGGGTTACAACTGCATTCAATGGAGAAACACCAGAGCCATTATTGGTAAGCGGAATTCTGTACAGCTCCTTTTGCTGGTCGGAAGAAATTATGGATACATCATTCGAAGAAAGATCGCAGACAAGCATTAATTGATCCCCATTGATATCACCTATAGGCACAATTGAAACAGGATCTTGATCAACCGGTATCGTTGCTGTGATGGCATTTGCAGAGGTGTCAAACAGAAGAACCCTGTTGTTCTCTCTATCAGCAAGCCATAAAAGACCTGTACTCGGTGACATATAAGCTCCTGCTAATAGCGATATATCGGAACCGTTATAGCGTATTGGTGTAACACTGCTGTAAGATGGCTGCTGTGGAGATGATAAAGAAATTTTGGAAATATAGCTTGAGCAGTACCTTGAATCTATATTACTGTTGATCACATAGAGCATATTATTGTACAAAGCCATAGATACAGGTCCATCCAATGCATTAACAGGCGGGGGGGTACATTTCGGCGTATATACACACCCGCTTACAAGTAACGTGAAAATTATTGAGATTAACGCATTTTTCATCAGTACTTCTTTAAAATATAGTACTGTTGTCCTATACTGAAGATATTGTTAACTGTCCAGTAAAGGACAAGCCCGGCCGGAAATCCCCAGAACAATACTGTTAGCATGATGGGCATAATCCAGAGAAGCATCTTTGCCTGGGTCTGATCCGCGGTAGTTGGTGTCAGTAACTGCTGTAAAAACATTGTTACGCCCATTATGAGGGGCAGTATGTGTATACCCAATTGAAAACCCATCAGATTAATTGTACCGATACTATCGGGTACTGAAAGATCCTTTATCCACCATAGAAAAGGTGCCTGTCTTAGTTCTATCGCCGATAAAAGTACCTCATACAGGGCTATAAATATAGGTATCTGAAGCAGTATAGGAAGGCATCCGCCTAAAGGATTTATTTTATACGTTCTGTAAAGATTTGTAGTTTCCTTGTAAAGCCTTTCTTTATCGTTCTTATATTTTTCTTTCAGTTCATTTATTTTTGGGGCAATTTTTTGCATTTGACGCATTGATTTGAATCCAACCTGGCCGAGAGGAAAAAGTATGATCCTTATCAATATTGTTAACAGCACTATTGCCCAACCGTAATTATGTACATACCTGTTGATAAATCTAAGGACATAAAAAATAGGTTTGGCAATTATATTCGACCACCCAAAATAAAGTGCCCTGTTTAGATTGGATCCCACCATGTTCAGCACGTCTATGTCCTTCGGACCCAAAAATACAGTATACATTGTAGAAGATGTGCCATTCGGTTTTATAGTTTTAGGATTGTATATATAGGTGAGCAATAACGGAATCAATCCGTTCTGTGTGGATTCGGTTCTTGTTGCATAAAGATGTGCTGATTCTAATTCATGCGGTATTACCGTTTGAATAAAATATCTGCTCTCCATACCAAACCATTGTAAGTCACCGTCGTATGATTTTGATAGATTGAGAGATTTTGCCTCGATAGTATCTCTGCTGTCATTTATTAAAATGATACCGTCTGCCATATCATATCTTGAGCCAAGCTCGCCGGATAGTCCGCTCCAATTTACCCCAAGCCGTTCGGTCATAGGCTTGTCGGATAGGTTTGTGATTTCAATTGTTACAGTGGCTGTATATGAATTACCGTAGAATGTTAGAATTTTCTTTAAAACAAGAGAATGTGCGTTGTAAGAGCATACTATAGTAGTACTTGAATGAATGCTCGGTATTGTTTCGTTGAGTGCACTGCACGTATAGTTTATGTTCGAAGGCATTGTGAAGCTTGAGCCGTCAAAACTCTCCCACATGGGGTAGGTTACCCCCTTTATGTTGCCTATTAAATCAACGGATGGACTATCAGGTTTGAGAGTAGTCTTGTAGTTCTTCAAATACCAGTGTACTATTGCAACATTATTGGTTGTAAGTTCAGCATTGTAGAACGGCGTATTGACATGGATAGTTTCCACAGCGGTACTCTTTTGATTCTTAGCATAAAAAGACTGAACATTCTGCTCTACAACTTGTTCTGGCTGCGTTTTTTGTTGTATATGTTGTTGTGGTGATACTGCATTCTTCTGTTTTGGTGCGAAAAACCATTGATAAAACACAAGAACAAGAAACGACAGCACTATTGCTAAAAGAGTTCTCTTTTCCATCTTCAGGGTACCGGATCATTCCCACCGGCATGGAAAGGGTGACATCTCAGGATTCTTTTTGCCGACAGCAGCCCGCCTTTGAAAACACCATACCTTTTAACAGCTATAATAGAATATTCGGAACACGTCGGATTGTACCTGCATGTCGCTCCGAATAAAGGCGAGATCAATAGCTTGTATATCTGTATCAAGGATATTATTACCCAATCAAAAAACAATCTTATTTTATGCATAGTATCTTTCTTAATTCTTTTTCCACCTGTTGGTAGTTTAGATTATCAATATTGTTCTTGGCTATAAAAATATGATCGGCCATTTGTAAACTACCTTTGTTTAATCTGAAAAAAGCCCTTACCAGCCTTTTTATCCTGTTTCTCTTTACCGCATTGCCTGCTTTTTTACTAACTATAATTCCTAACCTTGGTATGTTCAATATGTTGGGTTTTCTAAGTACAAAGAAATGTGCTGTCTCGGATTTATAGTTTTTTCGTTTTATTGCTTCAAAATCAGTGGATGATACAATTTTCTCTTTTCTGGCTAAACCTTGAGTCTTTAAAATGGTTTTCCGCCAATATCCACTGTCAATCTACGTCTGCCTTTGGCTCTTCTTCTGCTTAAAACAGCTCTCCCTGACCGGTTTTCCATTCTTGCTAAAAAGCCGTGAGTCCTTACCCTTTTCGTATTGTGTGGTTGGTATGTCCTTTTCATTTTTTCTCCCGTGGTAATCGATACTTAACTGGTAACCACAGAGAAATATTATTGTCAAGCAACAGCTTAGGATAATGTAAATCTTTTTGTTCTCTTGACCGAATCATGGAAACCATGTATACTTAATAACAGTTTTAAAATAATGGATATTATATGAGACAGCATCAATTATTAATTATTACATGGCTGCCGGATGTTAAAAGCAGCGTGGAGAAACTTTTGAAGGATCACAGTTATATGTTCGACAGCGTGTCTTCTCCGATAGAGGCTATAGATGCTATAGGAAGGTATGCTTATAAGCTTATTGTTCTTGATAGTCTCTTGCCCGGTCTAAACGGATACCAATTGGTTAAACGTCTCAAGGGAACCCCGCATGGTAGATATGCAAAGTTTATAGTTTTTATGAATAACATACAGACCAATAAAATAGCAGATGTAAATAAAAGGTGGGGCACACATGTTCTGTTACGAAAGCCTGTCATTGGCGAAGAATTATTGTCGTCGTTGAAGGCTGCAGAGGCTTATGATCTTCCAAGTGAAAAAATAGAAATTTATACATCGGATTGTGTTGAGGAAATGTTCTCGGAATTGGCGCATCTGTTGTGGACAGGTAAATTGACATGCTATGGTGACAATGATGTTATTAAAGAAATCTACTGGGATGGTGGTAATCCTGTGTTTGCAATGAGCAATAGTGAGGAAGAAAGACTCGACAAATGGCTGCTGGATAAGGGGCTTGTATCGGATGTCATTTTGAGGTCTGCTTACGATATAATGAATAAAAGGGGGAAAAGGCTTGGAGATGCTCTCATAATGCTTGGAGCCATAGGGGAAGATAGTCTGGAACACGCTGTTTCAGATAATATGAAGGGAATAATGCTTAATATGTTTTCCTGGGATAAGGTTCAGTATAGCAAAGAAGAGAAAATAAACGGTATAAAAGAATTGACTTCAATGAAAGAATCTTTTCCTATAATTCTGTTTGAAGGTATAAGCAGGAAAACAAATATAGACTATATAAAAAATAAGCTGCAGGAGAAAGGCGAATTGGTTAGTTTTAGCCCGGATAATATCTTTAATATTGAGGATTTTAAGTTTCCGCATTCTTTTAATAGATTGATGAGCCTTATAAACGGTAAAAGAACAATCTACGAATTAATCGCAAAAAGCAGTTTATCGCATGACGATACATATAGGTTTATTTATACACTTTTTCTCTTAAAACTGATAAGACTTAGTTCTGCTAACGGAGACGAAAAAAATATAACAATAAGCATACCCAATCTTAATACGACGGATGCAAACAGGAAAACCCGTTTTACTGGTAATTTGCACGACATATCAATAGCAGAACTTATACAGATGTTGGAGTTGAATAGGAAATCAGGAACATTACAAATAAGTGACACAAACGAGATTGGCTGGTTACTTTTTGACAAGGGAAAGATAATTGATGCATACTATGGTGATCTTACACGAGAAAATGCGGTATACAGGATACTATTCCTTATTGAGGGCGAATTCGATATAAGGTTTAAAAATATAATAGGTGAGCCGAGAATATCTGTAGATACACAGACATTATTAATGAACGGGTTAAGGATGTTGGATGAGGTTAAAAGAATCGAGCCTTTGTTTGGAAATTTCAAAAAGAAATTTGGTGTTAGTCCGTCACATAGATTCAAAACGAATGAGGAAAAAGAAGAGCTCGTGAGAATATTCAATGGGAAAAACGATATATTAACATCATCTTTTTTGTTAAATCCAGACCCACAAACCGGACTTGACATCATAAGTACGTTGTTGAAAAATAACGTTATAAAAGAGGAAGAATGAAGATAATATGCGACAAGTGTAACAGTGAGTTTTCATTCAAAGGGAACTCATCCGGTAAGAATATTTATATGATAAAATGTCCGGTCTGTAAAACCCCTATAACAGTAAGGATGGATCAAGACCACGCTGCTCAAAAAAGAAACGAATTTCATACCGGTTCTGATAATATAAATAATAAAGTGCATAGCAGTAAAAATATGAAAACGGATATAAGTATTCAGCAGGACATGATCGATCAAATAGAAAAGGGTTCTGATAGTTTAACGGATACATCGGATGAAATCTATTATGATATGAATTTAAACGGTATTAATTCAAAAGATAAGACCGAATCAATAAATGGTCTCAGTAAACTCATTAGAAGTATAGATCCATTCTTGCTTAGGGACAGATACACCCCATATATTTATTATGCATTTGTGATGTTTATCGTATTTACCATTTTATTTTTGTTTTCGGATTTTATAAGAGTCGACAATATAAGTGGGAGCATCAATCCCTGGTTGCAGGCAGTACTGTATGTTTTCAAACACTATGTATAGTCATAATGTCTAATTACGCTGATGCTATAAAATATAAACTTGGTTCTATTAAATTTATAAAAAGTATAGTTTATTATCCTTCTTTAAATTCTACCAATACATTGGCATATAGTCTTGCACATGATGGCGGAGATGAATGGACTGTCATAATTGCAGACTCTCAAAGTAATGGGAGGGGAAGACAGGGGAGGGTATGGTATTCCCCAACCGGTACGAATATATATACATCTTTTATATTGAGGCCTACGATGTCGTATGAACATTTTCCGGCTATCAGCCTTCTGACAGGTATGGTCATATCGATTGTTATCGAGCATTTTATAGATTTTAAAACAGAGTTGAAATGGCCCAACGATGTAATGGTGAATGGGAAAAAAATAAGTGGTATATTACTCGAACTCGGTAATGATTCCAACAATAAACCATATATTATTGTTGGAATAGGCATAAATATCAATTCGGATACGAAAGATTATCCACAGGAACTGTTCCATTCCTCAACGTCAATGAAGGTATTGACCGATAGAGTATTTGATAGAGTTACGATACTGAACCATCTTTACACATCATTCTTTGAATGGTACGATATTTATTGTACACATAATGGTTTTAACGGCATCAAAGAGAAATATATGCAAAGGTTCCTGATGATTGAGAAGCGTGTTCATATAGAAAGCGGTGCGGAAAAGATAACCGGTGTGGTAAAAGATATTGATGAATATGGCAGATTGGTGTTAAAAGGTACTCATGATGAAATAATAAATATCAAATCCGGAGATGTGCATTTAACCATATAGAGGGGAAATTATGCTTTTAGCAGTGGATGTTGGGAATACAAATATAGTTTTCGGAGTATTTGAAAAAGATAGACTAATTACCCATTGGAGGGTCGTTACTGCAAGGGATAGAACTGTCGATGAATATAAATTACTTCTCAAGGAGCTTTTTGAACTCGATGGCATATCAGTCTCGGATGTCGATGGTATATCGGTATCATGTGTTGTTCCTCCTGTTATTACAGCGCTTGAAAGGGCATGTGTAGACCTATATAAGGTAAAACCATTTATTATAGGACCAGGCATTAAAACCGGTATCAGTATCCTTTATGATAATCCTAAAGAAGTTGGTGCTGATAGAATAGTTAATGCTGTTGCGGGATATGATAAATACAAGAAGAGCCTTGTCATTGTAGATTTTGGTACAGCAACGACATTTGATTGTGTCAGCAAAAAGGGGGAATATCTTGGTGGCGTGATATCTCCGGGTATCGGCATATCCCTTGAGGCTTTATTTACACATGCTTCTAAGCTGCCCAGGATCGAGATAACAGCTCCACCGGCAGTAATAGGTACCAATACTGTTAACAGTATGCAATCGGGTATCTTCTACGGCTATATTTCCCTTGTAGAAGGTATTATAAAGCTCATTTCCATTGAAATGAAAAACGATAAACCTATAGTTATCGCTACCGGTGGATTTGCCGAACTTATAGGCAGTGCTTCCAATATTATAAATGAGGTTGATGAATTCTTGACTTTAAAGGGCCTAAAGATAATATATAACAAGAATCTTACCAAAAGATGAAGAAGGGGGCTTAATGTCTTCCGAACATGAAGAATTGTTTAACAAATCTCTTGAATTCCTGAAAAAGGGGAAGAATCGTGAAGCCTTTGAGATAATTAGAAAACTTGTCGAGGATTCAAAGTCTTCCATCTACGAGATAGAACCCAGATACCTATCATACTATGGATATTTAACAGGTATGGTTAGTCACAATTACCATCGTGGAATAGAACTGTGTAACGAGGCAATAAAAAAAGAGTTCTTCCATCCTGATTTCTATTTAAATCTCGGCAGGCTATATCTTGGTATAAGCAACAAGAACATGGCTGTTAAGATCTTTTATAAAGGCTTAAGGATCGATAAAACAAACAAAGAGCTTATCGAGGAAATAAAGAAACTTGGTATAAGAAAGAAACCTGTTTTCTCATTTTTTAAAAGAGAGAACCTTGTTAACAGATTCGCGGGCAGGCTCAGAACATCATTCAGTAGATTGTTAAAGGGGGCGAAATGACAGAAAACAATGAAAAGACGAGGAATGTAGCAATTATAGGTTTTGGAGCAAGCGGTAAAACTCAACTGGCTGATACTATACTCTATAACGCAAAAGCTGTTCAGAGCATAGGAAAGGTTATAGATAAAACATCCAACATGGTGCTGGAACAGGAGGAATTTGAGCATCTTACTACAATAACAGCATCTCTTGCCACAGTGGAGATCAATGGTATAAGATTTAATATTATAGATACCCCGAGCCAGGATGGCTTTATGGCAGAAACAATCAATACCCTGCAGTCGGTTGATGGTGTAATATTCGTTATGAGTGCTCATATAGACATAAAACAGGAAATTGAAATGCTTATGAAATATACCGGCATGTTTAACCTGCCCGTTATATTTTTCATAAATAAGATGGACGCAGAAAATGCAGATTTCAATAAATCTATTCAAGAATACAGCAAGTATCTGAATATTAAAATAACGCCGGTTGCGCTCCCTATAGGCAGTGAAGATAAATTTGAGGGTGTGTATAGTCTTATTGATAAGAACACGTATATTTATCCCAAAGATGCCTCAGGACATCCAAAACAAAATGCAGGTAGTGCACCTCCAGAAGCGGAAGAATTAGAAAAAGGATTGATAGAATCTGTTGCGGAAAGTGATGATGGCTTACTTGAGAAATACCTGAATAATGTAAAGTTGGAGATAGGAGATTTATCTGATTCAATAAGAAAGGCGGTTTTATCAAGGGGAATATTCCCTGGAATCCCTGGTTCAGCAGTTCTTAATATCGGGGTTGATAAACTTATAGAATTTTGTTCTCTATGGCTGCCATCCCCTCATTTAATAAATGACAAGGTTGTTTTACAATCCGCTGATGGAGAACATAAATCGGAAATAAAAAGATCTAATTCAGAAAAACCCGTATTGTTTGTATTTAAGACGTCCATGGATCCGTATGCAGGCAAAATGAGCTATGCAAGAATATTTTCAGGACAGATAACGCAGGATAGTATACTTTATAATGCTGGAACAGGGAGTGAGGAAAAGACCAACCATATTTATACGATGGTTGGTAAGAAAAGTAAACCTGTCAACGATGCCGGATCCGGTGATATTATAGCACTTGCAAAGCTTCAGGCGACCAGAACCGGCGATACACTGAAGGGATTAAAGGATCCCTTATTAATTCCGCCCGTATATAGATCAAAGAAGCTTGTTGCGTATGCGGTTAAGCCCAAGGGCAAGAGTGATGAAGATAAAATTACCCAAACTTTGAATAAAATATTGGAAGAAGATGCGTCTCTATCTATCAGGAGAGATGCTCAGTTAAAGGAGCTGATAATAGAGGGTGTGTCTAAAGAACAGCTTGAAATCGTTATGCATAAGGCAAAAAGAAAGTATGGTATAGATTTAGATCTTGTTTTACCGGATATACCGTATAAAGAAACAATAAAAGGTAAAGCGGATGCCCAAGGGAAATATAAGAAACAATCCGGAGGCAGAGGACAGTATGGTGATGTATGGTTAAAGCTTGAACCACTGCCGCGAGGCAAAGGTGTGGAATTCATAGATAGTATAGTTGGAGGAGCAATTCCAAGGCAATATGTACCTGCAGTAGAAAAAGGGGTACGCGAAGCTGCGGCAGAAGGATTTCTTGCCGGATTCCCGGTTGTGGATTTTTCCGCAACGGTGTATGATGGTACATACCACGTTGTTGACTCATCAGAACTTGCATTTAAGATTGCAGGTTCATTTGCATTTAAAAAATGCATGGAAAATGCTACGCCTGTGATACTTGAACCTATTATGCTGATAACAGTAATTGTACCGGAATCATTTACAGGTGAGGTTATAGGAGTGCTCAATTCCAAGAGGGCGAAAATACTCGGCATGGAACACGACGATAGTAAAAAACAAGTAATAAGAGCACACGTGCCTTTATCGGAAGTTCAGTCTTATGGAGATGAATTAAGGTCTATAACAAAGGGAATGGGAACATTTGATATTCATTTTTTCGGTTACGAGGAGGTACCATCGCACATAACAGAAAAGATTATTGGCAGTAAAAACAAAAAAGAGGTAAAGGTATAATATGGATGAAAAAAATAAAGGGACCAAAAAGACAATAGCAGATGAATTGTTGGAGGATAATTTTTTTAAACCTCCTCTAGAGGATATAATCGAAGAGACACATCAGAATAAAAATGAAATCAAAGAGGACGCAAAAGAATCGCAAAAAGCAAGAGAAGACAAAGGGGATCTTTTATTCGATGATTTTCTAAAATCACCTACTGAATCGTCATTGGACGAGATATCCGAATTAACGACTCAGGAAACATCGACGTTAAGTTCTGTCATGGGTCCTGAAGTCAAACCATCTGCCACTTCAGGTCCGCGTGTTCTCGTTACTCAGGATACAGAGCGGACGGGCAGTAAATTAAAGGCGATTATTGCTTCTTTGGGGGTTGTTATTGTTTTATTGGTCATTAGTTTTATATATATTTATGTATACCATCCCGGTGCTAAACCTTTACAAAACAAAATTATCCAGGGCTCACAAAGTGTGGAGTTCAATAATACTAAACCGGGTTCAATTAATTCAAAGCCTGCTAAAGCTGAGGCTGTTCAGGAGGTACAACAAACCGCTCAGTCTACTGGTACCGGCGTTGTTGCTGAACAACAAGGTAATCAACCATCAAACACTCGGATAGCAGAAAATATTCCCCCCGTTGTAAAAACACAGCCAAATACGGAGGTCACGAAGCAGTTTGAGGTCATACTCGAAAATATCAGATCAAAAGCAGCACTAAACAATGTAAAACATATAGGACAAACGATAGATAATGCACTAAACTTCGATGTTACGGAAAATAAAACAGCTAATACCGCATACAGCCTTTTTGTCGAAAAGGTTTACCCTTCAGAAGGTGAAGCGACAGCAGACAATCTTAAATTAATGGTCGCAAATATATCTAACGCTTCTGTTGTAAGGGCCGACGGCGGATACAGAATACTTATAGGTAAATATAATTCAAAGGCACGGGCTGAAGCGAATATAAAGGATGTTCAGGCAGCAGGATTAGAAGGGCTTATAAAAGAAACACAGAATATGAGCTATACATACAATGTGAGAGTTTATCCTTTCAAATCGGCCAGAGAAGCAGAAACTTATCAGACAAAGGTAAAAAAATTTGCAGCGAAAGTAACATCCATGGAAATGAAATAATATGTTTGAAAATCTATCGGAAAGTGCACGTTTATACCTGAAAGAATCTATCCCAAAACAACTTATATCTGCCGTTGTAAAGGGATTGGTCCCGCTTGAACTTAAAGAATTGTTGATTGTAATAGCATATCATTATGAAGACGGTGACGAACAAATCAAGGCCGATGCCTTGAATACCATAAAATCATTTCCTGCCAATGCAATAGAAACGATGGTTGGAGATGACGTGCCGGATTTTGTTTTAAGCTTTATTTACAAAAACTTTAATTTATCCAATAGTGCCATTTATTCCTTAGCAACGAATAAAAATATTTCCGATGAAATGTTTATCGAACTTGCTAAAACAGACAATGAATCCATATTGGAACTTATCGCAAAGAATCAAATGCGGATATTAAAGGATGATAGGATTTTTGATGCACTTATAACCAATCCGCATCTCTCAAAGGTTTCAAAAGACCAGTTAATGGAGTTTTTTGCACTTGTAGCAAGTAAAGAGCTCCTAAAGTTAAATATAAAGATCGAGAAAAAAGATATTACAACTATGAGTAAGGCAACGGGGCTCCCGTCATCCATGAATAAACCTACGGATTTACCATCCAACCTACAAGGAGCGGGTCTGCCTTCTGATTCTCGGAATACAGGATTGCCATCGGATATGAGTTCTGAATTGCCTGCTGATTTAATCGATAACCTGCCTACAAACCTTATAATGCAAGGATTACCATCAGACTTAATAGAGGGACAAGATGAAGAAAAAGATATGGATGAGGGGGTAAGATTAACGCTTTATCAGCGTATACAAAAAATGACGGTATCTCAAAAAATAAAGCTTGCCCTTCTGGGAAACAAAGAAGTAAGAACCATTCTCTTGAGGGATTCGAACCGGGTTGTAATAGAATCTGTTATAAAGAGTCCGCGTATAACTGATGGAGAGGTGATCGGTATAACCAATTCTCGCAGTGTAAGTGAAGATATTATAAGAATGATCTCCGCCAATAGAGAATGGCAGAAAAACTATAGGGTTCGGCAGGCACTTGTCTCAAACCCAAAGACTCCGGTACCCATAGCTATTAAATTGCTTGAAACTATGTCAAAACAGGATTTAAAGAATCTAAGTAACAGTAAAAATATTTCATCTGTAGTTTCTACTACAGCAAAAAGAATGATGGGAGATACAAAATAATGGCTTTATTAAACTCTAATAAGAAGGAAATCAATGCAAAGATAGTATACTATGGACCCGGCCTGTCTGGAAAGACCACAAATATTCAGTATATTTATAAAAAATTAAAACCGGAACATAAAGGCAAACTGATGACACTCGCAACACAAACGGACAGGACGTTGTTTTTTGATTTTCTTCCTGTTGAACTCGGAGAAATAAAAGGCATGAAGGTAAGGTTTCAGCTATACACTGTGCCGGGACAGGTTTTTTATAATGCAACAAGAAGGCTGGTACTAAAAAATGTGGATGGTATTGTTTTTGTCGCAAGTGCGGAAAAAGATAAAATGTATGACAATATGGAAAGTTTTAAGAATCTCGAAGAAAATATTGGACATTATGGCAGAACATTGGGTGATATACCACTTGTAATTCAATACAACAAGATGGATCTCCCAAATATTTACACAATAGAGGAAATGCAGAAAGAGTTGAATAAATTAAATGTGCCTTATTTTGAAGGATCCGCGAGCACAGGTGTCGGTGTATTACAAACACTCACCGGCATTACAAAATTGGTTGTGCATAGATTGAAAAATCAGACGGCCATAGCCGATTCCGACAGGGCGCAGAACAAAGAGCTTAAGGAGATACAGTTGGAACGTGCAGAGCAGACGGATGATAAACGACAAAAAAGTGCTGAACAGGTTAAAGAAGTTGAAGTACAAAAGATAGAACAGCCGCGTGTTCATTCACAGACGAGAACAGCCGCACAGGTTCAGTCCAAAAAGCTTCTGAATGTACTTGAAGTAGGCAAGCCTGAGGTTCTAAGCAATAACACTGTTATAATACCTGTAATAGCTGTCGATGAGGATAAATCGCAGTACGAACTTAAGGTTACCATAAAGTTCTGAACGGTTCCTGTTGTTGTTCTGTACCAGTGTGGCAGAGTAACTTCAATACAAAAAATTTCAAAAGAATTTCTTTGATTCTCAATTGACATGCTTAAAAAACATTGTCATATATATTGGCGCAGTAACACCCATTAGTTTGTCTATGGTAGAAGATTTCACCTTTTTTACAACATTAAATTAACCCGAAAAATGCAATAGGAAAGTTTGTTCATTCACTCAATCCTGCGATCCACCTGATATCTATAAGTTTTTGGTTATAACCGATGTTTTGGTCCTCTGTATGTTTATATGCAATTACCAAGTATTCTTTTTTTGCTCATATTCGAAGAATACCTTTGTTTGACGCACGACCCATGCCCCGCATGGGTACCCCTTCGTTCATTTCACAAACTTCCCTATTTTTCAAACGCATTTTTCGGGTTAATGACAGTATCCCCGCAGTTCCATCGGAGGATGTAAGCCAGAGGCGTATAAGCCCTTTGTCTCACTTTGAAGAGTTCAGTCACAAGCTGAAAATGACAAGGCTGTAAAATGGGGTAAAATTATTATGACCTAAAATTGATATTAAAAAAAATCTGTTGACTTTAAAAACTCTATTCGTTAATGGATAGCTTTATACGGAGGGTTCATGAAGATCGGTTCTCATAAAGATATTTTTAAACCTTCTTTGTTAAAGTCAATCGCGGTCTTTCTGGTATTCGTATTTGCATAGACGAACATGGGTGTCTATCAGGTTGTATATGCAGCGACGAACAATAACCAGCATCCAGCAGGGAGTAGCACGGGAACCAACAGTAAATCAATCTCTGTATCTCCCCCTGACAAGGGGGATGAAAGGGGGTTAGAAAGCATCGTCAAACGTATTAGGGAACAGGCGGATAAGGCGGAGAGCATTGCACTTCTCCGTGCATCCAACATCCCGGCCCGCTACGTCTACGAGACTACCCCTTAAAATTGTGTATTCAAGATTTTAAGGGGTAGTCTCGATCGTTTCACTGCATTCCCGATACAGCCCACAGCTTAAACCATACAGAATCCGTTTCATGAGCTTATCTTCCGATCCCTCAGTGGGTTCCTGAAACTTACTATAGGTGGATAGTCTTACCTCGTTCCCTTTGCTCGTATCCCTTACCCTCGGTACGGTTATGGGTACTTTTTGATCCGTTATGTATACAGACCCTTGCTGCTTCCCCCATCGGTCATATCCGGCAATCCCATTCCGCTTATAGCGTTCTCCAGCCAATGCTACCACTTCTTGTTCTAAGACATCCTCGATATGCATGAGCCCTACAGGGATCAATGCCTGTATCAATGCTATCTTACTATCCATTTCTAATGCCCCATACCTTTGCAAATCCATGACCTTTTCTACCCGTGCTTTCTTTACCTTGCCTTTCCCATTAATTTGTAATACCTTCTTCATCAGCGGTCCTCCTTTTTTAATGTTTTCTCTTAAAGCTACATTATCTTAGGAGCCGCTACTTTAAATTTCAACTAAGCTTAGCCTTCTCTTCTTTACAATGGTTGCTGTATAAAGACTCCCACTTTTATTGACAAACAAATGTATTTGTAGCTACAATAGCCACAAGGAGGCAGATATGCTGGTTGGTATTAGAGAACTTAAAAATAGACTTACCTATTATATTGCATTAATCAAAAAAGGGGAAAATGTAGTAGTAACAGATAGAGGTACCCCAATAGC
>CAZJPN010000031.1:0-8713 GCA_964547905.1 uncultured Pseudomonadota bacterium | reverse complement strand
AACGACAACAGATAAATATGAAAATATAGCTCTGTTGAGCCATGATCTTAATCCGGATGGGTGACTGGTGCAGTAAAGTCCCGCCAAAGGCGGGACTAATGACTGACACACAAACACAAAGAAACTACGGCAATGGTAGAGATGGTGATAACACCAAAGTATGGAACAGCCGTGAGAAACGAAGTTTCTCACGATAGGGATGAACGTTTCTCTTGACAGGGGCACTTTAAATGGGTGACCCCTCATTCATACGCGCCCGTTTATTTATGTTTATGGGGTTTATCTTTCAGAATCTCCCGTTCCGCCTGTAACCAGTCCTCATCTGCGAAGCCGTCCTTGCGGCCCCGCTGCTCATAGAGTTCATAAGCACGTTTGGCGATCTCCGCCGTCAAATCGGATGGTGAATCGGCTTTGTCGCTGACCTCTACCTTGGAATTATCCGTGATTTTTTCAGCCATTTCCTCGTCCTTACCATCTGCGTTGTGAAACGCGTCTCTCACTATGTCCTTCATGCTGGATTTCATGGTATTCCTCCTTATTGAAGCCTGATATAAGCAATGTACACCCCTTAGCTTATGACGCAAGACTTTTTTTGTAGAAGTGCCTTTAAAAATAGCGGAAGATAAATACTTCAGCCGCTTCTGCTTACTTTGCCATATGAATGGTATCTTGACAGGTGTACTTTCAATGGGTGAACCCTTCGTTCCCGGTACGGTTAAAGCACCCGGGGTATACATGACAAACAACGGCGGAGCAAAAGGGTTCATGGGCGGGCTGATAGGACATTTGGTGTTTGGATTGATTGTAGCACTGACGTACGGCTTGTTTATACATTAAAAAAACAGCTTAATCTTCGATTGATCCACTACGGGCGGACTTGCATGTCCGCCCGTACCTGAATTTTAAGTGATGCCTTCCTCTGCTGTATTTTTAAGAAAGCGCTTGTTAAAACGAATATCCGGTGTTTGGCAAAAGATTAGCGGTTCTTCTCTCTCGATGTCTTCTATCAAATCAAACCCTATCGTATGAATAAATCTCGCGAATATCGTTTCGCTTCATAAACAGAGTTTTGTTGGCATCTCTTTCGTGTTGAGAAGAGATTTTATGCGGTCAACTTTTTTTATTGCCAAACCTATTTTCCGTGGTTATTATAAAAATTAATCAGGAGACGCCGCTCAATGAAACCATTCATTTTTAAGCAATGTACAAACATACTGAAATCCGCACAGAGGAAGGCCGGTACAATTAAAGAACTGGTGCATGGCATCAAAGAAGTAAGCGATGCATCCATCTTTCATCATACCTATCAATATTTTTTAAAGGGACATATCCTTGAATATACCAATGACTTTGCCCAATGGGTCGGTGAAAGCCTTGAAGAGCACACGCTTGCGGAGCACCTTTCAAGCGTGGACCCTTATGACTTCAATGCAGTACCGGTACTGAGGGAAGAATTAGTGAGGGTAATCGATGATTACCTCGCACATTTCCCGGAACCAAGACCGGCTATCAAAGGTAATGAATTCTACTTCAATGAGTCGGTAACTATAGTCTTTTCGACCGGTATTACAGCGCACAACCTTGCCGAATTTTTACAGGCTTTAAAATATGTGGATAGCAGTTCCATATACTACCATTTTTATGAAGGAAGAATTCACGGTATACAGGGACCGGATGATTTCTCCCAGTGGTTAAAAGAAGAGTTACGTGAAAAAGAACTTTCTGAAAAACTCATGCATATCGACCCTTTTATGTATGACATAGAGGGCATGAGAAGGCTTATTGAACAGGTTGTTGAACAGAAGGTACAAAAGGATATGGAGACACTATAGATGATAAAACTCCAGGATTACTCGGGCATATCACCGAAATCGGACCTCCAGCTCATTTACAGACTTACCGACAAGCTTTCATCGAAACGATTTCTGCATATAAATTCTACGAAGGCAGGCGGCGGCGTTGCCGAGATACTCAACAGGATGACCCCGCTGCTCAGCGGGCTCGGTATCGTGGTACGATGGGAGGTCATTCAGGGGGATCAAAGATTTTTTACCATAACAAAAAAGATACACAATAGCTTACAGGGACTGCCGGAGGAGTTTACGGACGACATGTGGGAGTATCATTCCGCCGTCAATGAGAAGAACGCAAAAAAACTGGATCTGAATGCCGATGTAGTATTTATACACGACCCGCAGCCCGTACCTTTGATAAAATTCAGGGATAAGGGTCTATGGATATGGAGATGTCACATAGATATAGCCAATCCGGTCGAGAGCGTGTGGGACAGGATATCGGCTTATGCGGGCAAATACAATGCTGCAATCTTCTCAGTGTCGAAGTTCGCAAAACAAATGCCTTTGGATGAATTCATAATAACGCCTACCATAGACCCTCTGAGTGAAAAAAATGATAACCTGACAACAGGCGAGATCAACGAGGTTGCAAACAGGTTTAAGATCCCTCTCGATAAGCCCATACTACTGCAGGTCTCGAGGTTCGATAGATTCAAGGACCCGAATGGCGTTATCAGGGCATACAGAATGGTAAAAAAATATAATGACTGCAGGCTGGTGCTCGCGGGTAGTCCTGCATCGGATGATCCGGAGGGAGAAGCCGTGGTCCGTGAGGTAGAAGAGTTTGCCGCAGGTGATCCGGACATACACATACTGTTGCTGCCGACCTTTAGCGATAAAGATATAAACGCCCTCCAGAGGATGGCAGCCGTTGTCCTTCAGAAATCCCTGAAAGAGGGCTTTGGACTGACTGTTACAGAGGCAATGTGGAAAGGCAAACCGGTCATCGGAGGCAATGTAGGCGGTATTCCGACACAGATCATCAACGGCGTTACCGGGTTTCTCGTAAACTCGGAAGAAGGAACAGCCTTCAGGATACGGCAGATACTGAACAATCCCGACATGGCAGACAAAATGGGTGAAAATGCGAGGCAGTACGTACGGAACCATTTCCTTATCACGAGGCAGATACGTGACTACCTGTTTGTGTGGTATGCGATGCTGAATAAATCCAGGACTGCTATGGAATTATGAGATGAGACTGATAGTGGTCTCTAACAGAGAACCTTATGTCCACAGAAAAACGGGTAATAAGATTAGTGTAGAAAAACCGGCAGGAGGGCTTACATCCGCACTTGATAATGTCTTGAAAACCTTAAACGGGACGTGGATAGCATGGGGAAGCGGCAGCGGCGACAGGGGGGTTGTAGACGGACGCAACTGCGTCTCCGTCCCTCAATCCGGTCCCTCGTACTCCTTGAAGAGGGTATGGCTCAATCAAAACGAGATCGATAACTATTACACGGGATATTCCAACCGGGTCCTCTGGCCGTTATCACATATAACACTGGACAGGGTTTACTATAAAAAGCAATACTGGGATTACTACAGAAAAGTAAACCGGAAGTTTGCGGATGCCGTCCTCGAAGAGATCGAACCGGACACCGCCGTATGGATACATGATTACCATCTATGTCTTGTCCCTCTATTTATCAAAGAGGCATTTCCTTCGGTAACAACCGGCCATTTCTGGCACATCCCCTGGCCGGATTGGGGTACATTCAGGATATTGCCGCAGTCCAAAGATATAGTCGAAGGACTGCTGGCAAACGATCTTATAGGTTTTCAGATATCGCTGTTCGTTAAAAACTTTATGAATTGCGTCGCGGAAAGTTTGAGCGCTGATATTGATTATGATAATTCATCTGTCCTCTATAACGGACACAGGACCCTTTTAAGATCATTCCCCATAAGCGTCGACTTTGACGGCTTCAGCTCTATGGCCCTGTCCAAAAAAGAGCGTTCCATAAAACACTTGAGGAAACAGCTCGGTATAAGCGAGGGATACATCGGCATAGGGGTCGACAGGCTGGAGTATACAAAGGCGTTATTGAAAAGACTCCAGGCAATCGAGCTCTTTTTCGAAAAATACCGCAGCTTTGTAGGAAGATTTACCTTCATCCAGATTGCGGTACCCACACGGTTGAGCGAACCGTACACAAGTTACAAAAAATCGGTGGAAAAATTTATAGACAGGATCAATAACAAGTATTCCACGAACTCATGGAAGCCGATTGTATACATTACAACAAAAATAGACCATGGCGACCTCGCCCTGTATTATCGCATCGCCGATGTCGCCATTATCAGCTCCGTATACGACGGCATGAACCTTGTTGCAAAAGAATACATCGCATCCCAGGTGGATGAAAAAGGTGTTATTATACTCAGTGAGTTTGCCGGTGCATCGGAAGAGCTCATCGGCGCACTGCCCTTGAACCCCTATGATATAGAGTCCTTTGCTGCAAATATCAAGCAAGCACTGCTTATGCCCGTTGAAGAAAAGAGGAGCAGGATGAGGGCGTTGCGCGAGCATGTTAAAAACAACAATCTCGGGAGATGGACCGGCGATTTTATCGGAGAGCTTGAGAAATGCCGCCTGTCGGCACATGATGCATCAAATAACACGTTCCTGTTTTTCGACTATGACGGCACGCTTACCCCCATTGCAGACACGCCTCAGGCCGCCATGCTGGATGAAAAAACACATGCAGCCCTCGACAGGCTGAAATCGAAATACCCGGTAGCGATCCTCAGCGGCAGGACACTCCCGGATATAATGAAAATGGTAAATATAAAAGATATTATCTATGCAGGAAACCATGGTGCGGAGATATGGGACGGGGAAAATATGATTACCGGGAGCAATAAGGCCGTTGATACCGGACCGCTCAAAGAATTTAAAGGAGAAATAACCCTGGCGCTGATAGACATCGGCGGCGTGATGATAGAAGATAAAGGCATAACGATAAGCATCCATTATAGGAATGTGCGGGAGCAGGACATACAGAAAGTGGTTGAGAAATTCCGGGATGTGGCGGACGGCTACAGGGACAAATTGAGAATAACAGAGGGCAAGAAAGTATTCGAGGTGAGACCGCTCGATGCATGGAACAAAGGGGATGCCGTATCATGGATACTCAAAAACTTCGGCGCAGGCAAGATGCCGGTATACATCGGCGATGATGTTACCGATGAAGACGCGTTTAAGGTAATAAATCAAACAGGCGTCTCCATAAGCATAGGTCAAAATATCCATGCATCGTGTTATTTTGAATCGCAGTCAGACATAGGAACGTTTCTGAAATGGATCATGTAACACAGGAGAACCAGCGGCCAAGCTTCAAATAAGGTTTACATTGTATAAATTGAAAAAAATATTATATAAAGAAATATCATGCTTGATAAATTAAAATCATGGTACAACCAGATTATAACAGGCACTTCGAGGGACATTATCCTTGCCGTGATTATCGGTGTCCTTGCAGGGTTCTCCAGCGCCTTCATCATAAAGACAGAAAGTTTAATAGAAGGCTTTCTCTATTCAACCCATACGGGTGGATGGGACGCAGCTCAGATATTCACGCTTAAAAATTTGATCGTATTGTTCCTGCCGTTAACCGGCGCTTTATTCTATATTGCGGTAAAATCGCTCTTTTTTAAAGATCAACCCATGGGATATAGTTTCCCGGATTTCATCGTAAATGTGAACAAAAAGGATGCAAAGCTTAACCCCAAGAATATACTCTATCTCCTCTTGTTTACACCTATAATCATCGGTACAGGGAACATGGCTGGTGTCGAGGGGCCGATTGCACAGATAGGCGGCGGTTTTGGTTCGTTTTTTTCCACTATCATGAAAGAGGAAAACAAGAAGAGGAGGAAGCTTCTCATTGCAAGCGGCACTGCGGCAGGGATAGCATCTATTTTCAATGCGCCGATTACCGGCGTGTTTTTTGCAATAGAGATTGTTCTGCTCGGAGAGTATGAACTGACATCGCTCAGTGTCATTGTCATATCCGCTGTAACGGCAACACTGATCACCAGGGCATTCACGGGAAACGAGCCGATGCTTGGTACACCGCTGTATGAATATGCCAGTACCTACGCTTTTATCGGGTATATATTCCTCGGGCTCTTTGTCGGTGTTTTCTCGGTGTTGTTCGAGAAATGGTTTTTTAAGGCAGCGGATTATTTTAAAAACATAAAGGCAAACCCGCTGGTAAAGCCATTGATAGGCAGTATTGTCATAGGATGTATCGGTGTTATATTGCCCATGTCTCTGGGCAACGGCTATCCTGTTATTAAAATGGCGCTCCTCGGCAAGCTCAGTTTTTCCCTGATAATATTCCTTTTTGCGGCAAAATTTATCGGCACGGCCATAACCATTGGCTCGGGCTTGCCCGGAGGGATTTATGCACCATCTCTTTATACGGGTGCCATGCTCGGCGGGACCATCGGCTATATATTCGGTTTTGTATTCCCGGGGCATCCCGTATCGATAGGCATGTATGCAATACTCGGCATGGCGGCATTCCTTGCCTCGCTTACCCATGCCCCGTTTACCGGCATATTCCTTGTATTCGAGCTTACGAACGATTACAGGATGATGCTTCCTTTCATGGTTGCGACCATCATCGCCATGCTGATAAAAGCCAAGCTGTTCCCCGACTCTATAGAGCATTATCCAATACGGGAATACATAAGTCATATCGAGCAAAAGACAGAAAACAATCCTTGAACCTCTTTGCTCAGTCCCTCTCAAAAAGAGTGGGGTGCAGGAAGTACATCCTCCATGAAAACAATTGCCAAACGAATAATAGCTTCCTATAATAAAGAGTGTAAAATGGAGGTAAACATATATGGCGATCATTACAATATCAAGAGGGACATTCAGCGGCGGAGAAAAGCTTGCCGAATGTCTGAGCACAAGGCTTGGCTATAAATCAATCAGCAGGGAAATTGTAGTTCATGCAGCATCAAATTACGGTGTATCGGAAGAAAAACTCATCAAAGCCATAGAACAAAAACCAAGCATAAAAGAGCGGCTCGCAATAGACATTGACCGGTTCCATTACCTGTCCTTCATACAGGCTGCTCTCTGCGAAGAGGCAAAGAACGACAACATCATTTATCACGGACACGGCGGTCACTTGTTGTTAAAGGGTGTGGCACATGTGATCAAAGTTAAAGTCATCGCAGATATGGAGCAGCGTATCATGTTTGCAATGGAAAGAAACAAGCTTTCCCGGGAAGAGGCCGTCGTATATATCAACAATGTCGACGACCAGAGGGAGAAGTGGACCAAGTTCCTCTATGATGTGGATTGGAATGATCCTTCACTATACGACATTGTCATAAACCTGAAGAAGATTACAATTCCAACCGCATGTGAAATAGTTGCAGCTATGGCGAAATCACCTGAATTTCAGACCACCGAGGCTTCAAAAAAAGCAATGGAAAATATCGTGCTGGCAAGCAGGGTCAAGGCAGCTCTTGCATCGAATGATGCTACCCGCAGCTGTAATGTAGAGGTCGCCGTGGATAATGCCATAGTTACCGTAAGCGGGAAGGTCGATAGCATGGATGACGTCGAGAATATCGAAGAACTCGTAAAAAATATAAATGGGGTAAAGGGCGTGAGCTGCAAGTGCCATCCGCATTACCTGAAGGACGTCGTGCTGTAAGCGGATAATAGTTGCTACCCGAATGTATTTGCCATCAAAACATGCATTTAAAAATTAAGCCAGGGACTTCTTAGTTCCGGGCTTCAAAGAAGTTAGTAAAAGACTTATCCGCAAGAGAAGAGGAGCTACTCTTTTTTACCTTATCGGCTTAATGTTTATTATTATGTTTCATACCCTCGTGGTCTTCTTTATATTGTCCTCTTGTTTTACCTCCAAGTCTGTCTATCAGATACTCTGTATTGTATTTAAGCAGTGCATAAGCCTCTGAAGTCAAGTGGCTCTTGTTACAGTTTTCATTCTCGTACTCTTTGCCCTGTGGTGTCATTGCGAGTCCGCTTGAAGCGGACGAAGCACTCTCTCTGTCATGGCCTTTATCTTTGTCCTTGCTATCTTTATTATGGTTGTTCCGATCACCTTCATGCTCTTCATGTTCTCTGCAAACACTATATAATCCATCAACCTCATCCACAAATGCAGATAGGACGTTTATAGCCTGTTTTGTTTTTCCAGCCTGTAGCTCTGCCATTGCATGGTTAAGCTTCTTATCAAGGCTCTGCATAATACCTGTTTCTTTATCATTCTCGACTTTATCTTTTTTCGGCTTTTCTTTTGACTTATCTTTGTCATGCTCCTCCTCAGCCTTCTGCACTATCCACCCAAGCTGATAGGATTGCTGTTTCAAAGAAATGATGTAATTAAGAAAATCTACAGGTACAAAGTTAGCAGGGGGTGCGTAAGGACCAACCGTCATACCTGTGAAATCAATCTTAGCGGTTTCCGCCATTAGCCAATCCCGTACTTTATCCGGTGTCCATGTTTCAGGGAAGTCTCTTCCTTCTACAGGGATAAAAAAAGGGCTTAAAGTGACTGCTCTAATACCTGGAAGACCATAACTATACAAAGTCAAGTTAGTTATATGATCTCCTGAAGAAAGTCCTTTTTTATGAGGGAACCAATAAGCTTCACCTATGTGACCTAATGCGGCAATAAACTCATCTGGGGGAATATTATATTCTCCTCTCCAGCCATTTGGTTGCCAAAATATAACAGGGACTACATTCCCTTCGGGTGGTGTATCATGCTTACCAATAAGAGTACCCGGCCCGTTTAATAAAGATGGCGTAGCAATAAGTTCACTCCCTTTGGGGATAGACAGATCAATTTCTATTC
>CAZJPN010000030.1:0-41841 GCA_964547905.1 uncultured Pseudomonadota bacterium | reverse complement strand
GATCCTGCCAGCCCAATATCCTATATTGTCGCCAATAATTGCTCCGGTGGCACCGCTGAAAATTACAAGATACGGATCAAGCCTGCCGGTGGATGAAAGTATACTTGCTGCAACCATAATGGTCTCGCCCGGTACCGGTATGCCTGCATTCTCGATCATTACCCCTGCACCGATGAGAAGATACGACCACGGATACAGATTCGAAAGCAGGATATCTAAATCGTTCATAATTTATTCAAACACGAATGCGACAGGATTTCAATTGTTATCCGCAAAAATGGTGGAGCAGAAGGGGATCGAACCCTCGGCCTCCACGTTGCGAACGTGGCGCTCTCCCAGCTGAGCTACTGCCCCATCTCCGGTTATACGGTTATTAAACTCTCTTTACCAAAAAATGCAATAGGAAAGTTCGCTCGGAGCAAGAAAAGATTTCGAGGACAGGCTTCACGAGAACAAGTTTTGCACATGCATTTGAGGTGTTAATCATTGATCCGTATTTATCGTTGACGGTGATTCCAAATACCATTGGTTGTCCTTGTTTAGCCATAAAGTCGAAACAAGAATATGTTTCTTCAAGAAGAATAACACCCCCTGACCGGTAATTTCAAGCTCCCCCTCGGCATTTATGCCGTTGTTCTTTATCTCTTTTGTTTTACACCCCAAAACAGTAAATTTTTTGAAACCGGCTTTCTCCATCTTAATATTCATATAAACGATAAAATTTGACAAGTCATTTTCTGAGATAAAAAAGGGCCTAAGCGCTGACCTGGTATGTAGGCTTGTTATATCTTTATCTGTCAGCGCGGAACAAAATTTATTAATCGTCGTATCAATAGATTGGGCATACACCGTATGTGCAATTAAAACACCGATTATGACAATGAAAGCTCTTTTAAACATTGAATCCTCCGGTAATATATATTACGTAAACAAGATACAGCATAATACCAAGAAATAAAGAAGTAAAAATCCATTGTAAAGGCTTTGCACGATTACCCTTTAAAATATAAAAGGGAAAGAGTACTATCACAACAATAGAAAGTATCAGAATAAAATAAAAGAATGGTATCTTCATGTTGTTCTGCAGGAATGCATCGAGTCTCTTATTGAATATATCGATTATATTGATGTTCATACTTATTTCATATCACAGATTGGGATTAAGGTAAACCTCGTCAGAGATTTTTGCAATCTCTCTGGTCTGCGCTGACAGCGGCTTTTATCCACGGTCAGCTATTAAAGATATGGCCATTGTCAGCGGCAGTAACTTTCTACGACGGGGTAAAAAGATTTCTGTCACTGCCATCGGAACAATCCGTACATGCGCCTTCAACCCAGGTTATGTCTTGTTAAACGATCATACGCATAACGTATAACAAACAACAAGAATATTACGATACATGCAAAAACGAATATATCTCCATGTGTGGAGTAAAACGTGTTTGCGTTGATTAAGGCAACCTTATAATCTATAAATGCGGGTATGAATAATTTTGTTGAAGCGAGAATCTTGCCTGTAGGTGATATTACAGCAGTAATACCGGTGTTTGCAGCCCTTACAACGAACCTGTCGTTCTCAACAGCCCTGAATACCGCCATTGACAGATGCTGATACGGCGCGGATGTATTCCCAAACCATGCATCATCGGTTATCGTAACAAGCAAGTTTGCACCGTCTCTGACATCATGAGCGGATAATTGAGGAAAAATGATTTCATAACATATAAGCGTTCCAATCTTAATATTACCAAATTTAAGGAGATTGTTCTGCCTGCCCGGGGTAAATGCTCCGATACTGCCGGTCAATTTTCTAAGAAAGAAAAAAATGTGTTTCAAGGGAAGGTATTCACCAAATGGGACAAGATGCCTTTTATCATACCGTCCGATTATATTCCCATCGGGCCCCATAAGAAACGCACTGTTAAAATAATGGACTCCGCTCCGAGTATAGTCGTAAGCAGGGCTTCCGAAGAACAAAAAAATACCATGGGATTTCACAAAATTGCTTAACCGGTCCCGATAATCAAGGTCGGACTGAAAAAAGAAGGGCGTAGCTGTTTCAGGCCATACGATAAGCTGCGGATGTAACTGATCATAAGCCTGCTGCGAAAGTGAAAAATACGACGCTATGGTATTGTTTTGATAAACCGGATCCCATTTATGGTTCTGATCTATATCACCCTGGATTAATCCCACCGTTATTCCATCGTTTGTATGGTTTATAACCGACTTTGTATTCTCTATGCTCACATCACCATAGATAAGTATGCCGGTGATAAGCAATACAACCGTAAACGTTTTTGTAAAAAGGAACGGGTATTTTTCTGTTCTCATGCTTTTTGTCTCATACCACCAGCTTATGCATTCGTAGAAAAATACGTTCAACAGCATAACCAAAAATGATACGCCGTACACCGACGTAAATCTTGAGATCTGTATAAGTGAAAGATTTTTGTACTGGGAATATCCCAATAATTCCCATGGAAAACCGGAGAACAAAAATGTTCTGACGTATTCGAGAAGAACCCATAAAACCGGTATAAAGAGCAATTCACTGGATTCTGAATCGTTCCAGAATATCTTTATGAACATTGCAAATGTGCCAGAGTATAAAGCACTCAGTATGGCAGCAAGAAGTACAAGTCCAAATATACTAACCGCTAAATTTATGTTGCCGTATTCGTTCATTGCCACGACAACCCAGTAAAGCAAAATTATGTTCGTTATAAACCCGGACACAAACCCATAAAAATAGCTTTTTAGAACCTGTTTGCCGCCTTTTATCCGTTTTATAGAAAACAGCAAGGGTATATACGCTATCCATGCGATCAATGAGAAACCGTATTTGGGAAAGCTCAAACCGGCCAATAAACCTGAAAGAACAGCAAGCAATAAAGGCACGATCAAGCTCGTTTGGTATATTTTTCTTCAATCATAGTAATCCTTTTCATAAGTTCTTTTTCTTTCCGCCTCATCTTAACGGCTTCTTTCTTGTTTATTGTATGATCATAACCAGACAAATGAACAAGCCCGTGAATGAACAACTCCGTTAACCTTTCTCGAACATTCATACCTGCTTGTGCAGCCTCTCTCTCCGCAGTATCAACGGATATGATAACTTCACCTATTACAAATTTACCGTCCTCCGGATCTGCTTGATCAATCTGGAACGAAAGAACATTGGTAGTCTTTTTTAATTTTTTGAACCTGAGGTTCAGTTCTTTCATGGTGGAATCATCAATAAATGCAACAAAAATTTTTTTGTTATCTTTAAAAGAAGTGGCAAACCTCTTCAGCCGAGCGGAAACAACCCGTAAAAGGTTACGGCTTTTTTTGTATTGGCAGGATATTTGTATATCCATTTGTTTTTGTTGGAGGTACGTTAAATTTAAAACCGGGATAATCTACCCTTTTATGAAATATGGCCGAGAGAACTTTTATAAAGCTCTTTTTGATTTCATTAAGGTCATTCAATGCCAGTGTACATTCGTCGAGCTGACCGTCCTCAAACCTTGCGTTTACAATCTTTTCTACCATTGCCTTTATCTTAGCCGGGGTAGGCTCGGTCAGGGTCCTTGAAGCTGCTTCAACAGCATCGGCAAGCATAACAATCCCGGCTTCCCGTGTTTGTGGCTTTGGCCCGGGGTAATGATATTCTTCTTCCTGAATAGCGTTACCGTTCTTCTCTTTTGCTTTTTCATAAAAATATTTAACCAGACTTGTACCGTGATGCTGCATAATAATATCTATAATCCTTTGAGGTATTTTATTCGCTTTTGCCAGTTCTTTTCCTTCTTTTACATGCGATATGATTATCAAACTGCTCATGCTCGGGGATAATTTATCATGTTTGTTTGCCATATATTGCTGATTTTCTATAAAATAATCCGGCATCTTTACCTTTCCTATATCATGATAGTAGGACGCCACCCTTGCCAGGAGCGGGTTGGCATGGATTGATGATGCGGATGCCTCAGCGAGGGTTGCCGTCATCATACTGTGATTATAACTGCCGGGAGCAGTCATAAACAATTCTTTCAAAAGAGGGTTTTCAAGGTTTGCAAGCTCAAGCAGTTTTATATCGGTTGCGTAATCAAAAAGTGATTCGAATACCGGTGTCAGTCCTGTTACCATGATTGCGGATGTTATACCGCTAAAAAATGCCATAAAAATATTTATTATAAATTGGGTTGTCGGCTGATTACCTTGAATGAGCATAAACATACTTACAAGGAACACATCTATTATTGAAACTATCAGTCCGCCCTTGATAATGGATGCTCTTTGTTCGCACTTGGCAAGCATATGCGCACCCAAAAGCCCGCTTATTATATAATAAGCGACAATAAAAACATTGTTTGATACGGCCATAGCCGCTGTCAATCCGGCAACTATGCTAAACCCTATAGCTATTTCGGAATTGAGTATGAGCCGTACAATCATGCCTCCAAAGGCAATAGGCGCTGCATAATAGTATGCCTCTTGAGGAATATTGAAAGATGCAATCTCGCTTATGCTCGTCAGCATTGTTGAAAGTCTTGCAATCAAAACGGTCAAAAGTAGAGTTATCGAAAGGAAGATGCCATCCTTAAACGTTATATTGAATTTCCTTATATTCCTTTGAGAAAACTCAAGTACCGAAAAGATCATTATAAAAAATATGAACGCATAGAACAACACCAATATATACCAATGTCTCACAATCCCGGTATTCGTTATTACCTTCAATTTCGCGTATGCATCTCTATCTATCCTTTCTCCTTCCCTGACAACTATCTCTCCTTTCTTTAAATGCATTGTTATCGGTTTTATTGAAGCCTTTACCTTTGCGATAGTGTTTTCGGTTGCCTCTTTGTCATACTGTACATCGGGTATTACAAAATTTGTCATAAAATTTGTAATCAAAATATGATCTTGAATAGAAAGAAACGGAAACGTTTCGGAAACATAATCAAAGAGTATATTTTTGGCATCCTGCGAATCTATAAAGCTATTTATATCGCGTATGTATAACCTGCCTATGCCAGGAGTTATTAAAAGTATGCCCGTACCTAAATAGTCCTGAATGACAGAACCTGCCTCGACGATCTTATACCTGTCGTAAAATTTCTGGATGATACTGAGCAATTTATCTTCATACGACTTACTGAAGCCTTTTTTGTATAAAAATAATATTGTATCTTGAGATAGGGATGAGCCGGAAAGTTTTTTCACCTCGTTATTCAGTGCCTCTATTATATCATTCACATTTCTATGCTCCAGAAGCATTGAACGCCCCGTGTTAAATACCAGGATGAGTGTATTGTACATGCGTGGTTTTATAAAGGGATTATACTTGAAAACAGGAGGCAATTGATTCAACACCTTCTCTGTATTTTTTTCCGTTCCTATAACATCCGCCGCCTCTATATCCTGAGGGGCATAGATCGTTTGTTTTGCAATATCCCCTATATGGTAATGCGCTATACTTCTGATATTGGTTATCGGAGAGATTATAAAACCAATAATAATGCTTACCATCGCCACAAGAATTATTTTTATAATATAAGGGGATTCCTTTATAAGCGGTATTTTTTGTTTAAATCCGGTATATTTTTCTTTGGTAACTGCTTTTACAGTAGACGTTAGATTCATTTATAATTCTTGTTTTGATTTTTTTTCGGAATACCTGCCGCTCTCTTTAAGTTCGTACGCTTTGATGATTTCCTGTATGAGCTTATGCCGTACTATATCAACCTCCGAAAATCTTATAAACTTTATACCTTCGATACCGGATAATATATCTATGCTTTCTACGAGTCCCGACCGTCTGTCTCGCGGCAGATCTATCTGCGTTATATCTCCTGTTACAACCGCCCTCGAACTGAAACCAATCCTTGTTAAAAACATTTTCATCTGTTCCGAAGTCGTATTTTGTGCCTCATCAAGTATGATGAAAGAATCATTCAGAGTTCTCCCGCGCATGAAAGCAAGAGGTGCAACTTCAATGACTCCCTTATATATCAAATCATTTGCCCGATCCTGATCCATCATATCATAAAGTGCATCGTACAGCGGCCTTAGATAAGGAGACACTTTCTCATAAATATCTCCGGGTAAGAATCCAAGCTTTTCTCCTGCCTCTATGGCTGGCCTTGTAAGTATGATCCTGTCGACCTCTTTGCGTATAAGCATTATAAGTGCCATTGCCATTGCAAGGTATGTCTTGCCTGTGCCTGCAGGACCTATCGCTATGACAATGTCGTACTTTTTTATCGCCTCAAGATATAGTTTTTGATTGAGGCTTTTAGGGATGATCTTTCTTTTCTTTAGATTTATGAAAGAGTCGTCAAGGAATATTGTGGTCAGATCTATGGTTTGATCTTCTTTCAGTATATCTATTGCATTGAGAACATCCCGCGGTCCAACAGCGTACCCTCTGTCTACAACCGCATAGAGTTCTGTGAGCAGCCTGTCTACAAAATCAATTGAGCTGTTATCTCCATTATAATTTACTACATTACCACGAACGTTCAGCTTTAAACCCAGATGGTTTTCTATAACTTTAAGATTTTCGTTGTTCACGCCGAAAAGAATTCTGGCAAGTTCGTTTGACTCGAATACCTTGGTTGCTTCTTTTGTCTCCATATTTATATTAATAACCTACTTGGCTGCATATTTGGGTGCAATTAATATATAACTTCCATTGTGTACGGTATAATAGTATTCACTGCCGTATGGGAATGTCAAATCCTTACTACTTAAAATATGCCTGTCAACCAAAGCCTTAAGCGAGACGGGATAATTGCCGTATTCGAGTTTGTAGATCTCTATAGCATTGGACAACTTTGTCTGCTGATAATTACCTATATACTTCAGTAAATTGCTGTATGTTATGTCCACCTTTGTATCGTTTGGATTGAATGGGTTTATTCTGGAATAATACAGTATTGTGATAAGTATAACGATGTTTACAAACAAGATCAATAAGCTCTTAATTGTATAAAAAATCCTTGCGAATAATGATGTTTTTATTGTTGTGGTCTCCTCTTTTATGGCGGATAGCGCGCTTATTTCTCCCAATCTTAGTAAGTTAACGAGTGTAAGTATTACTTCGTTTTTGCTCAACAAACTCATATAATAGATGTCTTTGAATGTCTTTTTCCCATCGATAAGCTCAAGGATGCTCTCTTCGGCAGATTTACGTTTTTCTACAGGTATTTGTTCTTTTTCTTTTTGTGGCTCCACAAGTGCGGTTGTTCTCTCTATAATGAATTCTTCTTCTGCTTCTTCTGCTTTCTTTACTGGCTGTTTGTCGACGTGGTTTTGCCGTTCTTGCTCCTTACCCTCTGTTTTTTGAAAGGCAGCATCGTCATCATACCTCCAATTACTATGAACACCCTCATCGACAATTCTAGAAGATTCCATCAATACAAATTCTGTATTCATTGGTTCAAAGAGTTGACGATCGTAGTCTATAGCCTTTGGTTCAAACTCATAAGTACCGCTTTTCAGTGCGTACATTCTGTGCAAGGATTCGTAGGTGATGGATAGGACTAATCTTTTAATGGACGACACAGGGACTGAAAATCGCTTTGGTATATCCGCTTCGTTTATATCTTCTTTTTTGATTCCGGTAATCAATACCTTATATTGACCCGATCCGAGCAATCCTGCTCTTTGAAGTCTTTCTGCAATATATTTGACAGGCATCTCAAACAAAGGGGCTGCTCTGATAATCATGCCTTTTTCTATGATAACCTCGAATGTATCATTTTTTTCTAAGCCTTTTATATGCAGTACACCGGTAACTTGCTGGGAAGTAACCATCTGTATAATGGCTATAATGTCAAATGTGCCGATTGATCCCTTCAGTACCATTTTGCCTCTATTTTAACTGCAAAAAAAATATTCGATAAATATACTATTATCAGTAAAAACATGGCCGTTGATTTTAATATGCCAACATAAGGATTGAATACCGGGAATATAGACGTTATAAGCCCAAACGAGGTTATATACTCTATTATAAGATAGCATACGATCGACAACATCAACATACCTCGTATTGTCTGGCCTCTTAGTATATATCCACTTCCTGGTATTATTATCGAGGAACCAATACTTATAGTTTTCAATCGTTTTTTCCACTTGTATACCCTTTGCGCTATTTCTACCTTTTTCTTGTTATCTTTTATTTCATTTTTTATATAAAATCTCAGGCAATCACCGCAGATCATTTCTTTATATTCATCATTTCTGTTCAGGAGATCATACAACCTGCCGCACGATCTGCAACGAAAATATTTTTTAATAAATTTCGACAATATAACTATCCCCGTGAATAAAAACAAAAGCCAAAGGGCAAGATACGGCAACCGTTTTGCAGACGGCCATTTTATCAGCCTGCTCACCATAACATCCGACAGCCCTATTGCAGTAAAATTATTAAAAGTATCTTTGAACATTACATATGAAAGTTCTCTGGGATCTGGAAGTGCATCGACAAATATCCTGTTTATATTGGATTTTTGGTATATTGATGCATAATAACCGAACAGTGTCGGATTTATGTTTTTCGCAATGTTAAGTTCATTGGTTCCTTCTATGTTTCCTTTTATAAAATACAACTGCCCAAGATTATATCGGGCAGGGAAAAATCCCGGATCTACTGTAATTGCCTGTTTATAATTGTACTCTGCTGCACCCACATTTCCCATTGCATAGTCGAGATTTCCAACGTCGCACATAACTTCGGGTAGATTCCCATACCCGTTATCCTGAAGTCTTTTATAGTATAAAGATGCAACAGGATAATCACCCACCCTTTTATAGTACACACCCATATAGAGATTGCTGTAAAAATCCCCGACATTTGCATCCGCATAAGTTTTTAATGCATTGATATCTTTTGTGGAAACATTTCCATAATTTATGTTCATGATGCCGGTGAAGGGTTCTTCCTCTGGTTTTAAGATAGTAGCAACGATAATGAGTGAAATAAATGTAAGCATACCAAGAAAAATTATGAAACTCACACTAACAATGCGCTCTGTTAATTTTTGATATGTAAATGTAATAAAAAGCCACAGAACCAAAAGCCAAAGGAATCCTATTCCAAACAAGAACGGAAGTACTATTACGACAATCGAAAATAAGACAATTGCATATGCCGGTACATACTCGGGAAGGTACAACTTTATAGACATATAGATCTGCATGTAATATCTGATTATAAGAAGCAAAGAAAAGATAAAAAAAACAATCAAGATTGATATTGTAATATTTATGAGCCTATTAGAAACAAATCTTAGAATATTGTATGGATCATCGAAAAAAGTTCTGACGGCTTTAAGCAGATTAATTGCAGCGAGGGAATAGTTTTGGTTTTTTCCTGTAAGCATATGATAAGAAAGTTCAAAATACGGGTCTGACATCGAAGGTGACAGCAGGATTGCATAATTCAGAAAGTTTTCTGAATTATGATTTCTATATTCATCCAAGAGAACAAAGCTGTAGGGATAAAGATTTATGAAGCCATTATCAATTTTAATGTTGTTCAACTCGCTAACCATGGGGTTGATATCGCTTATTTCTTCCCTGCCGCCAATCCATGCGTTGTATAGGGCATCCATAAATGTAACACCGGAAGGTACTGTACCCTCTTTTGTAAAAGTGGCCGCAGTCGTAAAAGTGATCGCGGGATATTTTTGCAGTTCAACCGATACCGATGTTTGGGTAAAACAAAATGCCTTCGAAATAAAAAGCATGAGATCTACCACTATCAGAAAAACCGCGGTAATGAATGGTTTTTTATTAAACATAAATACTGAAAATTTATATAGCACCTCATCAGATTAAGTCAATCGTGCTCTAAAACATTTTTCTATTTGACTTTATACGAATAGGATTTTAAAATTGATATTATAATCAAAAAGGAAGGTTTGTGGAACTGGCATATTCCAACATAAGGGAGATGATCGAAAAAAAGGCAGAGGACAGCAGGGACAAGGCATATATTTGTTTTTACGATGACGTCGTAACATTTCATCAGTTCAATGAAAAGGTCAATCGTTTTGCAAACGGATTACAATCAATCGGTGTAAAAAAAGGCGACATTATCCATGTCTATATGAATAATTCTCCGGAATTCCTTTATGCCGCACTTGCAGTAAACAAGCTTGGTGCAATTGCCGGGCCTATAAATTGCTGGTGGAGCGCTGACGAAATTAAATTTTTGCTGAATGACTCAGAGGGTAAATACCTTGTTGTGGATTCCTCCTACTATTATAATATAGAAGCCATAAAGTCTGAATTGAAATATCTTAAACATATAGTTTATAATGGAGATGATACACCTGCCGGCATCACTTCCTACAAAGAGCTTATGAAGCAATCGGATAAACTTGAGGATCTGGAGATACTGCCTGAAGATGATGCTTATCTTTTTTATACCTCCGGCACAACCGGTAAACCCAAAGGTGCACTGTTAACACACGCCAATGCACTTTATGCTGTCATGGGCGTTCGTTCTGTTCTGCAGTCCGATGAGAAAAACGGGGGTGAGGTGGCTTTGATCTTTCTACCTCTATTTCATGTAAACGCAATGATGTCTTTGATCAGCGGATTATATTCCGGCATTACTATTGCACTAAGAACCGCCTTTTCGGCTTCAGAATTCGGAGAGGTCGTTGAGGAATATGGGGTAACATTTTTCAGCGGAGTTCCGGCAATTTACAATATCCTGATCCTTATTGCAGATGATGTAAAGAAGCATAACCTCGGCAGTTTAAAATTTGGTGTTTGCGGTGCCGCACCGCTCGCAGAGGAAACATTCAAAAAATTCGAATCGATTTACGGTATAAAGATTGTCGAGGGATACGGCCTCACAGAGGGAACGGTTGCAAGTACATTGAATCCATTGAACGGGGTTAGGAAGATTGGTTCCATAGGAAAGGCTCTGCCCGGGCAAGAGGTAAAGATTGTAAACGACAACGGCAGGGAATTGCCTGTGAATGCGGTAGGTGAGATTGTCATACGCGGGGGTGCAATCATGAAACGCTATCATAAAAGACCGGAGGAAACTTCACAAACTATTACAGACGGATGGCTGCACACCGGCGATATAGGTTATGTTGATAATGATGGATACTTTTACATAATGGACAGAAAAAAAGATCTTATCATCCGCGGCGGCGAAAATATATACCCGAAAGAGATAGAAAATGCGCTCTACGAGAATCCAAAAATTATGGATGCTGCCGTCATAGGGGTTCCTGACAAGATTATGGGCGAGGAGGCAAAAGCATTTGTAGTAATAAAATACGGCGAAAAAACGGCCGAGGATGAGATAAAAAGTTATTTGCAAACAAAGCTTGCCCTCTTTAAAATACCAAAGTATATCGAATTTGTTGACGATTTGCCTAAAAATATTATTGGTAAGGTATTGAAGAAAGAACTCAGAAATAGAGAAAAGAAAAAATAGCAAAGGAAAAATATATTGGTTAATGACTCAATTAAAAAGGCTGCGAAAGAGATCGTAAAAAAAGGTCATGTTGTGGCCTTTACAGGCGCCGGTGTTTCACAGGAAAGCGGTATACCGACCTTCAGGGATCCCGGCGGGTTATGGGATAGATTCAACCCAATGGAGTTTGGTACCACCCAGGGTATTATAGAACTTGCGAAAAACAGTCCTCAAAAACTCATAGATTTCTTAACGGACTCCATTAATTCTATAGGAAATGCACCTCCAAATCCTGCACACGCTGCCATAGCAGAGCTTGAAAGGCTGGGATTGCTTGATTGCGTAATAACCCAGAATATTGATAACCTGCATCAGGCAGCCGGAAGCAAACACGTCATAGAAGTACACGGCAATATTTATGCATTCAGGTGCACGCAGTGTAATGAAACATTTAAGTTCACGAAAGACGATTTTATCGCCTTTCTTAAAAAGGCGATTGTAGAACTCGGCAGTGGTTCCATGGATCGCGTCATAAATACAATGCCTGCTTGCCAGTGCGGCGGCAAAGCAAGGCTTGACGTTGTACTGTTCGGAGAACCTGTCCACATGATACCCGAATCTTATATGGAAATAGAACAGGCAAAGGTCGTACTTATAGTCGGTACATCGGGAACCGTATATCCCGTCTCAGAGATACCGAGGTATGCAAAAAAGGTTGGTGCCGTAATCATCGACATAAACCCAAAAGAAACATTCTACTCCGATATAGATAATTACATGTTAAGGGGCCCGGCAGGCGTTGTATTACCGCAACTGCTCGATCAAGTAAAGGCTATGCTATAATAAATTTTACCCTGGAGATTAAAATGTCGGAATTAACATCAAAACAAAAAAATTATAGATTACTTATGACCTTGCTTTTCTGGACATTCCTGATAGTGGGACTGATGTTTTATTTTATACCAAACCCTATCATAAATGTATTCAATATTATCTCGGGAAAAATCGGATACTTTCAACCGCTTCCGCAGAACATTGAAAAGTTTTATCTTAATCTTGCGGTAGCATACATGGCATGTGTAACGGCAATTGCATATATGATAAGCAAGAATGTTTTAAAAAATCTAAACCTGACGCCTGTTTTGATTGTTGGAAAAACTACATCTTCCCTCATCTCGCTTGTGAGCTTTATTCTCTATCAAAAGTCATTACTTTACCTTTCTAATTTTGTTATCGACGGCAGTATTGTTTTGATAGTCCTTGTGTTATACATGCCTGTAAAAAAAGAGCTTGCCGCCTGAAGGATAGACCGGTAATTTCTCTCAGAAGATTTGTATGAATAATCAAAGACATGTTCATCTAATAATAACCGGGCGTGTTCAAGGTGTTTGGTTCAGAGCAAGTACTCAGGAGACGGCCGATAACCTTGGCATAAAAGGATGGGTAAGGAACCTGCCGGATCTTTCTGTAGAGGTTGACGCAATAGGTGAAACAGACGTTATAGAGCAGTTTATACAATGGTGTTATAAAGGGCCGCCCGGAGCACGCATAAAAAATATAGAGATTAAAGAACTTGAACCGGTAGATGACTTTCAGAACTTCAAGATACTGCGGTAACTTCAATCAATGGGGTGGGTGAAGGGGTTCGAACCCTCAGCCCTTGGAGCCACAGTCCAATGCTCTACCATTGAGCTACACCCACCATAATCATAATATAAAAAGTGTTTCTACGCTTTTAAAAGTGTAATTACAAAGCAACGATGCTATTTGGGGCTTGCTATAGCAATGTCTTTCTTTGTACCACTTTCTTCATTTGTGTCAAGCCAGAAAGATTATAAGGGCATAAACCAAGCAATTCCAGTCAAAGAGGTTTCACCCAATGGTACAGGCATATACAGCAAAAATTTAGCGTATAGCTTAATACTGTATGCTGGGGGCAGTAGGTTTTCGCATGTGCTTTATCTCGGAAGTGAACAGATATTATCAACGCTTTTGCCACAAACAGGCTGTCCGACAATTGTCATTTTGAATGGAGCCCTTTTCTTTTTTGCTGCGCTTTCTTATAGCACAAGCAAATGTCCGTTTTCTCTGAGCCAGTTTAAGCTCGTTTCAAAGTCCGGAAACATAGATTCGACTTTATTCCAAAACTTTTTCGAATGGTTCTTTTCTTCAAGATGCGCTAATTCGTGAATGACAACATAGTCTATAACATTCAAGGGAGCCATAATCAGACGCCATGAAAAGTGCAGGCTGTTGCTGGCGCTGCATGACCCCCAAAACCTCTGTGCATTGGTTATGCCGAATTTGTTATACTTCAACTCGAACAAACCGGCATACCGGTCTACCCGTTCTTTGATCCTCTGATATGCTTCTTCCCTGTGCCACTCCATAAACAATCCCCTGGCTTGGGGAAGATAGGCCTTTGATAACCGGAACTCGCGATCGAACAAAAAAGGCTGCTCACCATCACCCACAACCTGGAGGTGGAAAGCCTTTCCCATATACAAAAACGCTTCTCCGCTGACAAATTCTTTGTGACGCATCTGATTATACCTTTTTGCAACCAATTCTTTTTTAGACGTTATCCATTGTTGTCTTTTTAAAACAGCTTTTTCTATATAATCCAGAGGTATTGCCTCCGGAGCCCGAACGACAAGTTTCGCATCGCGGGTAATCTCAAAAGATAATGTTCTTCTTTTTGATCGGATGATTGTATCTATCTTTATGTCTGTCATCGTTACAAATCTTTCTGCCGGAATTGTCTCAATCAGATTATTTCATGCTGACAGATTGAACCGGGAAACGCAACAGGGAAGCTTATACGGTTATAGTCCCCGGGCCCCTTATCTCTGCCATTGCATAGATGCCCGGTCAATGGCATCAAGATCGTTTTTGTCCATGGAAAATGAAAGCGCACCTGCATTGTGTTTTGCCTGCTTGCCGTTTCTTACACCGGGTATGGGAATGACTCCGTCCTGCTCCATAAGCCAGCGCAAAGCGGCCTGCCCCGGGCTTTTTGAATACTTTTCCCCGATCTTCCCGAGCAGGTCTACCAATTGAAGTACCTTTCTGAATTCCCTGCCCCAATAGAACCGGAGGTATTTGCGTAAGCCCTCGGGCTTGTTCTTGTCGTTATACTTGCCGGTCAGTACGCCCATGGAAAGCGGCATATAAGCAATCAAGGTTACTCCCAACTCCCTGCATGTTTCAAGCACACCATCGGTCTCCGGTTTTCGGTACACAAGGGAATATTCCACCTGATTGGAGGCAAGCGGTATGTTATACCCTGAAAGGATTTTATGGGCCATGCGCATCTGGCGTGCTGAAAAATTGCTTACACCGATTGCCCTGATTCTGCCCTTCTCAACTGCGTCAGCCATGAGCCTCATCATGCCGGGGATCGACAACCACGGGAAAGGATAATGTACCTGATAAAGATCCACGGTTTTCCTCTGAAGTCTGTCCAGGCTCTCACGGAGGTCTTCGGGCAGACTGCGGGTCATGGTAATGAAGAAATACTTTGGAAATTTGGTTGCTATAACAACATCCTTGCCATAGCAGAGCTTCCCAACAGTACGCTCGGATGCTCCCAGCCCGTACATGGCAGCGGTGTCTATAAAGTTTATGCCTGCATTAAGGCTCACATCAAGTGCATCTTTTTGGTTTTCTTCAGCACCGGCCCTGCCGTAAGCCAGACGTGGAGATGACCACGAGTGGCTTTCCAAAGGATCTCCCCATGTCAAAGTCCCAATCCCGAGCCGTGAAACCATCACGTTTGTTTTACCAAGCGGTATCAGACCATTGTTTTTATTCTGCATATTTTTTGCCTGTTCAAAAAGTTTCCTGTTTAAATTGGCTTAATCAACAACAAGCTTCCTGTCAAGGTCAGGCTTTTGTACAATAATCGCCTTTATGACAGCGCCGCCGGATGATATAGCTACTATCATAGCATCGCTGCTCTTGCGGTCGGAGGGCATTTCGGTAAGCATTTTGCAGGCTTGTTCCCTGTCCTTGAAAATACGGAGTTTTATCCGGCCAAAGCGGTTACAAAGAAATACACTAAAATAGTGGAAGGTTACTTAAGTTTTTGATATGAGGATTGTATGAATGACCCACTTCCACAAATAGTGTCCAAACATATAGAATGGCTTGAAAAAAACCAGCGATCCTGTATTTTCTGGCAATACGACAGAACAAAAATCAAGATAATAGAATTTTATATATGAGCAAATCTCTGGTTAATTACATTCCTGCTGTTAATCAACAAGTTTTTGAGGATAATTATAAAAAAATAAAATCCAAACCATATGCTCAATATTTTCTAAAAGATATGTATGTTGTAGATGAAGAAGTAAAAAAGGCCCAAAATGGGCCTATCCATGTATCTCAAGCCCTAAAACCTATACCGGAAGATTTGAATAAATTATTAAACCCAGGCTATCTTGAAGCCGAAACCGGTTATTGCCAGATGCCGGATGGTACCCTCTATAGTGCCAGTCTTACTTTCTTTCCCGGTTGTACCCCGGAGATGCTTCAATGGTGGTTCTGGTGGCATTCTGTCGAGTCGGAACGATATACACTCTGGTATCCATATTGTCATATATCGTCACATGCAAAAAACAAAGACACGCTAACAAAACCCGGCCTGACTCACGAAGATCGTTATAAAGGTAATACGCATATTATTACCGAGTATCTCTATGAAAGAAAAAACAACATTGAAATAGCCTTTGTAGACCCCTCTGAATTGGGAATTGACACTTCACATTTTCCATCAGCCAAAATATTGGCATCCGCATGCGGGTTTGTAAGTATGCAAATGCCGGGTATTGAGTTCTGCACCATGATACATCTCGCACGGGAAACACAGGATGGTTTTGAATTGAGGAGTCGTTACTATATAGGACATAATGTAAAGCTCAAGATCCTCGGTAGAGAGTGGCGCGTGAATAAATCACTCAGCAATCCCGTATTAAAATTAAATCATATAGGTTTGCAAACCGCTTACGAACAAGTAATGCATGACCAAATAGAGTTTACCCACCTTGCCTCTATCCTGCCGGATCTATACAATAAATTTTCATAATTGCATTTTCCGGGTTAATCGGATTCGATTAGAGAACTGTCTTTTGCCTTACTCTTTCTGTACATTATATTTTCAACGCTATAACT
This sequence comes from uncultured Pseudomonadota bacterium, assembly GCA_964547905.1. GTDB lineage: Bacteria > JAMCPX01 > JAMCPX01 > JAMCPX01 > JAMCPX01 > JAJYLM01. The sequence goes on along the minus strand of CAZJPN010000030.1, from coordinate 25,226 downwards.
TTTTTATCCAATCGGAAATCTGCATTACGATAGCTTCTGGTTGCTTAACCCATGTAAAGTGATTTACAGATAGTTTTAAATTTTTATCAGGCTTATAATGCCAGTAAGTGATATGAGACCGTTTTAATTTGCCACACAAGTGTTTCACGGCATCAGGGGGGGCAAGAGTATCACCATAAATTGATATTGCCAACACAGGTTTATTGACTTTCTCCAACAATACTTCATAATTTTTTTCACTATTTTTTAATTCATAGCGTCCTGTTCTGCTTTGATAAGCCCAATCTCTTATGACATACATAGCTTCATTACCTGCGAATCCGATTTTTCCCCCTGGAAAATATCCAAACAAATAAGCTATACTGTATGCCAGATTGGTACCTAAAAAAGTTTTTATGTTATAAGGAAAGGGATATTTTTTATAAAATACAGAACACGCCGCTACCAGAATAAGACCCGAAATATTATCTTGGGTATTAGCCTCGTATAAGGTGCTCAGTTGCCCTCCAAGACTATGACCTAACAGGAATATCCTGTTTTGAGCAAATAGACGTTTGACATACTGAATGACTGCCGGCCAATCATATTCGACCATTTCCTTATAACCGAAGTTGACCTTTCGGCAAGATCTAATGGAAGACGTCCCAACACCGCGTAAATCCACCGTTACAACATTAAAGCCATTCTCAAGCAATACCAGAGCCAGATGATCGTAATATTTCGCTTTCACTCCCATGGCCGGAAAACAAATTATAACAGGGGCATCTTCAGTGGAAGGACGCTTAAAAATGTTTATTGTAGATGATACCTCATCAGTGGCAACAATATGAACCTTTTTTACTTTATCTATTTCCATTGTATAATGCCTTTCTTACTTTTATTTCATCAAGCGAGGATATTTATCTGTAAAATAATCTATAAATCGTGTTGCAAAGGTCCTCTTGAATCTAATCTTACTGCCCCAATTCTTCCTTTGTTCAGCAAAGTGCTTCTTGATCATCAATCCCCAAATATTAAGTCTATTGCTCATATAGTCCCACTGTAAATTTGGATTCCATAAAACCCCTAATTTGTTGATTATATAAGCGTCTTTTGTTTCCTCTATAACCTTCAATTCCAGATGTTTCTCTAAAATCTTTTTCATCCGCTTAAAAGACTTAACATCTGAAAAACCCTCGAGATAGGTTTTCTTCATTTCTTTATATCTTGGCCACATGGTCATTAAACGATGAAGAACCCCGTCCCTGCCTATTTTTTGCAGATTGTCTGTAGAGGGTCCATCATTATCGTCAATATTCTTAATCCACTGATCAATAGTTGAAGGGTTAATGGAAACCATACCTTTTAAATTGCCGCGTGCTGCCACACCAATGCCGAGAATATCTTGCCGTCCACAATGTGCTGTCTGATATTGCGTCCTTTTTTTATTCTTTGAATAGGTTTCAGATATAGTATTATTATATCCTTTATTTAATAAATAATCATATATATATTCCCGCATTTTCAACAGTTCAAAGATATTTGCCGGCTGCGGAATTAGCCCTTTCATAACTCGTTTATGCAATGGTTGATAGGGAACATAGATTGTATTATAAACGTCAATTTCTGTCGGATTGTAACATTCAATAACTTTTTGTATATCCTTCACTACGTCATCAAATGGTTGATCGGGATGATTAAACATAAAATCAACAGATATATCACCTTTAAACCCGAATTTATCCATATTATTAAATACAATTTCTACATCTTCTATGGTATCGGTCCTTCCGATCAATTTTCTATATTTCACATTCGTAGTTTCAATTCCAAAAGTTACCCTGTTTATCCCTTTATCAACAAGGATTTTTATTAAATCTTCAAATTTTAAAGTTTTCGGTTCTCCAGTAAATGTTTTCTCTATGAGATCGTAACCAGGAATTTTTCTTTGAAGATGCGTTAATAATCTATCGATATTATCCACACCCAATGTTGATGGACTTCCACCGCCGATATAGAGAGCCGAGAATCTCTGACCTTTTATATACGGCACTCGATCCATGTAAAAATCTATTTCTTTTATAAGATAATCAACATATGTATCCAAAGTTGTTTTATCTTTCCAAGGGAATTTGTTGCGAGCAAAATTGCAATAATGACAAAAAGATAAACAAAAGGGTACATGGATATACATCATTATATTTTCGTGCAATTTATCGGCATCATTGTTTAAACTTAAAATGTTTTTTTTGACCTCATTATAAGATATGTTATCCCAATTAAGTGTTCCAAAATTTGGTACTATAAACATAGGGCACGTATTAACGTTGCCAAAAGGATAATAATTTAATGGGTTATCTCCTACATAGAATTTCTGTTCATTCATATTTATAAACTTGTTCTCATATCTTTTTATAGATGTTTTCATGTAAACTTCTCCTCCTTTCTTAAGAAGATTTTATCTTATTAAGCTATCCGTAAATGTCATATATTTTTTATTATGTTTAGACATGATACGAATGTGAATGTTTCATTTTTTTATCAAATTCATCTACTGTTTCTTGAGCAGCTTTGAAACATGCTTCCAATGATGTGCCTCTAAAGTAATCACCTGTTACAGCAAGTCCAGGAATAGTTGACATTTTTACCCGAATATTTTTTAGAAGTTTATGATGATACGATGAATAAGAGCAAAGTCCTAATTGAAAATGTTTGTAACTATAGCCGTTCCTAAGTTCCTTTGAAACAGGGACATACCGGTTCAAAGTTTTTTCTGCCAAAGAAACAACGAAATCCGGTTGAGAATCTTCCTTAATTGTTTCTTTTGCTTTTTTACCACTTAGTGTATAACGAATTATGTTTAAATCATGTACCCCATAACAACCTGCGTTGCTTAATTCGGTATTTTGATTGAACACTATGGCTCTTATTTTAGGATTGAAAATATTTTTTTTGTATTTTACCACAGCTACTGTTACAGGATTGTATTGTACTTTGTCTAATTCTACTGCCAAATCAGGGATTGTATCTTTGATAATTCTTGATGTTATAATAGCTGGAGTAGCAAGTATTACTCCGTCGTAAAAATGGGGTTCTGATCCGGCATGAGTTTTGATCATAACACCTGAAACTGAATCATGCGTTTTAATAATGCCTTCAACGTGAGTATCTGTACGGACAATAAATGATTTCATTACATCCATCATTAGATTATGCATTCCACATTTTAATTGATCATATGTATCCAGTACCATTTTTATATTCGATCCTAAATTCCCAAGAAAATATTCTTCCGGTTCACATCCATTCATCCTAATTAAAACTGGCCGTAAAAAGTTATTTATAAAGTTTGCCCCGAAATGATGAGACACGGATACATGATCATACTTTTCTGAAAGTTTGTTAAAATAATTGCTATCCAAATAACCATTTTCTCTCTTTAATTTAACATGGAGGGAAAGCCGCATAAATTTAATAAAACTTGGTAGTTCCATTATTTTCATAAAACTAAGTATAGATGAAAATTTTTTTTCACTATCAATCGTATGTATGGAATTATCTATTATTATAGATGAATTAATTCCAAAAAATTCAAGTTCATAATCACCCATTTCTTGTAGAAAAGTCCTAAAGAGTGGATAATGTCTTCCGATATTTTTTCCCCCGATGTCAATCATCTTATCATTTAAATTCATAGAACTTGTTCTCCCGCCGAGCTTTGATCGGAATTCTAAAATCTCAACATTGTATTTTTTCTTTTTAAGAAAATAAGCGGTTGCAATTCCAGAAATACCTCCTCCTACCACTGCTATCGTCTTTCCCATTTGTTCTTCCTTTAAACTATATTGTTTTTTTCTGAATGATATATCGATTTTTTAACTAATGTATCAAGCTTACCAAATGACAATAAAGATTCGATCGTTCCGATTTTTATATTATTTTGTGAAAACGAAATTATTGTAGGGACCAGTAAACCTTCATCTGCTATATCAACCTCACCGATTTCACTCTCAAGATATACCGCAGGGTGAAATGAAGCAAAATTTGTAAAAGAAATTTTTCCTTTTATAAAATCACCATAGAAATTATTCCCTATGTGCAATTTTTTTTTGGCAGATCCGATAGCCATCTGCCTTCCGGCATCTAACAATAGAATGCCCGGTATATGTGTATTCGGATGATCAAAATAGAACTTATGGTTAAGATCTACAACAAGCATAGATTCATATTTCATTATTTCTGCCATATATTCCGGCTTCGTAATCAATACATTCTCCTTATTGGTCAGCTGTAAATCTTCCGGGTCAGCAATCGAGTCGAGATTACGAAATTCTTTTGGTTCATTGAAACAGGCATCAATGTTTTTGTTCTCTTGTGTAAAAAAAAAGGTAGCTCTTCCATTGAGGAAATTTCTCCTGTTGTGATATAATTTTGATTGAGCTTTCACTATCGTATAATCTTTCATTGTCTTGTACCTTAAAAATTCAACTTTGATATGAATAGGGGAAAAGCTTTGTACAATAAATGGTGTCGACTCGGTAAAATTCCAATCAATGTTTAAAACAATAAAATTGGCTTTCAATGTTACAGTATAAAAACTATGACAGATTGCCATATTTGCCTGGCGGGCTAATTCAATCAAATACGTACTGGCACTTAGCCCGGAAGGTTGATCATTATATACACAATGAGCTTGGGTGAAAAATGCTGTTACTCTAAATGTATTATCTTGTTCTATTTCAATATTTGAAATAAAAACATTTTCTTCATTTTTTTTATGAACAAAACTTTTATCTATTTTCAGAGGATTTTCTAAAATGATATTGTTTTTATTATTGCTTACCCTATCTTTATATTCAATGCCTTTCGTGAGCCCCCCTTCCGTATTGAGACTCTCTTGCGTATTCAGCTCAAATCAGCAGTCCATTTTAATTCCAAATGGATTCCCCCCGCCATCCGAGCTTTGCAATACTTATAGAGTATTTATAGTTATCTTCGATACCCCATATTAAGTCAAGTTTTTTTATTGATCATGGGACCTCGGGTAACTTTGTATTTTCCGGGTTAATCGGATTCGATTACAGAACTGTCCTGTGCCTTACTCTTTCTGTAAATTATATTTCTCAGCATAAAAGCCGGGATTATACTGGCACCGACAAACAATGCGGCAATAATAAATGCATCATCGTAAGCATTTATGGCTGCCCATTTTTTCATATAGTCTCCTATGAATATTCCCTTGCTTGCGATTGCTGCGTTGTAAAAGCTGCTGCCTTTGTAAACTACATACGTTTTTATTTTGTTCAGTGCCATGCTTCAGAGTGGTGAATTATATGCCAAACTACCCGTATATGTCGACATATGAAAATCTGTTCTGCTTTCTACAATAGTTCCCATCATGGCTATACTGATAGAGCTTCCGATCCTTATCAAGAGATTCAGTATGCCGGAGCCTAAATTGACCTGTTCCGGTTCCAAGGCGTTTATAGCTGAATTTGTCAGCGGGGCCATCATAAACCCTATACCGCATCCACGCATTATAAGATTGGTAAAGATAAATTCATTGGTTGAAAAAACGGATAAATAACGAAAATAATACAATGACACCGCAGTTAAGATAGTCCCTGCTATCAAGGGCGGTTTTGATCCTACTTTGTCTGCAATTCTTCCAGCAAAAGGCATACTTATGCTTAAAGCAAGTGCCTGAGGAATTACCATCATTCCGGCTGTAGTCGGAGAATAGGACATAATGTCTTGAAAGAACATACTCATCATGAATCCGCTTCCTACCAGGGCTACTGATCTTGTTATGCCCATGATATTCGACAACGAAAAATTGTAATTTTTGAATATAGAAAGATCCATAATAGGTCTTTTAACCATAAATTCTGTCATAATGAATGAGAAAAAAGAAAAATAAGAAATTACTGCTAAACGCATTATATAATTGGATGACCATCCTTTTTCCTGTCCCTTTTGCAGGACAACCAGCAGGGTACTTATAAATAAAGAAAATGTTATAAATCCTATAAAATCAAAAGTCTTATAAAGAGCTGGGTTACTTTTTGATGGTTTTAATACTGTTATGCCCCAGAATAAGGTGAGTACACCTATGGGGATGTTTATATAAAATAATGCGCGCCAGCCAATATGATCGATTATATATCCAAACAACGCAGGTCCTATTGCTGGGGCTATAGTAGTTCCAGCACCCCACATACCAAGCGCAAACCCCCTTTCTTCTTTTGGAAACACCTCGGATAACATTGTTACGGCTATCGGGGTAATTGCACCAGCACCTATTGCCTGAATTATCCTGAAAAATATGAGGGAATCGAGGCTCCAGGAAAAGCTGCACAGAAATGAACCGAGTACAAAAAATATCAAACCAAACAAAAACGTCTGTTTTAGCCCGATCACATTCTTAATCCACGTTGCAAGCAATATAAATATGGCAAAGGCAAGCATGTACGCTGTTGTAATCCACTCAACCTGATCCATGTTTATGCCGAATGCAACCATAAAATGAGGCAGGGCTATGTTCATGCCGGAACTGTCCAGAACGCTCATAAAACTTGAGATCACAACTATGACGAGGACCCACCATTTATAATCTTTTTCTCTATTTCTTACAGCCATTGAATTATACTTCTACCATTTTTGCATGATTATGATATTTTAAACCTAAAATTATACTATTGCCTTGAATACGTCCAATGTCCAGTTTTTTAGGGTATTATGACTTTCTTATCAAGTTCGCTTTATAATAAACTCTTCTTACTTCTTCTTGTAGACGCGGGTTTGCGTTTACTGTATACTAACTTCCTGTGAAACGTTTATTGGTTTATACATTGGTCGGTTTAATTGTTTTGTTGATAGCGATGTTCTTTTTTTATCCTTATCTGGAAAGAATACTATACTTGGGAGACACACCTCATCATGCAGACGCTATTATAGTGCTGAGCGGAGACACAGAACCGTATTTTCTGCGTACAAAAAAGGCTGTCGAGCTTTATAAGCAGGGGTATGCTCCGTATATAATCTTCTCCGGATACGGCGCAGGAGGAGATAATGCCGAATTCTTGTCAAGGATAGCCCTGCATTTCAATATTCCAAAACACGCCATAATCATAGAGCCGAATGCCAGAACTACGTATGAAAACTTTTTCTTCTCAAAGCCTATTGTTTTAAAGCGCGGATTCAAGTCTATTATGATTGTCACATCCCCCTATCATCAGCTACGGGCTTACCTTGTTGCAAAAAAACTGTTCAAGGGTACGGACGTAAGGCTCTACAACTGCGCTTCCCATAGACCTTATGGTACGGAAGGCAGCATAAAAAACAGGATACGAGAGGCGAGATTCGTAATGATGGAATATTTTAAACTGCTGGGTTATTACCTGTTGGGGAGGATAGAGTAGTGTGCGGTATTGTTGGTATAGCATATTTTGATGGAGAAAAGATCGACAAACAGGTGCTTGAGGCGGCTGCAAATAAGCTTGCTCATAGAGGACCGGATGCCTCAGGCATATATACAGACAATGACGGTGTCCCAAGTGTTGGTCTTGGTCACAGAAGACTTTCAATAATAGATCTGTCTGCCTCCGCAAATCAACCTTTGTCAAACGAGACCATGGATGTATGGGTTGTCTTTAACGGAGAGATCTACAACTTCATAAAGCTGAGGAATCATCTGAAACACAACCACCGGTTTGTTTCAAACAGTGACACAGAAGTTATAGTTCATCTTTATGAACAATACGGTGAAGACGCAATAGCAATGCTCGACGGTATGTTTGCCATAGCAATATATGATCAGAGAAAACATAGGCTCATCCTTGCAAGAGACAGGGTGGGGAAAAAACCGCTCTACTATTACTACGACAGAAAGAAATTGATATTCGCATCGGAGATAAAGGCTATTTTATCCTTGCTTTCTCAGGAAGATATAGCCATAAACGAACAGACTTTGCCCTTCTACCTTGTGTATGGGTATTCCAGGCCGCCGCAGACCTTTTATAAAGGAATAAACCAGCTTGTACCGGCAAGTTACGCTGTTTACAAGGATAGCGGAAGCATGGAAATAAAAGAGTACTGGTCTTTAAAGGAGCACATCTTGAACAATGACACGTCAGTACGTGCATACACGAAAGATGACCCCTTGCTCAGGTTTAAACTTACAGAGGCCGTAAAGAACAGACTTATCGCGGACGTTCCTCTTGGCGCATTCTTGAGCGGCGGAATAGATTCAAGTATCGTAACAGGTTTGATGAGCAGGCTGACCGACACGCCGGTAAAAACATTCTCAATAGGTTTTTCTGAAGATGTTCGGTACGATGAAACAGCTTATGCAAACATCGTTGCAAAAAGATTCAAAACGGACCACCATGTTTTCGTTGTTACGCCATCAACCATAGAGCTTATTGACAAAATCATTTATCACTACGACGAGCCGTTCGGCGATGCATCGGCAATACCAACCTATATCGTATCCAACCTCACACGACAACACGTAACCGTTGCTCTCAATGGCGACGGCGGCGATGAACTGTTCGCAGGATATACAAGATTTATCGCAGCAACTATGTCGGAGGGAATTCCCCCTCTCATACGTAAGCTGCTTTCCGATATGTCCGGACTTATTCCTGCCCCCAATTCGGAAAAGAGCCTGCTGTCAAGGTCAAAACGGCTGCTCTCTGTTTTAAACAAGACTTTTCTGGAAAGATATGTAAACTGGATATCGTACATAAGGTTTGATGATATTTCAAACCTCGTTAATCCAATGGTGTTTTCCGGATCCGTTAAAAACAACTATAAGGACGATGTGTATTCTTACTTTACACAGCACCTGAATGGTATGGAAAAAACATCACTGTTGACACAACTGCTCTATCTTAATTTCAAAACATACCTGCCCGATGATCTACTTGTTAAAATGGACAGGATGACCATGGCAAACAGCCTCGAGGGAAGGTCGCCTTTTCTTGACAGGGAACTCATTGAATATGCATTTACCATTCCGGACAACTTGAAATTGAAAGGTTTCAATACAAAATATAACCTCAAACAAACATTCAGGGATATTCTGCCGAAAGAGGTGATGCACAGAGGCAAGATGGGGTTTGGAGTACCGCTTGGTACCTGGTTCAGAACAAAACTAAAGTCCTACATGGAAGAACACCTCATATCCGGTAACCCAATGATCTACACCTATCTCAATGCAAAAGAGATTCAGCGTATTTTTGATGAGCATCAAAACGGCGTACGGGATCATGGCTTAAAATTATGGCTTTTTTTGTCCCTTGAATTATGGTTAAGAAACTTAAAGAAAGGAAATATAAAATGATTAAACAATTGGATCTGTCAGAGCACTACAAAAAGCTGAATACCGAAATTCTCGACAAGGTTAAACAGGTTTTTGAAACACAGCAATTCGTTATGGGCAGTTTTGTCAACGAGTTTGAAAATGCATGTTCGGACTACCTTAGTGTCAAACATGCAATCGGTGTTGCATCAGGTTCTGATGCATTATTGATATCGTTGTTATCCATAGGCATTCAAAAGGGTGACAGGGTAATAACAACCCCGTTTACTTTCTTTTCAACGGCCTCGGCAATAACAAGGCTTGGAGGCATTCCTCTGTTCGTGGACATAGAACCTGCTACATTCAATATATCAGTACCTGCAATTGAGCAAGCGCTGAAAAAAAACCACGGGGTAAAAGCAATACTGCCTGTCCATCTATACGGCAGGAGTGCGGATATGGAAGGCATCATGAAACTTGCAAAAAAGTACAATGCGTATATCATAGAGGATGCTGCGCAGGCATTCGGAGCCAGAAGCATTTACAAAAACGAATACAAAAAAGCAGGAACAATAGGTGATATCGGCTGTTTTTCTTTTTATCCAACAAAGAATCTCGGCGGCGCAGGCGACGGCGGTATGATTGTAACAAACAACGACAGGCTTGCATCACTTTTAAGGATGCTCAGGGCACACGGTTCGCCTGAAAGATATGTTCACAAATATCTCGGAATAAACAGCAGACTCGATGCACTTCAGGCTGTCGTACTGTCTGTAAAGCTTAACCACATAGAACAGTGGAATCATACAAGGATGGAGCTCGCAAAAAGATACAACGAGTTATTCACCGGGGCAGAACTTACAGAAAGCGTCACATGCCCTGATGTGCCGGATGATCTGACGCATATATTCCATCAATACACGGTACGTATAAAAAACAGAGACAGCGTAAGACAGGCATTAAAAGAAGACGGTATTGGAACGGAGGTTTATTATCCCATCCCCTTGCACCTGCAGCCTGTTTTCAAATATCTCGGCTATAAAAGGGGGAGCTTAAAGCAAACGGAACTTGCGGCAAAAGAAGTTTTAAGCCTTCCTCTGTATCCGGAAATAACCGCGGAGCAGCAGATGCAAGTTGTAGATAGCTTTAAAAAAATTCAAGATTTGAGACTCAAAACTCAAGACTCAAAATGACTGTTGGGGTGATTGTATTTGTTTTTATCTTTGGTCTTATCATTGGAAGCTTTCTTAATGTAGTGATCTACAGGCTGCCGGAGCATCAATCCATTGTAAGCCCCCCATCGCACTGTCCCCGCTGTGGCAAACAGCTAAAGCCGTATGATAATATACCTTTATTAAGTTATATAATCCTCCGCGGCAAGTGCAGATACTGCGGGAACAGGATTTCTCCAAGGTATCCTGCTGTCGAGCTTATAACCGGGCTGCTTGCTGTGGGCCTTTTCATAAAATACGGATTCAGCGTTAACCTGATAGGATTTTTTATACTGTCCGCATGTCTTATAGCCATTACATTTATAGATATCGATCACAGGATTATTCCAAATGCCATATCGTATCCCGGCACTATCATAGGATTTGCAGCAAGCTTTTTTGTGAGTATCAATAATCCCATCAATGCTGCAATAGGCATACTGACAGGCGCAGGGATACTTTTTGCAACAGCCTTTATTTATAAGGCAGTTACCGGCGTAGAAGGTATGGGTATGGGCGATGTAAAGCTTATGGCAATGATCGGGGCGTTCCTTGGCTGGGAAGCGGCAATATTCACTATCATAATAAGCGCCTTCATAGGCTCAATCGTAGGTGTATCACTTGTATTGTTCGCTGGTAAAGGCAGGAGATATGCTATTCCCTATGGTCCTTTTATATCAGCATCCGCCATTATCTATCTCTTCTATGGACAGACCTTTATACATATTTACCTGAGGATGATAGGCTATGCTTAAGGGGTTGAGAATTAGGGTTATACTTATTCAGAGTACAGTCATAGCGACGGCACTACTCTTGATTGGAATGGTGCTTTATCAGATCCAGAAAAATAATATTATAAATCAATTTTTAGATGAGGCAAAAACGACAGATATGCTCGTTCAAAGCCAGATACAAGAAAAAGAACCCCACCTCCGGAGAATTGTCAAGACTGTACAAGCAGCCAATGTTTCTCCTTTGTTTTCAAGCATAACACTTGCAGCGAACAACGACAAAACCGCTGTTGCAAAAATAACGCAGAGCCTCCAGCCGGCATTTTTAGACAAAGTGCAATCCCTTCTCAAAGGATGCAAACCTGGTTTCATAAATATGTCAAACATGCATCTTATAAGTGTATCACCTGTTTATACGTTTGACGGCAACTGCATTAACCTTGCCATTGTATCAAACAGCCTGTACCTTACAAAAAGGCTCCTTTTGCTTATAGAGATTCTCGGTGCATATATTTTACTCAACTTTTTTATTTTAACCATTGTTGCGTGGTTTATAATTGACCGTTATGCCATTATGCCTCTTCGCAGGTTCGAGCAGGCAGTGGAAGGTGTAAGCAGCGGCGATTATCCTCAAATGAAAGATATGCCCGATGCCGCAGAACTTCACCAGATCGTAAAGGCATTCAATACAATGACATCAACCATTCAGGCAAAGGAACAGCACCTCAAAGATACCATTAAAGAGTTAAAAGAAACACAGTCTCTCATTATAAAACGCGAGAAGCTTGCGACAATAGGCAGTTTTGCATCCGGTATATCGCACGAAATAGGCAATCCGTTGAGCGCTATAATCTCCCTGCTTGAAACAGTGAAAACGGGTATAGTATCCGAGGACAAAGCAGTTGATCGGAAATTGCACCAGAAATTAGATATGATAAGTCGCTCTCTCAACGAAGCCTATAGAATAGATGCATTGATAAAACAACTGCTTTTATATGTAAGACAAAAACCAACTATTTTTAGCGATGTCAATGTGAAGGCTCTCTGTGACGATGTAATAGTAAGTGCAGGGCTCAGCAGAAATCTTAGAGATATTGATATATCTATTGATGCAGCATCCGGTACAGCGTGTAAAACAGACTATGAGAAATTACGGCAGGTACTTTTAAACCTTATAATAAATGCCGTTGATGCTCTGCATGATCGTGGAAGGCTTTACATAAAGGCCGCAGTATTCCAGGGACAGCTCATTCTTGAGGTTTCAGATACCGGAGAAGGCATAGAAAAGGCATATATCAATAAGATATTCGATCCGTTCTTTACCACCAAGGGTTCGGGTAAAGGTACAGGGCTCGGACTCGCCATAGTAAAAAATATTATTCAGGAGCTTCACGGCGAGATTTCCGTCAACAGCAAAAAGGGCGAGGGTACGACATTTATGATAAAAATCCCCATGTCTCAATCATAAATTTACATCAAGTATGATTTCTTGTAATACAGAATTTACAGGGAGAGTATATTGTTTCGGTAAGGAGGAAGAAATGAAAAGATTAAAACTAAGATTGACTGCTAAATACCTGATGCTTTTAACGGCTATAAAATTGCAGATGCTCAGGAGATAAAATGGCTGAGCCCGAAAAATGCAATAGGAAAGTTTGACTATTGAAGCTATGGCAAAAGGCTTTCACGGAGTGCGGTTATCTTCTCGAACAATTCCTGTTTTGTCGATGATACGACCTCTCCGGTCTTTCTGACCTTGATTTCTATGGTGCCCTCGTTCTTGAATTTTGTACCGATAATAATCCTTATGGGAAAACCAAGAAGGTCTGCATCCTTGAGCTTCATGCCGGGCGAGATATCCCTGTCATCGTATATAATGTCAAATCCCTTACCCGACATTTCACGATAAATAGCCTCTGCGGTATTCGTTATATACATATCTTTCATGTTAATAGCTATAAGCTCAATTTCATACGGAGCTATTGTTATCGGAAAAATAATCCCGTCTTTGTCGTTGTTTTGTTCTATAGATGCTGCAAGTGTTCTGCCGATGCCTATGCCGTAACATCCCATAACAAAAGGCTTTGACCCGCCGCTTTCATCAAGAAATTCGGCATGCATCTTGAGCGAGTATTTTGTGCCGAGCTTAAATATATGTCCCACTTCAATGCCCCTCGTTATACTTAAAGGCTTGAGGCAACGCGAACATGCATCGCCTGCAACGGCATTCCTGATATCCGTAACCAGAGCTGGTTTGAAATCTCTGCCGTGATTCACGCCCGTATAATGGTAATTATCCTGATTTGCACCTGCAATAGCGTTCTGCATGTTTTCTATTTCCCTGTCAGCAACGATCTTTATATTCAATCCGACAGGACCTATTGAGCCTGCATGCGCTCCGGTGATCCTTACACAGTCAGCATCAGGGGCAAGCTGTACATCGTCCGCATTGAGTGCATTTTTCAATTTTATCAGGTTCAGTTCCCGGTCACCGCGCACAAGCGCGGCGACGAAGGTATCATCCGCTTTTACGATTATTGTTTTTATTATGCTTGAAGGCTGAACATTGAGAAATCCCGAAACCTCATCCACGGTATGCTTGCCGGGCGTTGCAACCAATGCAGTGGCAGGACTTGCTCCGCCTGTTTTACCTCCACCTCCTGCGTCTGCACCGAAACCAGGATATCCTATTTCTGCCTTCTCCCCATTTGCCGCATATCCGCATGCATCACAGTAAATAATGGCTTCTTCACCGGTGTTTGCAAGCACCATAAACTCATGCGAAAATTTTCCGCCTATGGTCCCGGTATCAGCCTCAACGGCCCTGAAATTGAGCCCGCATTGTTTGAATATCCAATTGTATGCCTCGTACATTTTCTGGTATGTTTCATTAGCATGTGCCTCATCCATATCAAAGCTATATCCGTCTTTCATTATAAATTCCCTGCCGCGCATAAGACCGAACCTGGGCCTGATCTCGTCTCTGAACTTCGTGGCAATCTGATATAGGTTAATCGGCAGTTGTTTATAGGACTTAACATCGGTGCGAACAAGATCAACTATCACCTCTTCATGGGTCGGGCCTATGGTAAACCATTTTTCGTGCCTGTCCTGAAACCGCAATAGCTCCTTGCCATATGCCTGCCACCTGCCACTCTCTTCCCAGAGGTCTTTCTGTATAACGAGCGGCAGCAAAACCTCCTGAGCACCCCATTTGCTCATACCTTCCCTTACAATATTCGAGATCTTCTGTATTGAACTCAAACCAAGGGGTAAATATGAGTATATACCGGACGAGAGCTTCCTGATAAGCCCTGCCCGAAACAAAAGTTTGTGGCTTACGATCTCCGCATCCTTTGGTGCTTCCTTTAAGGTTGGTATAAATGTCTGTGTAAATTTCATCTTTTTTTTCTATCATTATTAACCACCAAAATGCAATAAAAAATTGGAGGATCAAAAAATATATTGTATTTTTATGAGGTATGTGCTTTTTATACTACAGAGTCTTTCTGGTAAGGACTTGTATCGCTGCCCGTTAAAAGGGTAACACACCGGGCATTGTTTTAGATAATTCGGATGCAAAAAGCATCTTAAAATATTAAAGGAGGAGAAAATGGCTACAAAGAAAAAAGTTTCAAAATCAAAGAGGAAGCCCAATCCTGAATTCATGAAACCCATGGAGATCAGTGATGAACTGGCAAAGGTAGTAGGGAGTAAGCCGCTGCCAAGAACTCAGGTGGTAAAGAAGCTCTGGGAATATATCAAGAAAAACAAGCTGCAGGACACCAAGAATAAGAGAAATATCAACGCTGACGAGAACCTGAAAGCTGTCTTCGGAGGGAAGAAAACTGTATCAATGTTTGAAATGACGAAGCTCGTAAGCAAGCACCTGAGTTAAACTAATCCATCTTTGATTTATTAAATAACATATCTTAAAACAGCGGCAGAGAGTATCTGCCGCTGTAAAATTTGAATTTTCTTCCATGAAGGAATTATTTTTATAACGTTTGACAATTTTGTCAAGCTTGAATAGATTGTCCGCATCTTAAAATTTATATTTATTACGAACAAGACACAGGGTATGTTAAACGCAATACAGGCATAGGACCGGGGTTTTAAAATAGTAAAGATAATGAATAACATGTTATAATAAAAATTTAGGAGGTAAAAAAAGATGGCTGTAGATAAAAAATTTATCGGCAAGAAATATCCTCCGGTAGAGTATGAGGTGTGTAAGGAAAAGGTCAAAGAATATGCAACAGCTATAGGTGACCTGAATCCTCTCTATATCGACAAACAAAAAGCAAATCAGAGCCGTTACAAAGGTATAATAGCACCGCCAATGTTCGCTGTTGTTTATACAAAGGATGCCGTTGGTGGAATTATGTTTGATCGTGAACTTGCATTAAACCTGCCAATGCTTGTACATGGAGAACAGGAGTTCGAGTTCGTAGATGTTGTAAGACCCGGAGACATAATCGTCACGGAAGCTTATATAGCAGACATATATGAAAAGGGAAACAAGGATTTTGTTGTTGCAGGAGCTATCGCAAAGAAAAAATCAGATGGAAGTATTGTGACAAAAGGTAAATGGACATTTGTAATAAGAAGATAATTATGAGGAGGCTTTTATGGCTTTAAATGTAAAAATCGGGGATGTATTCACTTTACAGAAAGAGGTTGATAAATATAGACCTATTTTTTATGCTGGAGCTTCGGGAGATTTTAATCCAATTCATATAGATACGGAATTCGGCAAGATGGTTGGGCTTGGTGGAGCTATACTTCAGGGTCTGTGTACAATGGCGTTTGTAATGCAAACTGTGTCTGAATGGTCCCATGATCCATACAAGGTAAAGAAATTAAAGGTAAGATTTGCCAAACCTGTACTGCCGGAAGATACCATAACAATAACAGGGAAAGTGATAAAGATCGAGAACAATACGGCACAGTGCGAACTAATCGTAAAAAAACAGACAGGCGATGAGGTTATAAATAACGCTTATGCGGAAGTAGAATTGGGTTGATAACATAAAAAGTTGTTCAATGCGTTAATCCGGTTATGTGATGTTAAATTTATTACAGCATCAGGCAGTGCTATAAGGGCGGCGATATATGAAAAGGCTTGATAGATCAAAAGATAAAAAACTTGCATATTTCGCAAAATTGTTGTTAAGCTCTAAAACCCGAAAGAAAATTTTTAGGAGGCAAGTATGCTTATACCATCAACAGCGATAAGGGTCGGTATGATTATAGAGTTTAACAAAGAGCTTTACAGAGTTTTAAGTATAAATCATGTTACGCCTGGAAACTGGCGTGGTATGGTTCAAACGAAGCTCAAGAACATTAAAACAGGGTCAAATCTTGAAAATAGATTCCGCCCCGAAGACAAGGTAGAAAAGGTTACGTTTGATGAAAAAGAGATGGAATATCTTTATAAAGAGGACGACCACTATGTATTCATGGATACAGAGAACTATGAGCAGTTGACTCTCGGAAAAGATATCGTTGGCGATGCCATAAAATATATAGTACCGAATTCAAAGATAGCTATCTCGTTCTATGAAGGAAAACCGATCAATATAGATCTGCCTATGACCGTTGAATTAGCGGTTGTTGAAACAGAGCCTAACCTCCGTACCGCAACTATCACCAACACAACCAAGCCTGCAAAACTCGAAACAGGTCTCGTTGTTCAGGTTCCACAATTTGTAGAGATTGGAACAAGGATTAAAGTAGACACTGCAGAGGGTAAATATATAGAAAGGGTACAGACAAAAAAATAACAATATCACACAAGTTTTTCAAAAAGGTGTAATGCTTAATTCATCTTTATTTACATAATGACAGTATTTGTTTTTTATAACAAGGGAGGATTTTATGGATGACAGGATAACACAGGAAGCAAGGCATTTTATAGAGGTAATAGAAAGGTTTGTCAAAGACGAATGTATGCCGGTTGAAGACTCTATCGAAGATACCGGCAGACTTCCTGAGCCACTTATCCGGGAAATGAAGGACCTTGGCTTATTTGGTCTTCGCATACCGGTTGCTTATGGCGGCTCAGGTATGAATCTGCTGGATTACTGTTACGCACTAAAGGAATTGTCTAAATCTCACGATGCCATCAGGGCTATCATGAGTGTCAATAACGGTATAGGCTCAATGGCTATAGTAAATGACGGTACAGAAGAGCAGAAAAGACATTATCTACCTCTACTCGCAAGCGGTGAGTATATATCCGCATTCGCACTCACGGAGCCTGGTGCAGGATCCGATGCATCAGCCATAACAACTACAGCAACTAAGGTTGATGGAGGATGGCTGCTCAACGGCATGAAGCACTTCATAACAAATGCCCCTATTGCGGATATCTTTACCGTTATAGCATTAACAGACAAAGAAAAAAGAGCAAAAGGCGGAATTACCGCATTCATTGTAGAAAAGGCCGCAAAAGGTCTAAGTATCGGAAACATACATAACACAATGGGTGGAAAGGGTTGGCTGCAGGCAGAGGTGATCTTCGAAGACTGCTTTATACCGGATAAAAATCTTATAGGCAGCATAGGCAGCGGGTTTAAAATAGCAATGAAGACCCTTAACGAGGGACGTCTTTCTGCGGCAGCATCGGCAATAGGTATTGGTGAAAGGCTTTTATCCATGGGCGTTGAATATGCAAAGCTCAGAAAACAGTTCGGGAAACCAATCTCGGAGTTTGAAGCAATCCAGTGGATGCTTGCTGACAGTGCTACAGAACTTTATGCGGCAGACAGGATGCTCGCAGATGCGACCTACAGGTTTGACCAAGGAGAGGATATTCGCACACAGTCAAGTATGACAAAGCTTTTTGCGACGGAATCAGCGTTCAAGGTTGCAGACCGAATGCTTCAATTACACGGAGGCATGGGGTTTATGAAGGAAACAAAGGTGGAACGGATGTTCAGAGATATAAGGGCATACAGGATTTTTGAAGGCACCTCCGAGATCCAGAGGTTCATGATTGCGAGAGAGCTGTTGAAAGATTGACCCCAAAAATGCAATAAAAATAATGATCACAAAGTGTCATTCCGTGCTTGACAGAGCCTGCCCCGCACGTGATGCGACTGTGTCACAATGCCCTTTTGTCAGCCTGATTAATTTCAGGGTCTCATAACCTATTGATTTTATTAGATGCTGAAACGAGTTCAGCATGACATTTTACTCATTTTATCTTTTATGCCACAGTCTCGATACGGGGGAATCCATTCTGCTTCTTTCTGGATTCCCGTTCTCGCGGGAATGACGTACCGTATCCTTTCATACTTCTGCTCATCTACTATGGAATTTTTTTTTAAACTCTGGTAAGATATCGTTATGTTTGGAGAATTTCTCGTAAAACAAAAAGCTATAACAAATGAGCAGCTTACCGAGGCTATAAATGCTCAGGTCATCTTCGGAGGTAGACTGGGAACAAACCTTATAGAATCAGGTGCACTTACGGAAGATAACCTTGAAAGATATCTGGCACTGTATCATCGCCTACCCTCGGTGCCCATTGAAAAGCTACACAATATACAAACAAATACATTAAAGCTCGTTCCGGTTAATCTTGTAAAAAGGCTGAAGGTAATCCCCTTTGATTATCAAGATAAGCATTTGTATGTTATTATGATGGACCCTGGACGGCTTGATGCCATAGATGAGCTGTCATTTGTCACCGGTCTGAATATAAAACTTCACGTGATCTCGGAGATACGTTTCCTCGTTTTACTGGAAAAATATTACTCTATCAAAAGGGATCTGCGATACATCACATTGTCAAAACAGGACACAACACAGTTTTTATCCGACAGGTTAAATAAAAAACCTGCCTCAACTGCACAAAAAACCGACGAAAAAATCGCAGAGCAACCGCAAAAACAGGCAGAGGATAATTCATCATTAACACCTCTTTCAAACAATGAAGAGCTCACGACTGAGGAGGATTTCCAAAAAATGTTAAAGACTGGGACATTAGGCGTTGAGTCAGATAAGGCAACCGTAGAACTATCCAATGAGATGGAAATCGAAGAAACTCTCCGGCTGAAACAGCCTGTAAATCTGCAAGATGCAATTGCGATAATTTCGGATTCAAGATCAAGGGATGATATAGCATCGGTTGTACTTGGTTACGCATTATCCATATTCAAAAGGGCAGCAATCTTTATTATTCAAAAAGGCATTGCAATAGGATGGGAAGGGGCGGGTGAGGGTGTAAACCGCTTTAATATAAAACAGCTCGTTATACCTCTTGATCAACCTTCCGTCTTTAAATTTGTCAATGATACAGGCGCACATTTTATCGGATCACTAAAGCCAACAGAACTAAATAAGGACTTTTTCCTTCTCCTTGGCGGAGAGCCGCCAAAAACAGTTGTCATCATCCCTGTACATTTTATGGGGAAAGTGGTACAAGTGCTCTATGGTGACAACGGAGCAGGCGAATTTGCTTCGACCAATATAGGAGAGCTTCTTATACTGCTGCAGAAGGTACCGGAGGTCATAGAGGCACTTGTTCTTAAAAAGAGAGGTAAGTTATGATTGTATTAAATATTCTTGCATGGATTTTCATCATCGTTCTTTTACTGATCGCTAATCAGTTTTCAATAGTAATTTATGATGCCCTGAATTCGAATAAAAAGCCTCTCAAACACATTTCAACAATTGCAATTGAGGTTCTTGAGGAAGCGGTTGTCACTTTTATTTCGCTCATAACCTATGGCTTTGGTTTTATAAACTATGATTATCTTTTCCTAAAAAAAAATAACAAACAATACCCGCCTGTGCTGCTTGTGCACGGATATATGATGAACAGGGCTTGTTTTTTTTATATACATTTAAGACTTGCGCTCGATGGATTTAGAGTGTTTACGGTTAATCTTTATCCTCCGGCATTGTCCATTACCACATTATCCGAACGGGTGGCGGATAAGATGGATGAGATAGCGGATAAGACAGGAGAAAAAGAGGTATATTTTGTATGCCACAGCATGGGTGGACTTGCATCGAGATATTACAGTAACTCACCCCGCGGTACCGGCAGGGTAAAAAAGTTTATCACCATTGGAACCCCGCACAATGGCACGCGTATTGCGGTATTAGGCAGCGGCAAAAATGCAAGAGAAATGGTACCCGGTAGCGAGTTTTTAAATGAACTCAATAAAAAGCCGATGTCGCCTACATATGCAATATGGTCAACGCTGGACAATCTTATAGCACCACCTGAAAATGCCTTTATGGATAATATGGAAAATGACTCTATACCTTTTAAAGGACATATATCCCTGCTGTATTCGAATAAGGTTTACAATCACATTTCAAGTCACTTAAAAGCAAATAGGTGACGGTGACGATGTAAAGGCCATTACGACCCTTTAAACATCTGCTGTATCTTATCTATGTGCTCTTTTTTGACAATCGCTATAACCTCGTCATTTTGCTTAAAACTTGTTTCACCCTTTGGAATAAGCGTTTTTTCGTCTCTATAAATAGAAACAATAATGATCCCCTCGGGAAATCCAAGGTCTTTTATCTTTTTGTCAATGATATGCGATCCTTTTGGAACGGCAACCTGAACAAGCTCGACATCTCCACCCTTGAGCGGGAATAGAGGAACCACAACATCGCCTGCCTGTACCTGTTCTTCTATAAGATAGTTGAGTATTCTTGTTGAATTGACGGTTGCATCTACGCCGATACTCTGAAATATTTCCTCATTTGCCGGATCAGAAACCCTTGATATGGTCCTCGGTGTCATAAACATCAATTTCGTAAGCTGGCAGATAACAAGGTTTGTCGCATCATCTCCTGTAAGAGCTGCTACGACATCAGCCCTGTTAGCACCGGCAAACTTTAAAACAGAGGCATTGGCACCGTTGCCAAGCATTATGGCATCCTCAAAGGTTTCTGATAATGATGTTACCTTTGCTTTGTCCTGATCAATAATGATTACCTCATGGCCTCCCGATAAGAGCGTTTTTGCAAGATTAACTCCCGACTTACTGGCTCCAACGATTATGATATACATATTCCCCCCTTATGATAGCCCCGGCATTTTAAGAAGTGCATCAATAGTAAGACTTGTAGGACATAGAACTTCTATCCCAAGCTCCTCATATACAGTAACAAGGTTTACATCAAACAACCGCATTATAACCTTTATTGTCTTATCTATTATTTTTATTTTTTGTGCTATCATGATATTTGTGTAATCGTTGCCTGTAGCTACCAGTACGAGGTCCGCAGGTTTTTTTAATGCCTGCCTTATGATCTTCTCATCCGTACTATCGCCCACAAGAAATTCAACCCCCTGTTTGTCCTCAATGTACATAAACTTACTTTCGTTCTGCTCTATGACGAGCACGCTGTCGTGCCTTTTAGAAAATATACTGACAAGCCTTGAACCAAGCCTGCCGGAACCTATTATAACTACACGCATTTAAGTTTCCTCCTCTCCTGGTAATTTATCAATGATTACCTCACAAGGTGCCTTTCTCAGCACTATGTCCGATGTCCTTCCGAGTATGTTTTCTTTGAGTCCTATATGTTGTCTTATGCCCATTACAATAACATCCGCATCCTGCTCCTTGGCTAACTTTACGATCTCTTCTCCTGCTGAACGTGATCTTACAATAAGGGATCGAGACTTCATTTTATGCAATATTGCAAGTTGTTCTGCATGTGAAATGGCTTCTTTGGCATTTTTATCTTCATCTTCCATTTCAGCATTTAAAGGCAGTGTCCTTGGAACCTCAATAACGTAAGCGAATATAAGGGTTGCACTCTGCTCAGTCCCAAGCCTGCAAGCAACCTCAGCACCCCTTTCTGAATAATCCATACCCTGTGTCGGTATGAGTATATTCTTTAAAGCCTCAACCTCTCTGCGTGCCCTTGCAGCCACCTGCGGGATTATGGGTGGTACATGGAGCATCCACCACAGAAGGGATATGATAGATATTAAAAACACCGTTGCTATGATAATGCCAAGTGTTGACTGTATCATTGCCTGTCTCTCAAATATCTTAGAACAAACCTGATTCTGTAGATGCCGAAGGCTATGAAACTTATACCGACAAGCAGGGCAAACCATATATGGATCCCTGCAGACAAATTGATTGATCGTAGAACGATTATGATGCCGAACACGACAAACAGCACGCTGTTTATCGCCCTCATTTTATCTGTCAGTTTTAGCCTGTTCATTTTTCTTAAGCTTTTCATCGCGCTCCTTGAGCGCGATCCTGTACTCCTCTGCAAGGTCAAACTCCTCTGCTGAAATAAGTACATCCATCTGATGTGCCTCCCAGTTCCGTTCAATGCTTTTTGTCATCGGCATGTTGTTGTGTTTTCGGAAGTAAAGATAATACAGGATGCCCATCAATACCCATGCAGGGCCCGCAATCCTCCCTATCTTATGCGTCAGGATGACCTCGAACAGAACCATGCCGACACCAAGAAATCCTAAAATACCAAGTATGGGAAAATCGACAATCCTGTCCTTATAATGGATTTTGATGTTTAACGGCATTTTGTAAGGCCTTGGCGTATACGGATCGGAAAAGCGCAGGCGTATTAATGCCACGAAAACAATGAGGTATCCCAGGGTTGCGCCGAACGCATACATGTTGCCGAGCGTATCCATGGCCTGAGGCGTCAGGAACGACAACAGCATCTCCAGTATACCGATACCGGAAAAAACAACGATTGTCCTTACCGGCGTTCTGTATTGGGAATTTACCTTGTCAAACCACTTTGTTATAAGGCCGAACTCACTCATGGAGTACGTCAATCTTGATGCACTCATAACACCGGAGTTGGCAGAAATCAGCAGTATGGTCGCACCAAGCAGGGCCGTTATCGGCCCGGCAATCAATCCCACATAAGGGATTGCATGTGCAAGCGTCGCGATGGGATCACCGATATGCTGTGCAAAGGTCTGCCATGGCAGGACGCCAAGACTTAACGTGGAGAACGCTGTTGCAAATATAAATACCGTAAAGATCAAAGTTACGGATGTCCTCGGTATTATCGTCGCCGGCCTTTTGGTCTCCTGCGCTGCCTGAGATATGGATTCCAGTCCTACAAATGAGATAATGCCAAGCGATGAGCCATACATAAAATTGTGCAGTGTCGGGAATGATGTCTGCCACTGTTGAACGAGGAACTCCGGTTTCCATGCAAATAAAAAGCCGAACACAATGACGGATGATTCTATGGTAATGTCAAAAGCACCGATGAGCTCATTAAAAAAAGATGATTCTTTTATACCAAGGATATTCAGCCAGATTAAAAAAAGGATGAAAACAAAAGATTCCAGAAGCCAGAGATAATTGATTTGAAGTGAGCCCAGGGTAAAGATAAAATGGGCAGGCTCTATGCCGAAATACGGTAGAAAGAAATTTACGTATCCCGCGGATGCTACAGAAAACAGGGCAATATCAATGGTGTAATCAAGCAAGAGTGCGACTCCTGTCGTAAATCCCCAAAAATCCCCGAGCCCCCGAAGGGCAAAGTAGTGTCCGCCGCCTGCAACCGGATAAGTTGCAGCAAGCTCTGTATAGGCAAATCCGATCATGATATAAACAATGCCTGCTGCTGCAAATGCAAGGCTTGCTGCGCCCTGTGCCGCTGCTATGACAAGTCCGAGTGCTGCATAAATATCGGCCCCGACATCCGCATATCCCCACATGTAAGAACCCCATACGGTAATGTCCCTTCTGAGTTCGATGGGAGGCTGTGATGATGGAGTTGTATTGGTATTGTCGCTAACCATAAGATTCGATTTATACTGTCCGGTAGAGTTAATCTGTCGTTTGCGTGAATCTGGCAAGTACAGCCTTGTTCGTTTGTATATTCATCGTGCTCTCGATACTTTTAATCCATGTACCGTAAGCTGACTGTGCCAGCGTGTATCTTAACTGCTCTTCTGTCTGCCCCTGGTTTTTCTGCTGTTGCGTCGTATCAAGAGCATTCAATATCTTAATTTCACCATCGCTCAAAAAAATATTATCGTAGAACAGCCTCTTCAATTTCAGCGTAAGGATATCGTTGTTGACATCCTCCTGAAAGTTATCAGGCGTTATATTGTTTTCCCGTAGTGCATCGTAATATATCCTTGGATCGAATTGATGCTCTTTATTTAAAAAAGTAGGGGTATTGACTATTTGATCCATGAGTTCTTGTTTTGTAACACTCAATCCGATACTGTGTGCTTGCTGTATAGCAACCTCATTAAATATGAGGTTGCTTAATACCAGATTCGGAAGATTCAATTTACTCAACATCTCCTGCGTCATTTCCCCCTTGAACTCCCTGCTATATGCGTTCAGGGTATTCCTATAGGCGCGGGAGAATTCATCTACAGATATCGCGTTGCGGTTTACAACTGCCACTGTACCTTCAGACAGGCCCGTACCACAGCTCTTCATAATGCCGAATATACCGCCAAAGCCTCCAAGAAAGGTTAGGGCAACAATAAAATAAATGATTTTTAAGCCCCAATTACCCGTGTATTTTCTGATGTAATTTAACATAGGTTTTTAGTATATTAAGTGATAATTAAAAAGCAAGCATTTTGCTGATTGAATCACCCGTATAATCCTCCTTTTCCTTTTATAAGGTGGATAAAGAAAGCACAAATCATACCATTGCTGGAATAGTAGGGAACACGTGATAATCTGACCGGTAAAACGAACACTTTTGTAGATCCATTACCATTGTGTACGAAAAATGCAGGGAATTGTAATCCACCTCCTTTCAAACAGGGTTTACAAAGGATTGCATTTATAATACGGTTTGTTGTAGATATTTTTCATGCGCCCGTAGCTCAGTGGATAGAGCGTCGGACTACGAATCCGCAGGCCGGGGGTTCAAATCCCCCCGGGCGCATTCCTTGCGAATTCAGGGAACATAATTACGGCACAGAACCGTTTTTGAAGATACGGGTGATCTGCAGGTTCATGGGACAAAAACCCGATCTTCTAC
>CAZJPN010000029.1:0-63370 GCA_964547905.1 uncultured Pseudomonadota bacterium | reverse complement strand
ATGGGTGACTGGTGCAGTAAAGTCCCGCCAAAGGCGGGACTAATTACTGACACACAAACACAAAGAAACTACGGCAATGGTAGAGATGGTGATAACACCAAAGTATGGAACAGCCGTGAGAAACGAAGTTTCTCACGATAGGGATGAACTTTTCTCTTGACAGGTGCACTTTAAATGGGTGACCCCTATTCTTCCTCTTGATCGTAAAGTTAAAGGAGCTTTATCACAGTTACCGATGCTTTTCTTTTTATACTCTATAGGCTAGGGGAAACGGCGTCAGGGGCACCCTTTCGTTCATTACGCAAACTTCACTATTTTTAAAATGCATTTTTCGGGTTGTAATAAGGACGTGGGTTTAAGCCACGTCCTTTCTGATACTATAAATTATCCTCTTTCAACAAGCGTGGCAACGCCCATCCCGCCTCCAACGCACATGGTCTCAAGGCCGAGTTCTATATTCTTATCCACCATTTCATGTATAAGTGTCGTCATGATTCTTGCACCTGTTGCACCGAGCGGATGGCCTATCGCTATTGCACCGCCTCGTGGATTTAACTTTTCGGCCGGTATGCCAAGTTCCCTCATAACAGCAAGTGACTGTGAAGAGAATGCCTCATTCAGTTCAATAACGCCTATATCTTTTATCGTAAGCTTCGCTTTTGAAAGCAATTTCCTGACAGCGTATATAGGTCCTAAACCCATAAGCTCGGGCTTTAACCCTGCAACTGCCATTGCCCGTATTGTTGCGAGGGGTTCTATGCCGAGAGACTTTGCCTTTTCTCTGGACATAATCATTACTGCACCTGCTCCATCATTGAGAGGGCTTGAATTGCCTGCTGTTACAGTACCTGTTTCTGAAAATGCAGGCATGAGTGTTGCAAGCTTTTCAAGGGATGTGTTTTCCCTCGGGCATTCGTCCGTATCGAACAATTTCATTGAACCATCTGCCTGAGGTGCATTGATACCCATAATTTCTTTTTTAAACAAACCGGCTTTTATGGCCTTTACGGCCTTCATGTGGCTTTCATAGGCAAACTTGTCCTGATCTTCCCTTGAGATCTTATATTCGATCGCAACATTCTCTGCTGTCTGCCCCATTGTTATATAAACATTGGGCTGCTTACCTTCCTGAATATCATTCATCAGCGGCGCGTTCAAAGCCTTGTCAGGGTTCAAACCGCCCATGGGGACGTGGGTCATACTTTCGATTCCCGCACCTATACCAACATCTATGAAACCCGCCATAATCCTCAGTGCTATGAAATTAATTGCCTCAAGACTTGATGAGCAAAACCTGTTCAGGGTTGCCGCAGGCACTTCTATGGGTAAACCGGCAAGTATGCCGATAACCCTTCCCACATTTAATCCCTGCTCACCCTCCGTCATTGCACACCCGACAACGAGATCCTCTATTTCTTTTGGATTCAGTTTCGGTGTCCTTTTAACGACTTCTTTAACAACGACTGCACCGAAATCATCAGCTCTTACATTGATAAGGCTCCCTTTATTTGCCCTTGCTATTGCAGTCCTAGCAGCAGCTACAATAACCGCGTCCTTTGGTCCTTTATTCATACTTAACCTCCTTTTTGTTTTTGATTTTATTATCAATTTATACGTTGCATGTCCAGTGTTTTTTGAATTCATCGGTTATTGTCAATAAAAAGAGGGCAGGCTTAAGCCTGCCCTCTTGAATTTCTGTTGTTATCTTTTTTTATGGCAACTGATTGAGTGTATTGTCGAGGATTGTCAAGACGTACGTCGGGTTGTGAATGCCAAGACTGCCTTCGCTGTCGACAAGTGCGTAGTTCCAGCCTGCCTTAACAAGCGTTGTTGCTGTCGGATTGACTGCGCTGTTCAGCGGGAACACGGGGAATGACTGAGAAACACCTGTTGTCGTCGCCGTAATAGAACCCATTGCAACCGAGTATGTTGCGCTGGAAGAATCCCATAACTGGTAACCCTGTTGCCCGTGTACCTCTGAAAATACCGCTGCTGTTACCGGTGCAGCAATCGTATTGGTATTTGAAACCCATATCGTATAACTCGAAGCCGAAACGTTGATTGCAGCCATCACATCATTGGAAAGCTCGGTTTGAAGCTGGTTCAGCAGTCCCTGAACCTCTGTCTGCAAGCCATAGCCATTAACACCTGATCCATGGCAGTTTGCACAGAGCTGTCCCTGCTCAGACTGTATGATGTTAAATGTGTGCGCATAAGTTGCCCCGCCCGGATTATTGGGGTTAAGTTCCATGTGGCATGTGACGCAGGTATCACTAAGGTTTGCATGCTTGGACACGAAGATCGTGGTTGTTCCTGTAATACCGGTGAAGTATGAATTCTGCCCCATCAGTATATCTGCCTGTGACGGTGTGTGCGGTGCAGTGTAGCTATTTACGAGTACGGAGTCATTGTGCAGACCGTTGCGTGTGTTATGACACTCCATACATATTGCACCTGCTCCAACGTTGGTTGCCGTAAACCCTGCTGCAAGTGTAAATGTATTGCCAAATACCCTTAACTGACTGTGGCCGTTATCATTATCGCCAAGAGCCAATTGATGCGGGTCATGGCAAGCTTGACATGTCTGAGGCTGTACCTGCGATGGTGTAAGACCAAGACTTACAAGGTAAGCCGGGCTTGCTTGAAGCGGGTTCGTACCGTTCAGAAGACCAGGGCCATTTACACCATTTGTGGTTTCGGAAATGTATTCATAAAATCCCTGTGCTGCATGACATCTTTCGCATGAGGTATTGCCGCCTGCTCCTTCCGAAATTGCGAGAGAGTAGTCAGCATGCGCTGATTGCTCCCACTGCGTACCCATGATGTGGTGTGTCGGGGCATCGTGGCACTGATTGCAAACGCCGGCATCCCAACCTACCCTTGCAGCAAGATCCTGAGACGAAGAGCCATGTGCAATTGAATTACTCGGCCCGTGACAGTTGTCACATTGGATGTTTGCAAGTGTTGCAACGGTTGGATATTGAGCAAGCATGTTAGACCAGTTTGTTGGTACTAATGAAGTTGGGAATGTCCATCCATACTGTGCTGCAACATCATCGAATCCACCATTTATTGCGGTTGGAGCCTGATCATAACCAACGGTATGACATGGCAGACATGACGCGCTGTTTGTTCCGGATCCCCCGTTTATGCCATTGGTAAATATAGAAGCATGGGGCGTTTGTCCCATGGATGCAAATACATCCGGTACCTGTCCAAGTGGATAAACAGTGTACGGTGCATAAGGAGTATTATGACATACCCTGCATTGAACATTATCCTGGGTGGTATAATTCCCGCCAAATTCACCGTTTGAATCATAGGCGCCTTCCCAATACCCTGCGTATATGGTGAATGAATTCCCTGATGTTGTTTCGGTTATATAATATGTTCCAGGCACATCCGGTGTAAATGTTACAAGTTTGTACGGACTAGTTGCTGCAGACGATACAGTCGAAATCTGTGCAGCAGATGTTGATGGTGGGAAAAACGTTACATTCGGTGATGCCTCTGTAAGATTTATGTATACCGGTACGCCAACAGCCACATTTGCTATACCCGGCTGTTTGTCGCTTGCCCTTACAGTAACACTCTTGGTGCTTGTTACGCCCTTTGAGTTTGTAGCAGAAAGTGTAAGCGTATAGCTGCCCATTTCATTATAGCTGATAGGAACAATTTCATCCCTGGCTGCAAGTGCCTGCTCTAATGACGGATCCAGAGATGCCAGAGCTGTAAAGGTATCGGTTGTAAATGATACGGATGAACAACTCGTCGCACCTGAAAGTACAGGTGCCACAGACAAAGGCGAAGATAGTGTCCATTGGCATGTTACCTGTAGGCTGTTGGGATCAATTACATTTGCAGTTGCTGTTATCTGGGTATAATAACCGACGTTCAACTGGTTGGAAAGGCCTGATATCAACGGTGCCTGATACGGCCCGTGGACTATCGTGAGCTGGGTTGTTGATGTTACACCCGAAACAACAGGTATTATGGATGATGTAAACTGATTATACCCTGAAGCACTCACAACAACCTGATAAGGGCCTATGGGAACGTTTGAAAATATAAATCCTCCGTTTGTATCTGTTGATACATTTGCTGCAACGGCGGGATCTATAGCCACAGTAGCACCTGCTATAGGTGCTTGTGATACACTGTCAACAACTGTTCCTGATAGATTCCCTGTACTTAATCCGGGAGCACCTGATGCTCCATTACTGCCATTACTACCGCTGCATCCAACTAATAATATGCCTGCAAGTACTAAAAAACTCACAAGCTTTATTAATCTTTTTAAACTCATGCTTCCTCCTTAAAGTGTTTTATAATAAGTAAATAGCAAATTCTATACCATTTTACAATAGAGATGTTTTTATGTAACATATTGTTTTATCGAACTTATCGTTTTTTTGTTTTTTTCTGTTCTAAAGAAAATATTGGGTAAAAACACCCATTTCTGGGTGATAACACACAGTTAAAAATTCTTGCTGGGTATTATTCCCACTTACGTGTGAACGACGAGACATAATCTTCGCTTTCTTAAGAACGGATATTTTGTTCGATTTGAATTGCAGGGAATAAAAAAATAGTGGCGTTAAAGACGCCACTATTTAATACTTTCTAAAAATCAAATTTTACTTTGCTGCTGGAGCTGCTGCTGGTGCCGGGGCTGCTTCTGCTGCCTCTGCCTTTATACCGTGAATCCACCAACCATGAAGTGTTAACTCTACCATCTCGCCACCCTTAAGTGCCTCTGCTTCTTTTAGAGCAACCTTTGCTACGTGGTAAACGTGAACTTTCCCATCTACCTTCACTCTCAGTAAAGTACCTTTCTTAAGTTTCTCAACCTTGATTACCTGTGCCTTTACTGTCTTTGCTTCTGCCTTCTTTACAGCTTTCTTGGGTGCTGCCATTGCCATTGTTGCAAGTGT
Source organism: uncultured Pseudomonadota bacterium (assembly GCA_964547905.1). Classification (GTDB taxonomy): domain Bacteria; phylum JAMCPX01; class JAMCPX01; order JAMCPX01; family JAMCPX01; genus JAJYLM01. The sequence goes on along the minus strand of CAZJPN010000029.1, from coordinate 58,436 downwards.
AAGTGCAAATGCTAATGCTAATGCTACTGATATTAATTTTCTCATTCTTTTTCACCTCCTTTTAATTGTATTTCAAATAAATAAAGCAAGTATCATACCACAAAAAGAAGTCAAGCATTTTAAATAGTTATGTTCTGCGTCCTATCTTCTATATACCAAATGGTATACTGTTTTATCTTATATGGTGCATTCAATCTACCGGAGAATCCGTTATGACTACAACATTACCATTTGATATTGCGTTGTCATTATCCATCTGCTTGAATATGGCAGCATCAGACAATGAAATAACTATATTACCGTCCTGTCTGCCATCCACATTCAAAGCTTTTATCTGGACATCACCTTGCTGTATTGATGTTGATGTAACATACTGAACCATACCCTTGTTCTGTAGATAAGCCGTATCAACATCCTTTGCCGTATAAACATCTTTCCCTGTTTGATCTTTAATTTTGACAAACAAGGCTGGTTTTAATCCTGTCCCTCTTGCATCTATAATAATACGAGCATCTGTTGATAACCCTTTTATTCTTTTATTGTTTGATTTTACATAAGCATGAAGGAAAACAACCTCGATTCCATAAACACCATAGAAAGGGACTTTCATTTCTACATTGTAAAAGTCTTCATGCTTATACTGCTGAAAGGGCTTCATCCTTGCTATCAAACCTTTAAGTCTGTAAAATAACCTTGAATCCTTTGATACAAAACCTTTGACCGTAATATTTCCATCAAGGTTTACTTTCTGTATCATCTCGAGCGCACGTGCACGCGCATCCAGTATTGCAGCCCTTTTTGCTATAGAGTCGCAAATATCTTTATTCAATCCCTTTGATATTTTATCTTTACCGTAAGCTATTATATAACCATCAGTCCAGTTTATTTTTCCATAAGGTTTTTCTTCTATCAAGGGACCACCCGTTGTCCGAGTAACAACGATGCCTCCCGATGTATTTGTAATTTGTTCGGCAATTGTACCGGCAAATGACAGTGAAGAGAACGAAATCATCATAAAAAAAAGGAAAAGCCAAAATAAATTATGCCGATCAAAACCGAGTATTCCTTTTATAAATTGCTTTCCCATTAATTTCCACCAGAAAATTTTTTTATAAATGCACTATGAACCTTGTTCTCGAGCACCTTGAGGATATCCGATTCACTTTGAATAATTTCTTTTCTTATACCAATTTCATTTTTTATAAGATCAATCCTCATGAGAGATGCACTGATTCGATCGTTTTTGATTATACCTTCGGCTATACTGTCTTCAATATTATCAATAACTGATTCAAGCTCATCGGGTTCAACATTGCTTATCATGACCATATCAGAAGACGCTGCCAATGCATTAATTACAGCCTCTGATACAGAATATGTCTTCGATATTGCACCCATCTTAACATCATCTGTTATTACTATACCTTTAAATCCAGTTTCTTTTTTCAGAATCCCGTTGATAATCTTTTCCGACATGGATGCTGAAACATCGTCTATGCCCTTAAACACCGTATGCGATACCATAACGCTTCCAACGTCGTTATTTATAGCATGGATAAACGGAGATACGTTATGCGTCATTGCCTCCGGCCCTATATGTACAGATGGAAGGTCGCTGTGGGGATCGATCTTCGTATCGGTACTTCCGGGAAAATGTTTTGCACATGCGATGATACCGTGGTCCTGCATGCCGGCTATCATACTTACACCGATCTCCTCTACAACAAGAGGGGTATTGGAAAAGGCACGATCACCTATCACGCCGTCTTTTCTTTCCGAAAGGTCCAGAACCGGGGCAAGGTTCATATTAAACCCAGCTATCGAAAGTTCCTCCGCTATAAAACTGCCGTATTCATATATGATATCTATATTGTTATGTTTTTGATAATATTCTTCCACTTTTCTTGCCGAAGGAAGATGGGAAAACGGATGTTTTAATCTTTGTACCCTCCCGCCCTCCTGATCAACCGCTATCAGAGGAATAAAATCATCGTCTATAGTGTGGAGATGTTTATTCAATGAAAGTATCTGTCCAGGACTCTTGAGGTTTCTCTCAAACAGTACAAATCCGCCAATACCATATCTTTTTATTACGGGCTCAAATTCAGCAGGTAGTTCCGTGCCGTTAAACCCTATCATCAACAATCTGCCTATCTTCATAATTACCTCTCGTATATCCTTCTTAACCTCTCACCTATATCATTAAACAATAAAACAATTATAGTCAATGTAAGGCCCGGGAATATAGCCATCCATGGTGAAACGTTTATAACAGAAATAGCTTCGGAAAGCATCCTGCCGAGACTCGGTGTTGAAGGGCTTGAAAGACCGAGAAAGGAAAGGCTTGCCTCTGATACTATGGCAATACCTATACCAAAGCTCGCCTCGACAATCAATGGTTCTAAAATATTCGGAAGAATATCCGCAAATAAGATTGCAAATCTGTTTTTGCCTGCTGCCTTTGCAGACAATATATAATCTCTTTGTTTTACAGACATAACCATGGCCCTTGTATACCTTGCGTATCCTACCCATCCGACCGCACATAGGGCTATTATAATATTGCCTGTACTCGGTCCCATTATACCTGCAATACCTATTGATAAAAGCAGGCCGGGGAATGCCATTAATATATCGATGACCCTTGCAAACACTGTATCTGTAAAACCTCCGATATACCCTGCCATGCCTCCAATCACTACTCCAACCGAAAGGGATATCAAGACTACTGCAAAACCTATGAACATGGATGTTCTTATCCCATACAAAACCCTGCTGAATATATCCCTACCGAGTGCATCCCTGCCCATAGGGGATGAGATGGTTGGTGCATGAAAGGACAGGGAAAGAATTTGTTTATAGGGATTGTGCGGGCTTAAAATCGGTGCGGCAATGCCTGCGAATATCAGGACAAGAAGCAGAATAATAGCCGCACAATTCCGTCTCATGATGTCTTCCTCATCCTCGGTTCTACAACATAATAAAGTATATCGGTAATAAGGTTAACGATCACATAGATAAGGGCAATCACAAGGACTGTGCCGCTCAACAACGGATAATCTCTTGTCATAACGCTGTCCACAAGCAGCCTGCCCATGCCTGGCCATGAAAACACAGTTTCCGTGATAATTGCACCCGACAACAGCAACCCAAACTGCATACCCACAAGCGTTATAACGGGTATAAGCGTTGCCTTTAATGCATGGATAAATAATGTCCGTCTTATGCTTATACCTTTAGCGAGATTTGCGGTAAAACTTTCGTGCCGTATAGCCGTTATCATATTCGCCCTTACCATACGGATGGTTATTGCACTCATACCAATGGCAAGGGTAAAACCTGGGAGGATTATAGATAAAGGTGATTGTGCGCCTGCAACAGGGAGAAGGTTTAATTTTAGAGCGAATATGAGGATTAAGATTATAGCTATCCAAAAATTCGGCAGTGATATGCCCAGTATTGATGTGCCTGCAATAATCTTATCAGCCCATGTTCCCTGTTTATAAGCGGACAATATGCCAAGAGGTATGGATATGAATAGAGCCAGCATCATAGCAAATAGTGCAAGCATAAAGGTATAAACGAACCGGTGCATAACAATGGTCAAGACAGGTTTTTTGTAATACATGGACATCCCTATGTTGCCATGGAACAAGTTATCCATGTAAAGCAGGTATTGTTCTGTAATAGGTTTATCAAGGTTTAATTCATGGCGCATCTGTGCTACTTCTTGTTTCGTTGCATAATCGCCAAGCATCAGCGTGACAGGATCTCCCGGCACTATATGTATAAGAAAAAACACAAGTGTTACCACACCAAGTATTGTAGGAACAGCTAACAGCATCCTGTTAAGAATAAATCTTCGCATAAACAATCTATGTATCAAAATATTAAGTTTAAGGCTATAGTTTGATCGTCCACCCGTCGGATGTCATTCCGTGCTTGACGAAGCCTGCCCCGCACCCGATGCGGGGGAATCCAGTCTTTCTCTTCTGCCTGGCTTTACAAAAGCCTTGCTTTTAATCGTAATCCGTGGGACAATAAAATATTGAAAGGAGGGTACCATGAATAAAAATTCTTTAAAGAAGTACACTCTGAAAGACGGTTCTGTGATATCAATAAGGGCAATGACCAAAAATGATATTAACGCTCTGCATGATTTCTTTAAACATATTCCGGAAGAAGACAGGTTGTTTCTAAAACATGATGTTTCGGACAAAAGGGTCATAGAGCAATGGGCAAAAGAACTTGATTATAACACAGTACTCCCCTTGCTTGCCTTAGACAAGGATAATAAAGTAATTGGCGATGCTACCCTTCATATTGAGGATTACGGCTGGTCAAGACATATAGGCGAGATCAGGATTGTTGTATCAAGGGCGTATAGAAGCAAAGGCGTTGGCCTCGCCCTATCCAAAGAAATATTTATGGCAGCACTAGAAAAAAAGCTTTCAAAGATTGTAGCCCAGATGGCAGCAGATCAAAAAGGCGCTGTCAAGGTATTTGAGAAGCTTGGGTTTGCAAAAGAGGCTGAGCTTGAGAACCATATCATGGATTTAAAGGGACAGACGCACAATCTTATAATCATGTCCAACGATGTAAAAGAGGCTGTAAAAACAATGGAGGCATACGAAACAGAACACCTTAACTTGAACCCGGCAGAAGGATAAAAAATAAATCGTGTCCCCTGTATCAGAACATGGAACATACATCCTTGCGTATGACCTTGGCACAACAGGTAATAAATCCTGTCTTTACAGGATAAGCGACAAGATAGAGCTTATTGATGCCTACCTTGTAGAATATCCTCTTTATACAACCGAAGACGGCGGTGCAGAGCAGAAAGCGGATGACTGGTGGAATGCGGTATGTAGTTCCACGCGCGCAATTATAAAACGAACATCATTGAAGCCGTCGCAGATTAAGGGCATTGCTTTCTCTTCACAGATGCAGGGATCCGTCGTCGTTGATAAAGAGGGCGAAGCCCTGCGCAATCCCATGACCTACATGGATCAGAGATCAACTGCCCAGATCGCAAAATACCTTTATCGCGGGTTTCCGAGGATTGACAACTGGAACGCGCTCACAGGCTTGAAATCCCTATTTATCACAGGTGGGCTTGCCGCAACCCCGAAAGACCCGCTCTGGAAATACCTCTGGGTAAAAGACAATGAGCCTGAAGTATTCGAAAAGGTCTATAAATGGCTTGATGTAAAAGATTACCTTACTTTGCAGTGCACGGGCAAGTACAGCATGACATACGACTCAGCTCATCTGACATGGGTCTTTAATACAAGGAAAGGTAAACTCGGATGGTCAAAGAGCCTTTGCAAGGCATTTGATGTCGATATGAACCACCTCCCTCCTGTCATAAGATCAACGGATATTATAGGCGGCCTCAGACAGCAAGCTGCTGACAAAATGGGGCTTGTACCGGGCATACCTGTGTTAGGCGGTGGCGGTGATACATTTTTGACTGCTGTAGGCTCGGGCGCACTCGAGTTGTATGACACACATATCTACGTAGGAACTTCGGGATGGGTAGCAGCAAATATCGACAGGAGGACCGTAGACATCGCTAACTTCGTTGCCTCAATATTGGGTGCGATACCCGGTGAATACGTTTATACCGCGGAGCAGGAGACCTCAGGCATATGCCTGCAATGGGTAAGGGATCATCTTGCCCTTGATGAGATCGGCATGTACCTTGACGCACAGCATATAGTCGACAAGAACAAGGAGTACGACAGTCTGTATGAATTCCTCAATGAGATAGTCGAACAAACACCACCCGGGGCCGGAGGGCTTATATTCACGCCATGGCTTCACGGCAACAGATCTCCACGGGAGGATGCTTATGCACGGGGCATGTTCTTCAACATAAGCCTTAGCACAGGCAAGCGTCAGATGATCCGGGCTGTGCTTGAAGGCGTTGCATTCCATAAACGATGGATGCTTGAGGCAATAGAAAAGAAAATACCCTATCGAAAAAATATCCGGTTTGTCGGCGGCGGTGCAAAGTCCGATGTGTGGTGTCAGATCATGGCGGATATAACAGGCAGGAATATAGAGGTTACGAAAAACCCGCAGAATGCAGGTACCAACGGAGCAGCTATCGTATGCGCTGTGGGGCTTGGTTTAATCAAATCCTTCAGGGAGGCAAAACCACTGATACCCGTTGACAGGGTATATACGCCGAGGACCGAGTATAAAGAGATGTACGACAAGAGTTTCGATGTATTTAAAGAATTGTACGAAAAAAACAAAAAACTATTCAGGATTATGAATGCCTCTGCTTAACCTCAAAATATAAAAAGATTTATTGTATAAATTGAGTATATAAACTAATTTGTATACTTCCGGGATAATTGAGAAAACGATTAATGAAAATCAATTAAAAAAGGAATAATCATGAAGGCTATGATACTTGCTGCTGGCTTTGGAACAAGGCTGCGGCCAATTACCGAAACAATCCCTAAACCTCTGATTGAAATAAATGGAAAACCTATAATAGCGCATACGCTTCATGCCCTTAAAGAAGCTGGCATAAAAGATGTTGTTATAAACCTTCACCATCTTGGCGATATGATAAGGCAGAGGCTTGGAGATGGTTCACAATTCGGACTTGTAATTCGGTATTCGCCGGAACCGGACATTATGGGCACAGGTGGTGCATTATTATTGGCAAGCAAATTTCTCGATGAGCCGTTTTTCCTTATAAATGGAGATATACTGTTCGATCTCGAATTGACTGTTTTACCACCTTTGTTAAAGGATAAGAAAGCGGATGCCGTTATGGTTCTGTATAAAGCAGCTAATGACCAAACCGATATTGCAAATATCTACACAGACAGGTATGGGTATGTACGAAGCCTTTTCAATCCTTATCCGGATACCTCTCCCTATATATTTACGGGCATTCAATTTTTAAAACCCGATAGCATCGATTATATACCTAAAAACATATATCAGCCTTCTACTACATTACACATGTACCCGGAAATGATTAAGCATGGCAGGCTCATTGCCGGTTATTTACATAACGGACTATGGGTTGACATAGGCAATCAGAAAAGGCTTGAAATTGCAAAGGGGCTGTTCAAGCAATCATGAAACAATTCTCGTTTAAGATATCGGATGTATCGGTATCTGTGAAAGCGGATAATCCGACAGTCTTTGATACTTTAAAGACGTTTTTCTCAGGCTATAAATTCAAGGCTTACACTGCTCTTAAACACCGTATAACTTTAAGTGCATACGCGGGTAAAAAAGCCCCGGTTACGCTCGACAAAAAAGCGACCGTGCTGTTTTCATACGGTAGAATAAAAGGATATAGATTGAACAACGGCATTCTATTGCTATCCGACAAAAGCACCTGTGTAATTGTTGATGAAGACAATGACAGGGCAGATGCCTATTTGGATATGTCAATACTGAAAAGGGGATCAGAATTTGTATCTATTTTTATAACCATAGCTTTGATAGAACTGTTGAGACATCATGGACTTTATTATCTACATGCAGGCGCAATAAAAAAACACAGAAACTCGATCCTGCTGTGCGGAATGGGCATGTCGGGTAAAACAACGCTTTCGCTTGGGCTTATGTCCAAAGGCTACAGGCTCGTTTCCGATGATGCAGTTTTCTTGAAGCATAAAGCCGGAATGATACAGGCTCTGGGTTTTAAGAAAGACATACATGTTACCAGGAAGACCTTACTTCACTTCAGACATAGGTTTAAAGACATAAAACCGCCTGTGCCGCCATTCAAAAAAGCCGTTATTCCCTATAACATATTTCAGACGATTGAGAGGATTGTCCCCAATACCATATTATTTTTACGATTAGCAAAATCACAAAATACAAAAGTGTTACGCATAGATAAAACCCATGCCATGTCATTGCTTATACCTCAATCACTTATGTTTTTCTTTAGCAAAGCCGGTGCAAACAAACACATCGATACGCTGAAAGCATTAATACATCAGACAAAGACATATATTTGTTTATGCGGCAAGGATCTTTTGAAAGATCCATTGATTATTTTTAAAAGGATAGGTAATGGATAGATTCATGCAAAAAGGAGAGGATGATGTCATTTTATGAGATGAGTTTTGAACTTACGAACAAATGCAACCTGAGCTGCCTGCATTGCTTAAGGGACAAAACCGATATGAGAAGCTATATATCGGTTGAACTCTTTGATAATATTCTTAAACAGGCAAAGGCGTATAACCCGAAACACATTGCATTCACGGGCGGTGAACCCACGCTCCATCCACAATTTGATAAAATAATAGATACCGTTATCAAGTACGATTATACATATCACTTCGTAACAAACGCATGGAACTTCTTACAGGTATGGAAGATGCTCAATAATCCGCGTTTTCCAGACAGGCTCAGAAAACTTTCAGGCATCTCTATCTCACTTGACGGTGCAACAGAAAAGACGAACGACTACATAAGGGGTAAGGGTTCATTTAAGAAAATACTGCAGACAATAAGCATATTAAAGGTAAAAAACATAGATATAAGCGTGCAGATTACGATCAACAAAAAGAACTTCGATGAAATAGAACAGATGGCTATGCTTGCATCTGAGCTTGGGCTAAAAAGGCTGTTCTATGCACACCTTGAGCCAACTTCTCTTGCATTCGCCCACGACCTTGTATTGCCGCCAGAAAAGTACAAGGAAGCAGAAAAGATAGTCCAAAGGCTGAAAAATACAATGAAGATCGAGATCAATTTTTCTCTTGGCCATTATGAACCTCTATTATTCTTCCAGTGCAGAGCACTGACCATGTATGCGCCAAATATAGACTATAAGGGCAGGCTTTCCTTCTGCTGCCAAATATCGGGTTATACAGGTGCACATGAGGAGGAACTTGATGTAATAGCAGATCTTCATACCATCAGTTTATTTGACGCACATAAAATGTGGGCAGATGCAATACACAAGTTCAACCTTGACAAGATAGAGCTTATAAAAAATAACGGTCTGACAGAACTTGACTACTTTCCATGTTTTTACTGTTCGAAATATTTCGGTAAAATAGACTGGATGGAAGCTTATAAGGACAACCCATGGGCGGGAGATTATATAAAGACAAAACACAGCCATAGAATGAAAAAACGAACATCCGATAAGAAATAAAGATAAAGTGCCAAACAACATGGAATTGTAGATTACACGATACATGCAAAACAAAGGATGATGAATAAATTTTCCTATTGTAATTTTGGGTATAATTGGTACATGGAGGTTATTATGAAAATATGTCTCATAAGCATTTTAAGTATATCGATGTTCTCAACTTTTGCAAGGGCAGACATGAACCAGTCTCCAGTAATCGCACCTCCACCTTATGTAGAAATAGAAGCCAAAAGCCATAAATACTCTGCCGTTTCCATAACAGGACAAAATGGCTCTATTCATGTACCTTCAGCCTTTATAGAAAAGGGTAGGGCAAGTATAGCGGTATATAATTCGTACACCTTACAAGATAATATTCTTGGAGTTGGGAATAGATTCAGGAACGATACCGTATACGGGGCATTTTCATACGCACCGCTTCAGTATCTCGAGGTATCAATAGGTTCAATAGATTCTTCGAGCAATATAAAGTCACCTGCTTACCCACAATCTATCAGCTATTCTGGAGACCTGCGCATCGGCATAAAAGGCGGCTATGAATTAATACCGCATTTAAGCATCGCCGGACTCGGTGAAATACTTACCTACAGTAAAGCAGGAAGTACAGGATATGCAGGATACGATGGTAATGCCGTAAGCTACACATTGAGCCTGCTTATGTCTTACGACATGCTCGATTCAGGACCGTCTTTCCCTATGATTGCAAACCTTCGCATAGGATACCTTTGGGACAACACTCAGAAGCTTATATCATCGAGTGACAATAATTTTATTCTGCCGCTCGGTAAATACGCAATGGGCATACGTGGCGACAATCTTACCTTACTGGCATTTTCACTTTTATTCCCACTGCCAAAATATTACATAGAGCCCATGCTTGAATTTACATCCCAATTTGCAGATGGGTACGGTTCTTATGCTGCAACAGATTCATCTTACGCAAGCATATCATTCAACCAGAATCCAATGTATCTTACGCCGGGCATAATCTTTTACACACCCATTCACGGACTGAGGATCGCTGTAGCTTCTGAATTATCATTATCAAAAAAACTTAATCAAGCAACAGGATCCGTATTTATAACACCACAAACCGTGTGGATCGTAGGACTAAGCTACAGTATTTAAAAAGTAAAACATGCCATATTTTCTTTGACTTTATCCTGTTTTTCTTATACAGAAGATAGCAAACTTATAAGGAGGTTTTTATGGCAGCAAAACAACCAAGATTGTTGGATATTATGAAACAATTCAAGGATGAGGCACAGAAACTCGCGAAAAAAACTCAATCACAGGTTCAGGATCTCGTGGTAAGAACTACAAACGATATTGCAAAGCTGGCAGTAAAAAATCCACAGATTAAAAACATCGTTAAGAGGCTGGAAACCGAGCAAAAAAAGTATGAAAAGATATTCATGGACCTTCAGGACAAGGCTTTAAAATTATACAAGGATAAGGCAGAAAGCACTGTATCCGATATAAAGAATAAAATAGAAGGCTACAAAAAACAGGCGGAAAAAATCTATAAAGAGGCGGCGAACAAAAAACAGGGAGCTGCAAAGTCTAATAAATCAAAAAGGGTAAGGATAAAATCGAAGACAAAAATGGCAAAAAAGGAACAAACGGTACCTCCGGAAATGTGATACAGGGATACCGTATAGTTTGTGCGTGTAAAGAGTTTTAAATAATAACCCGGTTTATATAAAAATTACAGTTGAACAGTTTTAAAAAACAATCATACACTTCTCTTATAACATTGATGATATTTATAACCGTACTATTGTCAGGGTGCGGTTATAATTTCGGCAGAGGTACGGGCGTTGTGCCCCTCAAGATGAGTAAACTTTATGTGCCTGTATTTATAAACCTTACGGATGAAGTAGCCATAGAAGATCTTTTCACTTCAGCCATGAGAAAAACTATAGGTGATTCATCGGACGCACAGCTTGTTTCAAAATCAGATGCCGAAGGCATCGTCGACGGAACGATTGTATCTTACAGCTCCGTTCCTGTATTTTTTTCGACTGCAGGACTTGCCACGGTCTATCAGTTAACAATTACAATAAATTTAAAGCTTGTGCAGGTCATAACGAACAAGACATTGTGGGAGATGAAAGGATTTACAGAAAGTCTTGATTTCTATCCCATAAACGATCCTATTTTGACGAAAGAAAAAGAAAGGGATACCATAAATACGCTTGCCATAACCATGATGCAGAGGGCATTTGACGCGATGCACAGCAATTTTTGAAGATAATAATGTACACTTTACACCTCATCATAGGCAAGGATAATTCCTACAATTCAGCCCTGATAAAGAAACTACTGTCGGGACATTCCGTTAAAGCGGATGCCGTTGATACTTTTGACGGTAAATTGATCGATCTTCCTCAGATCAACAATGCACTTTATACGGATTCGCTCATATCCAATAACAGGGCTGTAATCATAAATAACACCGAATCACTCAAGACCGACGTAATCGATGCTGTAATAAAATTTTCTGTATCCCCACCGGAACACATACTTTTGATAATGATATCGGAGAATGCGGACGCTTTGAAGCATAATAAATTCGCAGGATTAAATTCCATAAAAACGATCAAAAAACACGCCCTCTCCAATCAGACCACGTACTCACTCATACAGGAGTATATAAAAGATCACAATGTAAAAATCACAAAAACGGCAATAGAAATGCTCGTTACTATATTCGAGGTATCAACATGGGGAATCGTAGAAAACGAGCTTAACAAGCTATCAACGTATGTGGGCAAAAATGGTCTTATAGACGAAAATGCAGTAAGCGAACTTACTTTCAACCTTAATAAATCCGACACCTTTAAATTTGTTAACGAAATATTGACTCATAAAGTTAAAGCAGCTTTAAAGGACTTCAAAAAAATAAAAGAAACAAGCGTTGAAAGTGCGATGGTCATAGGTGCACTTTTATGGAAACTACGTCAACTACTCTATGATTCACCCGGAGACAACAATATCCTTAAACGCATTGAACTCATTTACAAATACAATCTTGCTATAAGGAGGGGCATGATCAATAACAACCTGGCCCTTGACATGTTAATTATTGAGCTTTTACACGAGAAGCTTTATTAAAGCGTAAATACAACCTTGAAATTTTTCTACTCGCTGTTTGTTCCTTTAGAATACCTCTTGAAGAGAGATGCGCGACAAAAGATACAAGTTCGTGTAAAAACATTTTTGCATTATCTGTTTCATTTTTTTTAAGCATTGCATCAAATTTGGTTATTTGCGTATGCAACGACGCAAGGGCAGATGCATTGCGTGCCCTTTTTTTTATGTTTTGTCTCTGCCTCTTTAGAACCGATTTGGACTTCTTCGGCGGTTTTCTCGTCTTACCTGTCTGTACCATTTATATACTTACCTCCATTTAAAAGTTGAATATGCTTACCATTTAAAATTTTTTGTGTCAAGATAAAAGCCGTTTATCGAGGGAGGTAGTTAAGCGGGTTTACCGGCATTGCATGCAGTCTTATCTCAAAATGAAGGTGCGAACCAGTTGCATAGCCCGTATGACCGACTCTGGCAATGATCTGCCCCTGTTTGACCGCCTGACCTTTTGTTACCATATTTACGCTATTATGGGCATAAACGGTAACAAAGCCATCCTTGTGTTTTATTATGATCATATTGCCGTAGCCCCTTATAGTGTCATTGCTGTATATAACTACACCATCTGCAGCAGCGTAAATTGGCGCACCCTCAGTCCCCTTTATATCTATACCATCATGCTTGGATCCATTCGATGTATTAAATTCCTGCAGTATCTTTCCCTTTAGTGGCCATAGAAAGGACAAAGAACCGGCATGGGATAACGACTGACCATTGGTGTGCTCCTTAACATTATTAATATTAGAAAATTGCGTATTGCTACCTTTTGATATAGTTTGCTGGCCAGGATTAACATTAGCTGTTTCAGCAGTCGGGGGTACATACAATTTTTTTTCTGCACCAGGAATAAATATCTTTTCACCCGGTTTTATATCTTTGGAGTCTGTTATATTGTTTGCCCTCTCGATATCTTTAAGATCTACATTGTAAACCCTTGATATATTGTAAAGCGTCTGTCCTTTCTCAACTGTATGATACACACCATAAGGGATTCCACAAGCTGAAATGACTAATTCAAGTACGAGTATAAATACGACTTTAAATAATTTATCTCTCCCAGCCATACTCACCTATTAACTTAACAAACCTGCATCCTCCAAGTGATTCCTTTTTAAGGGTATCACCATGCTTTATTACCTTTAAGAGTTCCTGTGTATATTCACCGCCAACCGGTATTATAAGCCTTCCGCCTTCTTTTAACTGCATTGTTAATGTTTCAGGAATATATGGTGCGGCAGCAGTCACGATAATACCGTTATATGGGGCATTTTTAGGATAACCCTTGGTTCCATCGCCGATTATTATCATTACATTATGATAACTAAGTCCATCAAGCAGTTTCCTTGCTTTTGAAGCTATAGTACCGAACCTCTCTATAGAATAGACCTTTGCCGCGAGTTCTGCCAGTATGGCTGTCTGATAACCCGATCCGGTACCTATTTCAAGGATTACATCGTCAGGTTGTAAATCCAGATTTTGTGTCATAAGGGCAACAATATAAGGTTGGGATATTGTCTGTCCTTCGGCTATCGGCAACGGATAATCGCTGTAAGCCTGATAGATAAGCCCATCTTCTATGAACAGATGCCTCGGAACCTTTCTGAATGCATCAAGAACCCTCGGAGATGTGATCCCCCTGTTAATCAATTGCTCCTGCACCATCTTTTCTCTGTGCACGGCTAAGGCATCAATAACTTTTTTATCTATCAATAAAATCCTCCTCAGGGATAATCAAAGGTGCCATCTCGATATCTTCTTTAAAAAGTTGTACGCTGTAAGGTCGAGTTGTATGGGTGTTATTGATATATAGCCCTGCTGAACCGCCTGAATATCAGAGTTTTCTATAGGCATATCGCCAAGGAGATCCCCGCCTATCCAGTAATATTTTTCACCCCTTGGATCAACCTTCTCGATTATAGAATCTCCATACTGTCTTTTACCCTGTCTTGTAAATTTATAGCCTTTTATTTTTTCCCCACGTGTGTTGGGAACATTGATATTTAAAAGCACATTCTGCGGCAATGGATCCTTCATAATCTTTCTTACCAACTTTGAAGCAATTTTCTGGGCCGGCTTGAAATAAAGTTTATTCCTACCTGCAACCGAAACTGCAAGAGCCGGAACACCCTGCAATGTAGCTTCCATAGCAGCGGCAACAGTACCGGAATATGTAATATCATCCGCAAGATTAGGGCCCATATTTATTCCCGAAACAACAATCTGCGGTCTCACTTTAAGCAATCCATTTAATGCAAGATTCACACAATCAGTAGGGGTACCGTTAATGGCGTATGTCTGGTTTTTTCCTATTTTTTTTGCGCGCAAGGGTCTGTGGAGTGTTAGGGAGTGACTCGTTGCACTTTTTTCGCTTACCGGGGCAACAATAAACACATTGCCGACCTTTCTCATTTCCCTCGCAAGTGCTTTTAAACCATATGAATATACACCGTCGTCATTTGTAACAAGAATATTAATTGCCATTAAAGGATCCAGATATCGGGGCGACCCGATTCGAACGGGCGACCTCTCGCACCCCAAGCGAGTGCGCTAGCCAGGCTGCGCCACGCCCCGATTAATTTAAGTTCCACTTAACATCTTTCTGAGGTCTAATAATTGTTTTTTTATCATATCATAATTTTTTTTCAATTGTTTCTGATCATCTGATTCACTATCATGCTTTTTATCCGAAAGTCGCTTCTTTGCACCTGATAGCGTAAGACCTTCTTCGTATATTAATTTTTTTAAAACTAAAATAGTTTCAAGATCCTTCTTCTTAAACAACCTGTAACCGGTTGGCGTAATTACAGGCTTAAGGGATGGAAGCTCGGTAACCCAATATCGGATGATGTACTCCTTAACCCCGGAGATCTTGCTTACTTCACCGATCCTGAAGTAATCTTTTTTTTGTAAATCATGCTCCATCATTTTTTGATGATGCAACAGGTTTGCTTTCTTTTAACAGTTTCTTTAGTGAGGTGCCTGCTCTGTAAACTATGACCCTGCGCGCAGATATCATCATAGGCTTATCTGTCTGTGGATTTCTCCCAAGCCTTTCTTTCTTTGGCCTTGCATAAAAAGTACCTATACCCTTGATTTTGACCTTTTCCAAGTTGACAATGCCTTCTTTTATAAGGTCAAAGAATGCATCAACTATTTCTGTTGCATCCTTCTTTGAAAATCCTATGTTTCTATATATAATTTCCGCAAGTTCAGCTTTGGTTACTGCCATATAAACCTCCTCTATACTTTCAACTTAACATTAAAATCGCCTGTTATACTATCCATTATAACCTTCATAAGGCCGTCAATCTCTTCATCTGTCAAAGTCCTGTCCTCTGCCCTGAAAATAAATCTATAAGTCACATTATGCTCCGATACATTATTTTTGTCAACATATAGATCAAATGGAAAAACTTCGGAGAGCAGTGGTATATTAAGACTTTTCACGGCATTTATAATGTTCCTTGATAAAAGCGAAACAGGCTTTACGATGGTAAGATCCCTTGAAATAAAAGGATACCTCGGAATACCGGCGTATCTGCTGTAAACAGAAGCCTTCAAAAGTAACGGCTCAGCATAAATATCAAAAACGAATATCCGCCGCCTTATATCATATCTGTTCAATATGCTTTCTGCCACTTCACCGGCAAATCCTATATAAATGTCCTCGCATCTCAAGAATGCAGCGTTGTGCTGTGCAAGCAAATTTGAAGAACCAGGCTCTCCTGTAACACCGCCTTTTATCTTTAGCTGTTCCGCTATGCTCTCTGCAACACCTATTACATCAAAAATATCTACCTTGTCGTCCGGATAAGACCATCTGAAAGGAAATCGTCTTCCGGTTAAAAGCCCCGAAATATGAACTTGCTCCTCATACCCGTTTTTTCCCGTGAGGTACACCTTTCCTATTTCAAACAATTTCTGATCCTCGATCTGTCTGAAGATGTTATGTTGTGCATTTTTAATCAGCATCGGCAAAAGACTTGTTCGCATAAGGAAGGTCTGCTCATTGATTGGGTTCGACAGCCTTATGGCTTCACCTCCAACAATGGAATGATCATCCTCACTTGAGAAGCTATAGTTTATGACTTCATCGAATCCCACGGATATCAGGTAATTTCTTATCAACTCCGTATATAAATGACCGGATGGCAGTGAAACATTGTAAGCCCGCCTCTGCGGAAGTATAGACGGTATCTTATCATAACCTATAAGCCTTGCTATCTCCTCTCCGAGATCGACCGTTTGAACAAGATCCAGTCTGAACGATGGAGGTTCTACTGAGAGAGTCTTTGCGCGGATCCTTTTTACAATACAGTGAGTGGACTCTAATATTGACTGAACTTTTTTTATATTAAGCGGGAAACCAACGATAGTCTGCAGCGTATCAGTCGAAGCAATAATTTTTCGTTTCTTATGCCTCATCGGACAATTATCCACAATTTTGTAAATCGTTGCTCCTGTCATCTGAGAGACCAGATAAGAAGCATAATCCGATGCCCATTTTGGAAGCAGCGGATCCACCCCTCTTTCAAATCTATAATCAGCTTCGGTTAATATTCCTAAACTACGTTCTGTTTTGCGAATGATAGTCGTGGAAAAAATTGCACTCTCAAGCAACACCCGATCCGTCTGTTCTGTTATACCGCTGTATTTTCCGCCAATAACTCCTGCAATGGCAATAGGCTTTTTTTCATCAGCAATTACGAGCGTCTGATTGGAGAGCATGCGTTCTTTATCGTCGAGTGCAATAAACTTCTCATTGGCCGCACGTCTTATGACAATAGTATTCCCTTCAATCTTATCCCTGTCAAATGCGTGCAATGGCTGACCTATTCCGAACATTACATAGTTGGTTATATCGACTATGTTGTTTATGGCATTCTGCCCTATTTTTCCAAGCATTATTCTCAACCACAATGGGGAGGGTTTTACCTTCACACCTGATATAAGTCTTAAAGTATATCTTGGGCAATCATTGGATGATTCTATCTTCACTTTAAAGATCCCGCTTTGAGCATCGTACTTTCTTTCGTGTAATTCAAAGGATGGATATATAATTTTTAAGCGAAAGATCGTGGCTATTTCTCTCGCAAGCCCAAGATGACTGAGGACATCAGGCCTGTTAGGGGTAACAGCAACATCGAGGATCCAATCATCGAGTCCGAGAAGCGATTTAACATCGCTGCCGGGTGCCGTGGATTGATCGAACACTACAACGTCACGATTATTTCCGGGTATGCCAAGTTCGTCCTCCGAAACAATCATACCTGAAGAACGTTCAGACTTTATATCCACCTCTTTTATTATCATGCCCCCGGCTATGGTCGCTCCCGGTGGAGCATAAGCTACCTTCATATCCTGAACCAGGCCCTTTGCACCAGTGACAGTTATGAATGTGCTGTCCCCCGTAAAAATATTCACGATAGAAAGGTTATCGGCATGCGGATGTTGTTTAATATCCTGAATAACGGCTGTTACTATGCCGTTGACATCGGTATAGATCCTTTTATAGGATTCGACCTCAAGACCTGATATAGTCAGCTTATTGGAAAGATCTTCCACTGACGGTATTTTGTGAAGAAACTGTTGCAGCCATTTGTATGAGTACAGCATATTACTGCCTCAGGAATCTTAGATCGTTCTCATAAAACAGCCTGAGATCGTCAATGTTATATTTTAACATTGCAAGCCGCTCAACCCCAACACCAAACGCAAAACCAGTGTAGATATCGGTATCGTATTTGACCCTTTTAAGCACATCAGGATGCACCATGCCTGCTCCGAGTATTTCAAGCCAGCCGGTTGCCTTACATACCCTGCATCCCTTACCGTTGCAAAATATACACCCAATATCGACCTCTGTGCTCGGCTCTGTAAAAGGAAAATAACTCGGTCTGAATCTAATCTTCGTATCCATGCCAAAAAATACCTTGAGGAACGTTTCCAATACACCTTTTAAATGTGCCATGCTTATACCTTTGTCAACAAGCAAACCCTCTACCTGATGAAACATGGGTGTATGGGTAAGATCCCAATCACGCCTGAATACCCTTCCAGGAGCTATTATACTGACGGGTGGCTTCTTAACTTCCATTGTCCTTATCTGCACTGGAGAGGTTTGAGTTCTTAAAAGATAACCATCGGAGAGATAAAACGTATCCTGCATATCCCTTGCTGGATGCTCTGAAGGCATGTTCAGCGCTTCAAAGTTGTAGTAATCAAGCTCTATTTCCGGACCATCCGCAATCTCGAATCCCATAGTCGTAAAGATAGATACAACCTCCTGCAATACTTTTGTAATGGGATGGGCATGTCCATGAGGTGCTATCCTTCCAGGCAGGGTAATATCAACCATCTCTGTTGGATTTGCTGTTATAGCTTTATTTTCAATTTCAATCTTTTTATTTTCGAAAAGATCCTGAAGATGCTGTTTGGTAAGATTTGCAGCTTTACCAAAAACTGCCCTGTCTTCAGAGGATAATTCGGAAAGTTTCTTAAAAAGAGATGTCAATGCCCCTGATGACCTGCCAAAATATTTTATTCTGAATGCTTCCACCTTGTCAGTTGTATCTATTCCGTATAACTCTTCCTCTGCCTGTTGTTTTAAACGATTTAATTGATCGATTACTTCATTGAGAGATGGCATGACTCATGCCACCTCTAAATATTTAAACACTTTAAAACTATCCAGCAAGCTTAAAGTCGTGTTTAATTCAACGTACATTCTTCAATACCTCGTTATCTATCAACTCTGTGTATTTTTAACCTCTGCTTTTGATTCCTCATAAATAGGTTCTATGCCGAGTTTAACGTCCCCATACTCTTCATGCCCTGTGCCCGCCGGTACGAGCCTTCCCATGATGATGTTCTCCTTGAGCCCTCTGAGATGATCGACCTTGCCCATAATTGCAGATTCTGTCAATACCTTGGTTGTGTCTTGAAACGAAGCGGCGGATATAAAACTATCTGTACTTAAAGACGCTTTTGTAATACCGATAAGCATTGGTTCTGCTACTGCGGGCTTTCCCCCTTTCGTGATGATCTTCTGGTTTACATCTTCAAAATTGTACTTTTCTACATGTTCACCCGGAAGAAAAGGCGTATCCCCAGCCTCGTTTATCTTAATCCTTCTTACCATCTGTCTCACGATAACCTCTATGTGCTTGTCATTTATTTTGACACCTTGATATCTGTAAACCTCTTGAATTTCATTTACCAAAAATTTTGCAAGTTCTTTGACGCCAAGCACGCGAAGTATATCATGGGGGTTTACCAGACCATCGGTAAGCGGCTCTCCAGCTTTTACGTGATCACCATCCTGCACATTTATATGCCTGCCTTTGCTTATATGGTACGTTTTTGTTTCACCTATGGAGGGGGCTACTATTATAGTGGTTTTGCCCTTTAAATCGTCACTGAAATGCACTACCCCGTCGATCTCGGAAACAACTGCGGATTCTTTTGGTTTACGCGCTTCAAAAAGATCTACAACCCTTGGGAGACCGCCTGTTATATCCTTTGTTTTCGTGGTTTCACGTGGTATCTTCGCAAGCATATCACCCGCTTTTACCTTTTCTCCGTCTTTTACAACAAGCTCGGCCTTGAGAGGAAGTGATATAAATACCGGTGTGTTCGTACCTGGTATTTTTACAGTAACTCCGTTCTCGTTTACTATCGAAATATGAGGTCTCTTATCCGGATCTTTCGATTCTATGATCATTTTTGTTGATCTTCCCGTCTGTTCATTCCATGTTTCTTCAACGGTAACACCTTCCTCTATATCACCGTACCTTACAACACCTCCTGCTTCCGTCAATATCGGGCTTGCATATGGATCCCATGAAGCAAGTAAATCACCTACTTTTATCTTCGAACCGTCCTCTATATTCAAATTCGCTCCATAAACAATCTTATAACGCTCTTTTTCTCTCCCGCTCTCCTCTGCTATAACTATCTCCCCATGCCTGTTCATAACTGTTATATTGCCATCTTCCCTTCTGACTGTTTTGAGTCCAACAAACTTAACGGTTCCGTCATACTTTGCCTCGAGGGAACTCTGTTCGACCTTTCTGCTTGCAGTAC
Organism: uncultured Pseudomonadota bacterium; assembly: GCA_964547905.1. Classification (GTDB taxonomy): domain Bacteria; phylum JAMCPX01; class JAMCPX01; order JAMCPX01; family JAMCPX01; genus JAJYLM01. The sequence continues at coordinate 38,041 of CAZJPN010000029.1, read as the reverse complement.
CCCCAACATGAAATGTTCTCATTGTAAGCTGAGTACCCGGCTCACCGATCGACTGGGCAGCTATAACACCTATTGCCTCACCAATATCAACAAGCTTACCTCTTGCAAGATCCTGTCCATAACATTTGGCACAAACCCTGCCTCCCCTTGATCTGCAGGTAAGTACGGATCGTATTACAACGCTTTCAACACCTGCATCTTCTATCTTTTTTACAAGATCATCCGTTATAAGCTCATTTCCCTTTACAAGAATCTCACCAGAAAATGGATCGACGACATCCGTAAGAACTACTCTTCCAATGATCCTCTCCCCAAGTGTTTGGACAACCTCACCATCCACAACAAGCGGTGTTATGACAATACCGTCCAGTGTACCGCAATCGTTTTCTTCGATTATCGCATCCTGAGCAACATCGACAAGCCTTCTTGTAAGATAACCGGAGTTAGACGTTTTCAGTGCGGTGTCGGCAAGACCCTTTCTTGCACCATGGGTTGATATAAAATATTCAAGAACGTTCAGGCCCTCTCTGAAGTTGGAAAGTATGGGCGTCTCCATAATATCTCCGGATGGCTTTGTCATAAGTCCTCTCATGCCCGCAAGCTGTTTTATCTGTTCGTCGCTTCCACGTGCTCCTGAATCAGCCATGATATAGATAGGGTTGAAACTCGGTACTGTTCTGCTGACGCCGCCTCTCATAACTTGAACATCCCCCGAGATCTCCTTCTTCATTTCTATAGCTACACTCTCACTCGTCTTTGCCCATATATCGATGATCTGATTATGTTTCTCTCCTGCGGACAGCAAACGTTCATTCGCACGTTCTATAATTTGCTGTACCTCTTCACTCGCCTTCTTTATGATCTCAGATTTTTTTGGCGGTATTTTCATGTCATTAATGCATATCGAAATGCCGGCCTCCGTTGCCATCCTAAATCCTATATCCTTCAATCTATCTGCAAGAAGTATGGTTTCCTTTTCACCGGCAACTTTATAACAGAAATCTATAAGGTTGGCGATCTCCTTCTTACCCATAACCTTATTGATACTGTCAAACGGAATTACCGAAGGCAATATGTCTATAAGCAGGCTGCGTCCAACCGTTGTATCGTAACGTTTGCCGTTCAATCTCAGTTTTATCTTAGCATGAAGATCAACAACCTTCAGTTCATATGCTATTCTGACCTCCTCATGGCTTGAAAAATATTTACCTTCTCCTTTTACGTAAGCACTTGGTTTCGTCATATAGTATAAGCCTAGCACTATATCCTGAGTCGGATTTATAATCGGCTTACCATTAGCTGGAGAGAGTATGTTGTTGGTTGACATCATGAGTATCCTTGCCTCTGTCTGTGCCTCTATGGAAAGCGGAACATGGACAGCCATCTGGTCACCATCGAAATCCGCATTGAATGCCGGACATACCAGCGGATGCAATTGTATCGCCTTACCTTCGACCAATATTGGTTCGAATGCCTGAATACCGAGCCTATGGAGTGTCGGTGCCCTGTTAAGAAACACAGGATGTTCTGTTATTACTTCTTCGAGCACATCCCAGACCTCGGGTTTTTCTTTTTCTACCATTTTTTTTGCCGTCTTTATAGTGGTCGCATACCCATAGTCCTCAAGTTTATTGTATACAAACGGCTTAAAAAGCTCCAATGCCATCTGTTTCGGTATACCGCACTGCTGGAGTTTTAATTCCGGTCCCACAACTATAACAGACCTTGCAGAGTAATCCACCCTCTTACCAAGCAGATTCTGCCTGAATCTGCCGTGCTTACCTCTTATAGTTTCACTGAGAGATTTTAATTCTCTTCTGTTAGCCGATGTTACTACCTTACCTCTTTTTCCGTTGTCTATAAGTGCATCTACAGCCTCTTGAAGCATTCTTTTTTCATTTCTTATTATTATATCCGGGGCATCTATCTCGAGGAGTTTTTTTAATCTGTTGTTCCTGTTGATTATCCTCCTGTAGAGATCGTTGAGATCCGCGGATGCAAAACGACCTCCCTCAAGGTGAACAAGAGGTCTTAGCTCCGGAGGCAGAACCGGCAGCACATCAAGTACCATCCACTCAGGTTTGTTACCTGATAATCTGAAGGCTTCGACTATCTTGAGTCTCTTGGCAAGTTTTTTCTTTTTTTGATCCGAATTTGTAGTCTTAAGCTCTTTATTAAGATCCTTGGACAGCTTATCAAGGTTGATCCTGTTGAGCAATTCTTTAACTGCTTCTGCTCCCATTTTTGCGGTAAATCCGGTAGGTCCATACTCCTTTATTAGTTGAAGGTATGTTTCTTCTTTCAGAAGTTCTTTTTCCTTTAAAGGCGTATTCTTCGGATCTATTACTATGTACGACTCAAAATAAACAACCCGCTCCAACTCCCTTGCTGTAAGGTTTAAAAGGTTACCTATGGGGCTGGGTACATTTTTGAGAAACCATATATGAGCAACAGGTGTTACAAGTTCTATATGCCCCATGCGCTCTCTTCTAACCTTTGACTGTATAACCTCTACACCGCATTTTTCGCAAACAACTCCCCTGTGCTTCATGCGTTTATACTTGCCGCACAAACATTCATAATCTTTTATAGGCCCAAAAATCTTGGCACAGAATAAGCCATCCCTTTCGGGCTTGAAAGTTCTATAGTTTATAGTTTCCGGCTTTTTTACCTCTCCATGTGACCAGCTTCTTATCTTTTCTGGAGAAGCAATACCAATCTTTACCGCTGCTATTTCGCTTGGATTTTTAGGCTTTTCATGCAGGAAAAAACCTTCTTCCATTTTAACCTCCTATGCTTACTCTAATTGGTCTTTCTCTATTAAATCTATGTCCAGAGCCATACTCTTGAGTTCTCTAACAAGTACGTTAAAGGACTCTGGTATACCAGGCTCGAAGTTATACTTACCCTTTGTTATTGAATCGAAGATCCTCGTTCTACCTATTATGTCATCGGACTTCACGGTCATCATCTCCTGCAACGAATACGCAGCGCCGTATGCTTCAAAGGCCCATACCTCCATTTCACCAAGCCTCTGTCCTCCAAACTGAGCTTTTCCTCCAAGAGGCTGCTGAGTAACAAGGGAGTAAGGTCCTGTGGATCTTGCGTGTATCTTTTCCTCTACAAGATGGTGAAGTTTCAACATATACATGACACCAACAGTAATCCTTGCCCTGAATGGCTCTCCTGTTCTGCCATCGTATAGATTGATCTGTCCATCCTCCGGAAGATTCGAGAGTTTCAACAAATCTTTTATTTCTTTTTCCGTGGCCCCATTGAAAACCTCTGTCGTCATCCTGATACCTTTTTTCATCTTCCTCGCAAACCCTATAATCTCATCATCGTCCATCTCATCTATATATTTTAATACATCGCTGTTTTTGTATACATCCCTAAGGTATTCACGTATGTCTTTCGGGCTGTAATTGTCTTCTATATATTCCTGGAGCTGTTCTCCAAGACTCCTTGCAGCCCAACCAAGATGCGTCTCGAGTATCTGGCCGACATTCAATCGGGAAGGTACTCCCAGAGGGTTTAAAACTATATCAACAGCCCTGCCATCCGGTAGAAACGGCATATCCTCTACAGGCACTATCTTTGATACAACGCCTTTATTCCCGTGTCTGCCAGCCATTTTGTCACCAGCATATAATTTTCTTTTTGTTGCTATAAAGATCTTTACAAGCTTGAATACTCCTACCGGAAGTTCGTCTCCCCGCTTCATCCTGTTTATCTTCTGCTCAAATATGGACTTAATCATGTCCTTTTGCTCTATGGTAGACTCTATGATCTTTGCAACCTTATCCTGAAGCTTAGAGCCGGCCATGAAAGGAACGGATGTCCATTTTTCTATAGGTATTTTTTCGATAATCTCTTTCGTTATAACATCTCCATGCTTGAGGTGAATTTTTCTCCTCTCGTCTGAGAATTTCTCACCGATTTTTTCATTGAGCAGCAGCTTCATCAGGTGTTCCTTCATAGTCTCTTCTATTATGCTCAATCCCTCTTCCTGATCCGTATGAAGTTTTAAAAGCTCCTGATCCTTCGTTTTATCCTTGTCAGACGAACTTTTTCTCGAAAATATTTTGACATCAACAACAGTGCCATGAACACCGGGCTTAACCCTTAAAGAAGTATCTTTAACATCCCCTGCTTTATCTCCGAAAATAGCTTTGAGCAGACGTTCTTCCGGTGTAGGTTGTGACTCACCTTTGGGAGTAACCTTCCCAACGAGAATATCGCCAGGTTTAACCTCTGCTCCTATCCGGATGATACCGTTTTCGTCGAGATCCCGAAGGCTCTCTTCGCTTACATTTGGGATATCTCTGGTTATCTCTTCCCTGCCGACCTTTAATTCTCTTGCCGCACACTCGTATTCCTCGATGTGAATTGATGTAAAGACATCCTCCTTGTTTATTTTCTCGCTTACGAGGATGGAGTCTTCATAATTGTAACCGCCCCATGGCATAAAGGCAACAAGCACATTTCTGCCAAGTGCAAGCTCTCCATTCGCTACGGCAGCACCATCGGAAATTATATCTCCTTTTTTAACGTGTTGTCCGTTACGGACAATGGGAACCTGGTTCAAGCAAGTTCCCTGATTCGACTTCTGAAATTTATGAAGATTGTATATCTTAATTGTCGGACCTTTAGCCTTGTTAAGGTATTGAATAACAATCTTACGCGCATCAACCGATGTTACTATACCATCGTCATCCGCCACAATAACGACACCCGAATTTCTCGCCACATAACTTTCGATACCCGTTGCAACAAGAGGGGCTTCGGTTTTGATAAGAGGAACAGCCTGTCTCTGCATGTTTGATCCCATCAGTGCCCTGTTTGCATCATCGTGTTCCAGAAATGGTATCAATGCCGCTGCTGCTGAAACAAGCTGTTCTGGAGACACATCCATAAAGTCTACCTCGTCCTTATGAACCATAAGGAAATCGCCGTTCCTTCTTGCGGCAACATAATCTTCAATAATCCTATTCTTATTATCAAGCATCGTGTTTGCCTGTGCTATTGTTTTGTTCTCCTCATCGATTGCCGATATATATATAATCTCATCTGTGGCAACATCATCCTTTACCACTCTATACGGTGTCCTTAAAAAGCCAAATTCATCTACCCTTGCATAAGTACTCATAGAGGCGATCAATCCGATGTTAGGACCTTCGGGCGTTTCAATCGGGCATATTCTGCCATAGTGGGTTGTATGAACATCTCTGACCTCAAAACCTGCACGTTCCCTTGTCAGACCTCCGGGACCAAGTGCTGACAATCTTCTCTTATGGGTAATCTCAGCAAGAGGATTGGTCTGATCCATAAACTGAGAAAGCTGGCTGCCGCCGAAGAATTCCTTTATTGCGGCAGTAACCGGTTTAGGATTGATCAATTCCGACGGCATCAATGTCTGCAGATCGTGCGTAAATTTCTCTTTTACTGTTTTTGCCATTCTTAAAAGACCAAGTTTAAACTGGTTTTCCAGAAGTTCACCTACTGTTCTAACCCTACGATTGCTGAGGTGATCTATATCGTCTACCTCACCCCTGCCATTTTTCAGTTCGAATAGATACTTAACAGTATCTATAATATCCTCTTTCGTAAGAGTAGTAACATCGAGATCTACGTCCTTGCCCAATCTGCTATTGATCTTTAACCTGCCTACCCGTGTAAGGTTGTATCTCGATTTTGTAAAAAACATATCCTCAAAAAAGAACTGAGCTATTTCAGGAGTATAGGACTCATTCGGTTTCAATTTCGAATAAAATTCTTCTATTGCCTCCTGTTTCTCTTTGATTTTATCAAGCAGCAATGTTTCTCTTATACTGCCGCTTATCGAAACATTATCAAAATAAATAAACTCTAACGTGTCTATTTTACTATCAACTATCTTTTCAAAGATTTCTCTTGTAATAGCTTCATTGCATCTCAGTAGTACTTTTCCTTTATCATCCGTTACATCCTGTACGGATACTCTTCCATCGATATCTTCGTATTTTACTGTAAGAGATTTTACCTTATGCGATATTATCCTTCTTGATAGATTACGACTTATCTTTGTCCCCGCGGGTACAATAATATCTCCGGTTGACGGATTCTTGATATCAACGCTGAATCTTCGATTCAAAAGCAAATTGTAATCCAGTTCGAGCGTTATATCGTTACTTTTTATTCTCACAGATTCCGTTTTATAAAATTTTCGCAGTACGTCTTCTTCCGTATATCCCAGGGCTTTAAGGACCACAGTCGCATAAAACTTCTTTTTCTTGTCGACCTTAACATACATTATATCTTTTTGATCGAACTCAAAATCAAGCCATGAGCCTTCGTATGGAATTATACGGGCCATATAAACAGGCCTTCCTGTACTCTGAATCTTAAGTTTATCATACTCGAAGAACACACCTGGTGAACGATGCAACTGACTTACTATAACTCTCTCTATGCCGTTTATTATAAACGTACCGTTTGAAGTCATAATCGGAAGATCACCGAAAAAAACCTCTTGTTCTTTTATATCCCTGACTGTTTTGGTTTTTGTTTCCGGATCAACATCTTTCAGTATGAGCCGTACCATTATCTTCATGGGCATCGTATAGGTTAATCCCTTCTCTTTACACTCATCAACATCATAAGCAGGAGGATCGAGTATATAACGAACAAACTCCAGAGAAGCGGTTTCATTGTAATCTTTTATGGGAAAAACAGCGTTAAATGCTGCTTGCAAACCGTAATTTTTGCGCTCTTCCGAATTCATATCAGTCTGTAAGAACTGACGGAAAGAATTTAACTGTACCTCGATAAGATCCGGTATATCCATCAATGTATGGAACTTCCTGAAATCTTTTCTCAGTAAAGAAAATTTATTTAAATCTTTGGTGGCCATAATATTAATTACCTCCGTAGAAGAATAAAATAGTAAATCAAAACACACCACAGCCTTCGGGAGTAAACCCTGTTAGAAAGGACGTCGTTCTAAAACATGACCTCTCTACAAGAGTTTTTAAACCCATCATATTAGCTTAACCCCACCACGTATGGCAGCGCTTTCTAATGGAGCAAAAACTCTCAAAGAACATCCACTTGGAAATATATGAGGTATGAAAATGTTAATTGTTATTTAATCTCTACCTTTGCTCCAACTGCCTCAAGCTGCTGCTTTATTTTTGCCGCATCTTCTTTTGATACACCTTCTTTTATAACCTTTGGTGCACCTTCAACGAGTTCCTTTGCTTCTTTCAAACCAAGATTCGTTATTACCCTGATCTCTTTAATGACTTTGATCTTCTCAGCACCGGTCGCTGCAAGCGTCACTGTAAACTCATTTTTCTCCTCTTCGGGTTGCTTTGCCTGCTGCGCACCTTGAGCTGCTGCAGGAGCAGCAGCTCCCATTACCGGCATTGCCGCAGCCTTAATACCGAATTTATCTTCCAATGCCTTGACCAGTTCTACAAGTTCCAGAACATTCATCTTTGATATAACAGTGAGAATGTCCTCTTTGCTTATAGTTAAATTCTTCTCCGCAAGCTCTTCCTTTGTAGCCATTTCTACCTCCTAATTTTTTGTTTGTTTGTTTTGTATTATTCCATTTAAAACAGTTATTAACCCTGATATCGGTGATGCCACTGTATAAACCAATCTTGATATCGGAGAACTAAGTACATTAACAAGCATGCCGATAAGTACCTCTTTCTCCGGCAATGTAGAAAACAATACCACTTTCTCCGGCACCACAAAGCTATTATCCACAACACCGCCCTTTATAACAAGAAGAGGATTATTTTTAGAAAACCCTACTATCTGTTTGACCACAACAGCAGGATCGCCGTATGAGAACATAATAGCCGTAGAACCTGTAAAAACTTTTTCTTCTATCTCGGGCAGTACCCCCTTAGCTGCAAGCAAGAAAAGAGTGTTTTTTACTATCTTAAGATCGCCACTCTTGGCACGCAACTCTCTTCTCAGGTTTGTCAGTTCGCCTACTTTTATGCCTTTATACTCGGTTATAAATATGGCTTTCGATTTTAATATCTTTTCCCTTATATCCGAAACAGCATGACCTTTTGATTGTCTGTTCATTAAAAAAACCTCCAATATCTGTGCTTATCTGTACGTCTGAATTGAAATTTTTACGCTCGGCCCCATCGTTGTCGATACATACGCACTCTTTAAAAATTGTCCCTTACTCGAGACAGGTTTTATTGATTTTAACTTCTCCATTATTGCATTGAAGTTATCCGTTAATCTGTCTTCAGAAAATGACTTTTTACCTATAACAAGATGTACCACTCCACCCTTATCATTTTTGATCTCTATCTTCCCTGCCTTTGCTTCTTTAACCGCCTTTGCCACATCGAATGTTACCGTTCCGAGCTTCGGGTTTGGCATGAGTTTTTTGGGTCCGAGTATTTTACCAAGCTTACTGACCATCCCCATGAGATCAGGGGTAGCAATGACCGTATCAAAATCAAGCCATCCACCAAGTACTTTATTAACAAGTTCCTCAGCACCGGCATAGTCTGCCCCGGCATCCAATGCCTCTTTTTCATTTTTTGTAAATACAAGTACTTTTACCTGTTTACCAAGCCCGAATGGCAGAACGACTGTTCCTCTTATGTTTTGATCGGTTTGTTTCGTGTCTATCCCAAGGTTAACGGCAAGTTCTACTGTCTCATCAAATTTATGGTCTTTCAACTTCTTTATTAATGCCAATCCATCTTTGAAATCATAAATTTTGTCGCGCTCCACCTGTTTATCGTCCTCATTATAAATTTTACCATGTATTCTCATCGGTTAACACCACCTTAAATAATTTCTATACCCATACTTTTTGCCGTTCCCTCTATAATCTTAACCGCATTATCGATATCGTATGCACTGAGATCCGTCATTTTCTGCTTTGCTATCTCAATAACCTGATTCTTGGTAATCTTACCTACTTTGTTCTTTTTCGGATCTCCCGATCCCTTCTCGAGTTTCAAAGCCATTTTTATCAAGACCGATGCAGGGGGAGTCTTCGTAATAAAACTAAAACTTCTGTCAGAGTAGATAGTCACTAAAGCCGGTATAATCAAGCCTTCCTGCATCTTTGCTGTTTTTGCATTAAAAGACTTACAAAATTCCATTATATTTACACCATGCTGTCCAAGAGCCGGCCCCACAGGTGGTGCCGGGTTAGCCTTACCAGCAGGTATCTGTAATTTGACCTTAGCAATAGCTGTTTTTGCCATTTTATTTCTCCTTTAATTCTTCTCAACCTGATTAAAATTAACCTCAACAGGTGTCGATCTTCCAAAGATACTAACCAACACTCTCAATCTTCCCTTGTCAGCTTTAACTTCTTCCACAACGCCATTAAAGCTTGCAAATGGTCCATCTATAACCCTTACACTTTCTCCCGTCTCAAAGGATAGCTTTGGCTTTGGTTTTACTGCCCTTTCCTCTATTTCTACCTTAAGTTTATTAACCTCTTCGTCCGGTACCGAAGGTATTGATTTTATATCCTTTCCTCCACCTACAAATCCGGTAACCATGGGTGTTGATTTTACAATATGAAATGCCTCTTCCGTAGGTTCCAACTGTATAAGAATGTATCCGGGAAAAAACTTTTGTTTAGACTTCTTCTTTACACCGTTTACAATCTCTATAACATCCGCCTGGGGAACAAGTATATCTCCAAAAAGATTATCTTTACCAAGTCCTTTGATCTTGGCAAGAAGACCTGTCTTTATCTTTTCTTCATATCCGGAATATGTATGAACTACGTACCACTTCATCTGAATATCAAGCTTATAAGATAGCTAAAACCAAGATCTACCACGTTGAGATATAAAGCGGTTAAAATAACAACAATTATAACAACAATTGTTGATGTTGTAACCTGTTTTCTTGTGGGCCAGGTAACTTTTTTTAACTCCGCCATTACTTCATTAAAGAAGCCTTTCAATTTTTCCGTAAAATTTAACTCATTTTCCATAATTATGTCCTGTATAAGTTCAGGTCAGGAGGGACTCGAACCCCCAACAACCGGTTTTGGAGACCGGTACTCTACCAGTTGAGCTACTGACCTATTTTGTCTCCTTATGAGGTGTATGTTTCCTGCAATGTGGGCAATACTTCTTCAACTCTATTCTGTCCGGTGTAGTTTTTTTATTCTTGGAAGTCATATAGTTTCTGTTTTTACACTCGGTACATGCCAATATAATCATTGTTCTCATTTTTTTTATCCTCGGTTATTTTTACTCTATAATCTCCGTAATAACACCTGCACCAACCGTCTTGCCGCCTTCCCTGATGGCAAACCGTACACCCTTTTCCATCGCTATCGGAACTATCAGGTCGCCTTCGAGCGTGATGTTGTCTCCGGGCATGACCATCTCAACTCCCTGCGGCAGCTTCACAATCCCCGTCACGTCCGTCGTCCTGAAGTAAAACTGCGGCCTGTACCCGGTAAAAAACGGAGTGTGCCTCCCGCCTTCCTCCTTGTTCAGTACATACAACTCTCCCTTGAACTTCGTGTGCGGCGTTATACTCCCGGGCTTCGCTACTACCTGCCCTCGCTCCACTTCCTCTTTCTTCGTACCTCGCAGCAGGACACCTATGTTGTCACCGGCACGCCCTTCATCCAATACCTTCCTGAACATCTCTACCCCGGTTACCACCGTCTTGCTCGTGGGCTTTATACCTACTATCTCTATCTCTTCTCCCACTGTTACCTTGCCTCGCTCTACCCTGCCCGTTACCACGGTTCCTCTTCCGCTGATGCTGAACACATCCTCTACAGGCATCAGAAACGGCTTGTCTATCTCCCTCGCAGGCTCGGGTATGTAGCTGTCTATCGCATCCATCAGCTTCATGATCGAACCCTCTCCCATCTCACTCTTGTCCCCTTCCAATGCCTTTAATGCACTCCCGATGATTACCGGTACCTTGTCCCCGGGAAACTTGTACTGCGTTAATAGTTCTCTTACCTCAAGCTCAACCAGATCCAATAATTCCTTGTCATCCACCATGTCTGCCTTGTTGATATATACCACAATGTACGGTACTCCCACCTGCCTTGCAAGCAAAATGTGCTCCCGCGTCTGCGGCATGGGACCGTCCGCTGCACTCACGACCAATATCGCTCCGTCCATCTGCGCTGCTCCGGTTATCATGTTCTTTATGTAGTCCGCATGCCCCGGGCAGTCCACATGCGCATAGTGCCTCTTCGCTGTCTCATACTCTACATGCGATATCGATATCGTTATACCTCGCTCCCGTTCCTCGGGTGCCTTGTCTATCTGATCAAATGGTATGAAATTCGCAAGCTTCTTCTCTGATAATACCTTCGTTATTGCCGCTGTCAACGTAGTCTTCCCGTGGTCTATGTGACCTATCGTTCCGACGTTCAGGTGCGGCTTCGTCCTTTCAAATTTTGCTTTTCCCATCTTTTTTTCTACCTCCTACCCTTTATTAAATACCTTGTAACTTCTCGAGAATGCCGGAAGCAATAGCTGCCGGTACCGCTTCATAATGAGAAAATTCCATTGTAAACACGCCTCTTCCTTGAGTATTTGAACGCAGATCGGTAGCATAACCGAACATCTCCGATAACGGAACCTCTGCCCTTATAATATGCATATTCAATCGCATTTCCATACCCATTATTTTTCCACGTCTTGAACTTAAATCTCCTATTACCTCACCCATGGACTCTTCAGAAACGGTGACCTCAACCTTCATAATCGGCTCAAGCAAAACAGGGGCAGCACTACTTACAGCATCCTTAAAAGCCATTGAAGCCGCTATTTTAAAAGCCATCTCCGATGAATCTACTTCATGGTATGAACCATCGTAAACCTCTACCTCAATACCAAGAACCGGATACCCGCCGAGTACACCGTTTTCAGCCGCTTCTTTGACTCCCTTTTCGATAGCGGGTATATATTCTCTTGGAATCGCTCCACCAACTATTTTGTTTACGAATTTTACACCGTTGTCAAGTGATACAGGTCTTACCTTGAAAACGACATGTCCGTATTGACCTCTTCCACCTGTTTGTTTTATATACTTGCCCTCTGCACCTGCTTCTTTTGTAATTGTTTCTTTATATGCAACCATGGGCTTGCCGACATTCGCCTCAACACCATACTCCCTCTTAAGCCTGTCAATAATAATTTCGAGATGTAATTCTCCCATTCCTGATATTATCGTCTGTCCTGTGTCCTGATCGACCCTCAATTTAAATGATGGATCCTCTGTCGCGAGTTTATAGAGCGAACCCGACAGTTTATCCTGATCCGCCTTTGTTTTCGGCTCGATCGATATCGAAAGCACCGGCTCTGGAAACTCCATCGATTCAAGTATGATGGGCTGTTCTTTTGTGCAAAGAGTATCGCCTGTTGTCGTGTACTTTAAACCTATGATAGCAACTATATCTCCGGAATCTACTTTCTTTACATCCTGCCTTGCATTGGCATGCATTCTTACTATTCTGCCAATCCTTTCCATTTTATCTTTTGTAGAATTGTAGACATAGCTTCCGGATAGAAGTACGCCGGAATATATTCTGATATAGGTCAACTGACCTGTGAAAGGATCGTTCATTATTTTGAATGCAACGGCAGAAAATGGCTCATCGTCTGATATTTTCCTCGACATCTCTTTACCGGAAATATCCTTACCTATTACGGGAGGTAAGTCCGCCGGAGACGGCAGATAGTCAACGATTGCATCGAGAAGCGGCTGAACACCTTTATTTTTAAATGAAGAACCGCACAATACGGGTACAGCCCCGAATTCAAGTGTAGCCTTTCTTAAAGCCTGCTTCAACTCGTCTTCTGTGATGGGAGATTCGGACAAATACTTTTCCGTTAGCTTTTCATCAAGCTCCGCTATTGTTTCCACGGTATGAGCCCTTTTCAACTCGGCTTCCATAAGATAGTCCTTGGGTATTTCAACCTCTCTATATTTAGCACCAAGCGTGTCTTCATCGTATACTATAGCCTTCATGGTGATAAGATCTATTACACCTTTGAATTCGCTTTCCTTGCCAAGCGGTATCTGCACCGGTATCGGATTGGCGTTCAATCTTTTCTTGATCATATCAACCGACATATTAAAATCCGCGCCGACCCTGTCCATTTTATTTATATAGGCAAGCCTTGGCACATTGTACTTGTTTGCCTGACGCCACACTGTTTCTGATTGGGGCTCTACTCCGTTCACTGCATCAAAAATTGCAATAGCACCATCAAGAATACGAAGCGACCTCTCAACCTCTACGGTAAAATCCACGTGACCCGGTGTATCTATGATATTTATCTGATGATCCTTCCATATCGCTGTGGTTGATGCGGATGTAATTGTAATACCGCGTTCCCTTTCCTGCTCCATCCAGTCCATTGTTGTTGTCCCGTCATCTATTTCGCCGATTTTATAGTTTACACCGGTATAATACAGAATTCGCTCTGTAGTCGTTGTTTTCCCAGCGTCTATATGCGCCATTATACCAATATTTCTTATAAGTTTTTTATCCATATCGAAATTATTAAAAGAATAAGCTCCTGTTATTATTTCTGCTTGCCTTGAATATTACCAGCGGTAATGCGCAAAAGCTCTGTTTGCTTCTGCCATTTTGTGGGTATCTTCCCTCTTCTTTATCGCATTTCCCTTATTCTCGTAAGCATCGAGTATTTCACCTGCAAGTTTATTTACCATGGTCTTTTCCGATCTCGATCGTGCAGCCAGAAGAATCCATCGAAAAGCAAGGGCTATCTTCCTATTTTCACGTACCTCTACCGGTACCTGATATGTTGCCCCTCCTACCCTTCTTGATCTTGTCTCAAGTACTGGTTTTACATTATCAACAGCCTTAACAAATACGTTTACCGGATCATCTTGTTTCTTCAATTTCAATTCATCGAGAACTGCATCGAATATTCTCTGAGCCGTGATCCTCTTTCCCTGCTTCATAATATATCTAATAAATTTAGCCGTCAATATTTCGTTATATCCTACCTCGGGTAAAACAAACTCATGTATAACTTTCTTTTTTCTCGACATCTAATTGTCCCTATGCCTTTTGTCTTTTGGCGCCGTATTTCGAACGCCCCTTCTTCCGCTCTTTTACGCCTGTTGTATCCAATGAACCCCTAATTATGTGATATCGCACTCCGGGGAGGTCCCTGACTCTTCCTCCTCTTACGAGCACAACAGCATGTTCCTGAAGTTCATGCCCAATGCCTGGTATATAAGCGGTTACTTCCATTCCGTTTGTTAATCTTACTCTTGCAACTTTTCTCAAGGCAGAGTTAGGCTTTTTTGGGGTCGTTGTATAAACCCTTACGCACACACCTCTCTTCTGAGGATTACCATGTAAGGCTGCCGCCTTACTTTTAGTCTTCGTCCTCTTCCTTGCTCCTCTTATAAGCTGATTAATTGTTGTCACTTATTTCTCCAAAAATGAAATTTTTATTTTATAGCATACATGTTTTTGTATGTCAATAGAATTTTTGATTCTACATTGTAACTTATGCATGTCCAAGTGCCTTTTTTGATGCATCAACGAGATTCTGAAAATCCGACGGCTGGTTTACTGCAAGCTCTGCAAGCATCTTCCGGTTAATCTCAATATTAGCTTTTTTCAATCCTGCAATAAAGCTTGAATAGCTTAATCCTGATTCTCTTGTCTTTGCATTAATCCTTATAATCCATAACGACCTGAAATCTCTTTTTCTTGCCCTTCTGTCTCTATAACTGTATTTGAGTGCTTTCTCTACAGCTTCCCTCGCAGTTTTATATATAAGATGCTTTCTACCCCAGTATCCCTTTGCAAGCTTTAGATACTTTTTATGTCTTTTTTTAGCTGTCACGCCTCTTTTTACCCTCATATAACACCTCTTTGTATTTTCTTGAATATCATGTTTTTATTTTTTAATTGTTTTGTTTTTTAATTTTGAATTTTGAGTCTTGAATCTTGAATTTCTTTATGAAGCAGTCGGTATAAGCCTTTTAAGCTGTTTCTTTATAGAACCGGAAAATATAATATATTGCTTCAGTCTTCTTTTTCTACTCTTTGTCTTATGTTCAAGCAAGTGTCGCATACCCGGCCTCTTTGCTTTCACCTTGCCGGTTCCTGTTACAGCAAATCTTTTTTTAGCTCCCGATTTTGTTTTTATCTTTGGCATATTAAATCTCTCCTTGAGAATTTATCATTTCTTGGCTGCTAAAACAGCATAAACGGTTTTACCGAAATGCTTTGGCGCCTCTACAACAACAGCATCGTCAATAAGCATTTTCACCAATTTATCAAGCATCGCAAATGCTCTGTCAGTATACATCATCTCCCGACCTTTTAAAAACACTCCCACCTTAACTCTGTTACCATCTTTTAAAAGTTCCTTTATCTTCCCTATTTTAACGTTCACATCGTGCTCATCTGTCGTAGGTCTTAATTTAACTTCCTTTGTTTTTATAACAACCTGTGACTTTTTGGAATCTCTGCTTTTCTTTTTCAATTGATATTTATACTTGCCAAAATCCATCAGCTTACAAACAGGTGGAGTACTGTTCGGAGATACTTCTACAACATCAAGACCTACCTGTTCTGCTATCGATAATGCCTGTCCTAAAGACATACTTCCAAGCTGAGAACCATTCGCATCTATAAGTAACACCTCTCGTGCAGTGATCTTCCTATTAAAACGCAATTCTTTTTCTATGTATTTATCCTCTCTCTGTTTTTTTTATACAACAACTCCATCAGCTCATCAACCGCAAGAGCCGATTGTTTCGTTTCTTTATACTGTCTTACCGTAACGGTTTTTGTCTGCTGTTCCTTATCTCCTACTATTAACAAATAAGGTGTCTTCTGTAAAGTTGCCTCTCTTATTTTATACGACAGGGTCTCATCCCTATAATCGTCTTCAACCCTTATCTGCCTGTTCTTAAGAGCTAACACTATTTCGTTTGCATAATCAACATTTCTCGTATTTATAGCAATAACTTTTACCTGGACAGGTGAAAGCCAGAAAGGAAATGCACCGCCATAGTGTTCGATAAGAACTCCTATAAATCTCTCAAGCGACCCCATAATAGCTCTGTGAACCATGACGGTCCTATGCTTTTGGTTATCGTCGCCTGTATAGCTGACATCAAACCTTTCCGGCAGATTAAAGTCAATCTGAATCGTCGTGCACTGCCATGCTCTTCCCAGAATATCTTTTATTTTGATATCTATTTTGGGTCCGTAAAAAACGCCTTCTCCAGGATCGATTGAATATGCCAGGGATCTCGATTCAAGTGCGCCCTTGAGAGCCGATTCTGCTTTAGCCCAATTATCGAGACTGCCGACATACTTTTCCGGTCTTGTGGAAAGATAAATATTGAATTGTTCAAATCCAAATGTTTTGAGATATCGAATTGCGAGTTCGAGTATTTTAACCACCTCATCTTCAAGTTTTTCAGGTGTAACAAATATATGGGCATCATCCTGTGTAAAGCCTCTTACCCGCATAAGGCCGTGCATAACACCTGACCTTTCAAATCTGTAAACAGTACCAAGCTCGGCCCACCTTAATGGCAAATCCTTATAGCTCCTTGTATTGGTTTTATATATTGCAATATGGAAAGGACAGTTCATGGGCTTTAACTGATAATCCACACTTTCGAGTTCCATGGACGGAAACATATTCTCCCTGTAAAATCCAAGATGGCCGCTTGTATTCCATAATGACAGCTTTGCTATATGCGGCGTATAAACAAATTGATAGCCTGATGCAGTATGAAGATCCTTCCAGTAATTTTCTATTATATTCCTCAATACCGCACCTTTGGGATGCCAGAGAACAAGTCCTGACCCGATCTCGTCTTCAATGGAAAACAGATCAAGTTCTTTTCCGAGCTTTCTGTGGTCCCTCTTTTTTGCCTCTTCTATTCTATCAAGATATGCTTTTAAAGATTCTTTATCTGGAAATGCAGTGCCGTAAATTCTTTTCAGCATTTCATTATGTTCGTCTCCACGCCAGTAAGCACCTGCTGTAGAAAGTAATTTGAATGCCTTTATATATCCCGTTGACGGTACATGGGGACCTGAACAGAGATCGATAAAATCGCCCTGTTTGTACACGGATATTGTACCGTTAATATCTTTGAGAATTTCGATCTTGTAATCTTCATGTATATCCCGGAATAACTTTTCGGCTTCATCCTTGGTAAGTTCCATTCTTTCTATAGGGATATTCTTTTTTGCCAGCTCCTTCATGCGTTGTTCGATCTTCTCCAGATCCTGTGGTGTAAAAGGGTTCGCAGTAGAAAAATCATAGTAAAAACCGTTTTCGATTGAAGGACCTATGGTAAGCTTTGCATTAGGAAACAATTCCTTTACGGCCTGTGCCATGAGGTGCGAAGCCGAATGCCTGAGGACGTTTAACGCCGCAGGGTCCGTAACAAATACAGGTTTGAGTTCAGCCTTGTCCTCTTTCAATGGATACGAAAGATCTACATACCTGTCATTCAGTTGAGCTATAACAACAGAAGGCACGAGTCTCTTCATACTCTCTAAAAAAGACTTAACCGTGGTGCCTTCTTTGATATCATACTGTTTGTTTTCAAAGTTAATGGTCAGCATAATTGAATGGTAGGCACGGGCGGTATCGAACCGCCGACCTCTACCGTGTCAAGGTAGCGCTCTCCCCCTGAGCTACGTGCCTGTATGACCTCCGTTCTCCCCATACATGCCATAAACATCATCACGGTTGAAACGGGTTACCCTGCAGTGAAATGGTAGGCACGGACGGTTTCGAACCGTCGACCTCTGCTGTGTGAAAGCAGCGCTCTCCCCCTGAGCTACGTGCCTACGTTCATATTTAATTGTAGTATGTTTCATGCATATCATTATCTTTATTGAGCTATCAGCACATTTCTGCGATGTCAAGCAGAGACAGAGAATATTGTTTGTTGGTGGCTATAAATACTACAGTGGTTAATTCCCGCTCTACTCTTTCTTTCATAATAAAAGTTTCTACTTGTTATGCTGGTAATTTGTAGTTCCTGAAAAAGAATTGACAATTGCATTCTCACTTTTACCGGTACCCTTGCAAGAACGGATAATGTTATGCCTGCGTCGTTCGGGTGGGAAAAGATACTTAAACCAGAAAAATTACAGCTTATAGTCTGCTTGTTATTTAAAACCGTGCTTTGAGTGCAGCCAATAAGTAGTGTGAGCAAAAGTATACCATAAAGTATGTGTATCTTCATGCACTACTCCATAATCTTGTCATTCCTGCCCATGGTTTTCTTCGAAAGTATGCTTGAGCAGGAATCCAGTTTCCCTCTGTCATTCCGTGTCTGACACAGAATCCATTTCCTTCTTTCTGGATTCCCGTCTTCACGGGAATGACGCAATACCGGTTTTCCATTCCAAATCGTGGTTGAGGATAAGCCCTTGTGTGAAGGACAATGTAGAAGCTTCACTTCCCTACCACAGGCTTCCAGCCAGCCTGCTCCTATGGACGGATGATGGGGAGTTGCTTGATCACCTTGTTCTGTTTAATATCGAAGTAAATAAGCTGCTGGGTCGTGTTGTAGATGAAGGTATGGTCATTAGCCCAAGCCAGCACTGCACCTTTTCCTGTTGTTGAAGATATTGTGAACCCAATCACTTTTTCACCTGTGTTTACATTGTATACATCCAGATGAGTATGGTTCACTGTATCCTGCACAACCCATTGCTTGTTCGGAGAAAGCTGAGGCAAGCAATTTTCATCCGTTGAAATAGCAGATAGTGTAGTAGTTATTTTCTCGCCAGTCTGAAGATTATAACCATCAATATTGAGCAACTTATCATTCCATATAAACAAAGGTGTATTCTTATCTGTACTTGAACCTACTTCCTCAGGAAATGTATATAAGAAATTATTATCCGTGGAGATACATGCATGAACGGCACGCCCTCCTGCTATTGATATTGTGTTAGTAATCTTTTTTACCAACTTATAAGTCCTTGTATCAAATATTTCTATCGTAGGAATCCAATCTTTTCCATCTTCCCAGCCTACAATTATCTTTGACCCATCAGGACTAATTAATGTTTTTATTGGATATCCCCAAATAGTATCAGGAGAACCATCAAGTGCGAATTTACCTAAAACCTTGGGTGTATAATTTGGTACGTCAAAAAATTTGCTTACTGCCAGACATTCATCTGTATCTGATCTGTAGTAGGTGGGGTATAGTAGGCAATAGAGCCGCAGTTTTTTATTACATTCATTATTATTATACTTTCTGAAGTCGACTCGTCAGTAAACTTATTCATCATAACATTCTCACCTGCATTTATATTAGCAACCCAGTTCCAGACCATATTCTGGGTTGGGGTGTTGGTATAGTTTCCTAAATCATAATTCAATCCTCCGGGTATACCCTGTGTAAGCTGCATGATGCCGTATCCGTTGTCACATGCCTGCACCGGATAGCCATTTGTAGGAGGAGTTGTTGGTGTAGGATTGCATCCTTGTATATTAGTAAATTCTGCAAACCTGCTCTCTTTGTACGCTGTCGCGGCTAAGAAGTTCGTGGTAAAGCCGAGTCCTGCAGATGTAAAGGGACTACCATCCTTACATAACACAGATAATGCATCATTTTGTGTAGGGTTCTGTCCGATGAGGTTAAAGTCCACCGAATCACTGCTTACTCTGTACTCTCCCCCTTTTGTAATCCCAGTATCTCCCCCTTTGAAAAAGGGGGTAGGGGGATTTGTTCTTGTTGTTTTGGTAACAGGGATTTTTATCTCCGCATTTGTCATATGCTTTCGGAGTGCTCTGGCATTGCCTTTTAACGATTTATGACTACTAACACCTCTAATAAAAATTCATTACCCAATCCAGAGAATTATAATACTCAACTGCATCATCAAGTTCAATTTGAGCTATCTCAAGGAAACGTATCTCCATTATTTCACATATTTCGACACCACTTCTTTCAGTGTAACTTATTTAATTTCTCCGGCTTTATATGCTTTAACCCGCTTCTCAACCTCTTTTCGCCATAAACTATCTATGTGTTTATCCGGCTCCTCTAAACTGGAAAGGAGTCTCTTAACGAGATTTGCCTTTTCTATAGGGGGAAGTTCCATTGCATTTTTAATATTTTTTTAGTGTCTACTGTCATTTTATACCCTCCAGACAAGCTAAGTAATATATACAACAAAATATTGCATGGTACAATATTCTTTTTCAACAGGAGATGAAATCTTATCTGCCTCAGTTTTTTTCACTGGTCGGTAGTCTTATACATTTGTACAAAGACCATCTGATTTAAAGTCAGTCCACTTTTTGAATTTAGCCAACAATAAGATTCTGTTGTTGTCATAGATAGAGAATATTGTTTCTTGAAAGCAAGACATGCTGGTCTATTGCTTCGGTATTTTATAATGATTATGATTATTGAGAAGACCCCGTAAGAAATGACGCGGCTGAATACCACGCCATTCCTTAAGGACTTTAAAATTTATCATCTTATCCCTGTCATAAATGGCAGGGATTTCTAACGGGGTGAATAAAAATATGAACTAAAAGGAGGATGTATGGAAAGAAAAAATATTGTTACCTCAAAAGGAAATCCGCTCACGCTGCTCGGCACAGCACTCAAGGTCGGCGATAAAGCACCCGATTTTGTTGCGTTAGATAAAGATTTAAAAGAGATACGGCTGAAGGATTTTTCTGGAAAAATAAAAATATTTAGTGTCACACCATCTCTGGATACCTCTGTTTGCAATCTACAGGCAACGAGATTCAATGAAGAGGCAGGCAAACTGCCCTCTGACATGGTGATTATAAACCTGAGTATGGACCTGCCTTTTGCCATATCACGTTTCTGTGCGGCAGGCGGTATAGACAAGATCAGGACGCTCTCGGATCACAGGGAAGCATCATTCGGTAACGCCTATGGTGTCCTCATCAAGGAACTGAGATTACTTACACGATCGATCTTTGTAATCGATAAAGAAGACACGATACGCTACATAGAAATAGTGCCTGATATGACGAATCACCCCGATTATAATAAAGCACTTGAAGCTGTAAAAAAATTGACAAAATAAGCTCTATCAGTCTACAAGCGTAATTAACCCATTTACAGGAGTATAGTTTATGATAGAGAGATACAGTCGCAAACAGTGTGCTGAAATATGGACAAACGAAACCAAGTATAGAATATGGCTTGATGTTGAACTCGCTGCATGTGAAGCCTATGCAGAGGTCGGTAGAATACCAAAGGCTGCATTCGATCATATAAAGGCAACCGCAGCGTTCGACGCCAAAAGGGTTGACGAGATAGAGCTTGTTGTAAAACACGATGTAATAGCTCTGCTGACCGCCGTCAAAGAGAAGATCGGGGAAGATGCGCGATTCATACACATGGGGCTTACATCTTCGGATGTACTTGATACTGCCTTTGCGATACAACTCGTCAGAGCAGGAAAAATAATACTCGACGATATCGATGAACTGTTGAAGGTACTGAAAGAAAAGGCATTGAAATACAAATCACTGCCCATGATAGGGAGAACGCACGGCATACATGCAGAACCAATTACCTTCGGCTTGAAGTTTGTTTCATGGTACGAAGAAACAAAAAGAAACAAGAAGAGAGTTGAGAGTGCTGTTGAGAATGTCAGGTATGGAAAGATTAAGGGTGCTGTGGGAACGTATGGGAACATAGATCCCTCGATAGAGCAGCACGTATGTAAAAAACTCGGGTTGCATGTAGAACCCTATTCTACACAGGTCATAGCAAGGGACAGACATGCCGAGTATTTTGCAGCACTTGCAATCCTCGCCGCGGGTATTGAAAGAATTGCCCTGGAAATAAGGCACCTCCAGCGTACCGAGGTACGAGAGGCTGAGGAATATTTCACCCAGGGGCAAAAAGGCTCATCGGCAATGCCTCACAAACGCAACCCTATCCTTTCTGAAAACCTTGCGGGATTATCAAGGGTCGTCAGATCTTATTTGGTAGCCGCACTGGAAAACATCCCCCTCTGGCATGAAAGAGATATAAGTCATTCATCTGTAGAAAGGATCATAGCACCTGACGCAACAACACTTGTTGATTTTATGCTCAACCGTGTAACATGGCTCGTGGATAATCTTGTAGTACATGAGGACAGAATGAAGGCCAATTTGGATATAACAAAAGGGCTCTATGATTCTGAAAAAGTTATGCTTGCACTTATTGATAAAGGCATGACAAGAGAAGATGCTTATACCATCATTCAAAAAGCGGCGTTTACTGCCTTTGATTCCGGCATCGATTTTGTAGAAGTGCTTTTAGGTGATAAAAAGGTGTCTCAACTCCTTACAAAAGATGAACTACAAAACATGCTTGACCTGAATGCACATTTCAAATATATAGACTACATTTATCAGCAGGTGTTTGAATAGAGCAATTATTGATTCAAAAATCCTATATGCTATGATACTCGGGAGGAAAACATGATACCATCGTCAGATTATGTAAGAGAACACAACGGTATTTCACCGAATGAGGCTAAACAGCTTACCACGCTTACCGATGACAGTATGTTAAAGCTTTTTGGGACAACAAATGAACTGAGACAGCATTTCAAGGGAAACACCGTTAACCTTTGTTCCATAATAAATGCAAAATCAGGTTTGTGCCCCGAGGACTGCAAATTTTGTGCGCAATCGGCTCACTATAAAACAGAGACGAAAAGTTACCCTTTACTGCGGACGTACACCATTGCAGAAAAGGCAGTGGATGCGGTTCATGCAGGGGCAAGAGGATTCTCAATAGTTACGAGCGGGTACGGCGTTGACAACAAAACAGAGCTCGATGATATCGCAGATGCAATAAAAGCCATTGCAATGAAAACACCTCTCTACAGATGCGCATCACTGGGCATACTGAGCGAACAAGAATTGAACTACTTGAAAGATGCAGGACTAACAAAATACCATCATAACCTTGAGACTTCGCGGTCTTTCTTCTCAAATGTTTGCACAACCCATCCATACGATGATGATGTTGATGCTGTAAAGGCTGCAAAGCTTGTTGGTTTGAATGTGTGCAGCGGTGGTGTGTTCGGAATTGGCGAATCATGGGAAGACCGTATTGAGCTTGCGTTTACTCTGAAAGCGCTCGATGTTGATTCCATACCTATCAACTTTTTAAATCCCGTAAAGGGTACCCCCCTCGAAGGGAAAAGCATTTTAACACCTACAGAATGTTTAAAAATAATAGCCATGTTCAGATTGATCCTGCCGGATAAAGACATCGTTATATGCGGCGGCAGAGAGTTTAATCTCAGGGATATGCAATCCTTGATCTTCTATGCAGGCGCAAACGGCATGATGACAGGAGGATATCTGACAACATCCGGCAGACCATCGGAAGATGATTTACGAATGATCCGTGATCTCGGTCTCGAGGTATCAAAGCCGATAGCGGTATAATGAATCCTTTAAATCTTCTATCTAAAGAGCTGAAAGAAATAAAAGCAAACAAGCTCTTTAGAATTATGCGGAAAATAGAAAGTGCACAAAACCCTGTCGTAAGAATAGACGGCAGAGACATTATACTTATGTGTTCAAACAATTATCTCGGGCTTGCAAACCACCCTGTGCTTATTAAAAAAGCGGTATCAGCAATAAAACGGTATGGTGTTGCTGCAGGTGCCTCAAGATTGATATCCGGGAATATGACGCCGCATGAGCAACTGGAGCATGATATAGCTTTATTTAAAAAAACAGAATCAGCACTTGTTTTTAATTCCGGTTACAATGCAAATACAGGGATCATATCTGCAATAGCAGACAACGATACTGCAATATTGTCGGATGAATTCAACCATGCATCGATTATAGACGGAATAAGATTGAGCAGGTCGCAGGTATATATATACAAACACCGTGATGTAACAATGGTCGCAGATATACTCAGATCTATAAATAGCGGAAGCAATGGCAAGAGACTGAAAAAAAAGCTAATAGTCACAGACAGTGTCTTCAGTATGGATGGAGATATTGCACCTTTGAAGGAACTGGTAATGCTCGCAGAAAAATACAATGCATTGATCATGATTGACGAGGCACATGCAACAGGTGTACTCGGTAAAAATGGCAGAGGTGCGGCAGAAATGTTCGGCGTAAGTGATAAAATCCACATACAGATGGGTACACTCGGCAAGGCACTGGGAAGTTTCGGTGCATACGCCGCAGGCAGTAAATCCCTTGTTGAATATCTTATGAATAAATCACGTTCCTTTATCTTTACAACAGCCCTGCCTCCTGCTGTCTGCGCTGTAAGCTCCAGGGCAATTGAACTTGTACAACAGCATCCCGAGTTAAGACAAAAACTCACAGGCAATATCAATTTTCTAAGGAACGGTCTGAGAAGCATCGGCTTTACCATTGCCAATGATCCAACACCGATTATACCTGTTATAATCGGCGATGCGGATAAGACCATGCAATTATCATCAATGCTGTTCGAACGGGGGATCTTTGTTTCAGGCATACGGCCGCCTTCAGTTCCGGAGGGCACTTCACGGCTCAGAATGACCGCCACTGCATCACACACAAGACCAATGCTCGAGAAAGTACTTGAAGCAATGAAACAGGTAACCAAAAAAATACATTTTTTTGATTAACCCACACTGCGTAAATTTATTGACATAAGCTGCAATTACTTTTATTGATTATATTATCAAAAATTAAAGGAGGTAAGATTATGGGGCTTCTTGACGGAAAAGTCGTAATAATAACCGGATCCGGTGCTGGCATTGGAAGGCAGCATGCCATTGCAATGGCAAAAGAAGGTGCAAAGCTTGTCATTAATGATCTCGGAGGCACGAGAGACGGTTCCGGGGCATCAACGAAGGCTGCCGATGTGGTTGTCGATGAGATCAAAAAAATGGGCGGGTCTGCGGTTGCAAATTACGATTCCGTGGCAACAATGCAGGGCGCGGCCAATATCGTAAAGACAGCCATGAGCGCTTTTGGAAGACTGGATATTGTCGTAAACAATGCAGGGATACTTCGTGATAAAACACTCCTCAAGATGACAGAAGAAGAATTTGATATCGTCATAGCAGTACATCTTAAAGGTACTTTCGCCGTAACACAGGCAGCAGCAAAGGTTTTAAAGGAACAGGGTCAGGGTGGAAGGATCATAAATACAACGTCCATAGCCGGACTGATGGGCAACTTCGGCCAGACGAACTACAGCGCTGCAAAAGGCGGCATTTATTCTATGACCAAGACTGATGCCATGGAACTCGAAAAGGCCGGCATAACCGTAAACGCGGTAGCACCTATTGCATATACAAGACTGACAGAGGATCTCCCAATGTTTGCAGGACAGGAAAAGGACCTTGCTCCGGAACATATATCCCCTGTCGTAGTATTCCTTGCATCCGAGCTTTCAAAAGGCATAACCGGCAAGATATTCGGCGTACAGGGAAGAAGGATATATCAGTTCTACATGAAGATGACAGACGGTGTAACAAAATCCGAAGGTATGTGGACACCAAAGGAAATTCAGGAAAATATCAACAAGATTCTCGCAGAATAATATTATTATCACATCTGTAGGGGCTTAACATTTTAAGCCCCTACAATATAAATTACAGTACTATCAACATTCCGATCGCCGCTATAAGCCCCATCAATCCACCGAAATAGAACGTGAATTGCGGTCCAAGCGTATCCCATATAAGTCCCGCAAGCAAAGAAGCAGGAAACAGTCCTATGCCGACAAGTGTTGCATGTAAGCCTATCAACGTAGCCCTGAGATCCTTTGGTGCTATATCGGAAACCAGTGCCTTTTCAACCCCTTCTGTAAAAGCTATATAAAGACCATAGATGGAAAACAGCATCCACATGGCAGAACTGGTATTGGACAAGCCAAAGCCTGTATAAACAATGGCATAAACAAAGTAACCCAGAACAATCAGCGTTTTTCTGCCGATCTTATCTGAAAGTCTTCCAGCAGGCCATGAAATAACGCCGTAAACAAGGTTATAAACAAGATAAAGAAGAAGCACCCCTTCAACCGAGAAGCCGATGTCCTTTGCGCGCATGAGTAAAAATT
Source organism: uncultured Pseudomonadota bacterium (assembly GCA_964547905.1). Classification (GTDB taxonomy): domain Bacteria; phylum JAMCPX01; class JAMCPX01; order JAMCPX01; family JAMCPX01; genus JAJYLM01. The sequence continues at coordinate 11,941 of CAZJPN010000029.1, read as the reverse complement.
GGTTTGAAGAGTTTCCGAGGGTAAATATAAAAGTGACGATAAGAAAAGCCTTTAACCTTCTGTCGAGCTTCGACCACTTCAATGATAGATTATATGCCAACGGCTTGCCCGTACCTGTTTCTTTTACAAGAAACAAAACCGCAACGCCAATGACAGCAGGGATTAGACTTATAAGTATTATCGTTTTGAATGCGGGAAGATAGGATTGAATCTTTTGTGTCGTATGCAGGCCCTCATTCAGCCCAAGGTGTCTCATTATCACGATTGCCATTATAACACCCAGAACAGCACCGAGCGTGTCCATGGCCCTATGAAGACCGAAGGCTGCCCCTCTTTTTTCTTCCTTGCTTGATTCAGCTATGATTGTATCCCGTGGTGCTGTTCTTATGCCTTTGCCGAATCTGTCCAGTGTTCTGCCTATAAATACAAAACTCCAACCCTTTGCAAGCCACATAAAGAATTTCCCAATTGGGGAGAATGCGTACCCAAGGATCGCAAGTGATTTTCTCTTCCTGAGCCTGTCAGATATTGCACCAGAAAAAACCTTCACTATGCTTGCAGTACTCTCTGCAATACCTTCAATAAATCCTATGAGTGCAGGGCTTGAACCAAGAGCAAGCAGATAAAGTGAGATGATTGGATAGATCATTTCGCTTGATATATCAGTAAAAAGTGAGGTTAAACCGGTAATTATTATATTCCACATAAGTATTTATGTTTAACAATTGAAGTTGCCTAACGCAAGAAAAATCTAAAGAAATTGATTTAGCTTAGCAAAGCATCGATCAGGTGGCTATGGCGCGCGATCCATATAACCTACTCTACCCCCACTTTTAGAGGCTTAAGTCCTCTGTAGTGGCGAGCCTTGGTTCGCCATTTTTTGTTTTTAACCATTAAACCCATAACATATTATAAAATATAGTTTATTCAAATTTAAACTAATTCTTGACAAGAATACTAATAATTGCTTATTTATATAAGCAAACCCCGTTAGAAACGGACGTATCTATACACTATTAAAAGTATATTATATGTTAGAGATATTTTTCGAACAGACCCAAATGGCTGGGGTTTCTAACGGAGTAAATTACTTATATTGGAGTAACAATGCAAATTTTAAAGGAATTGACAAAAACAGAGATTGATGAATTTAAAGGACAAATAGATCGGTTTTTAGCCGGCACTATCAGTGAAGAGAAGTTTAAAACCATAAGGCTAAATCAAGGCATATACAGTCAGCGCCAACCCGGATTTTACATGGTAAGAACAAAGCTGCCCCAGGGCCGGCTATTTGATTACCAACTCGAACGCATCGCTGAGGTTGCGGAAAAGCATGCGCGCGGACTTGCACATCTCACGACAAGACAGAATATCCAGATACACTGGGTAGTTTTGAAAGATGCAGCCGACATACTGACTGCTTACGCAGAAGCCGGCATAACGACACGCGAGGCTTGCGGCAACTCTGTCAGGAATATTACGTCCTGCCCCCTTGCAGGTATATGCTCAAAAGAGGTGTTCAATGTTTCCGATATTGCACATGAAACAACAGAACATTTTCTGCGCAATCCATTATGCCAGAACCTGCCGAGAAAGTTTAAGATCGCATTCAGCGGATGCAGCGATGACTGCGCATACAGCAGGATCAATGATGTTGGACTCATTGCAGCTGAAAGCAACGGAGTGCCGGGCTTTAAGGTTTATGTCGGTGGCGGACTCGGCGGACATCCGAGGCCTGCTTATCTTCTCAAAGATTTTATACCGTACGACCAGGCCATCCTTTATTCCGATGCCATTGTCAGGGTATTCGACAGGCATGGCAACAGGGTCAACAGAAACATGGCAAGACTTAAATATGTATTTGAAGAAAAAGGGATTGACGAGGTAAAAGCATTGATTGAAAGAGAGTACGAAGTCGTTCAAGGAATATACGGAGAATACAACTCTATAGATATGCCAGCACATGACGGGGATGAACAGACTGTAGGGGAATTTGAGGGGACAACGGATCGAGGGATCGAGGGAGCAAGGGATCAATGGTATAAGCACGATGTGATAAAGCAGAAACAGAAAGGATATTATGCCGTAATCATTCACCTGCCCTTCGGGGATACCAATTCAAAGCAGTTAAAAGATATTGCACATCTATCCCGTTTTTACGGCAGCGGAGAAATCAGAACCTCCCTTGATCAAAATTTGATTGTGCCGTGGGTTAACGCCGACAACCTGAATAACATATACGCCGAGCTTCAGCGCCTTGGTTTGATCCCGCAGGACAAAGCAATGTGCAGCATCGTGAGTTGCCCCGGTGCCAAGACATGTAATCTTGGTATTGCACGTTCTCAAGGGCTGGCACTGGAAGTACAGAACGAACTGAATGCAAATCTCAAAGGAGACTTCTCTGACATTGCCATAAGGGTATGCGGATGTCCCAATTCATGTGCACAACACTCCATAGGCAATATAGGCTTCAGCGGTATGGCACGGCGTATAGGAGACAGGCACGCCCCGTTTTATCAGGTCTATCTGGGAGGCAACGGCAAAGAAAACGGTTTTAAACTTGCAAAACCTTTTTTGAAAATACCGGCAAAGCATATACCGGCTTTAACAAAAAGGATCATGGAACTCTACAGCAGCACAAAGAAAGACAACGAACCGTTCGAAAAATGGGTAACAAGATACGGTGAGGATAAATTAACGGAAGAACTGATCATGTATTCATACCTTCCCGAATATGAACGTGCACCGGAATTTTACTATGATTACGGCATGGATGAGCCGTTCAGCATAAAGGATATCGGCAAGGGTGAATGTGCCGGGGGTGTCGTAGATACTATAGAGATCTACCTGAACCGTGCAGAGACAAGAATAATGGATGCTGATACGTTTTCGAACCGGGGTCTCGCAGAGCAAGCCCTTGAGCAGGCGAAAGCCGCAATCACGTATGCCGTACAGGCGCTCCTGATCATGCAGGGTGAGGACCCGGATACAATAAGCGTAGATTTAAACAAATACATAGAGCAACTGTACGCTGATAATATCATCGATGACACTGTACATGATGTTTACAATACCCTGTTCGCACATGAACAGCCTGCCGACATACAACGTACGGTAAAAGATGTCAAAAAGTCTATCCACACGATACGGAAAATTACGGAATCTTTTGACGAAGCTTTATTGAGCGGCAAATCTATAAAAGAAATGAACAAAGTAGAGGTTAAAATGACAAAAGAGATACTTGATTTAAAGGGCGTCAAATGCCCTTACAATTATGTTAAGGCGAAATTAAAGCTTGAAGAACTGACCAGAGGAACTGAGCTTGAGATTTATCTTGATGAAGGTGAACCGATAACAAACGTACCCAGAAGCCTCGAGGACGACGGCAATGCGATCGTTTCAATCGACAAGCTCGATGACACTCATTTCAAGCTGCTGGTAAAGAAGGCTTAACCCGAAAAGGCTTAACGGGGATCGGTTATTTTGCTTCGATGTTTATATTTGGCATTAATTGCTGAAAATAATTCGATATCGTAGCAAAGCGATTGCTGACAAGCAGTGCACCGATAATTATAAGGAATACTCCTGAAGCTATTGTCACAGCTTTAACATACTTTCTGAATTTTTTGAAGTAAACAAGGAAGCTGTTGATGGCAAGTGAGGATAAAAAGAACGGTACCCCGAGTCCAAGCGAATATGCCGCCAACATTATTACTCCCGAGTACACGGTCTTCATATTCATAGCGAGGTATAGGATTGCTCCGAGTATCGGTCCGATACACGGTGTCCAGCCCGCACCGAATGTTATGCCTACAAGAAGTGTACCCAGATAACCTGCGGGCTTATTCTTTAGATGCACCTTTTTCTCACTCTCAAGAAACTTCAGATTTATAAGCCCGGTTATATGTATACCGAATATTATTACTATAATGCCTCCGACAATCCTGATTGCATCCTTGTATTTAGTAAAAATATTGCCGATAGCAGTTGCAGAAGCACCAAGGGCCACAAATACCATGCTAAACCCTATTATGAAAATCAAAGAATGGATGATCGTTATTTTTCTTACAGCAGCTCTATTTTGTTCTTGATCAAAATCCTCAAAAGACAGGCCTGTTATGTACGTTATATAGGATGGTATTATCGGCAACACACAGGGCGATACGAAAGAAAATATCCCCGCGACAAAAGCTATAAAAATAGATACATTGGTTGACTCTATCATTATTTTTTGTAGGGCCCGGCTAATAACTTATCGAATGCACTTACATAGCTTGGGTCATCCCATGGTCTTGCACCGTTAACTATAGCATCTATAGTTCCATCCTTTCTTATAATAAAGGTAGTAGGTATGGCATTTACATTGTATATCTTTGAAACGCTCCCATCATCCATGAGCACTGGAAATGTTAAATTCATGCTATTGACGAAGTTTTTAACATTATCGGGATCGCTTTCATCCACATTCACAGCAAGAATGACAAAGGGCTGGGTTTTTAAATTCTCGTATAATTTCTCCATAGACGGAAGCTCCATTCTACACGGTGGACACCATGTAGCCCAGAAATTAAGGAATACTACTTTTCCTCTGTAATCCGATAACCTTACAGCAGTGTTATCTATTGTTTTAAGAGAAAAATCCGGTGCAGTTGCATTCTCTTCCGGTGCGGATAAGCCAGATGCCTGTTGATTGACGGCATTCTTACCATTGGTAACCTTACCTCCTATATAGCCAATAACCCCCACGACAAACATGATACCGATGATGGAACCTATTATGATAAGACCACTTTTACCCAGTGTTTTTTCTTTTGTCGTCATTTCTCCTCCTTTAAAAGTTCGGATAGATAGTTTGTAGCATCAGGCGATGTCCAGTCAATCGGACCTATAATATGTTTTATCAATTTATAATTACGGTTCAAAATAAAGGTCTCGGGAACACCTGTTATACCATAAGAAGATGCGACGTTCTCGTCTGTATCCAGCAAAACAGGAAAGGTTATCGAATACTCCTTAACAAACTTGTCCACCTGCGATACATGGTGATCTATACTTATACCCACCACGACAAGCCCCTTTGAATGTAATTCTTTATACATTTTTTCCATAGATGGAGCTTCTTCATTACAGGGACCGCACCAGCTTGCCCAAAAATTAACAAGTATCAGCTTGTCCTTGTAGTCATCCAACTGCTTTTCTTTACCTTCCAAGTCCATGAGCATAAATGACGGCACTGAACTATTGGTTGTAGATTGTACTGTACTGTTGCCCGAAGCCTGTGGAGTATTGTTCTGTTGTTGCAAATTGCTTGAATCGCTATTCCGCGGTATTAAATGAAAAACAACAAATACCAGTAACCCGGCTACAACAGCTATTGTGAAAATATACTTTATAATCTTCATATTTATATTTTATCACCCCTTATCGTGAAATATCTATTCTGTAGCAAATAATATAAGATTAATAAAAAAAAAGTCAAAAACCATCCTTGCCTGACTTTACCTTTAATTTCTTTATCAGCATGATGTTGGCCGATCTTAATAGATCCTCCGGATTTACGGAATACTCCTGTGATAACGCCGTTACAGATAAAAGCATATTTGTTATTTCACTTTCAATCTTTCCTTTAGAAGCTTTTCTGAGCCTGCTTGAAATATCTTTATCCACTTTAACAGGATTCAGTCCAAGCCTCTTCGCCTTTTCTATTAATCTGTATGAAGCCTGCAACGATGGCATCTGTAAAGGAATATCAAAGATTTTTGTACCCTTCTCTTTATGCTTCTGTCTGCCCCAGTTTTTCAGTACATCCTCTTTTGTTTTTACATTTATATTCCCGAAAACATGCGGATGCCTATGTATCAATTTGTCGTTAATGCCTTTCAGTACATCATCGATATCGAACCAATGTTTTTCTTCAGCAAGCCTTGCTATAAAAACAACCTGCAACACGAGATCTCCGAGTTCTTCCTGTATAGCATCCGGTTTCCCGGATTCAATAGCATCAACAACCTCGTATGCCTCCTCGATTACATACTGTTTCAGATTGTCAATATCCTGAGCCCTGTCCCATGGACAACCATTATCACCACGCAGCCTTGCCATTATCTCAACCAGCTTATCAAAAGACTTCATGAAATCACCTTTCTTTTTTCTTATCTAAATTAGAGAGAATTAGGGGTCAAATCTTTTATTTTGACAATTTGTCAAGCACATCTTTTATCCTGTTAATAGTTCCATGCAGTTTCTTATCTTCTTTAATCTGCATTACCAATCTCCTCCTGTGCTGACTTACTGTTGAATAGTCTATCCCGAATATCTTCCCTATCTCTTTTTGAGCCAGATTGGTATACCTATACATCATATCAATCACTATTTGCCTATGCTGCCTGCCGGATTTGTTGATCAGTTGTTCTTTATTTATATGAAAATATTTGCCTACCTCACTGAATATTTCCTCCGCTGTCAGCACTTTTTTTAGTGACCTTAAGGCAGGTACCTCCCTCTCTTGTTGGTTCTTTTCAAAATACTTTTTTACTTTCTCAATAAATCCTTCACTTCCTAAGATAATATGGCTTCTTACTTCATCCAAAGGATTATTTATACCAGATTTTAATCCCTCTATTATATATCTCTTATAATCACTTTCTCGCCCTTTCAAGTAACTCAATATCCTGTCATATCTTATCCATTCTACTTGCTTCTTTTTGTCGGTATATCCAGTAAGACTGCTCCATGGATATGTCTTTAGATACTCCCATCTTTGTTGTATCACTTCCAATTCATGTGCCTTTACCCTTATGGGGTTTAAATGAATATACCTGCTTAATTCAACAAGATATGGGTCTTGTTCTACAAGTATTGCTTTAAATCTTCCTTGAAAGAGATGCCCTGACCTGCTGTACCGCCTGTTAAATCTTACTGTATAGGTTACTGCAAAATGCCTCATGAAATCGCTGAGGTTGCTGTTTGGCGTGGCTATTATCATATGATAATGGTTGTCCATCAATACATATGCGATAACCTCAATACCGGCTAATTCTGCGCTATCCTTTAACGTGTCTATGAATAAAACCCTGTCTGCATCTTTTCTAAAGATATGACCTTTCTCATTACCCCTGCTCATTACATGATATATTGCACCTGGAAATTCTATCCTCAACTGTCTTGCCATGATCAGTTTCCTATCAACCTATACCTCATTTGTCAAACTAAAAGATTTGACCCCGTTATTCTGCCTCTTATTGTCTGCTTCCTACTTCTTACTTTGCTGATTCCCTCCGGCGCGGAACTGAGGGCAGGAGGTATCGGTAAAGCAGGAACAGGGGGGTACTGGATGCCCTTAGCCACACTACCTGTTTTTTAGTCATAGCGGATCTATCCAGGTCCGCCAAAACTAATATTGCCTCCACCGGGAAACTGAGGGCCTGTGTACGGAAAGTATTGAGGTCCTTTTGCAATACCGAATATCTCGATTACCGTATTGCTCTGATAATTTGCTATCCAAAGGTTGCCTGATGCGTCTATCGCCATACCCTCGGGTGATTGATTCATACCAATCGTGTAGATATTAATGATTTTACCTGCTGGATCCAACTCAGTAATGGTATTACCCATACTGTTGGTAATCCAGATATTGCCTCCGCTGTCTATTGCGATACACGCGGGATTCCTTAAACCGGTCACCGTGGTGATTGTTGTCCCCGCCATAGTGAGTTCTGTCACGCTGTTCATAAAACCATTGGTAACCCAAATATTTCCTGAAGGGGCTATTGCTATGGCAAAAGGCGGTGAGTTGAAGGCAAGGGTATTCACGACGCCACTCAGATTCAATTCGCTTATTGTACTGCTGCCGGAATTTGCAACCCATGCATTGCCTGAACCGTCTATTGCAATACCAAGAGGATAACTATAACTCGCCAGATTTACCGTGGTGATCAACGTTCCTGTTGTTGAACTAAAAACCGTGACCGTGCTATCATAAAAATTGGTGACCCAGACCTGACCGGATGCATCTATTGCTATACCCTGAGGAGCATTCCCTACAGTTACCGTGGTAATGAGATTTCCGTTGGCATCCAATTCTGTGACATTATTACTCGCATAGTTTACAATCCAGACATTGCCGGATGCGTCTATTGCCATACCTTCAGGCATACTGCCGACCTGGTATGTGCCTTGTCGAGAACCACCGGAATTTAACTTTATTGCATAGTTCGTAGACGGCAGTATACCGTCCGATATCCATACATTACCCGATGCATCTATTGCTACACCAATTGGGTTGGTTCCCACAGGGTACGTTGATTCCATTAAACCGGTGAACACGTTTGTCGTACTGGATGATACAATGTTTGTTGAGTCATAGACTATGACTGTTAGCGTTGCAGTACTATAGGAAACAAGCGGGGCCGTGATTGTCGCGGTACTGCCGGTGCCTGTCACACTCCAACCCGACGTCGTTGATGTTATTGACCAACTAAAAGTCAGACTGCCGGTACTTTGAGTCAATGACGTTACCATGACGGTTGCTGTTGCTTTTTGATTATTGCCTCCAAGCGGTTGATTCATTGGATTTGGTGATACATAGATGCTGCTTATGTATGAACTGCCGCTGCCACCGGTGCCTGTTGTTGCTACATTTATGGATCCACTTACACTGTTGCCGCTGCTGTCATTTACCGTCACCGTAATATTCCCGCCTTCATTCGATGCCGGCGGGGCAACCACTGTTGCAGTAGTTCCATATCCAGTTACAGACCATCCCTGAGATGCAGTCCATGTGTAATGGAGCACATCACTGTCCTGATCGGACGCAATTACAGCTGCAGTCATGATGCCCTGCGGTGTTATGGGGTTTGGCGATATGTTCAGGCTATCGATCATCGGCAGGGTGCTGCCGTTCGGCCTGCCGCATCCTATAAAATAAACAAACGCAATGCTTATACTTGTCAACAATAAAAGTTTTATATGTTTCATGGTTCAATTTCCTCCTTACATTCTCTTTATTCCCATTTATTCTATGGTAAATTGTATATTCACTCTTCTGTTGATGGCCCGTGCTCCTGTCGTGGTATTGGGTTCGACGGGACGTGCTTCGCCATACCCCTTAGCCTGTAAACGTTCTGGAGCTATGCCATGCTGAATAAGGTAGCGCATCACAGATTCTGCCCGTTTTTGTGACAGCCTCTGATTCAGTCCTACAGAACCTGAATTGTCCGTGTTTCCCTCTATCAGAATATGCATAGAAGGATTGTCTTTGAGCAACCGGACAAGCTCATTCAATGCAGGATAAAAGACAGGCCGCACCGTTGTACTTCCTATGCTAAAATGAATGGATTGCGCGCTTATGGTCATCTTTTGCATTGCCTGTTCAATGGTTTCAGTCCGTTTTTGCTCTGTTCCTGACGCAGGCCTGAGCATAAAGTCTACGATGGTCTTTTCATGATTCTTGACCCGGACATCGGCCGTTTGATTCGTAAAGCCCTGGGCAAAAACCGCCATTTCATAGCTGCCGGCTGGCAGCCGTACCGTATAAGCCCCTGTCTTCGGATTTGTGCCGACCGGTGATTGAGTTATATTGCTTATGGATACCACTGCTGCAAGCGGCAAACCTGTTGTACCGGTCACCGTACCGGCTATCTCGCCGGTGCGCTGCTGTGCAACGGGCAGAGGTGCCTTTGCACCAGGAAGAATCGTATAGCTTGCACCGAGTATCACGGTCCACAGAGGTACCCCCTTGACTTGTTTTGTTTCTCCCGGTACACCCGCAACAGGCAGTGTCTCCACCTTTGTAATGCCAAGCTCGGCACCAAGGTCTATCGCAAGGGGTTTAACCGGCATAAATCTCACCCCGGGAATGATAAACTGGGGTGACTGATCGTAATGAAGTGATGGTTTGGAACTGCTGAGGATCTGATTTGTATAATATTGAACAAACGGCGTAACGTAGGTAAAGGGGACGCGTATTCCGATAGCACCAAGTACCTGATCACTGTGGTAAACTCCTAGAGCAGATTCTATTTCGTTATTCGGTAATCCGGCGGCATAAAGGTCAGCAACAGTGGCATACTGCCCTATCGTGTAGTTTGGTCCCGACAATAAATACCTTGACTGATCCCAGGTGTATCCGAGATTAACATCAACGGCGATGGGAACCCCTTTTATCCCGTCAAATTCCTTCGTCCCCAGCAGCCTTGCACCAAAATTTGTTGCACCAGACTGATACCCGAATGCCTCCGTTTTTGTATTCAGTTGAGCAAACGCATCCATGCCAAGAACGATGTTATAAGGAATATGCCAGTCTACCTTCAAACCGCCTGTCAAGTCCCCGAAAACCTGATACAGGTTATGCCTGTCTGCAGATTTGTTTGTTATGGTTTGTGAGGAATTAGACTCGCTCAGGAACACTTCAAGCCAGTCCGTTGCGCCGTACGTCAGGTTTACATTTCCCTCGAATCTCTGGTTTATATCACCCGCTGTGTTTAAAAGGTCGTTGGAATAGAAATATAATCCGTTTACGCCAAACATGAAAGCTCCGGCAGGAAGGCTTTCAGCAGATACCACCCTCGCAATGCCCGTCTCACCGCCCACAGCAGGACCATTTACCGATGCTCCCATTGCGATTGCAGCGGCAAACAACACTGCCATGCCCACAACCGAAGTCGCCACCCATTTCTTCATAGAATCACCTTCAAATCCTTTCTTCTTAAAATTAACATCAGAATGACATGTCATTCTGTTTCATAGAAACGGTTTGCATGTCAATAAAATCAAGATTTATTTTATTTCTGAGATTTACAAAACATAGCGGCGCGGCTTTGGGCTGTTTGACGTTTATAAAAATTATGCGGCATTTTTTTTATGTTCGCTTTGTCATGGACGGCGGGACAGCGTTTTCATCTTTATAGTTATAAATCCCCCGTGTCATCAGATTCAGGATCACCTTACTCCAGATCCGGGCAGATTTATCCCATTCTTTTTTCTTGAGAACGAAAATCCTGCGAATGAAGAACCCCACCCTTACAGGTGGGGTATCCTACCATTCAAGCTTCGCTTGACCCGCATCTTGTTGCCCTTGGTGCTGTACATATTTACGGATAATTGATTCATTGATCCCTACAGTCGACACAAAAAATCCTCTCGCCCATATGCCATCTTCATCCCAATATACTTTCTTCAGGAAGTGCGTGAATTTCTCTTTCAATCGTCTGCTCGTGATGCTCTTTATCGTTTCAACTACTTTCGATACTGAATACTTTGGTGGAATTACCATGTGTATATGAACATGATCTGCCTCAATGCCTACCTCTTCTATATACCAATCAGGGTAAAATTCCCGCACTTCTCCTATCGCCTTCTTGAAGTATTCTCCAATTCCTTGCACGAGGATTTTTCTTCTATATCTTGTTACCCACACAATATGGTACTGTGTCTTATATACAGCATGTGCTTGTCGGTGTAGCTTCATGCCCCTATTATATCACAGGGCAACAAAATGCGGCACCTTGCTCTCACCCCCACCCTTACAGGTGGGGAACTCTCGCTAAATTAGACCACTGGCATGTCACCTTGAACTCGTTGACCGTCCAATGGCACACCTTACCCTTGAAGAAACAACATTACTAAACCTTGACACTATTTAACATTCAGTTAAAATTATTATATTAGTAATTTTAAGTAATATTAAAGGTCCCTAAGCTACGTTGGATCTTGAAGGAAGACTAATTGAACATAGATAAGTCACTCAAGAATAATAAAAAAGAATTGCTTTCTTATTTTAGAGACAGAGGAAGCGAATCATTAGCTGAGATTCGACAGACATATGGCTTAACACAGTTTAAGGAGCAGGCAGGTGCCATCAACAAAGCTATAGTCGAAGCTAAAGAGAGCCTTATCAATACTATCACCCAGAAAGCAGATTCAGAGAAGTGGTCTAATAAGG